>DUVN01000012.1 GCA_012841015.1 Clostridiaceae bacterium
ATCGTGCGGGCGCAAGTGAGCAAGTGATCACAGAGGAGTCTGTCAAAGATGTTTACGACGTGCGTGTACACGTGTGTGATTTTAAAAAATGCCGCCACAAGGTCGTTGTGCCGGCAGAGATTTAAGCCATTTTTAAACAACGATTAAAACTTTTTGAAGGGAGGTGGCTTGCTTGATTCGTTTTATGCTACATACGCCGGTCAATGTCCGTGGCCGTATGTTGGACTACATAAAGGCAAGTCTTAAAGATCTTGAAGAAGAAATCGGGGACAGCATTCAGCTGTTTACTCCGCACGATCCGGAATACTCATCTGACTGTACAGAGGAATGGTTGACGCCTTCAATTGAAAAAGGCATCATGCCCGATGTTATTATCACGCATGCGACGGAATTCGCGTCACTTAAAGAAGAAGCGAGAAGGCGGTTGTTTTCAGACTTGGCAGGTCAATATGCCAAGTTAAACCCGATAAGGGAAGAGATGAGTCGTCTCTGCGATCCTAAAGGTATTTTCTATCCGATCTCGGTCACGCCATTGGCCATGATCTACAACAGTGAAAAGGTAAATACGGAAGACCTGAACGGGTCGTGGACTGATTTATTCAATGATAAGTACAGTGTTATCTTCCCTGATCGCGATAAGCCGTTATGTAGAGCCGTTGGCGGCTATTTAAAAGCGAATTATCCCGACCAATTTGCGAAATTCGAAGAAAAAGTGGTCTACGACGGCTCGCCAGCCAACATGCTCAGACTTGTCGCGTCCGGTCAGTACGACATGTCCATGACGCTTTTATCCTTTGCGAGCATCGCGCAACAAGGACGAGTAAAAATCAATAAGGCGAATGAAGGTTATATTCCGCTGCCCCAACTCATCGTCTGGAAACAAGGCGTAAGTGAACGCTTGTCGGTTCTTGCGGATAAGCTGACAGGCTTGGAAATGCAGACGTATTTGGCGGAACAGGATACTTGGACAATTAATGAAAACGTCCCGCTAGCCGGAACGAGTCAAGAGATGAAACAACTCACAGAATGGAAGGGCTGGGATTTTTATCTCGAAGCCGTCGACGCTTTTGACAAGTATGGCAGCCATGACAAGAAAGGCGATTAACATGCTCATTTCAAACGAAAACTATGATCAGTTGAAACCCATGTATCCGCTCCTCGTGCAACAGTTTGTCGATGATTATAACTTGATGCACGGTGTCGCTCTGGACATTGGCTCGGGACCCGGTTGGCTCGGCATGGAACTGGCAAAAATTACACACATGAAGATCGTCTTTCTCGATCTCTCTCAAGACGCTTTGGACATGTCGAGGCGGAACTTTGAAGAGCTGAACGTTGATAACGATGTCGAATACATAAAGGCCGACGTCCATGAGCTTCCACTGGAGGACGATTGCGCCGATTTCATTATGAGCAGAGGATCTATCTGGTTTTGGGCTCAGCCGCAAAAGGGTCTGAAAGAAATCGAACGCGTCTTAAAGCCGGGCGGCGTTGCGATTGTAGGCGGTGGTCTGGGGCGATATCTTCCCGACAGCATGAGAGCCAGATTGCAAGGCAGCATTAAACAGAGGTTGAAAGAACGAATGGATACGAGACCCAACCCCGCCGAGTTCAAGGCCATGGTGGAAACGGCAGGATTGAACAACTACAGGGTTCTTACTGAAAGTGAAGGCGGCGGGCGCTGGGTTGAAATTAGAAAATAAGCGAAAGAATAAATGAGTTTATATAAAACATTGGAAAGGAATAGTGATCATGTATAAAAGTAAGAAAATCTTTGCACTTTTACTAAGTGCACTTTTGTTGTTTGGAGCCATGAGCGGTTGTGCCGACAGGCAAACAAGCCCCTCGACTCCTTCGGAAAGCTCGTCCGTTCCCGAGAGTTCATCTCCATCGGAAAGTTCGTCTGCTCCCGAGAGTTCCTCGCCACCGGAAAGCTCACAAGCTGAGCCGGAAGTTGCCATGAAAACTGTCACGGACGACTTGGGACGCGAGGTGACGATACCGGTTAAGCCTGAGCGGATACTGGCGTTAAACTCCGCAAGAATAGAAGAACTGTTCAGTCTCGGCGTTACACCTGTTGCCAAGGTGGACGAGTATAAAATTCGAGAAGAGGGTATGAACCTCCCGAGCGTCGGACAATCAAAGAATATCAACATCGAGGCCATTTACGAAGTGAAACCCGATCTGATTCTGGCTCACACCAGGAACCACGGTGACATCGTCAAGGCCTTGGAGGAGACGGGATTTCCCGTGTATTACTTTGATCCGGCTAAGAATCAACAGCTTTCAGACAACGACGTTTTAATGTTTTTGGCTGAACTGATCGGCAAAGAAAAAGAGGCTCAGCAATACATCGATGAGCTCAACGCCTTCTCTGCGGAATACGCGAAGAAGATCGCTGAGCAGACGGACATCAAGACAGGCGTCATCATCAATGACGGCGATACTGTCAAAGCGGCTCAGAAAGCTTCAGGTTTCGGCGCCGTATTAGAGGCTTTGGGGATCGAGAACATCGTGCCAGACGATCTGCCAGGTGCCGCTACAGCGTCTTTTGTCAACTTTGACGTTGAGACGATTTTGGAAAAGAACCCGGATATTGTATTCATTATGGCAGGCAGCAATGATAAAGAACAAAATAAGGCGTTGTTGCAAAAGTACGTCAACGACCCCAAATGGGCGGGGTTGGATGCCGTTAAGAACGGGCGCGTGATGATTTTGCCGTTTAAGGTGAATCCAAATCGCTCCTCTCGTCAAGACATGATACGCATTACGGCTGAAACGATTCTGTCGTCCGTAAAATAGTCGCGATGGAGAGCATTTGCCGTTGAAAAAACCTGCTGAAGCCCTCAAATACATTAAGGCGTACCGATTAGCGTTCATCTTTGTCTCAGCTTGTGCTCTCATCCTGATCGTTTTTTTCAGTACGATGGTGGGTACGATCAAGTTTTCCGCGTGGGAAATTCTGGAGTTGGTTAAGGGAAATGTAGAGGGAGAACTGATCAACCAGATCATTGTTAATGTTAGGATACCTAGGATTCTGACGGGGGTTCTTGTCGGCATGAATCTTGCGGTTGCAGGCGTTTTGTTGCAGGGACTTATCCGAAATCCTATGGCATCCCCTAACATCATCGGCGTCAACGCCGGAGCGGGCTTGGCAGCTGTCATCATCATGGCGCTGTTGCCGGAAAGAATTGAGGGTATACCGGTTGCCGCTTTCGTCGGTGCTTTGGCGGCCGCTGCTCTAGTCTATTTGCTCACAAGTACGTCAAGCAGAGACAGGATCGTTCATGTTGCTTTAGCGGGGGTGGCCGTATCAAATCTCCTCCGAGCGATCACATCAGGCCTTATGATGATCCATAGCGACATCTTGGACGTGACGTATTCGTGGCTTATGGGAAGCCTTTCGGGAAGAAGCTGGACGGCATTTCAGACGATCTTGCCCTACAGCCTTGTCGCTCTAACCGTGAGTTTAATCATAAGTCCTAAAATGAACTTGTTAGGCTTAGGCGATGATGTCGCGAGCAGTGTAGGTCTGCCTATCCGTGTCTATCGTCTGCTGATTATTTTTACGGCGGCCGTTCTGGCTGGAAGCGCCGTAAGCGTCGCCGGTACAATAGGCTTTGTCGGCCTCATCGCGCCAAATTCCGCTAGGCTTTTTGTCGGCAATGATCACCGCTATCTCGTTCCTTTGTCTGCTGTGTTCGGCGGCATTCTGTTGACATTGTCGGATACGGTCGCGAGAACGGTCTTCCAGCCAGTCGAGTTATCGGTCGGCATTATAACGTCCGTATTGGGGGCTCCATTTTTCCTCGTTTTGTTGTGCCGGAAAGGCAAGGAGAGACATGCGTAATAGACGAATGATAGAAGCGAGGTCATGATGAGATTTCTTACTGTTTCCGGTCCGCCTTCTTCCGGTAAAACGTCCGTTATTTTGAAGGCGCTGGAAGTTTTGAAACCGAAAGCGCTTAAAGTAGGTGTCATGAAGTTTGATTGCTTGGCAACTAATGATGACAGGCTGTATGCGGCCCACGGTATTGACTCTAAGGTCGGTCTCTCTGGCAGCCTTTGCCCTGACCATTACTTCGTGAGCAACATCGACGACTGCGTCGATTGGGGTATTCGGCACGGCTACGATGTCTTGATTAGCGAAAGCGCCGGTTTATGCAACAGATGTTCACCGCATATTAAAAACTGTACGGCCGTATGTGTCATCGACAATTTGATGGGGATCGACACACCAAAAAAAATAGGACCCATGCTTAAAATGGCGGATGTGATCGTCATCACGAAGGGAGATATCGTCTCTCAGGCCGAAAGAGAGATCTTCGCCCTGAAAGTCAGGCAGGCCAATCCTCTGGCAACGATTCTCCATGTCAATGGCATGACCGGACAGGGAGCGGGTCAGCTGGCCGCCATCATCGAACATGCAACTGCGGTCGAAAGCTTGCGCGGCGCAATGCTCAGGGTCAGTATGCCATCAGCTCTCTGCTCATACTGTTTGGGAGAGACTCAAATCGGCAAAGAAAAGCAAAAAGGTAATGTGCGAAAGATGATATTGGATTAGTCGGAGAAAGCAATGAAAAAACTCACGATTGCTGAATTGCGTGCAACGTATCCTTACGTCGATGACTTTTTCGATGTCAATGGCTTGGTTGTTGAGAATGATAGCCAAACAGTGGCAGAGTATATTTACAATCTTCCATATTTATTTTTAGAAAACATGGGGCTTGAACATGAAAGTTTGATCAAACATTTTAGAGCCTTCATGTCGAGCATGCAGGGGCTCGATAAAAGCCAAGTGTTTGCAGTTGACTCTCTGACGATCATCGGCGGCACGGATAAGTCGGGACAACGTGAGCAAACCGAGGTGACGATCGAAAGAGGAGAGATTATCTGCATTGTCGGCCCGACAGGATCAGGCAAGAGCAGGTTGCTGGCGGACATTGAATGGATGGCTCAGAACGACACTCCGACGGGCAGGCGGATCTTGATTAACAATGTAGTTCCTCCGGAGTCTTGGCGTTTCTCACTTAACCATCAATTGGTTGCTCAGTTATCGCAGAACATGAACTTTGTGATGGATGTCTCTGTGAAAGACTTCGTACGGCTCCATGCTTATAGTCGAATGGTACGAAAACCGGAAAAAAAGATCGATGACGTCATCTCATGTGCAAACGAATTGGCTGGCGAGACCTTCGATCCGAGTACCCCTCTCACCTCTTTAAGCGGCGGTCAGTCGAGAGCTTTAATGGTTGCCGATACCGCCTTGCTGAGCGCCTCACCCATCGTATTGATCGATGAGATCGAGAATGCCGGAATCAATCGGATCAAGGCAATGAGACTCTTAGTTGACCAGAATAAAATCGTCTTGATTGCGACCCATGATCCCCTTCTGGCTCTTTCAGGCAACAAGCGGATTGTCGTTAAAAATGGTGGCATTAATCAAGTCATAAAAACAAGTAAAGTTGAAAAAATGCACTTGGAAAAAATCATTGGGTTAGATAAGGTGCTAACGGAGTATAGGGAACGCATCCGAAACGGCGAAACTTTACAGCATATTCTATGAGGGTATTGTGAGGATGCACTTTACCCTTGTCGGAAAGCTGAACCGGGTCGTCTCGATTTAACATTGCTCTCTTTTCAAAATCTAAGATACTGATCTTGTTACTGTTATTAATTCGGTGTTGACCTAATTAAGTGCGGGCATTATAATTTAATTAGGCTCTTGCCGAATTAGATTTTGGAGGTTTACCATGGATAAGAGAGAAGTATTAAAAGCTATCGCCGACGAAACGCGCATGAACATCTTGAAGTTGCTGTTGAGACATAACTACTGTGTCCGGGCGCTGGCTAACGAGCTCGGATTGGCTGAAGCAACGATTTCACAGCACTTGAAAGTCTTGCGGGAGGCGGGCTTGCTTGTGGGGGAAAAACGCGGTTATTTCATGCATTATTCCGTGGCGCGACCGGTGTTATTCGAGCTTGCCAAAGAGCTTGAAGCTCTGGCGGCCATCGAGCGGGAAGATTGTAAGCCCGAAATGCGTGATGATTGTCCCGCTGTTGAAGAGCGGGAGTGCCCGAAGAAAGGTACGTGCAGCGATGAAGTCATGGAGTTCTGCCACGGCTCGAACTCTAACTAACTAAGGGTAGTGACATCATGGAGATGGTCAGTGTCAGAAACCTTAAGAAGACGTACGGAGACGTTACTGCCGTGGATGGTATTTCCTTTGATATCCGGCGCGGGGAAATCTTCGGTTTGTTGGGGCCGAACGGAGCCGGGAAGACATCGACCATCAACATGATCATCGGCCTTTCTCGCCCCACTGGCGGAGACATCGCGGTCAACGGCATCGACGTAAAGAAACAAACGAAAAAGGCGCAGGCCTTGATGGGGATCGTCCCGGACGAAAGCAATCTTTACAACGAGATGGACGGGTTTGATAACCTCTGTTTTTGTGCCGCTCTCTACGGCATGCGAAAGGACGAGCGTGAACCGAGAGCCCGTGAGCTCTTGGAGCAATTCAGGCTGACTGAAGCCGGCAAACGCCCTTTCAAAGCATATTCCAAGGGAATGCGTCGCAAACTGACCATCGCAGCGGCACTCATCCATTCTCCGAAAATCTTGTTTCTTGATGAACCGACGACAGGGATTGACGTCGAAAGTTCCAGGCAGATCCGCGATATGATCGTGGGCTTGAAACATCAAGGCACGACGATTTTACTCACCACCCACTATATTGAGGAGGCCGAGCGCATCTGCGACCGCATCGCTTTTTTGGCGAACGGGCAAATCGTCGCGTCGGGCACCGTTCCTGAACTGATGGAGCGCGTCACACATGGCCACGCCATCCGCTTCGTCACGGGCGAAAACGCCGAGAGACTCGCTCCCGAACTTCAAACCCGCTTTGAGGGAAGCGAGGTCATGATCGGTGCGGATCATTCTCTTGTGATGGAAACGGAGAACAGACAATCACTGCTCCCGGTCATGCAATTTTTCCATGAAAAGGGAATCGACGTCTATGAAGCGAAAGAGTTGCACCCGTCGTTGGAAGATGCGTTCGTCGAACTGACCGGCATCGAATCGTCTGTGATGAAAGAGGAAAAAGAGAAAGGGGGGCGCCGATGAGAAGTTGGATCGCGTTCTGGAATATTTTGAAAAAAGATGTCAAAAACTACTATCTCAAACCGCCTAACATTAGCTGGGGCATCATCTTTCCTCTTTCGTGGACGCTCATGCAACTCATTCGCTCTCCAGGCGGAAGCATCTTGGAGTTGCTCCCCGGCTTGATCTCGATGAGTGTTTTGTTCGGCACAACATCCATGCTAGCCGTCACCATCACGTTTGAGCGGAGCGGGCGATCATTTGAGCGACTGCTCTTGGCGCCCATCAGCCTGAATACACTCGTTCTCGCAAAAATTTCAGGAACTGTCCTTTTTGGCTTGTTTAATGCTTTTGTTCCGGTCTTTTTTGCGAGCTTTTTTGTCGATTTAAAAGGAATGGTTTGGGGAGTCGCGTTTTTTGCTGTCTTGATGATTGCTATTACCTCTTCTCTCATGGGACTTCTCATCGCCGTATCAGCTGAACAAGTGTTTGAGGCGCAGACCTTTTCAAACTTTTTCCGCTTTCCTATGCTGTTTCTCTGCGGTTTGTTTGTGCCTATTGCAAAATTGCCCGTGTTTTTGCGCCCTGTTTCCTACTGCCTGCCGCTCACCTATGGGGCCGATATTCTCAAGGGAATGATTAACGCGACGAATACGCTTTCGCCGGTACTGAGTTTTGCGATATTGCTGATCTTTACGGTGCTCCTGTTTTTGGTTTGCAGATCTAACATCAACCGGAAATGGATTTTGTAAAATTAGGTCTTCTTTCTCTGCACTTTACATTCCAAAAAGCTCATGTTAATATTATTTTCTACTGAGTTAGTTGATGCTAACTAAATTGGTCGTTGCCTGTTATTCGTGGACAATAAGGCGGAGGATTTATGCGTCGCTATTTCAAAAAGCATACTCTAGGGATTTCCGGTACCTTTTTCTTCATCTGCATAAAAGTTGTCTTTCTCAATCGAGTCAGTATTTTGAAGGGACAACTTATAGATGCCGCAGTCGGAAAGATAGAGATGAGACTAAGGGAGGTGCTCGTTCTTTTTTCTGTATTCCTGCTCGCTTATTTGGCCGGCAGTTTTCTTCTCGGTATTATTCGCTACGCGACCAAGATGAATATTGTGAAAGATTTAAAAGATGATTTCTTAACCTCTTCACTGTTGCGTAATAGGGCTGCCATCCGCGAGTTGGATGTCTCGAAGTCTGTGAGCAGCTATACGGCCGAGATGAACCTTGTCGACCTACAGTATCTGACGATGGGCGGCAATCTGATCGAGTATATCGTCAATATTCTCGTTACGTTGACCTCGATCGCTTTGATCGACTGGCGCATGTCGATCGTCTCTTTGGCTGTCTATGTTGTACCTGTGTTTTTCACGAAGACGCAGCAAAATAAATTGACGAAAGCCCAGAAGAGATTTCAGGCGGAAAATGACCAACACACGGACAGTTTTCTTCAGAAACTGAAGGGTGTAGAAGCCATAAAGAACTACCATATCGAAGGCAAGATATTTGACCTGTTTAATTCATCTTTGTCTAAATTGGTTAAAGAAGATATCCGCAGGTCGGAGACACGCGCTCGCACAAACGGCATGAGCTCTGCTCTTACGTATGTCTCTCAAGCCATCATAGCGGGGCTGTCGGTTTTCTTTGTCTTCAGGGGCGAAATAAGCGCCGGGAACTTTGTCAGTATTTTTGCGCTCAGTTCTGCGATCAGCGGTCAGATTTATTGGCTAGCCAGAAGTGTCGAGGCGGTTATCTCGGCACGGCCGGCCGTCAAATCGGTGTTGGACTATATTGACGTCCCGCAAAAGAACTCTGATCCCGTTCCCGCACGGCCGGTTCAGGATACTTCACTTGTTCTCCAGGTCGACGATCTGAGCCTGAATTATGATGACCGAACGATTCTTGACGGCCTAAACCTTGCCGTCAGGAAAGGGGAGAAGGTTCTCGTCCTCGGTGCAAGCGGTAGCGGCAAAAGCAGTCTGATGTCTCTTATCGCAGGTTACCTCCGACCTGACGGAGGCGATATTTACTTGGCTGAAGAGGATCGCTCCAGCCTGATCAGTATGGTGGAGCAGGATGCTTTTATCTTTAGCGGTACGTTGGAGGATAATCTCTTTTGTGAAGATATAACAGATGATGCTGAGATAGCAGAACTGCTGCGAACCCTTGGTCTGAGCACACTACAGGAGGAAGGGCAAGACGTGGCGGAGCGTGGCCGCAATCTCTCCGGCGGTGAGCGCAAGCGACTGTCTCTGGCACGCGGTTTTCTGCGTGATAGCGAGATCTTCATCTTAGATGAGCCGCTTGCTAACGTAGATGCAGAGAATATTGAGCGTATCGAGGATCTTATCTTGGGAATACAGAATAGAACAGTCATCCTCATCAGTCACCAAGTGTCAGATCGTCTGTATGGCGGTGTCGACACGGTGTATGCGTTAGATGACGGCAAGTTGCGGTGCCTGAAGTCCCGCAAGGATAACTTTTATCAAAATGATGTCGAGAAGGCAGCAAGTCGGTCTAAAGTACAAGCTGGCAACGTATGTGATGTGGGGTGCGTATGAAACAGAAGACTAGGGGCTTGACTTTCACTTCCTTGATCCTTGAGCAGAAGTACCTCTTTCTTCTTGCCCTCGTGCTGATCTTCATATCGGAGGGGGCCATTCACGTCTTCCAGATCGTCAAGGGCAGGCTGGTAGAACTGGCGGTCGCCGGCAGCACGTCCGTCCTAGGTCAGGAGGTTGCCAAATTCATGGCGCTGGTTCTCATCATCCCAGTTACTTTCTATCTCTATTCAAAGGTTTATTTGCGCATCAGCGCATACTGTCTGCGCCGCCTCAGGCAAGCCATCTTCGATAGCATACTGAAGCGACCCTATGCGCAGTTCATCCGACACAGCGAGGGCAGGTATCTCAATGCCTATACAAGTCAAATCAATATTTTAGAAAGTTCCTATTTTCAGGGGATCTTCGGCTTTTTGCAAATAGTGGGCACGAGCATACCTGGGTTATTTCTTATATACGCCATATACCCTCCTTTGCTCGTCGTCAGCCTGATCGGCATGGCATTAGCCGTTACGTTGCCGGAACTTCTCAAAAAGAGGATTGTCAGATTAGAAAAACAGGCCATTAAAGCCGACGAGAGCAATCTCTCCCTATTCAATGAAATCCTAAACGGCCTTGAAACAATCGTAAACTTTGCAAAAGAAAAACTCTTCATCAGTCGTTTTCGTCGGAGTACCGCTGTATATACTCAGAACCGAAAGAAGTGGCACCGCTCGATGGCTGCCAGCTTTCACATAGCCCAGCTCCTTCTCAACGTTTACAGCATAGTGGCTCTCCTGTTCGTCGCGACCGTCGTGTCTGACGGAACCTTGGGAATCGGCGACTACATTGCCGTCTTGGGCATCCTGTTCAACTTTACGGACAACTTGCCTTATACGAGCAACTACTTGCAGCGCTTCAAAGCAGCTCGAGAAAATCTGAACTACATAAACGAAACGATCGCCTACGAAGACGTTCCTCCCGTTCAAGATGCCGTCAACCTCAAGAGGGTAGAAGACATTTCCTTTGACAAGATTTCTTTTACCTATCCTGACAGCGACAAGCCGATTCTTGAGGATTTCTCTCTAAAAATAGGGGAGCGGGGTATAACGCAAATTCAGGGCGAAAGCGGCCGAGGCAAGTCAACACTCCTCAGTCTGCTTTGCGGCTACTACCCCGTCGACGATGGCGAAATATACTTGTCAGGTATAGCTCTGGAAAAAGTCGATAATCTTAACGATCTTGTGACCATCATGCGCCAATACAGCATTTTCTTTGATGGAAGTTTAGCTGACAATCTCAGTATGTACCGCCCTGTTCGTGATGAAGAGCTCATGAATGGCCTTCGTCGTCTCGGTCTCGACCATTTGGCTACGCAGGAAGTCCTGCACGCGCCGATCGGCCAGTACTCCGGCGGGGAGGCCAGACGGCTTATGGTTCTGCGCGCTCTCTTAAGGGGATCGGAGATCATCATATTGGACGAGCCGCTAGCCAATCTAGACACGGAGTCTATTCAGCTTTTGGAAAAGGTCTTAGCGGAAGAAGAGGATCACTTCCTTATCTTAATTACACACCAGCCCGTCAGTATACCGACACGATTCAGCGTGTCGATATAAGAGGCTCCTGTGTAACATGTGTACTGAATTCCGCCTAGACAAAGGTGCCATTTCATTATAAACTAAGTTAGCATATACTAACCCATTCTTGCACTTCACATCCGCATTCACCCTGCTATCTCCTTGATGCGGTGTGAGGTGTCAGGCGTATGCCGGGATTAAATCGTATAGAAAGGGAATCATACATGTCTCGACCGAAAACAAGGAATCGCATATTTGCTAATACCTTCTATTATCTTCGCATCTGGTATCGAACCTTTCCTGTCGGAATTTTTTTCATTCTGATATTCGTTCCTACAACGATACTTTCTATCTATTATCAGATCCGCATCCCGCAACTCCTTATAAGGGGCATTGAGCGTGGAGATTCGGTGCAAAGCACGCTCTTAGCTATCTTGTACGCTTTTCTTATTATGACGGTTTGTAAGATGCTGACTGAAGTCTGTCGCACGAAGCTCAGGACGCGTGGCTCTCGACCGATGATGTGGCTTTATTCTGTTCCTGTGCACGACAAAATTTTCTCGATGCCCTATCAGCAGCTCATCAGCGCCGATGTTCAGAACCAGATTATCAAGCTTGAATCGATTACGACTAGAGGAGGAGATGGCGGACCGATCCATTTTTTCGCGGTCAATCTGGCCGGCTTTTTGATTGCCATAACGGGGATGGCGGTCTTCACGACGAACATTATCTACATCAACCCTTGGCTGTTGCTTGCAATGCTGTTATCTACTGTGCTGCATCTCGTCTATGGCATCTATGCCGGCAAGTATACCGAACGGAACATTCGTGAGCGGAGCGATTCGGAAAAGAAGGAGCGCTATATCATCAGGACTGTAGAAGACAGGCACTACGCCAAGGATATTCGCCTCTTTCGTCTGCTAACGCATCTGAAAAGGCTGTTCCTCGTCTACCATGATCAACATGCTTCTTATTTGAAGAAAGAATCAAATGTCCAAGTTGGCTCCATATTGGTCAGCTCGTTGGCAATCTTCACTCGCGATGTTCTGGCATACATTTATCTCACGCACCAACTCCTTACAGGTGTCTTGTTCGTTTCGGAGTTTGTCTACCTCGCTGCGTTGGTGACGCAATTTTCCGCATGGATGAACCACATTGTGCAAAACGCCAACGATCTCATCATTTTCAGTGCGCAAATGGAACAATTCAGAGCGTTCATCGAGATGGAAACAGGAGAAGAAGAGGGGACGCTGACGACCGATGTCGTATCGATGCAGCCTGAAATCGTTTTCTCCGACGTAAGCTACCGCTACCCTGAAAGCGACAAGCTGATTTTCTCCAACTTCAATTTGAGAATCGCTCCCGGTGAGAAACTTGCTCTCGTGGGCATCAACGGCGCTGGAAAAACGACGCTGATGCATTTGCTTATGGGGCTTTTGGTACCTACACACGGGTGCATTCTGATCGACGGAAAAGATAGCAGAGATTTTTCCAAAGAGGAATACTACCAGTTATTCTCCCCCGTGTTTCAGGATATTACCGTTTTCCCTGAGCCAATTGCTGCCAACATAGCTGGAAGATCACGTGTGGATAAAGAAAGACTCCATAGCGTCATTAAAACGGCAGGATTTGCCGATTTTGTTGATGATTTGCCGGATAAGGCACAGACGAAGCTCGTGCGTGACAGCGCAGAGTCGGCGATTGATTTGTCAGGCGGCCTGAACCAACGTATGTTGCTGGCACGTGCGCTCTACAAAGATGCTCCCATCAATATCCTCGACGAGCCGACTGCAGCGCTCGATCCGCTGGCGGAGAGCCGAATGTACGAAGAATACGACACGATGAGTCAGGGCAAGACGTCGATTTTTATTTCACACCGATTAGCATCCACACGCTTTTGTGATCGCATCATCTTCCTCGAAGATGGAGAAATCCTTGAAGAGGGCACCCATCAAGAGCTGATGGACAAGGGAGGCGCCTACTTCACCATGTACGAGGCGCAGAGCGCCTACTACCAAGAAGATGCGTGCGAGCAATACGAGTTCATGCCGTTCTCTGAACCGCACACAACGCTGCAGTCGGGAGGAGTCGTATGATGAAAACAAAGTTAAAACGGTTCGCATCCATTCTGCGTTACATGCATCAATTGGAGCCTAGGGTGCTCGTTGGCGGCATTGCCGCATCTGTCTTGGTGGCCGTCAAGCCCTTTGTGACGATGATCATTTCCAAGATTTTGATTGAGGCGGTGCTAGTCAAAACCGATTACGCCGTGCTGTTGAGGCAGATTCTCTTACTGCTCACGGGATACTTACTCCTCTCTGCGCTCGGAGGGTTCTTTGACAAGCGTAATGCTTATTATTTCGGAAAATTCCAACGCAAGCACGAAATGCGTAAAGCCGACCACCTACTGAACATTCCCTACGCCTGGACGGAGAACGACGACATGCAACAACGTATGGCGGAGCTTGCTGGTCTGGAGCGGAAAAACGTGTTCGGCTTCGGATCTCAGAACACACACATCCGTCAGGCAAGCGGGGCGATCGCCGGACTTGTGTTTTCGATCGTGCTTGCTGTTGACATTTTCTCAAGGGGCGTATCGCTTGGCGGAATGCCGACATGGACTTTAGACGTTATGTTCGCTGTCGTTTTTGTTGCGCTGTTTTCGCTGACGCTAAAAATCGTGGCGTGGATCAACACGCAGTACAGCATGAAAATCGGTCAGGAGTCGGCGCCGTTATTACGCTACCTCAAAGTGTACAATAAGCTCATCTACCAATACAGGAGCGGCAAGGACATTCGCCTCTTTAGCAAGGAGTTGGCAAAGAACTATACGGGTGTCTACCGTAACTATATGGAAAAGATGTTCACCTTACTCTCGAAGCTCTTTACTAAAAACATTACGATTGAGACCTTTATGGCGGCACTTTCGAACGGTGTCATTTACCTCTTCGTCGCCATTAAAGCGCTCAAGGGTGGCATTCGTATCAGCGAGGTCGTGCTCTTTATCGGTGCGTTTACACAGCTGACCTATTATGCGATTGAACTGATCGACTCCATCAGCATGTTGCGTGCTGCCGATCTGTACCGTGAGAAATTGTTGTCATACTACGCAATCGGTGGAGATCACGTATCAGTGTCTGCCCCTGCGCCCGCCTTCACATTCGCTTCCACCCCCGGTGAACGCGATGTGCCGGTTTCTGTGACCGAAGCGCCATTCTGTCAGGTAAAGGGGGTCAGCTTCCGGTATCCTGGATCGGAAAAAATTGTTTTGAAGGACATCTCTTTTGACATAGTACCAGGAGAAAAACTTGCTATCGTGGGTGAAAACGGTTCTGGCAAAAGTACACTGATTAAGCTTTTGATAGGGCTTTATCACGAATACGACGGCGATATTCTGTTGGGCGATCATAACGCCCATGAGACGCCCGACGAAGTCATCGGCCAACTCTTTTCGCCTGTCTTTCAGGATTTTAGGCTCCTAGCGCTCACCCTGAGAGATAACGTGACGTGCTTCACAGATATTCCCGACGAGAAAACGAAGGAGACGATTGAGCGCGTGGGAATGAAGACGTTTTATAATGCTCACGGACTTGACACGTACTTGACACGGAGCTTTGAGGGATCAGGAGTAGAGGTATCGGGCGGAGAAGCGCAGAAGATCGCTATGGCAAGAGCGATGTTAAAGGGAGCCCCACTCTTCGTATTGGACGAACCGACGGCAGCCTTGGATCCCATTGCCGAGCGTGACATCTATGAAAAATTCAACGAGATCATCGAAGGTAAGACGGCGGTGTTTATTTCACATCGCTTATCTTCCTGCAAGTTTTGCGATCGCATCCTCGTTTTGGACAAAGGTGAATTGGTTCAGATTGGTTCACACGATGACCTGTTGCAAGATGTTGATGGCAAATACAGCGAACTTTGGAACGCGCAAGCGCGACACTACGCCGTCACAAGGAATGATTGAAATGATTTCGGATATTTGACATGATGCATTCATGTGTTATGATGATATCTAGGGTTAGCATTGTCTAACCCGGAGGAGTCTTCGTTGACTTGTATAGACTGGTTATCTGCGGATCTTTCTTCTATCCGCAGATAACACTCCTCCAATTTCTTTACATAAAGGTTCTAACGTCATATCCTCAGCTTTCTAAGGCAAATCAAACAAAAGTTTTACATACGATTTAATAGGATAAAATGGTGCCCTTGTGACTGGCTCTGTTATGATGTTATTAGTGAAACCACAGCTTCTTACACATGAAGGAGGAGGAACATGAAGAATTTTCGAAAGCTGGCAATTGTTGTCGTCATTGTTGCTCTAATGGTCATGATGCTCCCTGCGGCATTCGCATTTGCCGATGAGGGCACGGTTGTCATTTTCCACACGAACGACATTCACGGTCGTGCGGAAGGGGCTGCACCTGTAGATAAGGATGGCAATCCTGTTGAGTCAGGCGCGATCGGATATGCTCGTTACAAAACCATTATTGAAGAAGAGAAAGCTCTCGGTCACAAGGTCCTAGTGCTTGACGCAGGTGATACTGTTCATGGAACGAACTTTGCGACGTTGTCGAATGGTGAGAGCATCATTGAGTTGATGAACATGGTGGGTATTGACGCAATGACGTGCGGTAACCACGAGTTCAACTATGGACCGGAAAGATTAAAAGAACTAGAGGGCATGGCTAACTTTCCGATTATGGGAGCCAACATTACGAAAGAAGATAAGTCGAGCTTTTTTGAGGCCAACCACAAGATATTTGAAGTGGAGGATCTTGACATTGCTGTCATCGGGGTGACGACTCCCGAGACAAAAGTTAAAGCCGATCCACGGTACACAGAGGGTCTGTCCTTCGGCGCTGGGCCGACGGAGGATGATCTTGACGCAATTGTTCAGGGAGTTCAGGCAAAGATAGATGCAGTCGAGGATGATGTCGATTGCGTCGTCCTGCTGGTGCATCTCGGTGTCGATAAAGAGTCAGCCATCAGGTCTGATCTTATGATTCCCAAGCTGAAAGATGTCGATCTCGTGATTGACGGTCACAGTCACACAACATTCGATGAGGGCACCGTTATTAAAGACGCAGACGGTTCAGATGTTCTGCTCGTACAGACGGGATCATACTTTGAAAACATCGGTAAAGTGACGCTGACGTTTGAGGATGATGAACTGAAATCGAAGGAGGCTGCGCTCATCAAGTTCGCCGACGTGCGTGACAAAGAGGGTGATGCCGAAGTACAGAAGAAGATTGATGACTTCAACAAGGCGAACGATGAAGTTCTCAAGAAAGTAATCGGTCAGACGGCAACCGAGCTTGATGGAGAGCGTGAGCACGTCAGAGCCGGTGAGACGAACCTCGGTAATCTTATTACCGAATCAATCCTCAAAGCGTCGGGCGCCGATGTCGTCTTGACAAATGGCGGCGGTATACGTGCCAGCATTCCTGCCGGTGAAATAACGATGGGTGATGCGATGACTGTGCTGCCCTTCGGGAACTTGGTAACGGTCATCAAGGTATCTGGGCAGGACATCATCGATGCATTGGCGTTCGGTTCAAAGAGCTATCCTGAGCCTGCTGGCGGTTTTCCACATGTCGCAGGTATGACGTTCAAGATTGTCACTGATGCCGAGGGCAAATTCTCGAAAATCGACGAAGTGACGGTAGGCGGACAGCCGATCGATCCCACTAAAGAATACACGTTGGCGACGAACGACTTCCTTGCAAGCGGCGGTGATGGGTATGAGATGTTTGGCGGCAAAGAGCAAGTGACACTGCTTGGACTGATGCTTGACATTTTCGTAGATGAAATTAAGACGCTGAGCAAAGATGGAGCCTTTACGGTGGAGGTCGACGGTCGTCTCACGATTGGCCCTGAAACAGCTGATGAACCGGAGCCTACGCCCACGACAGCGCCTAAACCCACGACTAAACCGGAACCTGTCACGGAGCCTACGACTGAAGATGTCTCGCTGCCGACAACTACAGTGGACGAAGAAACACCTGAGAAAGGCAGCTACACAATCTATATCTTGATTGGAATTGGAGCGGTGTTACTGGTTATTGCCATCGTTGCATTTGTTGTGCATCGTCGCCAAAAGTAATTGATTGATCGAGGAACGTACGCGTGAGCTGGTTATTACACGAATGTTTGTAGGTAGCTGGCATAAGTTGCGGCGATAGAAGTGTTTGTTACGTGCAAAGAGCTGTCCTTCATGGGCAGCTCTTTACTTAGATCTTTGTTTTTCAAAAAATATCTTCTAGATGATGTACTCACGGTACATTCATGACGTGTGAAAGAGGCGTGATCGTGTTATAGTTTGTAGAGGTCAAACGCCAACATCGCGTAGATCGCATTCGAATCACGTCGAGGGGATGTTTCGTGACGTATACGTTTTGACATCGTTTAGTCACTTGTTGCGTTTGTTTATGTTCGGTGATTTGGCAGTGTATCTTTCGGTTATGCGCATGAGCGCTAGAATCAAATTGAATGAATGATGAAGAAGGAACGTGAAGATGGCGACGAAGCATATCTTTGTGACAGGTGGTGTTGTATCAGGTTTGGGGAAAGGGCTCACGGCTGCAGCGCTCGGTCGACTGCTTATTGCGAGAGGTCTAAATGTCAGCATCCAAAAATTTGATCCCTACATCAATGTTGATCCGGCACTCATGAATCCAACACAACACGGTGAAATATTTGTGACGGAGGATGGGGCGGAGACTGATCTCGATATAGGTCACTACGAGAGGTTTACCGACGTAAATTTGACAAGTGAAAGTGACATCACGTCAGGGCGCGTATACCTTAATGTCATCACGCGCGAGCGATCAGGTGGCTACGAAGGTGGTACGGTACAGGTCGTTCCGCACATCATCAACGAGATCAAAGAACATATCTACCTAGTTTCCGAGGGCGGGGAGGTCGACGTCGTCATCTCTGAGATCGGCGGTACAATCGGTGACATGGAGGGGCAACCATTTATTGAAGCGATACGCCAAGTCAGTTATGAGGTCGGGCGCGAGAGTTGTCTTTTCATTCACGTCACGCTTTTGCCTTATATGAATAAACCGGGTGAACTGAAGACGAAGCCAACACAGCATAGTGTTCAGAAATTACTCTCGTTCGGGATACAGCCAGATATTCTCGTCTGCCGCACGGAACTCCCGCTCGATCAGGGCATCCGAGAAAAAATAGCTCTTTACTGTAATGTCCCCACAGAATCAGTCATTCAAAACATCGACTGCGAGTCGGTATACGAGCTTCCATTGATATTCGAAAAGGAGGGTCTTGCCCGTATCGTCTGTGAGCGCCTATCTCTCGATGCACCTGAACCTGATCTCGAGGATTGGGAGTTGCTCGTCGAGAAGACGCGCGCTGAGCGTGAAACACTGACGGTGGCGCTCGTCGGAAAATACACCGAGCTGCAGGACGCGTATTACAGTGTTATCGAATCGCTCGATCATGCTGGTATTGCGCTCGGCGTCATGCCGGAGATCGACTGGATTGCGAGTGAGGAGCTTGAAGGTATTTCTAATGAGGAAGTCGGTCGGCGTTTAGAAGGAGTAGATGCCGTAATCGTCCCCAACGGCTTTGGGGCGCGCGGTATGGAGGGCATGATCGCTGCCGCTCGCAGTGCGCGCGAACAGAATATTCCTTTCTTTGGCATTGGGCTCGGTATGCAGATGGCGATGGTCGATATCGCACGCCATGTCGCGGGGTTGTCTAGAGCTCATACAGATGAGGCGGAGATGGACGACTGTCAAGATATTTTCTATTATGCCAACTTGACAGCGGAAATGAAGAAGAATCTCGACCGGATACCGATCAGCGAGCGACCGATGCGCAGAGGAGCACATCCAATGATGCTTGAGGAAGGCTCAATGCTTCGTGCTATTTACGGTGTGGACGAAGTTTCTGAGCGACATCACCATCGGCGCGAGTTTAACCCTGCCTATTCAGAAGCACTTGCTTCGACGGGGTTGCGCTTTTCTGGTATGTCCCCTGATGGGCAGTGGGTCTATGCATTTGAATGGCCGTACCACCCCTTTTTCATCGGGATTATTTCTAACCCCCAGTTCAAATCACGGCCGACTCGCCCGCATCCATTATTTCTCGCCTTCTTAGAAAAAGCGATCGCGCGAAAAGGCTCAAAGGAGGTATGACATGGGCATAATTATTCCAGGCGTTTCCAGAACCTTTAGTGAATTTTTATTGGTGCCGAATCTGACTACACGCGACTGTATACCTGATCGCGTCAATTTAAAAACTCCGTTGACGCGGTATCGCCCAAATGAGGAGAAATGTCCCGTATCACTCAATATTCCACTCGTTTCGGCTATTATGCAGGCCGTTTCTGATGATCGAATGGCGATTGCGCTCGCTAGGCAGGGTGGATTAGCTTTTCTCTACGGGTCGCAACCGATTGAACGACAATGCGACATGGTTCGCAAAGTAAAAAAATTCAAAGCGGGATTTGTCCCGAGTGACAGCAATCTGAAGCCTGACGATAAATTGTCGGACATAATCCGACTGAAACAGCGTACAGGTCACTCAACCGTCCCAATTACTGATGACGGAACATCAACGGGTAAACTGCTCGGTATTGTCACAAGTCGCGATTACCGGGTGTCTCGAGCGGATCCTGAGATGCTCGTGCGTGATTTTATGACCCCGATCGAGGAGATTGTGTACGGTCGCGAGGGGATCACGCTCAGCGAAGCCAATGATATTATCTGGGATCACAAAGTCAATCAGCTTCCGATCATCGACGAGGAAGGGCGACTCGTATCGCTTGTCTTCAGAAAGGATTACGATCAACACAAAGAGAACCCTTATGAGATGCTTGATAAACATAAACGCCTGCTCGTTGGCGCTGGAATCAATACGCATGACTTCCGGGAGAGAGTTCCTGCGCTCATTGATGCGGGATGTGATATTCTCTGCATCGATTCATCCGACGGCTTTTCTGAATGGCAAAAAGACACGATTGAATTTGTCCGATTGGAGTACGGCGATGACTTAGTGCTCGGTGCCGGGAACGTCATCGATGAGGACGGGTTTAGGTTCCTCGCAGAAGCTGGGGCATCGTTTGTTAAGGTCGGAATTGGCGGAGGTTCCATCTGTATTACAAGAGAGCAGAAGGGCATCGGACGCGGCCAGGCCTCTGCACTGATCGCCGTAGCAGAAGCAAGGGATCAATGGTTTGAAGAGACGGGTGTTTACATTCCGATTTGCTCCGACGGCGGTGTCGTCTACGATTACCACATGGCGCTGGCGCTGGCGATGGGAGCTGACTTTCTTATGCTCGGGAGGTATTTTGCCCGGTTTGATGAGAGCCCGACGCGGCGTGTATTGTTGCAGGGGAGTTACGTCAAAGAATACTGGGGCGAGGGATCAAACAGAGCGCGTAATTGGCAGCGCTACGAAGAGGGAGGGGAAGGGCGAATGCACTTTGAAGAAGGTGTCGATTCTTACGTCCCGTATGCAGGTAAACTGGTGGATAATGTCAACGTGACGCTTGCAAAGATACGTGCGACAATGTGTGCCTGCGGTTCGATCGATCTTGAAGAGTTTCGGGAAAAAGCGCGATTTGTCGTTGTCTCGCCGACGAGTATCGTGGAGGGCGGCGCGCATGACGTCATCCGCAAGGAAAGCCAAATGGAAAACTGATTGATATTCAGGCTTTGAATGAATAATTTTTAAAGGAAACAGGTATTATGGCAGATGTAGTCTATGAAATGACATATGGCAGGATTCGCGAGTATCAAGATGAATTGGAAGACCGTAAAACACGTGTCGCGGCGCAAATCGCGGAGCGATTAAAGGAAGCACGTTCACACGGTGATGTAACGGAAAACTCCGAATTCGATGACGCGAAACAAGCTTACGCGGATAATGATCTTCGCATCATGGAGATTGAGCAGATTCTCAAAAATGCGAAAGTCATCGATGAAAAAGATATCAGCCGTACGCGCGTGACGCTTGGCGGCAATGTACTATTGCGCCATGACAACACGGGTGAAGAAGTTGAATACATGATCGTATCTGCGAAAGAAGAAGACATTTTCCTCGGTAAGATCTCCAGTGATTCGCCTGTTGGGCAGGCAATCCTCGGCAAACGTAAAGACGATACCGTCGAGGTAACGACGCCATCGGGTATTTATAGTTATACGATCATGAGAATATCGAGACCAAAAGGATGAGATGAATGGCAGATCGAGAGTACCCAGTTGAACAAGTTGAATCTGTTCCAGAGCAGATGGGTTTTCGGATAGATAAGCTGCGTGCATTAAAGGAAAACGGTCAAGACCCTTATAAAATTACGACAGGGCGACAGACACATCATGCTGCCGATATTGTCGCTGATTTTAAGAACTTAGAAGATGAGACGGTGTCGGTCGCAGGGCGTCTTCTCGCAAGGCGCGGGATGGGTAAGGTTTCTTTTGCTGATTTGCTTGATCGATCGGGTACGATTCAGATATTTAGCCGACTGAATAATCTAGGCGATGAGTCTTATGCATCATGGCAGAATCTCGATATCGGTGATCTAGTCGAAGTGACGGGTCAGGTTTTCCGGACGAAGACAGGTGAAATATCGATCCGTAATAGCGAGTGGAGACTGCTCGCCAAATCATTGCGACCATTGCCGGAGAAGTTCCATGGATTGCGCGATACTGATACGCGGTATAGGAAACGCTACCTCGATTTGATCGTGAACCCTGAAGTTCGTGAGACCTTCATCAAGCGGAGTCGAATCATCAGCTTTATGCGTGAAGAACTTGAGCGCAGACAATACTTAGAGGTGGAAACGCCGCTTCTTAACACGATTCCCGGCGGCGCGACGGCGCGCCCTTTCGTGACACACCATAATGCGCTCAATCTCGATTTGTTTCTACGTATTGCTCCTGAACTCTTTCTCAAACGTCTTATCGTCGGCGGATTGGAGCGCGTTTACGAAATAGGCCGTAACTTCAGAAACGAAGGGATGAGCAATCGTCATAACCCCGAGTTTACAATGCTAGAACTCTACGAGGCGTACGGCGATTACCATTCAATGATGGAGCTGTCGGAAGCGCTCATTGCTGGTGCCTGTATGGATATCAACGGAACGTATGAGATCGAATACCAAGGAACGCCGATCTCTTTGGCACCGCCGTGGCGGAGGATGACGATGGTTGAAGCTGTCCATGAGTTTGCAGGCATTAATTTCGATTCAATTGCGAATGATGAAGAAGCACGTGAAGCTGCCCGCAAACGAGGGCTTGATGATGTTCCAGCAAACATGACGTGGGGTGAGGCGCTGAGCAAATGCTTCGAAGAGTTTGCAGAACACCATCTCATTCAGCCGACTTTCATCATTGATTATCCGATCGAAGTGTCACCCTTGGCAAAAATTAAACAAGGTACGAACGGACGTCTGACGGAACGTTTTGAAATCTTTATTTACGGTAGGGAGCATGGGAACGCTTATTCCGAATTGAATGATCCTTTCGACCAAGCGCGCCGGTTCGAAGATCAAAAGAGGAGACGCGAGGCGGGCGATGAGGAGGCGACCTTGCCCGATGACGATTTTATCGAAGCACTCGAGATAGGGATGCCGCCGACGGGAGGACTTGGCATCGGTATTGATCGTGTCGTTATGCTCTTAACGGATCAGCCGTCAATACGTGACGTGCTGTTGTTCCCGACGATGAAACCTTTAGGCAGTCAAATCCCTGAAAATCAAGCTTTCAGCGAGGGAGAAGCCATAACTTACGACCAATTCACGACCGATTCTCAAACAATTGATCTTTCTAAGGTAAAGGTTGAACCATTATTTGAAGATATGGTGGATTTTGAAACTTTTTCAAAATCAGATTTTAGAGTAGTAAAAGTTTTAAATTGTGAAGAAGTACCAAAATCCAAAAAGTTGCTGAAATTCACCTTGGATGACGGTTCAGGTCAAGAAAGAATAATTCTTTCAGGAATTAAAGAATACTATGCTGCTCAATCACTAATGGGGAAAACTTTAGTAGCAATAACCAATTTACCGGAAAGAAAGATGATGGGGATACCATCACAGGGAATGATTATCTCGTCAGTATATGAATATGATGGAGAAGAAAATCTAAATCTTCTAATCCTTGATGGTAATATACCTGCAGGGGCAAAACTATATTAAGTTAAAAAAAAGAACATGCCTATTGGGGGGCTGTCTTTAAGTTGCTGGTTTACAGCGATAACGAGACAGCCTCCCTTTTTACGTCACGCCATCTGTACTTCGCGCCCGCATCGGTGTGCAATTTTTCAATTAACATCGAATTTCTGTTCTCGGCGCCAGCCGGTCTCTCCGAACCGCCCCGCACCGGCGTACACTTTTGCAATTAATATCGAATTTCTGTTCTC
>DUVN01000027.1 GCA_012841015.1 Clostridiaceae bacterium
CGAATACACTACAATCAGCGGCTTCATGAAATACATCGAGGAACATAGCTGCAATCTGCCGTTATATGACGGCGAGCTTTATCTTGAGCTTCACCGCGGAACGCTGACTCAGATGCATGATATCAAGCGCGGCAACCGCAAAGCTGAATTTGCGCTTCGCGATTTAGAATATATGTCAGTGCTTTCCGGGAATGTCGATAAAGATAAAATCGACACTCTTTATAAATCCCTGCTTCTCAATCAGTTCCACGACATACTCCCCGGCACCTCTCTTACCTGTGTAAACGACACCGCGCGCGAAGAATTCGACGAACTTATTTCAACTGCGAAAGCCGATACGGCTGCTGCCGCGGAAAGCTTAACCGACGGCGCCGACAGCGTTACTTTCTTCAACACCACCGGATTTAATCGCTCCGACGCTGTCATAGACGGCAAGATTTCTCTTGAAGGAATTGATACACAGACCTACACCGACATCTGCGGACGGGTGAAAACTTCCGCTTATGTTGAAGTTCCGGCATTCGGAGCGGTATCGCTCAAAACCGGCGCTTCAAAGCATGATAATATACCGTTCAGCGTCGATGAAAACCGTCTTGAGACGCCTTATTACAGCGTAATATTTGACATCGACGGCGCTATTGCTTCCCTCTTTGACAAAAAAGCCGGCCGCGAGATTCGCGCCGAAGGTGGGGCTCCCCTCGGTACTTTCTACTTCGGAGAGGATGTTCCCGGTTACTGGGACAACTGGAATATCGATATTGATACTCTGAAGTTCAAGATGAAGCCGCAGATGAGGCTTGTCAGCCGCGAGACAGTTTCGGCAGGCTCGCTTGAATACCGCATCCGCTCTGCATACGAAATCGGACAGAATACAAAAATTACCGTTGACACGGTATTCTACGCCCGCAGCAGGCGGATTGATTTCCATACTCTTATCGATTGGAAAGAAAAGCATTGTCTGCTTAAAGTCGGATTTGACGTCAATGTGATGAGCCACACCGCGAAGAACGAAATTCAGTTCGGATATTCAGAGCGGCCGACCACCCGCAACAACAGCCTTGAAGCGGCGAAGTTCGAAGTGGTGAACCACAAATACACCGACGTTTCCGAATCGAGATACGGAGTCGCTATACTGAACGACTGCAAATACGGAATCTCCGAAGAAGCCATTGACAACGGCGTTTCGCTGCAGCTTACCCTGCACCGCGGCGGCACGCGCCCGGATGTAACCGGTGACGCGGGAGTCGCCGAGATGGTTTATTCTCTTTATCCGCATGAGGGTCCGTTCAGCGTTCCGACGGTTCTGCGAGAAGCTTATCTGCTCAACGCTCCGATGCTCACGGCAAAAGGCGGTTTGAAATCTGAATTCACTCCTCTCTTCACGCTTGACGCCGATAACATCGTCGCCGAGACGGTAAAACCCGCCGAATACGGAAAGAAAGCCTATGTCATCCGTCTCTATGAGGCTGAGCGCAACCGCACTGTCTGCCGTCTCAAGATTAACGGCGGAGGCGCGGTTTACGAAACAAATATGCTTGAAGAAGTTAAGACTAAGCTCACCGCAGATGACGGCGCTTACACGCTTGAATTCAAGCCTTTTGAAATAAAAACGATACTCGTAGAAATCTGATCTGAAATTCGTTTGCAAAAAAACGCTCCCGCGGCATTGAAACGCGGGAGCG
>DUVN01000010.1 GCA_012841015.1 Clostridiaceae bacterium
CTACCCTTGTACAGTTTTTTAGTTCTAATTAAAAAATTGCACTAGGGGGTAGTTTGCGAAGCTAAGTTGTACGGAACATCCGTTACACTAGGTCTATCCCATCAGTTAGTTGACACAACAATTAGCAATAGCGACATTTTTTCTGGCAAGATCGAAAAACTGTACTCGTGGGGGCATGTATGCATCACTCACTTGGAAATGTGTTGATGTGTCTCATTTGTTGTCTGCTATTTGCTGAGATGGCAAGGGTGCAAGTGGTTGCTACGACTGGTGGCTAAGGATATGTGTTATTTGCTTAATTGGCAGAGAGCTGCAACTCATTGTTGAATTCCGCACTTCAAGCGTTGATTGCTGTTGAGCTTGGCATGGCCGATTCGAAATTTTGTGGGCTCTAGGTGCAGTATCTGATTGTTGGCTGTGGTTAATTGTTCGCTTCCTTGTCAGCTAGTTAGCGTGGCTGGGAAATTATCTTAGAATGACGACTGGCGGAATGTTTCCGTTTTGTCATCCTTTTATGGCTAAGGGCTACAAAACGAATACAATCTGCTTGAAAGTTTGTCGTGGGTGTATTTGAGTGCAAAAATGAAAGTTGGGTGTTATGGTGTTTTTATATATTTTTTCACTTTCGCTTGGTGTTAGAATGAGTGACCGCCAGAGCTCCCACCACCGCCTCCGCCGCCTCCACCTCCACCGCCTCCGCTGCTGGACGATGAGCTTGAGTGGCGTTTCCTTTTTTGCGATATCATCCTTGAGTTTACATTCTTGACAAAATCAGTTCTTGCCTTAAAGCCGACACCTGCAATAACCTGCTCCTTATCAATCTTTTTGATCGATACTTTTCTCATTCTGTTAAATGCCACAAACAGAAAGTTCAACAGGAGCCCGATGCATACAGCCATGAGTGCATTTGTCACATGCCGCATCGGTGTGGATAACCTTCCACCCTTCAGAACGATGAGCACTTGCTTGAAGGCCTCGTTTGCACATTCAAAATACTTCTCATTGGTCGCGTATTTATAAATATTATCGGCAATCTCATTCGATTTCGTATTATTGATCGACTTTGCTGACTTACCGTCCGAGTAGAACTGAATCATTCTGTTGTCCAAGTCAATCAGAAAGAGCGTCCCCGACTGCTTGCCAAAAAGATTGAAGTACCTGTTTCTCGCATATTTCTCCGCCGAAGTGTCATTTTCATAGATGGTGACGAAGGCGGCATGCCCATACTCTGTCACGGCCTTCATGTTCTCGAGCAAGAGCCCTCTTTCTTCCTCAGTGAGAAGCTTGGCAGAATCATCGATTACGATCCTATTGCCGTTATCGGCAGTGTACTTTAATTCTGACTCTCCATCCGCGAAAGCGGGCATTATGAAAACAAACACAAGCACAACTACGATCAAAACAATCGCTCCATATCGCCTTCTATTTCCCATGATCCGCGCCCTCCCTTCTGAAGAAGTCCGGCACCGGTCTTGTGGTCAAATAGTTCAAATAATTGATCATTGAAACCATATTCCCAAGCATGGCGAGCAGGCAGAGAATAGCCATTCCGTAATACCAAAAATCGTATACGGGATTCTTTATTCCTATCAACAGCCCTATTCCGAGTACAATGACTCCAATCAGCATCGGTATGGGAGCTGTCTTCTTTTCAATTTTTGTTGACCTGATCGTCGTCCTTATGAAGAGAATAATCTGAATAAGCAGAGTGATGGCGTACACAACCGGATTAACCAAGGGGCCATTGCTATCCAAAATTTCCGAGAGCACAAAATACGCAAGTATTACAAATGAGATGAGTGCGAACAGTATCCCATTTAAACACCCCTTCCCCCTAGGAGATGTCGCTTTCTTCTTTTTCTTCTTCTTTTGTGTCCCTTTCTTGGCATTCACATATCCGATATCAAAAATACGATTCTCTCTGTAGTAGATTTTCGAAATTTCACTAGAGAATACGATAGAAGAGATCACAAGGAAAACTGCAGCGATCCAAGAGATTGTCTTAGGCAGTATAAACATTGGAAGTAGCGACAAAATGATAAATAATATAGCTGTCGCAATTGCAGAGACCTTGAAAAAAGCCTTTTTGTCCACCGGAATATCCATCGAAAGGTTTCCCGTTTGGCCGTTCATCACAGAATATGCCACCCTCCCTTTGTTCTTCCAGGTCAGGAACCAAACCGGAAACAAGTCTACCCTGTGCCTGTATCCATCAACACCGGTCTGTCTTTTTCTCTCCGAATACTCGTTTGGACGCACCACGTTGACAAGTCCGGTTCTTTCAGCGATACCGCCGTATACTGTATCGATAGCCATCTTCTCAACCATATCGCCGTAGGCCTCAGGGGGAGTTGTCAGTTTATCCGAATAAAACCCGGCAAGATATGCTTCTCTAAAGGCCTCATCCTCTGACGTATCGAAGGGAGCAATTTCCCTAGCAATACTGTCATCAAATGAAGAGGATGCATCAAAGCTTATACCCTTTATGGTTCCCCCTATTTCAACGTCTATGTCATATTCCTCATGGTAATCCCATTTGCCGCTCGTATAGTTCAATGTGCCCTTCAGCTTTATAGCATTATCCGGGACATCAACCTCATAGCTCAAATAGGGGATGTATATTCCTCTGAAACTGTTGATATGCTCACCTTCTTTAAGCTCCTTTGGAACATAGCGATAAGACCTTAGAGTCTCTTCATAAGTGTTGATTGCCTCTTCCTTAGAAATTTTAAACGGAATGATTCGCGTAGGTCTTATCGCCTCTTCCTGTTTCATTGAAAGAATAGACTCGCTACCGCAGTACGAGCAATAGGCCACCGTTTGGTCGTCCGGAGCGGAAAGCTCGGCTCCACAGTTCGGGCATTTATACACCGTCACCATGTAAATGTCTTTATCTGTTTCCGCGACATTCGAACGATCGTAATCATCAATTTGGAAATCTCTGTCGCAGTATCTGCATTTCAAGGCTTGAGTGGGCACATTGAACGCCATGTGGCCTCCACATGAAGGGCATTTTACAGCCATAAATCCTCCTTATTCCTTTCGTAATTCCTTATGTGCTTCGGGATAGCCGTTTTGGGTTGCTATTATCCCATAATTGTTCCCCAATAAATCCTACCATTACTTCTAAATCAAATAGACGGGACATTCATGCCATTTATATGTCACGCCTTGTGTTTGCGATAAGTAAATACCCAATACCGCTCGACTTCCTATACTCTTGCCAGCACTGTGTCATCCGCTATTTCCTGTTCATCTCCGTCCAGTCTCCACTAGGTTCAAATGCGCTTTTGGAGCCCAGCGTATCGCCGAAATAGTTCGTATACGCCCTGTCATATGCCACCGATACCTCAACCTCTGTTCCATCCGGCCGCACATAAGTGTTGACTCCCCGAACGGCTTCTGAGTAACTGTCGGACATCCGATTCTCTGCCGCCATTTTTGAGTGATACGCAGAGCGCCTTGCGGCATCGGAAGCGTTTGTTCTGTTCCACCACGCACGGTTATAGGAATCGAACGCGGCCTGCTGTGTGGCGTGTATCTGTTGCCAAGTCTGAAACTGCCTGTTCATCTGATCAAGGGTTTGCTGAGTATGACGGGCAATATCCTGCAATATCTGCGACTGTATGTTGTACATTTTCTCGCGTATGCCATTATCAAGTCGGAAGGTCGAACAAAAATCGGTATACGCGCCTTTAAAAGAAAGCTCAAACTCCTGTGGAAGACACTGCATAGTGAATACACCCTCCGACTGCCATTCGATGACAGAATTTATAGGCATGTCGTTGAATGCACCCGTCTGCTGTTTCTGATCCTGTGCGATGCCTCTAGAAAACAGACCGTCAAACAGATTCCCAAGTCCGCCAAGTCCGCCAATCATGCTGGGAAGTTGGTATTTCCATCCCTCTAGAACAGTAGTGATTGCTAACCTAAAATCTATACTGTTCACAGTCATATCATAGATGCAGCAAAGGCCCTTCAGATAGAAACCTGTATCCTTTGCCATGCCCGGGTTTCCGATACGTTGCTTTTCAAAGTCCACCCTGCGTTTGTAATTATGTAGCGCCTCGGCCTCGTTGAAGGGCTCATACAATGGCATCTGGTGTTCTTCAACAAATCTTAAGTTCGTCGCTTTCGAGGCATTGGCATACATGGTGGCATAGCCATGCACATATTGCAGTACATCCATAAAATTCTTATAGTGTACCCTTGAGATCTGCTCTAGACTCTGAGAATTAGGTCCTGAAAGTGCCGGACACTTTGAACGGTCAGTGTACCCCTCACCGATATAGTAGGAGATAACAGTACCTTTATCATTATATGCGGACGCGCTCACGCCAAACGGGTAGATATAGCTAGAAATCTCCGGCAACAACATCCCTTGCGCCTGATAACCAAAGGGTAATCTTACCGTTCCAATGACCATACCGGTTGCCTTGTCAGTCAGCGTTGTACTACCATCTAAATTAACATTCCGTCTTTGAATCCGAATGGTACTGAGGCAGTATTTGCATTTCACAAATTCATCAGCACTGTTTATTTCAAGTGGTGAGCCACAAGACGGGCAGTTAAATAATTCTACAAACATGTTATTATTCTCCGCAATCTATTTCCACTGCTATACGAAGGACAGACACAACCTAACAGGCATAATAATCTTCAGCATATCTTTGACACGCCAAAACAATCGGTGACGGCGTATCAAGGTATACCGTCAGTGTCTCTTACTGCTTCAGCCATGTTTCTTCATGGTAGTTGAGAGCAAGGACATGCACAGTCAAGTCGCCGGTCAACGCGGTAACACGGCCCTACAGTCGCAGTTTATCGATATAAAGGTCACAGATGCAAGCCGGAAAGTGCACATGTGGGAAGAATGATGGGTACAGGTTTGGTATAGGTGTTGCAGTCCGATTAATAGATTCGCTTGGGTGCATTTGGGTATAGAATACAATAATTTTTATGTGACTATAAGATCGTTATTTAAAGAAAAATGCGATTGAGTATATTCTGTACACTCGGTATACTCTCTTTTTTTCTCATCTTTCAAAAAATTCTTGAATGCTGTCCATTACTTCTTGATTCTCATCAGTATATGGTTTAAAAATAATTTCCATGTGACCACCGGTCTCACTTTCAATTAACTTATTATCAACGTTACTATCATCCAATACTTTTTTATAATGATGAGTCATTCTTTTCAATCCATCATATCGATTCGTTAATAAGATTATTTTAGGCAATGTTGATAATTTGCAATTGTTTTCGAAAATTAAATATTGATACTTATCCATCTTTCTATAGCCTTTAGGGAATATCATATTTCTCATTCCCCAATATGCTATATTTCTACAGTAAAAGTGCATTAAACCACAATCAAGAATAATCCCATCATATTGATAATATCTTTCATCGATATTAAAATCATCTCTCATATTATTATCATTACATAGTAATGATTCGGCAATCGCCAAAACTCCACCAGCTGAATGACCAGCTATATACATATCCTTGATATTTCCTTCATATTCTTCAGCATTTGAAATAATCCATTTAACTGCATTAGATATATCTTCTATTTGATCAAATACGGTGATTGTAGGATATGCCAATCTGTAATTTAAACTAAAAACCACAAAGTCTCTTTGAGCGAGATAATTAGCAAATAGAGAATCCATTTCTTTATAGCCAGATATAAATCCTCCACCGTGTATATCAATTAATATAGGTTTTAATTCATGATTGCTTTTATAATAAATATCTAATTTATGTTCAGCTGAATTGTCATTTGTATAGCTAATATCTGTTGCTTCGTTTATTCTTTGATCTTTTTTGGATAAATCAATTCTCTCTAAATCTTGCCAATACGCTTTTTCACTAATTTTCTTCATCAAGTTGTTTATCACAAGTTTTCACCCTCGGATATTTTAACATGAAAAGGGGACACTAAGTATTTAGATATAAACTTGGGACAGTTGTCTCAGACACATACTTCTATTCATACTTTTTTTCGGCAATAATCTGTGGTTGTGTACGGGAGGAGTTTTCTTCTAAAGGAGAGTATTGCCGGCTGCTTTATTCCGCATAATAATTTCCAGCTCGTCTACTCCAAGGCGTTCTACTGTTCTACCTTCTGCTCGAAGATTGCGTCCCAAGGCAGCCGAGGCGAGATTGATCAAGGCAGTGCAAATGGGGGTTTCGACGTCAAATTTCGATCCCAGCGTTTCTAGAAGAACGAGTCCCTGAGATACATCCTCGGAGATATATCTGGAGTCAACTGTAACAGGGCCTATTGCACGGGTTGGCATGCCGGCGTACCAAAAGAAGACTTCTTTCGCATCGCGGGAATCATCCAAGGTATTGCGTAGTTTACAGGCTTCCACATAGGATAAGCGTTCGCAACCTAACTTCTCCATTACATTCATCTTCTCACCATCAAGCGCCTCCAGAATGCGCCAAACGCTGGGGGTGAAAACCTCATGGTACATGCAATAATCCCCATCGGTTTTTTCGATGCGAGGAATGCTCATGATGGCTCCGACTGTGTGAACAAGCAAGTTGGGATTGTGCAGTGCAGCCTCCAGAACGGAGGGGAGGTAGACAAAAGGATAGCCAAGTTGATCCAGCACTCTTTGGCTTTCTTTTGTGCGCTCAACGGGGTAAATACCAAGCGGATTGCGGACGTTGCGAAAACCGATCCTGATCGTTCCCGGGCAGATGATTTTGCAGTCCACAAAGGAGCTTTGTGCCTCACAAACGGTCAGATCAATATCCAAGCAATGTTTCATAACATAGGCGGTCGAAAGGTAACCGGGGTTTAACAGTAGAATTTGACCGTCACGAAGATGGGGTCTAATGTGTTTGATTAAATCTTCATGATAATTAGTCTGTATGTAGATAATGACAAGTTTACTTTGGCTTAGACTTGACAGGTCTCTGGTGACGTTTGTAATGGTGGCAGTTTTTGTTTGTCCGTCTTCGATCTTGTTAACAACTCCGTCGTTTTCCAGAAGATAATTGAAGTTTTCATTGTTCATGGCCCGGGATGTTTTGATCAAGGTCACCAGATGACCTCGCTGACTTAATTCTGCCGCTACGGCCGTGCCCGAGTTGCCGGCACCTAAAATAGAAATATTCATGATTTCCCCTTTCTTTTTAATGAATGACTAATACAAGCGATCGAAATAATTACGGTTCTTTGAGAAAAATTGTGTTCAGCACGGATTCTGTGAGATTCCCGAAGAGCGGGCCGCAGCTTACCTGATTCATCCCAGGGGCACCGTTATATTCGATAAACAGCGGCTCTCCATCCTCATCAATCGAAAAATCCCAGCCTATGATGCGAAAATGAGGGATGAACGGATGGGTTCTGCGAATCGCTGCTAACACCTTTTCGAATGAAGGAATCTTTATCTCACAAAAAACTGCTCCACGAGGGTGGCTCGACAGCCATTGAAATTGCGCATTCATTGCTTTTGCCTCAAGACGACCGTTCGGTCGAATGGGACAGGCAAGTCCTCCAGCAGATACGTTGTCGATTCGTGAACCTGCTACACCCATACGTAGGATGGCAGAGGAGATGTGAACCTCTCCTTTAAACAAAAAGGAGATCACCCGTATGGTATTGAGGGATTCAGGGTGTATGGACGCCAAGACTTTATGTTGAGACACAACTTCTTGGACGATGTAGTTTAAGCCATAGGCCTTCATCAAGAATGAAATATCCGTCTTATGATCTATATTTTGGTCATAAAAATAGATATCAGTACCTTCTCCGCTGTGTATGGCAGGCTTGATTACAAAGCGTTTCTCAGCCTTCAAAATAGATTTTGCGCGGGTAAAGTTGACAATCTTACCGGAGCCGTCATAAAAACAGTGATTGCTGTTTCGGAGGATGGTGCGGGGCTGCTTGAGATGGGGAAACAGCCGATGATAGAAACATTTGTCCGTATATGCCTGGCGAAAGCCGGGGTTGTTCATGACAGGGTAAATGCGTTGCCAATAGAGTTCTTCCGGTATGTAGCGCGGATCATAGGCTCCATCTTTATAACAGTATAGGTCATACCACATTTTTTTCGGTTTAACACCATAGCGTCTCCAAAAGGGCAGCACCTGAGAGCGAAAAAGGCGCCGGCTCCCTCGGTATCCGCCTCCAAGGGCAGCAAGCTTCTTTCGGCAAGCAGTTCTCGCTTGCCTCGCCTCCATCGAAAGATCAATCTTCCGATAAGCAGACTTCGCAAACTGCTCCCGGCGGCTGGCACGATTAAATTTTATCCGCATATTTGTCCTCCATTAAAACGATTTTTCCGTTGCTTCGGATGTTCGGGTGTACGTCAAAAAACCGGAGGTGAAATAACTCTTTTTCTGACAATGTGTACGGTTTAATTGGTGAATTACAAGACAGCCGCGATGACAGAGGAGAGACGGCAAAACAATCTTGTCTTGTTCTGCATTTCAACCGATTGCAGCAGATTCATGCTTTTTTGCATGGCATAGGGCCTGCTGAGTCACTTAATAAATTAGACTATAAAGACTTGCTACTCGGCTCCTTGTGCACCCGTGGTAACATCTTTGATCCAATCTGAAAAAATATTTTCTATTTGAGGTAAAAGTACTACGGATACTGGAGTAAACAGAACCAGACAAGAACGAACATCATCCGGCAGTCACTTGCCATTTGTTGACCTGTTTATAATATAGCGAGAAAGGGTCGGATCCGTCAAGGAACAGACGCACCTCACATCTTGCAATCGCAATTGCTGCAATTTTGTTCGCAATTTATGCTTATAATATTGTTTTGAAAGTAAATTTTCATATTCTCAATGTTTGGTTAATACGATAACGAATGCGAAAGTGATACCGGCTATAAACGCCAAGGTAGAGTGCTTCTTTTCATGTTCACTTGTTTCAGGCAATAAATGTGATGCTGAAACGTATATTAAAACACCTGAAACAAATCCAAGAGCAAGTCCTAAAATGTCGTCACTAAAATGTTGAACAAGTGGATAAACAATGAAAGCACCTATCGGGGTCGTCAATGAAGCTACAAGGAAAGCGTAAATTCCGGCTTTCTTTTCATTGACTCCACCTTTCATTAACACGGAGAAAGTAATAATGCCCTCAGCAAACTCATGTATGACTAAGCCGACACCGTTAAGAATTCCTATTACTGTCCCCATACTAAAAGTGACTGTGTATATAACGCCATCCATTAGCGAATGAATGGCAATTCCTTCTATCGCGGTAATTCCAAAAGCTAACTCCCTTTGTTTCGTTTTATTTTTAATAATCTTATTGCTGAAATACATGAATACGAAACCTAAAAGCGCTGCAAATCCGGCATGAGAATTTTTCTGTAGGGCGTGGGGCAAAGACATGATCAATGGAGAGGAAATAAGTATTCCCGCGGCAAAGCACATACAATATTCTTTCGTCCTTTTTGCCCATCCTCGTTTTTTGTAAATAGCCCAGATCCCAAAACTGTTTACCAACATTGCACTAAATGCAAAAATTAAAATCCAAGTAAATGTACTAAGTTCTTTCATGTATGTCTATCCCTCCATTCCGAAACTATTATATGACTACTGTATTATAATTCTTTTTCCAAAAGCTCTTCTGTGAGCAAGTAACAAACATGATCTGGCTGAGCACTGTGGACACAGTAGCGGTAAATAATTAATGACGGTACTTTGTTTTACCATTTAAAGAACAGCACTGAAATCTCGTGACCTTTTCCGGACAGAGAATAGACTCAAATACAAATACAAAAGACAGCAGTCGTCAATGCATCATGCTGTATCAACGACTGCGAGTTCACGGTTGGAAAGATGTGTGAATTGTTCTAAGCGCCGAGAGTATAAAAAGCATGCCGCCCAGACGGACGACCTACTGGTTCGTTTATTAAAGAATGTATGATTAAGGGGTTACAGTAACCGAAACTACCACAACCAGAACGAAGGTCAGGATCAGGATTGTATCTGTTTTGTTGTTCTTTTGTGTGGTCAAGGACAGAGTGGTTAATACAATCAGAGCCTACTGCAAAGTTACTCGATACAACTAGAAACTTACTCGAAAGGTCGTCGAAAAGCTGGGAAGTCCTGTTAGATAGGCTTGTTGTGTGTTCGTTGAAACCCATATAAGCGGTTGACTCGAAACGACTGGAAACTTACTTGAAAGTTTAAAAACCGCATAGTTAGCCTGACCCCGTAGCCATGTGGAAGAGTCTACAGTATCTTGGCCACGATATCGCTGTCTTCCCGCCATAATGACCAACGCTGAAGCGACAAGCAAGCACAACATGGTAAATTACTTGCCTTGCCTCTTGGATATAATGGAGACAGTTGAACGCTTATCGCAGAACAACATTTGACAGATGACAGACAACGTTACATATAAAGGAAATGACCAACAATGCAAAACGGTATTTTATTACAGGCCTTTTACTGGGATTATCCTGCTGATGGCCGCTTATATCGACGCTTAAAAGAAGAAGCCACGTCGCTGGCAGAAATCGGTATCAGCGCGGTATGGATGCCGCCTGCAGGGAAAGGTACGTCGCAGGAAGATGTGGGTTACGGTAACTACGACTATTGGGATCTTGGCGAATTCGATGCCAAAGGCAGCGTTCGCACAAAATACGGGACTCGCGCAGAACTGGAAGAAGCCATTACGGCGCTTCATGAAGCCGGCATTTCCGTATACGCGGATATGGTCTTTAACCACAAAGTCGGTGCCGATGAGTCCGAAGTATTTCAGGCTATCATGGTCGACCAAAACGACCGCAATAAGGATATCAGCGTCCCCCATGATATTGAAGCTTGGACTAAGTTTACCTTCCCTGAACGTGCTGGAAAATATTCCGACTTCGTTTGGCGCTACTACCACTTTTCCGGTGTCGACTACGACAAACTCACCGGCACCAATGCTATTTACCGCATTGTCGGCGATGGTAAATACTGGGCGGAAGACACGGATGAAGAAAAGGGCAATTACGACTACCTCTTGGGGGCCGATATTGATCATAACCATCCGGAAGTCATTGAAGAATTGAAAAGTGTCTCCCAATTCATGATCGAAGAGATGAAGTACGACGGTTTCCGTTTTGACGCCTTAAAGCACATCTCTCAATCCTTCATCGATGAGCTGACCGACTTCATTATTGAAAAGCGACCGGGTTTTTATTTTGTGGGTGAATATTGGCACGATTCGAAGCCCCGCATGGAGCACTACCTAGACAAAACCAGTTATACGGTTGATCTCTTCGATGTGCCTCTCCACTTCAACCTTTACGAAGCATCGAAGCGAGAGGACTTTGACTTGCGCACTATCTTTCAAGACACGCTGGTCCATGCCAACCCCATGAAAGCCGTCACCTTTGTCGATAACCACGATTCTCAAACGGGGCAATCCCTTTCCAGTTGGATTGAACCTTGGTTCCGTGAAATTGCTTACGCCATCATCCTATTCCGTAAAGACGGCTATCCCTGCCTCTTCTTAGGCGACCTCATCGGAATCCCTGAGGCCGAGTATGACGGAATGGCCGATACGCTAGTTAATATGTGTACAATTCGCGGTCAAAACGCTTACGGCGAGCAGGATAATTACTTTGTCACTCCCACTAAGATCGGCTGGGTACGTCGCGGCGATGATGAGCATACACCTCTTGTCGTCCTCATTTCCAGCGCGGATGCCGATGAAGAGCGCATGTTCGTGGGCGAGGCGGAGGCCGGCCAAACTTACGTGGATCGCAGTGGCAAGAACGAGCCGATTACGATTGACGAGGCAGGATACGGTATTTTTACTGTGGCGCCGCGGTCGGTGACGTACTGGACAAGGGAGTAAGAAGCCTCTAGATATATTTCTCCCGAAAATACTGGTAAACGATACAACGAATCATGCCGTTGCAGAGCTCTTCCTTGTAGCCGGCGTCGTCTTCGAAATCGGTTGTACTGATGATGCTGGCACCTAGCACGGACACACGGCTTGGTGAACATGCTATCCGGGTAGAAAATTTAGCGCGCAATGGTCTCGTGAAGGGACTTCACGAGACCGGTGCGGACAGACGTTCCCCGTAAGGCGGGTTAGTGACGAGGAGGAGACGTTCTTAGCCATAATAGGCGAGAAAGGGCTAGGTTTTGTAAGGGGCCCGAAAATTGGGACAGCAAAATCTAAAAATAGAATGAAGACATGTCTAAGAAGAGAAGAAATTATTCTGCTGAGTTTAAGGCCAAAGCGGTCAGCCGCCTGATCTCAGGTGAGCAGATCCTCACGCAGTTGACCAAGGAGATAGGGGTGACTCCGTCCACCCTGTCATAGTGATATGCCTATTCCGGACAGAAAATAGACTCAAAACAAAAGAACGCAGTCATCAATACAAGAAATTGTATCAATAACTGCGTTCTAGGTTGGAGGCACCATCCGGATTTGAACCGGAGAATAGAGGTTTTGCAGACCTCTGCCTTACCACTTGGCTATGGTGCCTTATAGCACGATGACCGGCAAGAAATCTGCCGGTCATCATTCTTGGAGCGGGATACGAGATTCGAACTCGCGACTTTCACCTTGGCAAGGTGACACTCTACCACTGAGTTAATCCCGCACAAACATGTCGTCCGGATGCGTAATCGAACGATCAGCGCTCAGTTATCTTAGCAAAGACTCTTTCGTCTTGTCAAATCGAATATCCAGGTGTTCAAACAGCTTGTTCAATTCGTCTCCAGCCCTAAGTCTTCTCAATTAACATGAGTTTAGCGAGATTGAATGTTGACGGCGTTGGGATGGTTGCAAAATTGAAGATACGGTTCGCAATTGCTAAGAACTAGGAATTGATCACCTAAATAGGGGATGGCTCTCTTGTCGTGGCTGATTGTCACGATCGTGCGATCGTTGTCCGTTTTTTCGTTCAGGATCTGCAAGGCGTGCAATAGTTGTTCCATGCCTTCATCGTCAAGGCCGGCGGTCGGCTCGTCCAGAAACAGGACTTCCGGTTCGTTGGCAATGATGCAAGCGAATCCAAGTTTTCTCTTTTGTCCTTCACTAAGACTGAGAGGGTGACGTTCAAGCATATGTTCAAAGCCGAAGAGTCGTATCAGACGTTCCACGAATTCGGGAGATTTAGCATTCAAATACAGTTCGTCTTTGACGTGCGGCATGAAAAGCTGGTAGTCGGGGTTTTGCAAGACGTAACCGATTTTCCTTTTGTTACGCTTTTTGCTGTACGGTGAAACGATCGCGCCTGCCGTCGGTCGTACTAAGCCGAACAATAAATTGAGCAAGGTCGTTTTGCCGCAGCCGTTTTCACCTAATATGACCCATTCTTCTCCTTTATTTATCTGCCAGGAAAAGTTGTTGAACAAGAATCGATCACCGACTCGATAATCGATGTTTTCAACGGAAAATACCGGTTTCGCGCCGGCAGTCGCTTGCGCTGTTTCCCGTGATGGGCGGTCGGGGAGAGATGAAAGACCACACTCATAATCTTCCGCGTTGTCGCGAAATTCCAATGTCATCTCCACGTTCTTATCGACGCTCTTGACGCAGGAAAAGACTTTATCGACGTACGGCAGAACGAGTTCTTGGCGATGTTCCGATAAAATGACGGTGTAGTTTTCCTCATCCGACAATCGCTTTAGAAGCTCCAACAGCTCTTTTGCCGAGCGAGCGTCCATATTGGCCAAGGGCTCGTCCAAGAGCAAAATTTTCTGATCCATGCCCAGCGTGCAAGCTGTCATCAATTTCTGTTTTTCGCCGCCCGACAAGGTCGCCGTTTTGGCATCAGCCGATAAACCGGTCATGTCTAATAAAGAGGTCAGCTTTTCCCGCATTCTCATGGGTGTTTCGTTGATGTTTTCCATCGGGAAAACGATTTCATCTGCGACTTGGTCGAAGATGATTTGTTCTCTTGGGTTTTGGAATACACTGCCGACCGATTTCGTTCGCTCTCTGACGGATCTGTCAGTCACGCGTTGTCCGTGAATGTAGATGTCGCCTTCTACTTCGGCTTTCTTTAGATTCGGGATAACGCCGTTAATCATGTTGAGCAACGACGATTTGCCGCAGCCTGAGTGGCCAGTAAGCATGATAAAATCACCTTGACTGACCTTGAAATTAAGCTCTTTAAAGATCCACTGTTGTTCTCGGTTTGTTCTTTCTTTCGAGACATCGTAGGACAAGGATAAATTGACGACTTCCAAGACACAGCTCATTTAACGACCTCTCAGGAACAGGTAGCCGTAAAAGGTCAGACAGGCAAGAAACAGGAAAGAGAAGACAAGGTCTCGTCTCTTAAAACAGATGATCTCAAATGAGCTTCCTTCGGAGTCTGTGGAAAAACCGCGCGTTTCCAGTGATGTTGCCAAACCCTCGGAAATGCTTAGCATGCGAACGGTGAGTGGGATGAAAAAGGCTCTGCCCCATAAGCTCGGCGTCGTGAGGAATCGAATCCCTCTTAGTGTGATGGCTTGCCTGATGCGCCTGATCTCCTCGCGAAAGATCTGTATAAACCGAATGACGATTAAAAGCCCTAGGCTTATCCAACGGGGAACGCGTAGCTGATTGAGTGAGCGGACGAGATGGATCGGCCTGATGCTCATGCTGAGCACCCCGGCCAAACCTAAGGCGAGAACTCGGTAAACGGCGTACAGCGCGTCTTGCCTGCTTCCGTTTATAAGTGTCAGGCCTCCCATGACAAGGCCGAAGATGAGAATGAACGGACTGAGTTTGAGTATCAGCTTTTCGTATCGGAATAGAAGAAAGAGAACGAGAAAGGTTGCGACGTAAGCCCAATACCAAGTCTCCTTGACGAATAGGAGCCCTGCTACAAACAACAGTAGGCTGGAGACAAGTGACAAGATTGGATGGATGTCGCGCGTTCTTTTACACATATGTGTACCTACATCTATTCAAAGAAAATATGAGGTGATCACAGAATCGCTGATCCATACGCGAACCTATAATTTGCCTGCTTTTTGCAGTTCATCGGCTATTTTATTCCCGATCATGGCGCCTAGAAGCCCCAATGCAATGGCCCCCAGAGCAAACAGGACGAACGAGAGAGGGCTCCCTATTTGTTCCGCTATCGATTTTCCCTTCGCCAGAATATTGACAACAGCTGTTGACGGAAGCGTGAAGAACGCGAACAAGCCTGCACTCATGAGGACGGCTTTTCTGTTTTCGTAGTTTTTAAAGAGCAGCAAGGCGAAACTTTCTGAAAAAAGGCTGCCCGTGAATTGATTGAAGAACATGATAGGCGCCATTAACAAAAGTACAAGACCGGAAAAGATGCCGATGATGACTAATGAACCGCTTTTTTTGACCTTGCGCAGGCCGATTGATGTGACAAGAGCAAAAGGTAATGCCATGGCGAAGGCTTGCGGGCCTATTTGCGTCACGGTCATTACAATCGGTGCGAAAGGACCTGCTGCCAGCAAAGTGACGGCTGTTATCACGGCCAGAAACACAATATCCTTCACTGTAAATGCCTGAAATTGAAAGGTTTTCATTATTTCACCTAATGTTCATGTGTTCGGTTCTCGGTGTCTGTATTTTGTCTTTATAAAGCCGTTGCCTCGTTTTGCTAAACGACTCTTTCTTCTGCATCCTGATCACGCGATCGCAAATCTTGAAGCAACTCTCACGGTGACTGACTAAGAGAACTGTCTTTCCGTCGCTGTTGCGCTTTAGGGCATCTAAAATGATGTTTTCATTGAGTGTATCGAGGTTGCTTGTTGGCTCATCAAGGAGCAATATCTTGGCGCCTTTTAAGAAACACCGTGCCAGACCAAAACGTTGTCTTTCGCCTGCGGAGAAGTTATCTCCTAGTTCCGTGAGCGTCGTATCCAATCCATGTTCCAAGTTGTCGACGAAATCCAAGATAGCGGCTTTATCGAGAGCTTCTCTCAGCTCTTTTTCGGTACTGTTAGGCTTGGCGATCAGCAAGTTGTCTCTGATCGTTCCCTCGAAAAACTCAGTGCTTTGCGTCATGTAACTGATGTTGTGCCACAGTGACTGAGTGTTGATCTTTTGAACGGAGTGGCCTGAAATAAGAATTTCACCGCGCTCCAATGGCCAAAAATACATGATTAACTTGAGGAGCGTCGATTTGCCACAGCCGCTTATTCCTTGAATGCCTAAAAATTCACCTTGCGTAACTTCGAGATTGAAGTTTTCAAGGACAGGCTGGTCTCCATATGAAAAAGAAAGGTCGTTCACGACGATGATCGGATCTGAACCGTCTTCGAGGTCCAAATCGAATCCGTTTGTTACTTCGTCGGCGACCGGTTTTTCTTCGAGTAGATTGAGAACGCGTTCACCGCACGACAGTGATTGCGACAAGCCGTTGCCTAACGACGCAACGTTGGCGATCGCGGGAAAACTGAAGAATATTCCGAATGCGAGAGGCAAAAGGACACTTGTTGACAGTCCTGTCAGAATGCCTGTCACAATGACAGCGCCAGTTGTTAAAACGACGATCACGTCTTCCAATGCCAACAGCAATGCCAGCTGCTCAATCAGGACGGCTTGGTGATCAACCAGTGATTTATTCGTCTTCTCAACAATGCGAATGGCTCTTTTGCGATAAGAAAATTGCATGATTTCCGTCATGCCGCGTAAGAGATCGAGGAAAATATTGTTGAGACTGCCTATTTTCTGGCGAAGTGTACGCCCTGTTTCTTTTGACCATTTGGAGAAAAAGATCGGCAGGCCGATACCCATAACAAGGTAAGAGATCAGTGTTACCGCGGCGATGGCAGGTGAATAGAGCGCAATCAGTACGATGTATGTGAGTCCGCAAATGACGGCGATCGAGATGGGGGAGATAGTATGTGCGTAAAAGACTTCAATGAGCTCGATGTCGCTCGTGATCATCGAAATGAGCGAGCCCTTGTTGCTGCCTTCAATTTTTGCCGGGGCGAGCCTTCTGACGGCGGCAAATACTTTATCACGCAGCGTGCACAACACGCGAAAGGCCACCAGATGGTTCATGTATTGTTCCAAATACCTCGAAAGTCCTCTCGTGCAAACGAGAACGCCCATCGAGATCGTAATTTTGTAAATAGGAACACTGATGAATCCGCCCAGCCTAACGATTAACAGCGCAGCGAGCACGGCAATCCCCGTGCTTGAGAAGAAGGACGTAACGCCGGCAAGAGTCGCAATCACGAGATCGCGCGTGTGAACCTTTGCCAGAATCATTAAATCGAGCATGATCTTCAGCGAGCTTCTCTTTTTCATGAGTTCATCTCCGATTCCGATGACGTACCGTATAACCACTGCTGATCTTCCGTTTCAAAACGCGCCTGCGCTTGCCACAACTGTCGGTAAATTCCGTTGCGCGCAAGCAGTTCCTCGAAAGTCCCTTCCTCCGTAATCTTGCCGTCATCCAGAACGTAGATCTTGTCTGCGTCTTTGCCTGCGTAGAGGCGGTGCGAGACGAGAATCACGATGTGATCTTGCGCCATGTCTTTCATGACTTTCAGGATGACAGACTCGCTCTCGATATCGATGTTGGAGGTCGCCTCGTCGAAAACGTATACCCTAGCATTGCGTAAAAGTGCTCTGGCGAGCACGAGTCGTTGTTTTTGTCCGCCTGAGAGATTGCTGCCGCCTGACTGAATATCCAGATCTAAACCTCCGCGCTGTTCAATTTCATCATAGAGGCGAACTGTCTTGAGCGCGTCGATCAGCTCGTCGTCCGTTGCTGTTTTCTTGCCCATCATTAAATTTCGCCTCACTGATTTCTCGAATACATGGGCATCGTGCGAAATGCGAATCATGTTCTCTGTCACCGATTGCTTTTTATACGTCGAATAGGCGCGATTGCCCCAGTAAATCGCCTCTTCACAGCCGTCAACTTGTCCCGTGATGAGGCGAACAAGCGTAGATTTCCCCGATCCGGAGGCACCGACGATCGCCGTAAACCTAGGTTTTCCAAAAGAGGCGTTGACACCCTCCAATACGCGGCGCTCGCTTCCCGGATAGGTAAACGTGAGATTGTTTATGGTGATATCTTCAGCGTCATCCCTGATCTCGTTTTTGTCTTTTTCGTCTTGCTCCGGCAGAGCGAAAAAGTCGATTAAGTTCTTGCCCGCTGCAACCCCCGTCATCGCAACATGGAAACTGGACGTCAAGGTCGACATCGGGCTGAACGCTTCCAGCGACATGAAAATGAGCACGACCATCGCCGCGACGTTCCCGGGGGTGAAAGGGATGGACGGCAACCCAACGGCCATCAGGGCGATGCTCCCGCCGTATGCGATCCATTCGATGAGCGTGATTGATCTCAACTGCATCCGCAAGATGTTCATCGTTTCAATACGAAAGATTTCAGACTTTTCGTGAATTTCTTCTGCTCTCTTCTCGTCGGCGGAGAAAATTTTCAATGTCGTCATGCCTTGTAAGCTATCTAAAAATAGTTGTCCCACATCTTGGTAACTGCCCCAGTACTTTCTCTGTTTGCGTGCGACCATTTCCAGAATCGCTTTCAACATGAGGGGGATGATGGGGGCCAGAATTAAAAACAAAAGAGCGGAGAAGAGGCTGATCGGGAGTAGCACGATGAACGTCACAAGGCTCATGCCGAAACTGCCGAAAAATTGAGGCAGGAAACGCCCATAATAATTCTCCAGCTGTTCGATCGTATCTGAACCCATATTGATCATGTTGGCCGTAGACGTGTAATTCAAGTATGACGGCCCGATACGCATGGCCTTTGAAATCATCTCAGTCCTGAGATTCGTTTTCACTTCACCCGTAATTTTCGTCTGGTATCGCGTTACAAGATAGAGGCTGACTGATCTCAGAGCGAAACCGAGTAGAAAGATAAAAATGATGGCTACATAATTCGCTGTCGTTTGCAAAAAGAGATCCCTAAGCACTCGTCCAAGTGAAAGAGCAATCAAAAAGCTCCCGACAACCCTTGACATCATCAGCAAAACACTGACGACGATGTACTTCTTTGCATTACCTATGTATCGAAAAAGCAATTTATCAAGCATAGATCACCTTGTTGAGCGGATAACGGTTAGAAATAGCTAACTATTTCGCACAACAACAAGTTAGCATTTCCTAACCCTATTGGACAAATGTGATAATAGCGGCTTTTGAGAAGGTGATTAGGAAAGAAGATGGTGTTTCTGCCTATAAAAACACCATCTCCAAGAGTGCAGGGGCAAATTTATTGGTAAAGTGCATTCATTCGCTGTATTTCTTGACCAGTTCAGAGAAGACAGTATATAGGTCTTCGTTCGCCTCGTCACCGATCCCGCGGATAGGAAGAAAACTTTTGCGGATCCCATGGAAAGATGCGGAAAAGGAATAGGTTGTCTCATCATAGACGACGCCGGGATATTCGTCTGTTTTATTTGAATCGTCTTTCTTTTTCTCCAACGCGTAATAGTATCGGGTTTGCACGAATGAATGGATAAGTCGTTCGCAGTCGGCATCCTCAATTTCAACGAAATGGCAACTGTAATTTCTTTCTGCATCGGCAAAATTGCCTGACAAATACCCGCGACCGGAATCGATCATCAATGAAAAATTGTACGTCTCAGTTTTTATCATGTGCGATTGGCTCTCATGAATGCCCTTGACCAGTTCTTTGGGAGTCTCCGTGCCGCTATCGAGATTTAGTAGCGGTACATAGTCTTCTTCCGCTTTCATCAAGACGTTGATGAGAAGCGGTCTTAACGCTCGATACAAGGCGATTCCCTCGTCGGGGAGGTAGGAATTGACCGATATGCTGAGATAATCGCCCGAAGCGTATTTGACCGCTAGTACAAATTCTCCAGTGTCTACCGGAATTCCTGAAGTCCAATCAACCTTTCCATTCATGGATATGACACCCGATTGTCTTATTGTTTCAGCGAGACGGATCGTGAAGTCTTTGTCCACAGGCAGAATGATGTTGATTCCGCTCTCATACTCAGGAACACGGTCGGCAACGACGTCGATGCTCAGTATGTAACCTGATTCTTTAAATGACTGTGCGTTAGCGGCCGCTTGTTTGAGGAGATGCTTGTCGTTCTCATCATAGACGCAAAGCGCGAGATCGATATAGCCCTGTATATCGCCCGAACCTCCGGTCATCGACATATCGAAGGTGAGGATATCCGTTGCAGTGATATCTATCGGGGCTTTAGGATCGTTCCAGCTTGTGTGTTCTCCCGCGATTACACCTTCAGGGCGGATCGTTTTACGGGCCTTTTGAGTTTTGTCGGGATCGGTCGTCGATATGTTAGTTTTTTGACTTTCATCGCTGTCTTGAGGAGTTTTCTTGCATGATGCTTGCAGGATGGTCAACGCCACAATTAAAGCAATGACTAAAACAATCACTAGAATTGTCGTACCGGGCATCGCAGGTTTTTCAATGAGCGTGATCATCTATTCACCTCCGCATCGTATGGAGCCTGATCTCCAAATGCCATTCTAGCAAAAGATATCTAAGGAAGAAACTTTCGCAGTGCACGGGTGCAGTGCCAGCGAATCACGGCATCCTCACGGAAATAAGAGGGAAGCGCCTCACGGTTTTGCTCCAGCACATCGTTCCAAAAAGAATGAATATCCATCCTGGTACCTCTCGCAATGCCCTAAACGTGTATCTGCCGGTTCGCCACCGTCTCCAGTGAGTCGCAACTTCCTGTATTGCCTCTAAGTGTGCAGCTCGTAAAACGTTTCTCTTGTAATTTCGTAGTAGACGGCAGTGCGCCACGCTCCTGTCTGATCTTGCCATGCATGTTCGACGATTTTCGTCTTTTTCGCACCGATCTTGTTTTCATAGACATGCTGAGCACGTCTATTTCCAAGCATGGTATCCCAGACGATACGCTCTAGTTTGTGATGAGAGTTGATCTTTTTGTCTGTGAAAAGAAAATCAAACAGCATAATAATGATCTTCGGGCCATATCCCTTGTTCTGAAAATCTGTTTCACAGATTTTCCAGCCAGGATAAGCGGTTGCTTCCTCGGATCGAATCTTATAGTTCAGTTCGCCGACAGGGATCCCGTCGATTTCGATGATGCAAAGTTGATGGCTGTTCTTATTGTCTCCATCAGTGCTGTCAATGACTTCCTCCGAAGATTTGCCCAGTTTTTCCGAGACATCTGTGCGAGCGATGATGCTCCCATTATTCCACCACTCTATGCATGCAAGAGTCTCTTCCATAGATTCTCCGAGACCGTTCGGGAACCCGGCATGAGCCATGACGCGTCCATCATTCCACCACGTATTGAGTCGTATTGCATCTTGCCTCTCCGCGCTGCGGATGGTGATGTTATCTTGCTCAATTTTCATAGTCATTCTCCATTTTATAATCTTCGCGCAATAAGCTGAAATGGTATAAGTCTCGCCACGCACCATAGTGGTCTTGCACGTGTTGTTTTTGTACGTTCTCTAAAGACATTCCCAACTTTACCATGAGGCTCGCTGATTTGACATCGTCGATGGTCTCGGCGAAGAGCTTGCACGCGTGTCGCTGATGAAAAGCGTACGCAAACAAGTCGCTCAGCGCCTCGTATGCGAAACCTTGTCGCCAGTACCTTCGGTTGAAGAACCAGCCAACCTCATAGACATCTTTTTCCAGTTGGTCGGAAAAAAGGACATACCCGATCACTTTATTCTCCGCTTTAAGGACGACGGCGAACCCGGCTTGTTTTGCAATGCAGAAGTCTTCAAGGAAGCGGAGGGTCTGTTCTTCGCTGTAGGCCGGCTCCGCATGTTCCATGACGAGCGGGTCGCTCAAAATATCGTGCAAATCTTGGAAATCATCTAATACGAAATCTCTTGCGAGCGTTCTTTTTGTTTCAAAATGAATCATCGTTGGCACCTACGTCTTCCACGTCAAGATATGCCAGAGGGTCTTGTCGTAAAAACCGCATTGCTCGTAAAGCTTTTCAGGTCGCGTTTCATTGTTGACACGCCCGGAGACAGTCACGAATTCAGCGTTGTCCTTGAGCCGGGATAGAAGCTCGTTGACGATACATGACCCAAGTCCTATTTGCCTGTAGCCTTCTGACACTTGAATCCATTCAAGGCTGCCTTCTCCGATATCGCGATCCAGTTCTGCAATACCGCTGGCGACTACTTTCATGCTCGATGTATCGCGGATGCAAATCCATAGGTCGCCGTCGTAGACGGGACGGGCTCTATATTGTTCAAGTTCTTCAACTGTCACGCCCTCGTGTTCGTAGGCGGCGTTGATGTGGGCGGCAAATTCCTCTGTGCTGCCTTGTGTCACGACAAAGCCTTCCGGCAGAGCGATTGCATCGATATGCTTCAATTTGTGTAGGAGCTTGAAGTACAGGTCATCGGTGTAGTTCTTGAGCAAGTTTTCTGAAAAATCGTCGTCGGAGACAACCCGCATATGCGCAGGGATGTCGAACGCGTTTGTCTTCCAAAAACATAACGATGATGCTCCCGTAGGATTGAGTAGGTACGTCTGTTTTTCCACGTGATTATTTTTCCGTTTTCTCTTTTGAAGGTTTGAAACCGAAACAACTCTTGATGGCGCCTGTCGGACATTCGTGGATGCAGTCACGACAGCGGATGCATTCGGGGCTGTTCGGTGTTTTAGCGGGGTCGATGCCCATTTTGCAGACGCGTGCACATCTGCCGCAACCGCTACATTTGTTGCTGATTTTGAAACGGTAAAAGCTGACAGGCTGAAGAATACCGTAAAAGGCGCCGAGGGGGCAGAGGTATCGACAGAAGACGCGATAGAGGAAGATGGAAAGCGTCAATATAGTGAGCGCCAGTGCAACTTTCCATGAGAACAGCGCTCCGATTGTATGTCTGAGAGAGGGGTTGAGGATGACGAGCGGGATACCGCCGCCGATCGTACCGGCAGGACAGACATATTTGCAAAAATACGGATCGCTCATGCCAAGGCTGTTGCGGGCGACGATGGGCAGTAAGATGACGACGCCGACGAGCATCACGTATTTTATGAAGGAGAGCGCCCGATTGAGCTTGGCAGGGACCTTAATTTTCGGTGTCGGTATTTTGTGCAGAAGATCTTGGAGCAGGCCGAACGGACAGAGGTAGCCGCAGAAGAAACGACCAAGTAAAATGCCAAATAAAGCGATAAGCCCGAACACGTAAAAGCTGAAATTGAATTTTGCGCTGCCTGCCACAGCTTGTAACCCGCCGATCGGACAAGCGCCCAGAGAACCGGGACAGGAGTAGCAGTTTAGGACGGGCACACAGAAGGATTTGAGTTTCCCCCTATAGATTTCCCCCGATATAAAACCCTTGAAATTACCGTTAAAGACGGCGACACCGAGTAATTGAATAAGGTGGCGACGATTGCGGGGCATCTTCGTTGTCGTCTTTTTCCTATCCAATGCCGATACACTCCATGCAGATGTTGATTGCCTTTTTCAGCAGTATTTTCACCTCGTCGCCGCTTACTCGAAAGAGACCGATCAAGATAGAGGCGACTGCCATGGAGGCGATGAGAATCGACCATTTGTTGAGTTGAAGGAATTGAAACAATGTTCTTTCTCGGGTATGTTTTTTATGTCGGTTGTCGTCCATAAAAGCACCTTACCTTTGGCTCATGCAGTTTAGGCGTCAGTCACTTATTATTCTATCGATTCCACATTGCTCCCTCACGTTATGCTCTGAGATATGAGCGACAGTTGCTTGCCATGCTATCGATTGTACATTGTCATTTTACACTATTCTCTGATGTACAAGCATGAGGTATTATCTCGATTTTATAAGTCGCTGCTTCGCAAAAGGCAAGAATCGACATGAAATTGCATTGTTTATTCTACTCGTGTCTTTAGTAAAAAGGTGCTGTTAACCGATTCGGGAAAGTGATTTGTAGCATTTGGTATGTTTCCCAAAGACAGAGTTCAGTATTATATGGAAGAATACGAAGTCACGGAGGATTTCCTAATGAAGCGAATACTGATATCTCTGTTCGTTTTGGCGTTAACTCTTGTACTGTTTTTGAGTGCATGTCAGCGAGACTTGCCTGCTAATGATAAAGATTTACCGAAGACGGACCGCACATCGATTGACGAACCTGCCGAGTCAGTGGAAAAGCCTATTGAGAGTGATCAAGTCACTCGGCCTTTAACGCCGGCGCGATCACTCGATGAAATTACAAATTGGACTTTCAGCTCCGTCGATCTCGACGGTCACCCTGTCGATGAGTCGATCTTTAGCGAAGCGACGTTGACAATGGTCAATATCTGGGCGACATGGTGCGGTCCGTGCCGTATCGAGATTCCCGATATAGGTCATCTTGCAAATAATGAGTTCAAAGAACTCAATGTCCAAATCCTTGGGATCGTAACGGATGTTGAGCTAAATGAGAATCACGAAATAGAGTTAGCTATAGCAAAACAGATTTTAGCTGACGCAGGAGTTTCATACCTGAACGTCAAATTCAATTATAAAAACATGAATGACTCGCTCTTCAAGTTTGTGCAGGCGTTCCCGACGACCATTTTTGTGGACAGCCATGGTAATGTTGTCGGCCCTGAAATAGTGGGAACACGCTCGAAAGATGCATTTCTCGAAGAAGCTCAAGCACGGCTCGCCATGTTGAACGATTAGAGTCTATTCCTGCACTCTACGTCCAGCTATGAAATCAGCGAGCATACTGAAGGCAAGATTCAGTTGAACAGTCTACATCTCACACTGTCCAAGTTACTTTGGCATTCAGCTGCTTTACACAGAGCTTGGGTGACATAATCTCACTCTATGTCCTTCGCCGGCTCTCCTGTGTTATAATTTAGTGCGTCGGAATACCGATATAAACAGACGTTTAGGAGTATTTTTTATGCATTGTCATCAGTGCGGTCGCCAGATTGATGAGAGTCTTCCGTTTTGTACTTATTGCGGCGCAAAACAGTTCCCTGACACCGGCCATCGAACTGAGTCGTTCGATGATGGCATGAAGAAAGAATGGTATAAAGGCGATACATTTTTTCCAGTGGGTGGAGGGGGTTCTTCGGATTTCGATTATGACGATTATGATCAAGATAGCTTAGTATTTGATTCTTATGATGACGGGAAACAACCGATTAGGTGGTTTCCTATCGCTATCGCAATAGGTTCTGTTCTCTTGTTGGCGGGCATCGTTATCGTGATCTGGATGCAGTTTTTTTCCAAGAATAGCGATGATGTGCAGTTTACTGACCCGACAAGGGTGACCTTTAACCCAAGGTTAATGACGTGGGAGACAGAGCTGGAAACTACAACGACACGCTCGACCGTGAGCGTACCTACTTTTCGAGACGTAACTTCAAAGCCGACCACTATGACAACACGGAGCACGGCTGATGAGATGACATCTCCTCCTACGACTACCGCTCCATCTGATGTGAGGGTCGTTGTCGTGACGGATCCTGCTAAGCCATCGTCATCGCGAACTCCTCGCACTAAGCCCAAAACGACGTCCGTTAAAAAGACAAAACCACTACAGCCTATTCTACAGCCTATTCTGCCCCCGCAGGCTACGTCTCCTCCTGTGACGACTCCAAAAGCTACGCCTCCTCCTGTGACGACTCCGAAAGCTACACCACCGCCTGTGACGACTCCGAAAGCTACGCCACCGCCGGTGACGACTCCGGAAGAAGCTACACCACCGCCTGTGACGACTCCGGAAGCTACACTACCGCCTGAGACGACGACGGAAGTTACATTGCCGCCACCAACGACAACTCCTCCTGCCGAAGAGGAGCCTGTGACGACAGTGAGTCAACCTATCGCCGCTCTCTCGATCGATAAAGTGAAGATGGATACGTCACCTAAAGTGAAACTTCACTTTTCATATGTTCAGCCGGAAACGCCCTCGACTGGTCAACCGGGTGAGACTTCACCGACACCACCTGCAGGAGGTGGTGAAGGATCAACGGATGAGCCAGTGGTCCCATTACAATTTGACGTCCGCTTTCTGACTGTCTTTGAAAGTGAATCAGAGAATGGTGTCTGGGCTGAACAACATATCACGGGGGAAAAAACAACCTCTAAACTCATGGTTATCGCTGAAAACAGTCAGAAGATAACTGAGACTGTGAGTATCGGGGTGATACGCTCATCGCTCAACGAATTGGTTGAACAGATGGATTTTGTCGATGATGAGTCGGGCAGAAAAGGTGATGCTCTCGGGCTTATGCGATTCTCCGATGCGGCGACACTTCTCACTTCGGTAACGCGTGAAAAACAAGAGGCACTTGCAGCTCTAGATGCATTAGAGGTAGGAACTGAGCAAAGTCTTCTGTGGGATTCACTGGCTCTAGCGTTAGATAGCACACCTGATCATGGTGCAGTCCTTCTTATAACGACCGGTGTCGATACGGGGAGTCTGCTAGATTTGGCCCAAGTCAGTGCAATGGCTCAGACGAAAGGAATCCCGATCTATACCGTACTTGTCAAAACGGAGGAATCTGAGTCGCTTGGGGTAGATGAAGAACATTTTCGTCAGTTCTCGGAAAATACAGGCGGGTGCTGCTACGTCATCGATTCGACAGATCCTAACACCGATGTCAATGCTGGTTTGTCAACGGCTTTAGTCGCGGCGTACGGAGGAGATCGGCAAAACCAATTCATTCTTTACGAAAGTACAACGAATGCCGATATTACGACGCGTTTTGTCAAAATCGTTTATGCGCCGGAGGGACAGGAAGCTGTTGAGGCTGAGGTTGTCTCTTACACAATTCCTTAATGATATAGACAGCTGCCGATTGATTATAAGATGGACGCATTTTGGAAGATATTGGCGAGCTAGCCTCCTCTAGTTAGGAGAGAAAGGGAAAAATTTTTCATGAGTAGTGCAGTGGGCGTAAGGCTGAGAGATCTTATCGACTATTTCGGTTATCACGTCATTCGCGACTACGGGAAAATAGACAGAACAGTGATCACAGTCGCTGACATCACAAGGCCAGGATTACAACTTACAGGTCATTTCAAGCATTTTGGTCCTGACCGTATGCAGTTGATCGGCAATATGGAAATGGCCTATTTGAAGACCTTGACGCCTGAAGAGGAGACAAAGTGCCTAAGTTGTCTGTTTGCCACGGGCATTCCTTGCCTGATTCTTTCTCGGCGCCATGAACCGAGTAACATTATGTTGCAATGTGCCGATAGGTATGAGACGCCGATTTTACAAAGCGATCACTCCACGTCCTCCATCTATAGCTCGCTCGTAAAGTACCTGAACGTTGAACTCGCGCCGCGTGTCTCGGTACACGGTGTACTTGTAGAAGTATTAGGAGAAGGTGTTCTCATCCTTGGAGAGAGCGGTGTCGGAAAGTCAGAGACTGCTCTTGAACTCGTCAAACGAGGACACCGCCTTATTGCCGATGATCTGGTAGAAATCAGGCGCGTGTCTGATACGACTCTTCTTGGACGAGCCCCTGAGATAATTCGACACATGATTGAGATTCGCGGACTGGGCATACTCAATGTCAAAGAACTTTACGGTGTTTCATCCGTTAAGGTGCAGGACAACATCAATTTTGTTATAAACATGGAATTTTGGGATGAGAGTAAAGTTTACAATCGTCTCGGTATCGAGGATGAGACGACGATGATCCTCGGTGTTTCCGTTCCTTCTGTGACGATTCCTGTACGTCCGGGGCGGAATCTTGCCATTATTGTCGAGTTTGCTTCGATTAATTTCCGTCATAAGAAGATGGGTTACAATGCTGCGAGAGAACTTGAAGATCGCGTATTAAACGGGTCTTATCGTAACCATGCTCGTAATGGTACCGATGAGTGACTACGTGGACTAACATGCAAGGAGAGAGTAAGTGCAAAAAGATGGAATAGATGCTTTTGCTGTTAATGAAGTAGTATCTATCCTCAGCCAAATAGAAAATGTGACGCTTGAGCGCGAGGCACCGATCGCCGGTCTCACGCGTTTTCGAGCGGGGGGTCATGCCGATGTTCTCGTCCATCCACATACGGTGGAGAGTGCGATCGAACTGATCAGGGTTGTCCAAAAGAGCCAGTTGCCGCTAACGATTATCGGATGCGCTTCGAATGTTCTCGTGTCCGATCGTGGCATTCGTGGCGTGACATGTCGGTTACACCCTGTGCTAAGCGCCATACGCCGTGAAGGTAACCGCTTGTTTTGTCAAGCCGGCGTTTCTCTCCACGATGTTGCAGCTTTTGCGGCAAAGCACTCATTGGGAGGCGTAGAGTTTGCGGCGGGAATTCCAGGATCAATCGGTGGCGCTGTCTTTATGAATGCTGGAGCGTTTGGCGGAAGCATGTCGGATGTTGTTCAGAAGACGACATTCATTGATGGCGATGGATGTATTCGCGATGTTGTCGGCAACGATCACGATTTTGGTTATCGGCACAGTTTTTTTGTCAGCTCAGAAGGTGCCGTGATTCTCGAAACGGAACTATGTCTCGAGCATACTGACCTGTCGCTTATCTATGAAAAAATGGCTGAGAATGCCTATAAGCGCTACCGCACTCAGCCGCTCGACGCCTATTCGGCAGGCAGTGCTTTCCGGAGACCTGAGGGATATTTCGCCGGCAAGCTGATTTCGGATGCCGGTATGAAAGGGTACAGGCGTGGCAACGCCGGTGTATCCGGCAAACATGCCGGTTTTATTGTCAATTACGGAGGGGCGACAGCGGAAGAGATTGCGGCGGTTTTTCGAGATGTCCGTGCAGCTGTGTATGAAATGGAAGGCGTAATTCTCATGCCTGAAGTCAGACTGATCGGTGAATGGGACGGTGATCCCTTCGCCTTTGAGTGCTGAGAATACCTTCTAAATTTTCAGATGAAAGGTGCTCGCGCATATTGCTGTTCCATCTAGTCGTTTATATAGCGTAAGGCTCTGATATCTGGAAGGGATAATAAATGGATATTACGATTGTCACTGGCCTGTCAGGAAGTGGGAAGAGTTTAACTGCCACTTTGTTGGAAGATATGGGGTTTTTTTGTATCGATAACATGCCGCCCCAACTCGTTGCTGACCTGACACGTGTACTCTCGGAGTGGCAAGCAACGGTTGAACAACCCGTCAACGATATGCGATTGGCGCTTGTCATGGATACGCGAACGCCTGGCTTTGTCAAGCATCTGCAACCAGTGCTCAATCACCTGAGGGAGAGTAATGTTCCCGTTCGAATCCTCTTTCTTGAGACGTCGGACGCAGCACTTATCAGTCGTTACAATCAATCGAGGCGCGATCATCCGATGGCGCAAGGCTGTTCTCTTTCAGAGGCGATTATGTCGGAGCGGGTCATGCTGGCGCCCGTTAAGTTCCTAGCTACTGACATCATCGATACGACTGATTTATCGAGTCGCGCACTTAAGCAGAGGCTTCAGCAGCTTTTCCAACATACGGGGAAGCGCGATGAGATTACGATTTTTGTTCAATCTTTCGGTTTTAAGTATGGGATGCCGCCCGATGCCGACATCGTGTGCGATGTCCGCTTCTTGCCAAACCCTCATTATGTTGACCAATTGAGGCCTCTTTCCGGGCTTGATCAACCCGTTATCGATTTTTTGAAGCAGTATCCCGAAGCTGATGAATATCTCGATCAGCAATGTGCTATTTTCGACTATACGATCCCGTTCTATATCCGTGAAGGAAAACAGCGGCTCAATATCGCGATCGGTTGTACGGGCGGACGTCATCGTAGCGTCATGTTTGCAGAGAGAGTAGCTGAACATTTGAAGAAATCTGGTTATGACTGCATCACTTTACATCGCGATCTACAGCGAGATGTAAGGCAGCGACGTATTGATGCGATGGAAGCATCTGAATCGTATTCATGACATTTTCCTCTGGTGTTCGTAGAGAATTAGTCGATCGTTATTCTTCTCACGAAGAATCGAGTGAATGGTCGATGGTCTCTTTTGCTGTGTTTTCAGCTCTATCCGGATCAATCAGTTGGGGTGAAGAGGGGTGGCGCGTCACAATCCGTGTCACAGGTTCTCATATTGCAACAATGCTCGAGAAGATCGCTTCCGTACTATCGCTTCCCGTCGCTGAAAAGGAGATGGGCAGGCGTGACGTAAGCCTTACATTTGTTGTCGGCTATGAAAAGCGTGCTCTTTTGTTTTTCAATTTTGATCGCTGGTGGCAATTGACAGGAGAACAGGGGCTTGAGGTGATATTCTCTGCCTTTTTTCTTACATGCGGTGTGATGTCAGATCCTGCCACAGGTCGCTATCGCTTAGCGTTTACTCCTTTTTCTGAGAGCTCGATCTCCCTCATGAAGCGTGTATTCAGCTTCGCCGAGTTGACGCCGAAAGAATCACAACACCAGAGTAAGCGGCTCCTGTTTTTTTCGAAAGGTGAGGAGATATCGCGTTTTTTGCTCTTGTGCGGTGCACATCATGCTTTATTGCGATTTGAAGAACGTCGGAGCGAGAGAGAGCTCATTGGGCAAGTCAATCGCCTCGTCAACTTCGATGAAGCGAATGCGAGTCGTAGCGCTCAATCAATCTCAGAACAGCTTCAAGCGATCGATACGATTGAACGCTTGCGCGGTCTCGATTCTCTTTCTCCTGCTCTTGCGGAGGCGGCAAAGGCACGGCTGGTGAATAGAGGCGCCTCCCTTGAAGAGCTAGGCGCAGGCATGTCGCCACCTGTGAGTAAGTCGGGGATGAGTCATCGTTTTGCGAAGATCCGCTCGCTTGCACGTGCTCTGGAAAACAAGCATCTACGTGAAGAATCGAAATCGTAGAGAGTGGTATACTGAATCTGAGCAGCACAATGATGATTTTCATGAGGAAGCGGTCGGGTTGGCGGCATCATTAGTTGGTAAGAACAGAAAAAATCTATGTACCAATCGCGACAGAAACTGAAACGATTTGCCTTTACGCAAGTTGGTGATGGTGTGGTAAGGAAATGATAGATTACTTAGAGGGCTTTCTGATCGGACCAATATGGAGTGACACGGATTACCGAACGCGTCGGCATTATTTTGCGCATATTTTTCTAGCCGCTTTGATGGGGACCGCTTTTGTATTACTCCTCTTGTTCCCGGATAGTATGTCAAAATGGGTCATTATTCAATGGCCACTTTGCCTCATTCTTCTAATCATCCTGCTCTTGGTGACGCCGATTTTTTCGAGCATTTATTATCGCGTACCTTTCGTCATTAGAATATTCTTTTTGTTGCTGTATGCGACGAAGTATGTTCTTCTTTTTTACACACTTGTACACACTTTTTTTCCCCTTATTGCTATTGACAAAGAGAATATCCCGGCTCTCTTACTTGCACGGGTGGATGATCGTGTGACTCAATCGCTTGATCGAATTAGCGATTCCGGTAAAATTTTTACAACGGTTCTTGGCGTAATCATGGGAGCTTTCTGGGTCATTGCTGAAGGGCTCCTCGTCGTGGTCATATTGATCGCTGTACCGCTTGCTGCCATATCTCTTATGAAGGGCATTCGCTATGCTCTCGACATCGGCTTGTTCAAACTCATCGACCGATACGTTATCAAGAGGAGTCCGGTGCCGGTCAATGATATTCCTTGGCTGGGGGGTATCGGCGATGATACGGAGACACGTCCTGCCGGGAGTGTGACACCGAAACCATTTGCTAGACAACAAGAATCTAGATACGAAGAATTGCCCGACGATGTGCTGTATAGCGGGGGAGAAGAAGATAAACTCACCGTACCAAATGGAACGTTCAGGACTGTTCAGGTTAATCACGTGGGAGGGGACGGCGGAGATGATTTGACGGAGTCAATATCAAACGTGATGGAGCCGTCACAGCAGCAGATAAAAGAAGCTGCGATAGAAGAGGAGCTGGACACCGCATTTCTTCTCAACTCAGAAAATGATATATAATTAATTGATAACCATAGAATGATTAATGATGGACGTAGCAATGCGTCTTTTTACAAGGGGGAACCGGTCGACTATACACCGATGCCGATGCGGATTGAAAGAGGCGGAAATGAAGAGAGGGAAGAATAAAAGATCGGAGGTCAACACACAGTAAATTCTCGCGAACAACACGAGGTTGTGTGACGGACAGTGCTATGAACAACGAATATAATCAATATCAACATGATCCTACAAGCCAAGGTGGGGATACATACGATCGTTCAGGCCATTATGCTCCCAATGAGGATTCATACAATCATCAAGGAGATCGCTGGGACTACGGTGAGCCGTCGCCACCACCTAAAAAGCGCGGAAGCAGTGTCGCGCTCGGTGTTATTGTCGTCGGGTTGGTGGCTGTTTTGTTTTTTACAGCGGTTGCGGGACTTCTCGTCGTCCTTTTCAAGGGTTATGACCGATTAGTCGGCACGCCTCCAGCGGTGAGAGAGACTGCGCTACCGGACGTGACAAGCCCTACCTACACTATTCCTGAACAAAAGATGAAACCGTCAGAGTCTGGCGGCTCTGATCCTGATTTTAATCTGGAGGATTACGCGCGCCCCGCTCCTCAGGATGGCAAGGAGATTCTATCGATCCCTGAGATCGTCGAGAGGGCAAAGCCTGCTATTGTCGCAATCTATACGAATGTCGTGATCGACCGCGGTGATTATTTCGGGCTTGTAGAGAGTACCGTTGCCGGATCAGGTTTTATCATTACAGAGGACGGCTATATCGTAACAAACGCGCATGTCGTTGAAGGTGCGCGAAGTATTCTAGTATATCTAGAAGATGAGCGCACGTTTGAAGCGACGATCGTCGGCTCTGATGCTTACGCAGATGTCGCTGTTATTAAGGTCGACGCAGAAGATCTCCCAACAGTTCCGTTTGGTGATTCAGATCGACTACTCGTTGGCGAAATCGCCATTGCGATCGGAAATCCGACAGGGAATTTAAGAGGTACTGTGACATCTGGTATTATTTCTGCACTTGATCGTGATATGCCGGAATCACCGATTCCCCTCATCCAGACCGATGCCGCGCTCAATTCAGGCAATTCTGGGGGTGCACTGCTCAATGCATACGGCGAGGTCATCGGTATTAATCAGTTGAAAATTGTATACGCAGATTCATGGAAAGAAGAGCCGATCCAGGGAATTAGCTTTGCCATTCCATCTAATGCTGCAAAAACGATCATTGAGAGTCTCGTCCGTACCGGTAAGCATGAGTGGCCAATGATGGGTATTGTCGTGTCGACAGTACAGGAAGAACTCGCAGAACAACGAAACCTGCACTACCCGGGTGTCGTGGTCGTTTCTGTCGAGCAATACGGACCCGGTAAAAAAGCTGGCCTAATGGTTGGTGATGTGATCACAAAAATCGGTGGCAAGACGGTGACGACGACAAAAGAATTGTCTGATGCCAAAAATCAATATAAAGTCGGTGAGTCGGTTGTTCTTGAGGTGTACAGAGGTGAACGCGCCATAGAGGTCACGTTGGTCCTCGCACCATCTCAGTAACACTGTTAATATCATTTTATGTTACCGATTAAATGGGATTTATTAGCGTGAAGTTAAAGCGGTAGCAGACGTTCATTCGCCGATATCGTTTTGTCGATCTGTTAATCCCGGAAGAGGTGCCTATAGGGATGCTTCCGACGTCAAAGTAGAGAAGGAGTGTCAATGCGAGGTCGCGGCTGGTTAAAAGACATTATTTCTCACTTCGTGATCGTTTGCCTCCTTGGGGCAGCGTTGGTCGTCTTGTATAAAAAAGCGATGGGCACGCCTGACCTGAAGGATAAAAGTTGGATTTCGACCATCTTTACAGTCGCGGCTGTTTTGTTGGCTCTGATGGTGATCATCTTTATCAGGCAGGTCTTTACTCGTGTGAGGTTAGAGCGTTTTCGTCCAGGTAACCCTGAGAGTTTAGCGCGTCTTGACCGTATGCGTCGATTTCATTTACCGGAACGCTACCAACAGTTGCAGGAAACATGGTATGAAGCGCGGTCGGATTTGTGCCAGTTTTATATCGATAAAGGGTGGCGTCCTCTGAAGCGAAAGCCTTTTGATGTTGTTTTGCAGCGTTATCGCAAATTACCATCCTTCGGGCGCGCTCCCTATGTTGACCGTCTCTTCATCTTCTATCACCCTATGCTCAATGTCCTCATCGTCGATCAGACACTGAATATGTGTGAGCGCGCAATCAGAATGAGTTACAAGACAGCGCCCGCTCCGAAAAATATGATCGTGTTTCTCACCGATATGGATCATGCCGAAGAGGTCACATCGGCAGCCGCCGGTATCGTCAATTATCTCTGCCGCCTTGATAAAAAGACGAGTCTTTACCCTCTATTGATCGATTTCAACGGCGGAAAACTTTATTACCCGATTGATACGACGCTCGTCAGGAAGTCTCATCGCCTATCTTTCTTCAAAGCGCGCGTTCAGCTGACTCGCTTCGTCCGCAAGCAGATCCCGAAAGAAATGTCCCTAGAAGAACCGATGGACACAATATGACACGCGTCGTTGTCACTCTTCTAGAAAGTAATTTGCCAAATTCGCATTAGGGTCGTGCCGGCCAACGAGCAACTCACCTTCTGAACAGCTGAGCAGTGTCGTCACGCCGGGGCCATGACCTGAGAGGACGCAGTTTGAGTGGACGATCACGCCGAGTGTGCGGGCGCCTTTTTTATACTGACGACCGAACCGGTTGTCGCAATCTAACAGTAAAACGAGATCACCGAAGCGCAATTTGTCAAGACCGAATTCTCTTAATGCGTCAAAGTCGCCAGTCATGATATCGTAGTCTCCCGTGTAACCGGACGAAGCTCCAATACCGGAACCCATAAGGTAGGGTGGAACTTCCGCAACACATGGGACGACGAGCTTGCCATCTATCTCCTCGGGCGCAATCTTCTCGAGAAGCTCGGGCGACAAGTTGAGGCATGTGATGTCGGGATAATCAGTCAGTTCCAGCCCTAGGCCTTTTGCACGAATGAGAACTTGATCTCCGATTTTCATCTTGTCGAGCGACTCGACCGGAAAATAACAAATCGTGTGTTCAATGCCCCCGTGTTTGCCGGTGACAAACCCTTCTGTTCCTTTGGCGTCTCCATCGACGACGATCGCACGATTGCCAACACAAGCGACGTGCATGACACTGTCATTCTCAGTTCTAATTTCGTTGCGCAAGCTGACGCCGGGCTCAATGTGATCACCAGCAAGCTTCATGCAGCAGTCACCGATCTGGTAGTTGTAAACGATACCGCCAACACTGGGGAGCACACGCGGGATTCCCATGTAATCGACTTTATACTCGCCTCTCCATGTGGGCGCATGGATCTTTGCCTGTACAGCCATTTCAACGAGGTGTTCTATATTGGTCTTCATGCAACCTCCTTCGCTTGAAGTATTCGTCAATCATTATATGCGTTTCCTATCATACCACTTCGATATCGGAATTCAGACCGAACGGTCGATATTGGTAACTTATGTCGATACGATGCGACAATTTTAAGGATGCGTTTCATAAGGAATACCACTGAAATGTGGTGCCAGAATTTATTTTTGAGAATGATCCATCAAAAAATCGTGTGAAGCTAGGTGAAACGCTAAAAATGAAGTTGGACAAAAGAGATTTTTCAGCAGACCGTAAAGTCCAAAAACTCGAAATTAATTGAAAAACTGTACATTGGAGGTCCGGGTACCAGACACTAAGTCCAAAAATTCAAAATTAACTGAAATACTGCACATCGGAGCGCCGGGCTCCGGCCACTGAGTCCGAAAAATCAAAATTAACTGAAAAATTGCACCCCGGAGCATCAGGCGCCGGCCACTGAGTCCGAAAAATCAAAATTAACTGAAAAATTGCACCCCGGAGCGCCGGGCGCCGGCCACTGAGTCCAAAAATTCGAACTTAACTGAAAAACTGCACACTGGAGCGCCGGGCGCCGGCCACTGAGTCCAAAAATTCGAACTTAACTGAAAAATTGTACACCGGAGCGCCGAGCGCCGGCCACTGAGTCCAAAAATTCGAGCTTAACTGAAAAACTGCACATCGGAGCCGAGCGTAAACAAAAAATCGATGCTAATTGAAAAATTGCACATTGATCCCAACGCTCGGATGAATAGCGTGACATAAAAGGGAGGCTATCCCATCATCGCTTTTAACTCTTAATGAGCGATTTTGAGATAGCCACTTTATATAATGGTGCTTCAGTGTACATTTTACGGTTTCAGACTGCCCGTTTAGCCTCTATGGAGTATTTTGAGATCGGATGCACGCGAAATGCGTTCGACAGATTGACCACGCACGCGACCGATGACGGCATCACCCGTTCCCATCATTTCGATGTCCAATTCGTCAACAGTCAAGTGTTTTGCGTCGATATCACCCGAACCGACGATCGAGACTTCAAGACGCTCTGCTTCACCACCCAAGATAGAGACATCACCTGATCCAGCAATTCTGACACTCCCTGTTTTCAGCAGCTCCTTGATCGTGACGTCACCTGATCCTGCGATGTTGATCGATGCATCTTCGACTTTGCCGAAGTCACAGTCTCCTGAACCGGCTACTTTTAATCGAAGCGTTGTTATGTCTTCTAAGATCATGTTGCCAGAACCTGCGATCACGACATTTGCCTGTTCCACATCGATCGCACTTCTGATATCGGAGGCACCTTTAATCTTTGCATTCAATGACTTGAGGACTGGCCGAGCGACCGAGATCCTCATCGTGCCGGCACTTAACGTGTTGCCAAAGCCGATACCGAAAAACTTATGAGACTGGAAGCTTTTGAGGCCGATGACGAGTGTTGAGCCCTGTTCTTCTACAGAGAGATTAGACATGAAGGAAGCAGGCCCATCGGCATGCCAGTGCGTTCTCCCATCCTTAGACTGATCAATCGTTATGTTGCACGCACCACCAAGATCGAAATCTAGGCTATTGATGCCTTTGTTGTCGTTGTTGTTTTGATTAAAGGTACCTTCATCGCGTTTCCAGTCATCAGTACCAAAATCGTCACTCGTACGAAGTAAGATATTGCCTTTTCCGCGATTGATCACGACCATAGCGTCTAAGTCCGCCTCGCTTCCGTCTTCGAATCGAACGATCGATCCATCTGTTTTCCCATTCGTATCGGCGTAGCATGCTCTATTTTTCAATCCTGCGATGAATTTGAGGCTGCCGTATTTAGCGGGGAAAGAAAAATCATTGCTAGTCATTGGCTCCACCGGCGCAACGTCATCACTAAATAAGTCGTTGATGGTGACGCCTAAAGCTTCTGCGATTGCCGGCAACAAAGCGATATCGGGACAGCCGATTCCTGTCTCCCATTTTGATACGGCTTGTGGGGAGACACCTAACTTCTGTGAGAGCGCCTCTGGGGTCAGATTTCTCTCTTTTCTCATCTGGGCTATGCGTACGCCCAGTTTTGCAACATCGTATGCCATGTGATCCTCCTGATGTAATCAAAATCGTGTGCTTCACGTATCGAACCCTTTTGGTTGGATCTTCTGCTAAATTAACACGCCTTGCATATGTTTCATTCATGTGCAGCGACGGAGACCACTCTAGACAACCTGCTGTTCAATCGTTTGGACCATGCGTATGTGTTTCATGGTCAATGTCAGTATGACGCCTGAATGGACAAAATCAATCACCGTCTCGTTGAATCAAGGGATTTTTGACTCAACGATCTGTTGTTCAACTATTGGTTGAGCCGATCAAGCTGATTATATGCCTTTTGACGTAGATAAATTGGAAATGCCAATAACAAAGAGGCATTGCTTTAGTTACATATGAGGTGTAATTTGAGAATAATATTACTCGAGGCAAGGCTGAATTATTGGAACGTAATGATCAATCAATCTGCCCATTTCACTAAGTCTTCTATCGATGACTAGGGGGAATGGTGTCGCGGTCTCCGTCTATCTGAGTTTGCAGGAGTCTCCTTTGCATGACTAGGGGAGTGGTTTGCGGGCAGGTGGTGTTAAACGTGGGGAATACGTCTTCTTTGCATGGCTAGGGGATGGTGTTATCAAGGCAATAATCAAGATCTCGAGTCCTGTATTGTTCACGGTTGGAGGGCATTATGAGCGAAATATATTTTACAAAATTCATCAAGATGACCACGACTATGTTACTGATTACATTTTTGGTGCTTGGTTTGATGGCTTGTAGAGGGAAAAGTGATTCCACGCTTTCCGACACTGATGAAACGCCTACCGGTACCAAAGGAAAGACGATGGATGTAACAACGATAGAATCTGATGCGGACACAAGCAAATCTACTGAACAAACGATACCCGATCATTCTATGCCGTCTCCTAGTGATATGAATCCCAAGCCGAGACACTTTGAAGAAGATGGTGTTCTATATGTAGAGAATCAGCTCATCGTTATGATGAAACCGGGCGTAGATTCAGTGGAAGCAATTGAATCCTTAATTGAATTAGAGGGCGTGGTGAACGTCGATGCACTCATGGCGGACATCGGCATGTATTTAGTGACGGTTGAGAGTTCAGACACGGTGAATCAGGTAGCATTCTTGAAGTACATGAAAGATACAATCAAAGATGATCCTCGTGTTGAGGATGTGGAGTTCAATGCTCTTATTGAATTTGAGTCCTAGGTGATTGTCATTTAGTGAAGCTTATTTTGAAAAGCTTGTTGACCGCATAAACAGCTTTTTCTTTTGCGAATTTGTCAAATACTAGCATGAAAATCACTTATCATATTGCAATAACCAATATGTAAGAGACTTTCAGCTAACAGGTGTAACATTCCCCACTATTAGTAAACTGTTTTGGTGTATAAAACTCAATCCAAGTTAACTATCTGACAATCAAAAACCGCTGAAACGTCGTCGTTCCAGCGGTTTCATCTCTGGTGGGTGATATGGGACTTGAACCTATGACCCCCTGCATGTCACGCAGGTACTCTAACCAGCTGAGCTAATCACCCGAATTGATGATTAGCATACATGATTTCACGGCTCGGTGTCAAACGGTATTTTTCTTTGCGTAGCGGCTGGGCGAAATAAGCTAAATGCCAAAGAAACTGGACAGCGGGCAGTGAAACATATGTAACACAGTGATCATTTCCAGTTACGAATTACCAGTCTGCGGGATTCTCTTACGATTTTTTGAAATCGAGATAAAATGGTGTTTTCTCGACGGGTACGTCATCATTGAAGATTTCTTCTACTGCAATGACCCTGAGCGGATTGAATGCGAGTTCAAGTTTCAGCCCACCGGCGCCGAACGAATAGTGACGCCAAAAAGGCTCATCTTGCGGGATCAGCTGATGGGTCAGATAGAGGATGGGGCCGCCGTGAAAGACGAGCGCCAAGGGAAAACGTTCCGGTGATATAGTTGCAAGCTGTTCGATTCGATCAAGCACGATATTCATACGCGCAACAAAAGCTTCAGGTGACTCACCATCAGGTGGTGTGACTTTACCAAAGGTGTCTAAAAAACCTTGGTAGAGCGGGTCTTCGAGAAGTTCATCGTGTGTCATACCGTCCCACTGACCGAATTCTCTTTCCTGTAGTTCAGGCATGAGTTCGTACTCTTTTCCGGGGAAATATAGCTCTGCTGTGGTGCGTGCTCTTTTGAGCGGTGATACCCATAGTGATTCTACTGCGGGAACAGCGCCGCGCTGCTCTCTTTGTCGAATGAGCATGGCACTCTCAGGGAGTACATCGTAGTTATGTTTTGAGCCTTGGTATTCGCGGCAGAGGTTTTGGTATGTTAGTCCGTGTCGAATAAAATAAACAGTTTGTGTCTTTTCGTTCATATTTATTTCCTTCAATTATTTGATCCTCACTAGCCTATCGTATGGTGAGTTTGGTTCGCAATTGTGTAACATTTGGGATTTGTTCTTTTACTGTAAAATCTATCGTGTGCAAGTGCGAAAGAAAAGAATAAAAGTGTTGGCGGTTCGGCGCATAGATTTGATGGTTATTTGCAGATCTTAAGAAGTAAGAAAGAGATACTCTTGCTTTTGCAACAACAGGAAAAGTTTTGAAGGTTAATTGCAGACTTAAGCGTAACATTGCCAAAGTAAGAGTAGTGGTTCGTCAATTGAGAGTTTTTGATATTCAATTTGTTGTCTGAAAGATGTGTGATTCCTTGTGATTCCGTAAATATGACGGAAGTGGCTCGTCGGGTTGACAGCTTGAGCGGTAGCGTTGTACAATCATTTGGCGAGCGACCCCGAGTGGGCGCTTATTTCTGGGATCGCATACGAGGGCAGATGACTTCTCGCGCGGTTGCCATGAGAGGTGAAAGAGATGAAAGAAGGAATACATCCTAAATACGGAAAAAGTGTTGTGCGTTGCGCATGCGGCGAGACATTTGAGACAGGTGCCACGAAAGAGGCGTTGAACGTCGACATCTGTTCTAAATGCCATCCTTTTTACACAGGGCGTCAGAAGCTCGTCGATACGGGTGGACGCGTTGATAAGTTCAGAAGGCGCATGGAACGGCAAAAATAGGCCGAGGGGGAGCTCAACGGCTCCTCTTTTTTTGATGAATGGCGCATAGATGGTAAGGGTAACGTAGTTAATCAATAAGATATGGAAGATAAGCAGACTGACCACATAGAGAAGGCAGCGGGTGCGGGTGTTTGTAAGAAGACGTCGATCGGCGGACAGGCGCTGATCGAAGGTTTGATGATGCTCGGACCTGATAAGCAATCAATCGCTGTCAGATCATCGGATGGCGAGATTGTTCTTACAGTCAAGGATCGCCCTCCTTTTACTAAGCGATTCAATATCCCTTTTCTTAGGGGAATTGTTCGTCTTGTAATGCAGTTAAAAACGGGCGTGGGGGCGATCGGCTATTCTGCTGATGTTGCGATGAAGGAAGAGGAGAATGACGAAGAAGATAAAAAGGTATCTCGTTTCGATCGGTTTGCTGAGCGCCACCCTCGTCTTGTAACAGGCGTTACCTTAGCAATTTCGCTTGGGTTGTCTATTGCGATATTTATCTTGCTCCCGAGCGCCTTGACCGATCTGTTACGAAAAGTGACAGGATTCGGTATCGGTGAACAGACAGGGGCCATGTCCGTCGCCTTATCGTTTATTGAAGGGTTTGTCAGGATTGCAATCTTCATTTCGTACCTATGGTTGACGTCTCTAAGTAAAGACATCAAGCGCGTTTGGATGTACCACGGTTCAGAGCATAAGACGATTGCGACGTATGAAGCCGGTTTACCGTTGACTGTCGAGAATGTTCGTCGCATGAGCCGTTTTCACCCACGTTGTGGGACATCATTTCTGTTTCTTGTGATGCTTATCTCAATACTTGCTTTCGCTGTTGTTGGGCGCTATACACTTTGGATCAATATTTTGCTTCGTCTTGCTTTGTTGCCTTTGGTGACAGGCATTTCCTATGAAATCATTAAACTGGCGGGAACATATGATAATGTCTTGACGCGTGTGTTGTCGATGCCAGGGTTAGCTCTGCAACGTTTGACGACGGCGGAGCCGGAGGACGACATGCTTGAGGTTGCAATCGTCGCCATGAACGCAGTTATCCCTGAGAATCCCGACAGTGATCGCTGGTAGTCGACAAACCGTGTGTGTGAGTCGACGGATATTTCTTGATCAAGCTACGAGACGCCTCCATGAAGCGGGGATTGAAGAGGCGCGTAAAGAAGCGCGCTCACTGATTGAGGCTGTTGCCGGTATTTCAATCGCTCACCAGCTCGCCTTTCCCGATGTTTTGCTCAGCGTCGATCAGCTTGTCATGCTCGGTGATGCGCTTGCAATGCGTGAAGCTCGTGTGCCGTTATCGCAAATAGTAGGGGAGGCGAGCTTTTACAACCTGACTTTTAAGGTCACAAAAGATACGCTGACGCCTCGGCCGGAGAGCGAACTGCTCGTCGATATGGCGATAGAATACGCCCAAGCGCTATCAAGCATATGTCTGCTTGATGTCTTTACGGGCACGGGCGCGATTGGGATATCGGTTGCACGGTGTTTGAGTGATATAGGTAAAGATGTTGTGCTCGTGATGACTGATAACTCACAGCACGCCATCGATGTCGCAAGGCAAAACGCACGCCGTCTCATCTCGACGGTAGACTGGACACTGGAGCGTACTGATATCTGGCCATCGACATGCCGACCTTATGACGTCATTACGGCAAATCCTCCATATATTGCGACAGATGAGATCGCGACGCTGATGCCTGAGGTGAAGCGTTTTGAGCCATTATCTGCTCTCGATGGTGGCAAGGACGGATTAAGCTTTTACCGTCGCCTAGCGCGGGAGGCCGGACGGTTCTTAAGCGATGACGGTGTGCTGATCATTGAAATCGGCGCCTCACAAGAGGAAGATGTTCTGAGTCTTTTTTTAAACGATAGAGCGTGGCGTGAGCACGGAAGAAAAAATGATTTGGCAGGGTACACTCGGCTGCTCTCTTTTCATAAAGTGACAGAGTAGACTGTTTGGTAAGATATATAAGATATAAAGGATTAAACGAATCTGGAGTGAGCATGGACATTGGTGAACTGACAAAATTGACGTTGAGCGAAGAGCGTTATAACGAATTGACAACGATGCTGGCCGATACAGCGCTCATGCGCGATCGTGAGGCATATATTCGGCTCGTTAAAGAACATGCGGAATTGCAGCCGCTTGTCCAGCTTATTCGCGAGCTCCGAAAGGTTCAGGAAGACCTAGAGGAGAACCGTGAGCTCCTCTATGATACAGACGACCAAATTCTCCGTGAACTTGCCCGTGAAGAAATTGCCGAACTCGAAGAAAGGGAATTATCTCTTGAAGCGGCCATTATGGAAATAATCGAGCCGAAAGATGAAAATGATGAGCGCAACGTTATCATAGAAATTCGTGCGGGGACGGGTGGAGAGGAAGCGGCATTGTTCGCGGCCGATCTTTACCGTATGTATGCCGCCTATGCGGAAGCTCGCGGCTGGGAAACGGAAATCGTCGATTTTAATGAAACAGAATTAGGCGGCTTTAAAGAGGTTGTCTTTATTATTGATGGCAAGGGCGCTTATAGTCGCTTGAAGTATGAAAGCGGCGCACACCGTGTTCAGCGCGTACCGGAGACGGAGGCAGGTGGGCGCATTCACACTTCTGCCGTCACCGTTGCCGTCCTACCTGAAGTCGATGAGGTCGATTTCGAGATCGATCCGAAAGACCTTCAGATCGACACGTATCGCGCATCGGGAGCCGGTGGACAACACGTCAATAAAACGAGCTCAGCGATTCGTATCACCCATCTCCCGAGCGGCGTTGTTGTGACGTGCCAAGACCAACGATCCCAACATAAAAATCGAGATAGAGCGATGGCGCACTTGCGTGCGATTCTTCTCGATATGGCAGAACGAGAGCGTGCTGACGCGATCGCAAGCGAGCGCAGGAGTCAAGTGGGATCAGGCGATCGAAGCGAAAGGATCAGAACGTATAATTTCCCGCAGTCTCGTGTCACCGATCACCGCATCGGGTTGACGCTTTACAAGCTTGATCGGATTTTGGCGGGAGAACTCGATGAGATCATCGATGCACTGCAAATTGCCGAGCACGAAGCTGCATTGCAGGCACAATAATGTGTAGAGGATCTTAGTTTATGGATACGCGTCTTCTTCTTGTCGAGCATCCTATTGATGAAAATCTTTTTGAAGAGGTAGGAAAGGCGCTTGCAGGAGGTTCCGTCGTTGCGTTTCCAACGGAGACGGTCTACGGGCTCGGGGCGTCTGCAATTCTACCTGATTCCGTCCGAGAGATCTTTCATCTGAAAGGCCGACCGGCCGACAACCCGCTGATTGTTCATCTTTTATCTGACAAAGAATTAGACGGTGTCGTTTCCTCGATTCCTGAGATCTTTTACGTTTTATATGAAGCTTTCTCACCTGGTCCATTGACTTACGTAATGCCTCGAGGTGAGCGCATTCCCGATGAAGTGACGGCCGGCCTCGACACAGTAGCCGTTCGATTCCCATCGCAACCGACGGCGCGTGCCCTCCTTGCAGCCGCCAAAGTACCTGTCGTTGCGCCTTCAGCAAATGTATCGGGCAGACCGAGTCCGACGAGAGCTCGCCATGTTATTGACGACTTTGCCGGGCGTATTCCTTGGATTATCGATGACGGGCCGTGTGAAGTCGGCCTAGAGTCGACAGTGATTGATTTGACGTGTCAACCAGTCAAAATATTGCGTCCCGGTGTCGTGACGGCAGAAGCGATTTACGAGAAAACAGGTGTTGAAACTGTTTTTTGGAAAGATGTTGCACTTGATCGTGTCGTTGAGCGCCCTGTCTCGCCAGGTATGAAGTATCGCCACTACGCTCCGAAGGCGAAAGTACGTGTCGTTCTCCCTGAAGCGCCTCATTCGTTAGCTGATCAGCTGATCGAGATGATGGATGAACAGGATAATTCTACAGGGCTGTTTTTAAGCGGATCGAGCTGGGATGAACTTCGCAGAAAGGCAGACGTGTTGCCATCGCAACTTCACGTCTACACGTACGAAGGGGAGAGCGATCTTGCAAAGGCAAGTCATCACTTATTCGATGCGTTGCGTACGCTCGACGAGCAAGGTGTTGATATGATCTATGCCGAAGGTTTTGCGGGAGAGGATGCAGTTGCCTATATGGACCGACTGGCCCATGCAGCAGCTGCGACTGATGATTGCGGTGAACGTGAAGTTCGTCGAGTATTGTTTGTTTGTCACGGCAACACGTGTCGTAGCCCCATGGCGGAGGCGTTGTTCAACGATCGTTATCGCGACACAAGATGGCAGGCGTCATCGGCGGGGCTTTCAACGTTTCCCGGGTGGCCTGTATCGGAGCACACCGTTGAGGTTTTGCGTGAATTCGGGATCGATGCCAGCGGGATGACATCTAAGCCGGTTAATCGAAAAATGTTAGGTGAAGTAAACGTTGTCATCACGATGACGACGTTCCAGCGCGTGTCGTTGCAGTTGGCAAATCCTGGGTTACAACACAAGATCATCTCGATGGCTGATGTATCAGAGCGCTCGTCAGACATTTCGGATCCTTTCGGTGAGACGATCGTCTCTTATCGCCGTGTGCGTGACGAGTTAAACGATCTCTTGGACGATATTTATCGATATTTACAGGGACTTGATCGATAGGCGATGCTGGTATTTGGTTTGAATTTCGATTTAAGCGAAATATTCATTGGTATCATTTCGTTACACTTAATGAACAGGCAAGTTGAACGGGCGACGGCGTAGTCAGCGGGATATGTTGTGAAACCGCTCAACTTGACGGGGATTATATTTCCGTGCTAGAGTGTGACTCGCCTGCAAAAGCAGGTGTAGTCCTCGCTCTACAAAATGTAGAGCCGTAAAGTCCGGGAGGAGGTTAATAATCCCATGACGAAAAAATATGAATTGATCTATGTCCTGAATGGGACACTTCGGGCAGATGAACTGAGAGCACAGATGGAGCGCGTTCACAGTATCGTCGAGGCGTCTGGTGAGATTGTCGACATCGTTGAGTGGGGTCGACGCCGTCTTGCTTACGAGATACAGGATATCCGCGAGGGATATTATGTTCTTGTCTACTTCAACGCTGAGCCTGATGCGCCGCGCGAAGTTGAGCGTTTGCTACGTATTTACGATGCAGTGCTCCGTTTCCTCATTGTCGTTGCTGAAGGCAATTTTGTTCCGGCAGGAAGGCGAACACTGGAGGAAGAATCTGATGACAAGGCCAAGGATGGCGTGTCGGAAGATGCCGTAAAAGTGATGGAACAACAAGAGTCTGCTGAGACGACGGTGGAGGCGGATACGGAGACTGAGGCGTCGGCTGAAGCTGATGAGCCAAGTGCAGAAGAAGCGCCGGCAAAAGAGAGTTAAATTCCGCTGAAATGTTAGAAAACAGAAAGGATACGTGAATGAACAGAGCAATCTTAATGGGACGACTGGCGCGAGATCCCGAGATCCGAACGACGCAGAGTGGGATTTCCGTCTGCAATTTTACTGTCGCCTGTGATCGTCGCAGTCGGGCCGCTGATGGATCATGGCAGAACCAAGCTGATTTTATCCCCTGTGTAGCATGGAGGCAGCAAGCAGAATTTATCAATCGATACTTTAGCAAAGGCGACCGCATTCTCGTCTCTGGCTCGATCCAACCGCGGAGCTGGGAAGATGACAAAGGCAATCGCCGCTATACGACAGAAGTTATCATTGATGAAGTCGAGTTTTGTGAATCTAGGCGCGGCGGAGGAGGTCGACGCGATGTGCCGGACGATGACCGTTCGGGCCGTGTGTCGACGACGATGGTGGGTAGCGGAGGTGACGGCTTTCTGCCAGCACCCGACGACGATACGTCTTTACCATTCGAATTTTAACTAAAACTAATTAGAAGCCTTGAAGGAGTAATGAATATGTCAGGAACAAGAAGACGCGGAAGCTATCAAGGGCAAAGGCGCTACGGTCGTAAAAAGTATTGCGTGTTTTGTGCTGATCACATCGATCATATCGACTATAAAGATGTCAATACGCTGCAACGCTATACGGCCGAGAATTTTAAGATTCTCCCTCGTAGAATGACGGGCACATGTGCTCGCCACCAGCGCAGTCTGACGAATGCGATTCGCCGTGCACGGCAAGTTGCGTTGCTGCCCTACAAAGCAGAGTAGCCGTTTTATTAAACAGTTGCCTCCGTCTCGTTGTCATTGTGCGATGCGGAGGCTTTTTTTGATTGTTGCATTTTTGATGCGTCCAGCATTATCAGAAAATTTTACGGTATGATGGAAGTCCGATACGAATAAAGGAGGAACAACATGAAAGTATTACTTCTGGAAGGTGTCAAAGGTCTGGGACAAGCAGGAGATGTCGTGGATGTCAAGCCCGGGTATGCGAACAATTTTCTTTTAAAGCGCAAGTTGGCGGTTCCTGCCACAAAAGACAATATGAACGCTGTCGAGATGAAGCGTCGCGCGAAGATTGAAGAAGAAAAGACGCGGCTTGCACGGGCGCGTGAGATTGCAAAGGCTGTTGATGGGCAACGTTTCGTCTGGACAGCTAAGACTGGTTCGGCAGGTCGTTTATACGGGACAGTGACGAATCAGAACATTGCTGACATGCTCTCGCAGCATGGATACAAAGTCGACAAGCGTGATATTATGGTCAGCGAACCGATCAAGACTGTTGGCAGCCACCGAGTCACACTTCGTCTGCACCAAGATATCTCAGTTGACTTTATGCTCGATGTAAAGGCTGATTTGTAATGAATAGTGAGCAGGTACCGCTTCCTGGTAAGCCCATAAAATTATCCGAGCGGTTGAAAGGGCGTGCGCTGCCTCACAACATTGCGATGGAACAGTCTGTTCTCGGTTGCGCGATGTTGAGACTTGAAGCGCTGTCCGCGATGATCTCAAAACTTAGATTTTCCGATTTTTACGATCCGCGCCATCAGCTGATCTTTGAAGCGATCGAGATGTTGCATATTAGCCAGAAACCTTGTGACATTTTGACGGTGACGAATCAGCTGATACTGAACGAGAACATCGGTTCTGCAGGTGGTCGAGAATACGTGACTTCGCTTCCCGGAGCAGTTCCCTTTGTAGCGAACTATGCCTCGTACATTGATCTTGTCAGAGGGCTATCGCTCAAGCGACGCCTCATCATGGCGCTCGATGGCGTCATTGAACATGCATTTTCGTCTGACTTAGAGGCGGAGCAACTCATTGAGTTGGCGGCACAGAGGATACTCAATATTCGCGAGGATGAGAGTGATTTTGGACTCGTTCGAGTCGGTGAAGTGCTTAGTGAGCGCGTCAATGAACTTCATCTTAAGTCGACCGGCGTGAAAGTCCAATCACCGAAAACTGGTTACCCTAGTCTTGATCGCGTTTTAGGAGGGCTCCGAAAAGGTGCGCTCTATGTCTTAGCGTCACGACCCGGTGTCGGTAAGTCTGCTCTATCTCTCAACATCGCGCATAATGTCGTTCGCTACTACGATGCTGTCGTTGCCATCTTCTCATTAGAAATGAGTAAAGAGGAAGTTGCGACGAGGCTCCTCTCCGCTAAGACTGCCATGTCGTTTCAGCAACTAGAATCGCTCGATGAGAAAGATAAGAGGGCCTGGGATAAGATTGCTGTCGGTCTAGGTGAACTTTACGACGTTCCTCTCTACATTGATGACCACTCATCGGTCAATGTCGTCGAAATTCATGCGCGCTGTCGTCAGCTTCAGTTGAAACACAGAAGGTTGGATTTAGTCGTTGTTGACTATTTACAGCTGATGGGAAGTGCCTCAGGGCGCTCGAGAGCTGAGAACCGCCAGCAGCAGATTGCAGAGATTTCACGTATGTTGAAAGTGATGGCACGCGATCTCGACGTTCCCGTGTTGGCATTATCACAGCTCAGTCGTGAAGTCGATAAAGCAGGTCGTAGACCGAGGCTTGCTGATTTGCGTGAATCAGGGGCGATTGAGCAGGACGCAGACGTCGTCATGTTTTTGCACGATCCAAATCGGAAAGATGAAGATAAAGACTACAAACAGGAAATAACAGATGTTGACTTGATTGTTGAGAAAAATAGGCAGGGTGAGCGCTCGATTATCACGCTACAATGGAACCCTGATATTCTCACATTTACGGAAGAAGGCTACATCGGAACTCCCGAAGCGCCTTTCGCTCCTACGCGTTAATGATTCATCCAAGAGAGACATTCGAATTGTTCAAAAAGATAGCTTCGACGTGTGAAGGGCGACGTATGATCCCCCAGGGCGCAGTCGTTGTGGCGGGCGTATCTGGCGGCATTGATTCGATGTTGATGCTCGCGTTTCTCGATTATTACCGATCTCAACATGATTTTAATCTTATCGCTTGCCACCTGAATCACATGATTCGCGGTGAGGACGCTGATTTAGACGAATTTCTCGTCGAGTCGTATTGCATGGAACACACCATTTCCTATGTATCGGTGCGTGCAGATGTTCCCAAGTTAGCTGATGTGTGGGGTGTAAGTCTTGAGCAGGCAGGGAGGAAGGCGCGACGCGATACGATGGTGCGGATTGGCATCGAATACGCCGGTCGTGCAGAGCGGTATCGCATCGCGTTCGCTCATCATATGGATGACCGCGCCGAGAGTATTCTCATGCACGTTGGGCGCGGCTCTGGATTAGCGGGGTTAGTGGGTATCCGATACGTCGATGGCGTTTTCATTCGACCATTACTCGATTTGCGTCTCAAAGAGATTGAGTCTGCGGCTGCAGAGCTCTGTCTACCGTGGCGTGAAGACGAAACGAATCGATCGGACGAGTTTCTCCGCAATAGAGTGCGTCGTCACCTCATACCGGCGTGGCGTGATGTTCTCGGCTACGATCCTGTACCCAGCATCGTAAGGCTCGGAGATGCAGCTGAAGGAGATGAGCAGGCATTGGCGCAATGGGCTGACGCATCTTATCGGGATGCTATTTTGCCTGATGGGAAGCTGTCCGTGTCATCATTGGCAGATCATCCTCCTGCGATCACCAAGCGCGTGCTTGCACGCTATTTTGACATGTCGATGGCAAAACACATGGTCGGAGCGACACGCGATAACTCTGAAGAGATATCGATTGTCGGAGAAAGTCAGTGCCGATCCGTTGTGAGACGGTCACTTAGCTCCACACATCTCGAGCGACTGATAGACGGCATAAAAAAGAGCGTAGAGGGGGAAGGACGTGAACGTTCGTTCTCACTGCCGGGTGATGTGACGGCTCGCATTTCTAATGGTCGCCTTTTCTTTATTTTTGCTAAATGATGATGTGTCGTCAGTGTCGGACGCTGCAATTGGGCGTATACAGGCGTACTGTTTCTGGTGTGCCCTGTGTTTCAAATCCTACGCATGCTATCCGTTTGAGATGTGCTGTGATAGAATGCAAATGGTTGCGGATGACACCATGTTGTTTGTCTGTATTTAGTGCACTTAATCGCGTATAATTAACTTTTCATTCCAATGAGAAAGTGATGAATCGTTGCTATGGCCTACAGAGAAAAGAAGATAGATCATACGCTGATCGATTGTGAGACAATCAATAAGTTTGTTAAACGTCTCGGTGAGGAGATTACTAGAGATTACCGCGGGAAGGAGCTCTATTTTATCTGTGTACTCAAGGGATCGTTTGTATTTATGGCTGATCTCGTCCGTGAGATCAAACTTCCGTGCGAGGTTGACTTTATGTCGGTCAGCAGCTACTCAGGAGATAAGTCGACAGGTGTTGTAAAGATCAACAAAGACCTCGACCGCAGCATCGCAGGCAAACACGTGCTCATCGTGGAAGATATCGTCGATACGGGGTTGACGCTCAATCACTTGAAGTCATTGTTGACAACTCGAAATCCGGCGAGTATCGGCATTGTGACTGCTTTTGATAAACCGATGCGCCGGAGAGTCGATATTCACGTTGACTATATCGGGATGGAAGTGCCGAATGAGTTTATCGTCGGATATGGTCTCGACCTTGACGGATATTACAGGAATTTACCCGAAGTTGTCGTTCTAAGTGACAGCGACGAGGATTGATCCTCTGCAGGGGTGCAAATAATTTGTTAACAGGAAATTAATCGAAAAATGAACCAACAAAGAAGATTCGGTGGTTTTTCTTTCTATGTCATCTTGATGATCGCCATCTTGGCGACCACATTTTTCTTGTCTAAATCAGATGAGAAGGATATGACTCTCTATGAAGTAGAGCAGATGATCCAAAGTGGACAAGTCGAGTCGGTGACGATTGATGGGTCGACGCTCCACTTGAAAATGGGCCAAAGTGCTGGCAAGCCTGGCAGTTCTGCGGTGGTGAAGAAGACGATACCGGCTGAAACAATTCCTTCATACCTCGAGCTATTGCGCGAGGCAAAGATTGCCGGCAAAATTGCCTCGTTCGACTACAACAGACCGACAGATATCGGGAGCATTTTGAACGGTGCTCTCCTACTTCTCATGATGATCTCACTCGGTGCATTTGTCTTTATCTCGTACTCGCGTAGAGATAGTGACGGCAGGACGGCGATGTCGTTCGGGAAGAGTCGTGCGACGCTTGCCGATCCCGGTCAGAGTAAGGTGACATTTGACGATGTGGCAGGTGCGAAAGAGGAGAAGGAAGAACTGCAGGAAGTTGTTGATTTCCTGAAAAATCCGAAGAAGTATACTGAGCTCGGTGCAAAGATCCCGAAAGGAATTTTGCTTGTAGGACCACCTGGAACAGGTAAGACACTGTTGGCACGGGCTGTCGCCGGAGAGGCGCATGTCCCGTTCTTTACGATCAGTGGCTCAGATTTTGTTGAGATGTTTGTCGGTGTTGGTGCGTCGCGCGTACGTAATCTTTTTCTCAACGCGAAGAAAAAAGCGCCCTGTATCGTTTTTATTGATGAGATTGACGCTGTAGGGCGTCATCGAGGTGCCGGCCTCGGTGGCGGGCATGACGAGCGCGAGCAGACGCTTAACCAGTTGCTTGTTGAGATGGACGGATTCGGGCCAAACGAGGGAGTCATTGTCTTAGCGGCAACGAACCGCCCCGATATTCTCGATAATGCACTTCTCCGTCCTGGACGCTTTGATAGGCGCATTTTCGTCATGCGCCCTGACCTTTTGGGGCGCGAGGAAATCTTGCACGTTCATGCGAAAGATAAGCCGCTTGCCAAAGATGTTGATCTTGCCGAGATCGCAAAGATGACGCCTGGTTTCACGGGAGCCGATCTCGCGAACTTGTTGAACGAAGCCGCTCTCCTCGCAGCGAGACGTAACGATACGGCGATTCACTACTCAGATATATCGGAGGCAGTTTTCAAGGTGACGATCGGACCGGAAAAGAAGAGTCGTGTCATCAATGAAGAGGAGAGAAAGTTGACAGCCTACCATGAGGCGGGGCACGCGATTGTGTTGCGTGAGGTCTCGCAGACTGACCGCGTTGAGCGCGTCTCGATTATTCCTGCAGGAGGTGCAGGTGGTTATACGGCGTATAAACCAAACGAGGACTTCTATTTCAAAACAAAATCTCAGTTGTTAGGTGAGATCATGATGGCGCTCGGCGGGCGCGCAGCAGAGGAAATCGTCTTCGGTGAGACGAGTACGGGTGCCAGCACCGACCTTAAGCATGTCAATCAGATTGCTCGCAATATGGTGACAAAGTATGGTATGAGTAGTCGCCTCGGTAACCTTGTGACAGCTGATCAAGATGAAGTATTCATCGGTCGTGACTACGGGCATGTCCAAGGACACAGCGACGTATTGCAAGCGACGATCGACGAGGAAGTCGCGAGAATTCTCGATGAAGCATACGAAGAAACGAAAGACGTGCTCACGACGAATCGCGCCCTGCTTGAACAATTGGCCCAAGCTCTCTTGGAGAAGGAGAAGGTTGAATCGGATGAATTTGAAGCGATCTACCTTGCGCACGCTGTTGAGCCAAAGCCGTTACCGGGTGGTGACTTAAATGGAGTGAGTGTCGAGCCGGAGGAGCTTGTCGGCAGATCGGGAAGTGATGAAGTGCTCGATTCAGGTGGATCACGTTCAACGACATTAAGGAGGAGGTGACATGTCCTCAAATCAATTCTTGTTGGAAGATTGTATCGCTTTCATGGCGTGCCGTGACTCGAAACGCATTGCTGATTCTGTCGAGCAAAAGTTGGCGCCACACAACATTACGAGAGTGCAGTGGAATGCCCTCTATTATGTCGACTTGCGCAGCGACCAACCGATCACGCAAAGAGAACTTGCCGATTTAATGGGGCTGCGTGAACCGACCATGGTGCGTTTGATCGATCGCATGGAAAAAAATGGTTTATTGAAGCGCCAACCATCGAAGCACGATAGACGTCAGAACAATCTTGTCCTTACGAAAAAGGGAAAAGAGATCAACGAGAAGATCAGCGCCATCATTGAGAGACTTACGGAAAACGCCGTGAAAGACATTCCGGCGGAAGATATTCTAACGTTTAAGCGAGTTTTCAATCAAATTGTTGAAAATTGCGTTGGTGATCATTAAGTTAAGTCTCTACAGCCGGTTTCATATGGTCGGTACGCCCTGTTAGGCGGTCACCAACATTTCTTAAATCGACACCCATGATGAGGAGTACGTCGCCCGGCTCAATGATTCGGCGCAAGTGCTCCTCAAGTGCTTCATTCGTCGGATAAAATTCTGCTTGGCCGCCTAATTCATTGATGCGATCACAAATATCCTTTGAGCTGATCGTCGTATCTCGTTCACGATCATCGTAGATTTCTGACATCATAATGGGGCGAACGTCCAACATTGAATCAACAAAATCATCGAAAAAACCGCGGACACGACTGTGTGTTAACGGCTGAAAGCAGATCCAGAGGCGTTTCGCCGGCAGGTGACGTGCTGCTTCAATCGTGACGCGTACGGCAGAAGGGTGATGTGCGTAATCGACGATGACTTCTGCACCGTTGAAGTAGCCCGCTCTTGTGAATCGTCCTTCAGCTCCGCGAAAAGATTGGAGAGCTTTCTTTGCTGCCGCCGGTGTACTGCCTGCTAAGTCGGCAGCGACGATGGCGCCCATCGCGTTCTGAATGTTGAATTCGCCCGGAACGGTTAGTGTGATATCGGTGTAAAAGACTCCTTGTCTGTAGATATCGCAGCAAGGCTCGCCGCGATTATTGTAATGAAGACCTGAATAATAGTAGTCGGGTCTTCGACCTTGGCGGTTTGTTTCATTCTCCTCGCCGAACCAGATGAGTTCGAGCTCGTCAAGATGACCAGGGCGTACCACCTCGACGATGTCGAGCATCGTGTTGACATCGTCATCGTAAGTCGGCAGAGCGAGGACGGAGCCGGCAGGTTGAAGTGCGACAAATCTCGCAAAAGCGTCGATCAATTCGTCGTGTGTCTTGTAACAATCGATATGATCGTGAACGAGATTCAAAATGACGGTCGCCGTACCAGTGTAGTGATAGAAGCCGCGTTTGAATTCACACGCTTCAGAAAGTAAGAGTTCGCGTTGTCTCGTATGGCTGAGTCGAACCGTTGTCTTAAATTCGATCAATTCGGCGCCGAGATGTACTGTCGGATCCATTCCTGATGCCATCATGATCAGAGCGCACATCGCTGTACAAGTCGACTTTCCATTTGTCCCGCTGATGTTGATCACACGATCGAATAATCGGTTCATCGCACCTAGAAAGATCGACCGCTCGACACAGGGGATACCGAGCTCAGCTGCGCGTAATCGCTCGGGGTTGTCATCGAAGACAGCTTTTGAAAAGACGACGAGATCAGGAGATGTACAGTCGATTGAATCAGCCGTATGGCGGTAAACAATTGGAATTCCAAGACTCTCCAAATAGGACGTTCTCGCATTTGGATGTGGATCGGAGCCAAAGCACGTGACGCCTTCATGGTTGGCGAACTCAGCTAAACCGCACATGCTGATGCCACCGATGCCGACAAAGAAAATTGTCTTTCCAGGCGCGATCTGTGCCGCTATTGTCTCGAAATCGACAGCAGCCTGTCCCGTGATGGAAGCCATAACATCTTCCGATGTTTGTCTAACAGCGCGATCAGAAAAACGAGGAAGTGCCACTCTGAGGGGGCTTGATGCCGTCTTTGACCGTTCAGCATTATTATTGTTTTGTATTTCTATCGTCATGGTTAGAATCCTATTCTTTTCGCCCAGATTAGATGCTGTCGAGATTAATGATGCTTGACTGCATACAATCGGTATTTTACCATGCACGAGCGAGAGGTGAAAGGTTACAAGGTATACTTAAGTTCTCAGCCCTGCCAGTGTCACGGTAAATCCTCAATCTTGATTTTCGCACTTGCATACTCGAAAATCATGTTGTATACTTCTCCATGCGTCTTTTTCGCATGACTTGTCGTGCGCTCAAGATAACGATGACGGTGGAGATTGCTTACCGGTTTGCTGCAATCTGTAAGGTCACTTCACTTGAGTAGCCTGAACACGATTTCGGGCGCAGAATCCCTGAGCAGTAGGGCTCCCAGCGTTTGCATCGCGAGATGTTCGTCTGGGATTTCAATTGGTAAAGAATGATACGCCCGAACCAATAGTGATTCTGAATGCAGATCATAGGAGGAATGTTAGGAATGGCAATTAATCAAAAAATCAGAATTCGCCTCAAAGCGTTTGACAGCCGCATTCTCGATGACAGTGCCCGTCGCATTGTCAACACGGCGGAGAGAACTGGTGCAAGTGTATCGGGTCCGATCCCGCTTCCGACAGAGAAGGAGATCATCACCATTTTGCGTTCGCCTCATAAACACAAGGATTCGCGCGAACAATTTGAGATACGTACGCACAAGCGTCTGATTGACATTCTTGCTCCGACGTCGAAGACGGTCGAGTCACTCATGCGCCTCGAAATGCCCGCCGGCGTCAACATCGAAATTAAATTGTAAACCCGCACTCACGGGTCAATGTTTGCCTTTCAAAGATGCAAACCAATAACTCAGGAGGTTATAACATGGCAAAGTTCATGCTCGGTCGAAAAGCCGGGATGACACAGGTTTTTGACGAAAATGGGTCGGTCATCCCCGTGACTGTCATCGCCTGCGGCCCCGTGACTGTTTTGCAGAATAAAACAGTCGAAATAGACGGCTACAGCGCAGTGCGCGTCGGCTATGAAGAAACAAAAAAAGGTAACCGCCCTCATCGTGGGCAGTTTGAAAAAATTGGCGTCAAGCCCATGCGCATCATTCGTGAGTTTCGTTCTGATGATGAGTACGAACCGGGGCAGGTCATCCCTGTTAACGAGATGTTTGAAGCGGGTGATGCTGTTGACGTGTCCGGAACATCGAAAGGTAAGGGGTATGCTGGAGCGATTCGCCGACACGGCATGGCGCGCGGACCTGAGTCGCATGGTTCGAAATACCACCGCAAAGCAGGTCCTATGAGTTCAGCTGCTACACCGGCAAGAGTCTTCAAGGGTAACAAACTACCGGGCCAGCTCGGATACAAGCGCGTGACCGTTCAGAATCTCTCTGTCATCCAGGTCGATGGCGAGAGACATTTCCTTGTTGTCAAGGGCGCTGTGCCGGGACCGAAAGGTGGGCTCCTCGAAATCCGATCGACTGTCAAGACGAAGAAAAAGTAGGGGGGAGATACGTATGCAACTTGATGTTTATAACATGAAAGGCGAAGTCGTCGATAAGATCGAATTGTCTGACGATATTTTTGCTATTGAGCCGAACGAAGATGCACTCCATCGCGTTTCGGTCGCTCAACAGGCGAACAAACGCCACGGCACACATAAAGTAAAAGATCGAAGTGAAGTCAGAGGAGGCGGACGTAAGCCGTTCCGTCAAAAGGGTACAGGCCGTGCACGTCAAGGTTCGTCCAGATCGCCAAAACACGTCGGTGGCGGTGTCGTTTTCGGCCCTACGCCGCGTTGTTATCGCGTGAGACTTCCTAAAAAGCTTCGCCGGTTGGCGCTCTTCTCTGCGTTATCGGTTAAAGCGCATCGTGAGAAGATCATCGTTCTCGATGATTTGACGATTGAAAATGGAAAGACACGTGAGATGGTTGAAGTCCTGAAAAACTTAGGTGTTGACTCGACTTCGCTTATCGTCACGACAGGCAGAAACGATCACGTCATTCGTTCGGCGCGTAATCTTCAGGGTGTTAAGACGGCCCCTGTCAACGCGCTTTCAGTGCTCGATCTGCTCAAGTACGATCGCTTGATTGCGACGCGTGAAGCACTTGAATCATTCCAGGAGGTTTATGCGTCATGAAAAACCCGCAAGACATCATTCTGAAGCCGATCATTACCGAACAGAGCATGGAAGAGACCATGTATGGAAAATATACGTTTGTTGTAGCGAAGAATGCTACGAAAACTGAAATAAGGAAAGCCTGTGAAGACATGTTTGACGTCAAGGTGCTGAAAGTTAACACGATGCACCTACAGGGTAAAATGCGTCGCATGGGCAAAACGAAAGGTCGCACGGCATCGTGGAAAAAGGCCGTCATTACGATCGATCTCGATCCACAACCGGAAGAGTACATTCTTCCTGGTGGAAAAGTTGAGACAAAGTCGAAACGCTATAAGACCGAGATCACGGAATTCGGATTTGGCCAGTAAGCCGACCGCGTGAGAAAGTAAGGAGATATCTATGGCAACAAAAGGCTATCGCCCAACTTCGCCCGCAAGAAGGCAGATGACAGGTACGGATTTTTCTGCTTTGACCAAGAAAGCACCTGAAAAGAGCCTTCTCTCGACGAAGAAGAAGCATAGCGGCCGTAACCACTACGGGCGCATCACAGTTCGCCATCGCGGTGGCGGAAATCGTCAGAAGTACCGCATCATCGACTGGAAACGTAACAAGACCGATATTCCAGCAAAAGTCATTGCACTCGAATACGATCCTAATCGTACGGCGTTTATTGCGCTGATCGTATACGAAGATGGCGAGAAGAGTTACATCATCGCTCCGCATAATCTCAAAGTTGGTGATACGGTGATCTCCGGCAAGGATGTCGACATCGTCGTAGGTAATTGCCTGCCTTTGTCTTCAATTCCTGTCGGTACACAGATTCACAACGTTGAGTTGAATCCCGGTCATGGCGGTCAGCTCGTCCGCTCGGCGGGAACATCGGCACAATTACTTGCAAAAGAAGGTCGCTATGCGACGATCCGCATGCCATCCGGTGAAGTTCGCCTCGTGTTGCAGAATTGCCGTGCCGTGATCGGCGTTGTGAGCAATCCCGAGAATGAGATCAAAAAAATAGGCAAAGCTGGGCGTAAACGCCATTTAGGTCGTCGTCCGCACGTGCGTGGATCAGCGATGAACCCGGTCGACCACCCGCACGGCGGTGGTGAAGGTAAGGCGCCTATTGGTCTTCCGAGTCCGATGACTCCGTGGGGAAAGCCGAATCATGGTTACCGTACACGCAAACGCAACAAGTCGACTGATCGTCTGATCGTCAGGCGTCGTCGTAAGAAGAGATAAGGATGGAGGAGACATCATGAGTCGTTCCGCAAAAAAAGGGTTTTATGTTGATGAGAGGCTTTTAAAGCGCATCAATGAGCTGAATGAGAGAAATGAGCATCGCGTGCTGAGAACATGGTCCCGTGCCTCCACCATTTTCCCCGAGATGGTGGGGCATACCATTGCTGTGCATGACGGTCGCAAACACGTTCCTGTCTATATAACGGAAGAGATGGTCGGTCACAAGCTCGGTGAATTCGCGCCTACAAGGACGTTCCGGGGTCATGCGGGTTCCGAGAAACGTGCTCGGAGAAGATAAGAAGGGACCGGGAGGAGAGATTGTGGCTAAGAAAGTAATGAGTAAATCGGAGCTTCAGGAACGCCGCGAGGAGATCATCGCGGAGTATAGTAAGCCAACTCGCAAAAGTGCAAAGAGACGCACGTTGACAAAGAAGGAACGTAAAATCCTAGGTATCGGTCGCGATGAGGGCAAGGCGACGTTGAGGCACCTTCGGATGAATGCTTTCAAGGTCAATGCTTTGATCAAACAGATCAAAGGTAAAAGCCTTGAGGAAGCTTATGCTGTCCTACTCTATACGCCTCATGGCGCGTCGCAACCGCTAACGAAGCTTCTAAAATCTGCAGAAGCGAACGCAGTGAATAACAATGGGATGAACGCTGAAGATTTGTACGTCGCTGATTTGTATGCGATGCAGGGTCCGACGTTGAAGCGTATTCGTCCACGTGCGAGAGGACAGGCGAATTGGATTCTGAAACGCACGTGTCACGTCCACGTCGTACTGAGAGAAAGGGAGCAGGAGGTCTAGTATGGGTCAGAAAGTAAATCCGCACGGTCTGCGCGTCGGAGTCATTAAGGATTGGGATTCTCGTTGGTACGCCGATAAGAACAATTTTGCCCGTTACCTCGTTGAGGATAAAAAAATCCGCGATTACATCAAAAAGCTGACTGACCGCGCCGGCGTCTCGCGCATTGAGATTGAACGCCTAGGCGACGACAAGACGACAATTACAATTACGACAGGAAAACCCGGTATCATCATCGGTCGCGGTGGCTCGGAAATCGAGAAATTGAAGAAGAAACTAACGTCGAAATTTGGCAGGACGTTCTTTATCAATGTAAAAGAAGTACGTAATGTTGATATCGAGGCGCAGCTTGTCGCGGAGAGTATAGCTAAACAGCTCGAGGAGCGCGTCTCTTTCCGCCGTGCCATGAAGCAAGCGATTAGTCGCGCGATGAAAAACGGCGCACGCGGTATCAAAACGATGGTATCCGGTCGTTTGGGAGGCGCTGAGATCGCGCGTTTTGAACAGTATCGCGAGGGGTCGATTCCTCTTCACACGCTCAGAGCAGATATTGATTACGGATTTGCCGAAGCGAAAACGTCCTATGGACAGCTCGGCGTTAAAGTTTGGATTTATAAAGGCGAAGTTCTCACTGTGAAGAGCATCGCACAGGAACGTAAGGAGGCGACACGAGATGTTAATGCCTAAACGCGTCAAGCGCAGAAAGCAGCACCGTGGGCGCATGAAAGGTAAAGCGACTCGCGGGAATAAAGTGACATACGGCCAGTACGGTTTGCAAGCGATGGAACCTGGATGGATCACGGGAAATCAGATCGAGGCTGCCCGTATCGCTATCAATCGTTATTTTAGGCGTGGCGGAACGGTGTGGATCAAGATTTTCCCCGATAAACCAGTTTCTAAGAAACCGGCCGAAACACGCATGGGTAAGGGTAAGGGTTCACCCGATTATTGGGTCGCCGTCGTTAAGCCTGGACGCGTTCTCTTTGAGGTCGCAGGCGTCACGGAGAGGCAGGCGCGTGAAGCACTTCGACTCGCCAGCCACAAGCTCCCGATAAAGGTTCGTTTTGTCGAGAGTGAACGTAAATTCTCAGAAGAGGAACTTGCGAAATTCTCAGAAGTTCAGGTTCTTGATATACCTGAAGAGTTCCTGTCGGACGCTGAACTTGAAGAAATGGGTGTTGAAGCGGACGGTATCGCTATAGAAGCTGCGTCGGAGTCATAGGAGGTTTGAAAATGAAGGCAAGTGAACTACGTCAAAAGAATCAAGCTGAACTTGAAAATGAACTTCGCGAACTGAAGGCTGAACTTTTCAAGCTTCGTTTTCAACACGTCACGAATCAGCTCGCGAATCCAATGGAGCTGAAGCGCGTGAAACGCGATATTGCCCGCGTTAAGACGGTGATGCGCCAGCGAGAACTCGGCCAAGTCATCTGAAGTTAGGGGGAAAGTAAATGAGCGATCGCAATCGTAGAAAACAGCGCGTTGGTATCGTCGTCAGCGACAAGATGGACAAGACCATCGTCGTCTCCGTAACGGAGCACATACGCCACCCGCTTTACAAGAAATACATTAGACGTACAGTCAAAATGAAAGCTCACGATGAGCACAACGAATGCGGTATCGGTGACCGCGTTCGTCTGATGGAGACGAGACCTTTGAGTCGCCATAAACATTGGCGCCTCGTTGAAGTGATCGAGAAAGCAAGATAACTCGGTGGAGTTTTGGAGGAAGGGTCAATGATTCAAGTACAATCAAGGCTTAAATCAGCCGACAACACCGGCGCTAGGAAATTGATGTGTATTCGCGTGTTGGGTGGGACAGGTCGACGCTATGCTAATATCGGCGATGTGATCGTCTGTTCTGTCAAAGAAGCCGCTCCAGGCGGCACTGTAAAGAAAGGCGATGTCGTCAAAGCTGTCGTTGTCCGCACGAAATCGGGCATCCACCGTAAAGACGGAACCGTTATTCGTTTCGATGAGAACGCGGCCGTTATTCTTAAGGATGATGGGAACCCGCAGGGGACACGTATTTTCGGTCCTATCGCGCGTGAGTTGCGTGAGAAGAATTACATGAGAATTCTTTCGCTGGCGCCCGAGGTGCTGTGAGGAGGAGAAGGATGTCACGCAATAAAATACATGTAAAAAAAGACGACCAAGTCTATGTGTTGACAGGGAAGGATGCTGGCAAAACGGGCAAGATTATTGCTGCTTTCCCGGCGACGGGTCGTGTGATCGTGGAGGGCGTTAACATCGCCACACGTCACGTCAAACCGAGGTCCCAGTATCAGCAAGGTGGCCTCATCCGTCAGGAGATGCCAATTGACGCGTCGAACGTGATGCTCGTTTGCCAGAAGTGCAAGCGTCCGTCAAAAACAGGCAGGAAATTCTTGGAAAATGGCGATAAAGTGCGCTACTGCAAAGCGTGTGATGCGACCATTTCTGTGATTAAGAAAGGTAAGAAGGGATAACGCATGAACAGATTACGTGATAAATATACCGATGAAGTTCGCGATGCCCTGATGAAAGAATTCGGATACAGCTCGGTGATGCAGGTACCGCGGCTCGAGAAAATCGTTCTTAACATGGGCATCGGCAACGTACGCGAAAACCCGAAGGCTGTCGATTCAGCAGTCCGCGATCTCACGACGATCGCAGGCCAAAAAGCGATCGTGACGTATGCCCGTAAATCGGTAGCAAACTTCAGATTGAGGGAAGGTATGCCAAACGGTGTTAAGGTAACGATTCGAGGGGATCGTATGTACCATTTTCTCGATAAGTTGATCAGTATCGCGCTCCCGCGTGTCCGCGATTTTCGCGGCGTCAATCCGAACTCATTTGACGGTCGCGGTAATTATTCGCTTGGTGCTCGCGAACAGCTGATCTTTCCCGAAGTGGACTACGATAGCATTGATAAAATAAGCGGACTCGACATCACGATTGTTACGACGGCTAAAACGGACGAAGAAGGCATGGCGCTTCTGAGAGCACTCGGCATGCCGTTCCGTAGATAGGGGGAAACCATGGCAAAAAAATCTCAGGTTGTGAAAGCACAGCGCGAACCGAAATATAGTACACGCCAGAAGAATCGCTGTCAGTTGTGCGGTCGCCCGAGAGCGTTCCTTCGCAAGTTCGGCGTCTGTCGTCTTTGTTTTCGTGAACTCGCTTATAAGGGACAGATCCCCGGCGTTCGTAAAGCCAGTTGGTAAGGAGGGCTAGTTATGCAAGTTACTGATCCGATCGCGGACATGCTCACCCGCATTCGCAATGCCGGAAAAGCCGGCAAACTGACTTGTGAGATGCCTGCTTCGAACATGAAGCGTGCCATCGCGGATATCTTGGTCGATGAGGGATACATCGAAAAGGTCGGTTACCGCGATGACGGCAAGCAAGGTATTTTAAACTTGACGTTGAAGTATTATGGCAATAAGCCTGTCATTACAGGCATTAAGAGAATATCAAAGCCAGGACTGCGCGTATACGCTGATGTGGAACATCTGCCACGCGTACAAAATGGCCTCGGTATCGCGATCATCTCGACTTCAAAGGGCGTGATGACCGATAAGATCGCTCGTCGTAGTCGAATCGGCGGCGAGGTGCTAGCGTTTGTCTGGTAGACCAAGCGCTAGCCACTCTGAAAAGGGCGAATGCCCTCAATCTTAAGAGCAGGAGGAAAATCATGTCAAGAATTGGCAAAATGCCGATCGTAATCCCCGATGGCATCAAGGTCGAAATCATCGACGGTCATGTCGTAGTGAGCAAGGGACAAGAGTCGCTTTCACAGGCGATTCTCCCCGGTATCACTGTCACGATCGAAGGCGGTCAGGTGCTCGTACGACGCGAGAACGATACGCGACAAACGCGTTCACTCCATGGTCTAACGCGCTCCCTGATCAATAACATGGTTGTCGGTCTGGATAAGGGATTCACGAAAAACTTAGAAATACAAGGTGTTGGGTACCGTGCAATGAAAGAGGGGAATAAGCTCATCATGAATCTCGGTTATTCGCACCCGGTCATATTTGAAGAGCCTGAAGGCATCACGTTTGAGCTCGCTTCACCGACGCGAATCGCCGTCAAAGGGGCAGATAAGCAGCTCGTCGGCGAGATGGCCGCGAAGATTCGCGCATCGCGTCCGCCTGATGCGTATAAAGGCAAAGGTGTTCGGTATGCCGGTGAGGTATTACGCCTCAAGGTCGGTAAATCCGGTGTTAGGTAAGGAGCGTGAACGATGATTAAGAAAGAACCACGCAATGTAATCCGCCGTCGTCGCCACGCACGAGTCCGCAGGCACGTGCATGGAACGGCTGAACGTCCGAGGCTGAATGTGTTCAGGAGTACGTCTCACATCTATGCGCAAATCATTGATGACGTCTCTCACCGCACACTAGTCGCTGCATCGACACTCGATCCTTCGATTAAGTCGGAGATCAGTTATGGTGGAAATATTGAGGCGGCAAAAGCTGTCGGTAAGCTGATCGCCGAGCGCGCGCTCGAAGCAGACATTAAGACAGTTGTCTTCGATCGCGGTGGTTATAAGTATCACGGACGTGTCGCCGCGCTGGCCGATGCCGCGCGCGAAGCCGGACTCAGTTTTTAGGGGAGTGGCAATCATGAGAAGAGATAACAAAGATCGCAGAGATCGTGATAAAAGAGAAGAGAGAGACCGCGAGAATGAACTTCAAGAACGCGTGATCCATATTGGGCGTGTCGCTAAAACGGTCAAAGGTGGACGTAATTTCCGTTTCACGGCACTTGTCGTCGTTGGAGATGGCGCTGGCCGTGTTGGAAAAGGTCTTGGCAAATCGGCTGAAATTCCCGAAGCGATTCGCAAGGGAATTGAAGATGCCAAACGCAATATGATTGAAGTAGCGACATATAAAGACACAATCCCTTATCAAGTGACGGGTCGTTTCGGTGCTGCTCGTGTGCTGTTAAAGCCAGCGAGCGCAGGTACCGGTGTCATAGCAGGTGGAGCCGTCCGTGCTGTCTGTGAGCTGGCTGGCATTAAGGACATCCGCACGAAATCTTTAGGAAGTCCGAATCCGAATAATATTGTCAATGCGACGATTGAAGGACTGAAGTCACTGCGTACGCTCGAAGAAGTTGCGGAGATACGCGGTAGGAACCCGCGTGAAATTTTGTAATAAGGAGGGTGACATGGCTCAATTGAAAGTTACTCTGCTCAAGAGCACCAATAACGCCCGCAAAAAGCATAAGGCGACGGTGCAGGCGCTCGGTTTGAGAAAGATAGGGCAGACAGTCATCCATCAGGACAACGAGGCGATCCGAGGCATGGTGCACCATGTTCGCCATCTCGTTGTCTGTGAACCGTACGAAGGAGGAGACGATGAAGCTTAATGATCTGAGTCCTGTTCCCGGCTCGAACAGAAAAGCATCGAGAGTCGGACGCGGGAGAGGTTCCGGCAGTGGTAAGACTGCTGGCCGAGGAACGAAAGGCCAAAAATCACGTTCAGGCGGCGGTGTTCGTCCGCAGTTTGAAGGTGGGCAGATGCCTCTATATCGCCGACTCCCGAAGCGCGGCTTTAATAATAAACGTTTTGCAAAACATTACATTACCGTCAATGTCGGCGATCTGATGCGCATGGAAGAGGGTTCTTTAGTCGATGCCGCTTCTTTGGCAGAGGCTGGTATCATCTCGCTCCCGAAGGTCAATGATGGCCTCAAAGTGCTGGGCAACGGCGAGCTGACGATTAAACTCAATGTGAAAGCGAATGCTTTTACCGCCACGGCCAAAGAAAAAATAGAAAAGGCCGGGGGTACTTGTGAGGTAATCTGACATGGGTAGCATGCTTCAGACCTTGGTAAATGCTTGGAAAATTCCTGACCTTCGGAAGAAACTCCAATTTACGCTTGTCGCGATTCTCATCTACCGTCTCGGGACGGCCGTCCCGACGCCGATGATCGACAGTGCAGCATTTGCTGATCTCGTCGAACGCTTCGGGCAGCTCGGTCAGTTTCTCGACATTATTTCAGGCGGCGCGTTCAAGTCGGTCTCTGTGCTGGCGCTCGGAATTTCGCCTTATATCAACGCATCGATCATTATGCAGCTTTTGACGTTTGCTATTCCTGCGCTTGAACGCATGTCGAAGGAGGGCGAAGTCGGACAGAAAAAAATCCAAAAGATCACGCGCTTTGTCACGCTCGCCCTTTCCCTTATCATGGCAACATCGTACGCTCTGATGACGAAAGGAGCGACGACACCTGGTGTCCCCGAGTGGCTGAGCCTGACGATTGTGATTTTGAGTTTCGCTGCCGGTGCGTCGTTTGTCGTCTGGCTCGGCGAACAAATCGATGCGCGCGGCGTCGGAAATGGTATTTCGCTCATCATCTTTATCGGAATTGCAAGCCGCCTGCCGAGTGGGGCTAAAACGCTGTTTATATATTTTCAGGCCTTGACTACGATGAAAAGTATTTTCCTCGCGATCGGTCTCGTCTTACTCGTCGCCCTCGTCTTCGTGGCGATCATCACAATCGTCGTTTTCGTACAGAGTGCTGAGAGAAGGATCCCGGTGCAATATACGAAGCGCGTCGTCGGGCGCAAAATCTACGGCGGTCAGAGTACGTATCTACCGATTAAGGTCAACCAGTCAGGTGTTCTTCCGGTCATCTTTGCGATGTCGGTCCTAATGGTTCCATCAACGATCGCTTCGTTTACCGGTGGTCAAGGGAAATTCGCGCAATGGTTGATCAATTTCAATCAGAATCCTCTGTACTACGTCGTCTATCCGATTATGATCATCGCTTTTACGTTCTTCTACGCGACGATCAGTTTCAACCCCATCGATATCGCTAGCAACTTACAGAAGAACGGTGGATACATTCTCGGCATTCGTCCGGGACGTCCTACGGCTGAATTTGTCGGTAGGACGGCGCGCCGCCTCAATTGGTTCGAATCGTTGTTTCTCGCTGTGCTAGTCTTGATGCCTTCAGTGCTTGGAATGATCACGGGTGTGGAAGGTATCTGGTTTGGCGGTACAGCTGTTCTGATCTTAGTCGGTGTCGCGATGGATATAGTGAATCAGCTAGAAGCGCAGATGCTCATGCGCCACTACAAGGGTTTCCTTGATTGATGAGGTAGTCACCATGAGTAAGCGACTGATTTTATTGGGTGCACCGGGAAGCGGTAAAGGTACTTGGTCAAAGATTATCTCTGATGAAAAAGGTTTGGCTCATATCGCGACGGGTGATCTGTTCCGAGCCGAACTTACCGCTGAGACACCGCTCGGACGTGAAGTCAAGTCCTTCATGGAACAGGGCGCTCTCGTACCTGACGAACTGACAATACAGCTCGTTGAAAAGGCGCTGACAGATGAGAGTGCCGTTAACGGGTTTGTCCTCGACGGATTCCCGCGGACGATTCCGCAGGCAGAGGCATTAGCGACGATGCTAGAGAAGCGCGATAAGGCAATCGATATGGTGATCAACCTCGTCATCGACGAAAGCATCCTCATTGAGCGGACACTCTCGCGCCTCGTGTGCATCAAGTGCGGTCAGCCTTACAATACACAAAACATGGCGCCTTCCGTAGAAGGAACGTGCGATCATTGTGGTGGAGACGTTGTGCACCGCAGTGATGACACGGAAGAGACGCTCAGAAAGCGCTTAGAAGCCTATCGCAAGAGCACGGCACCCCTGATCGATTACTACAGAGCACGCGATCTGCTCGTTACGTTTTCAAACGATGGTCCTCCGAGCGATGAGATGCGCCGTCGACTTTTTTCCATCATAGATGGAGCTAAGGGGTAGGCATGATCCGGATCAAGTCCCGTGAAGAAATTCTCAGGATGAGAAAACCTGGTGCCGTCGTCGCATCGGTCTTTGAGGCGATAGCTCCCATGATGAGGTCGGGGATATCGACTGGTGACATCGATCGAATTGCGCATCGAGTCATCGTTGATGCAGGAGCGACACCGTCCTTTCTCGGTTACGGCGGGCCGGAGGTCAGACCGTTCCCGGCGGCAACGTGTATCTCTATCGACGAAGAAGTCGTTCATGGGATCCCGAGTGACGACCGCTTCTTGGAAGACGGCATGGTCGTCTCCGTCGATGTTGGAGCATACCTTGACGGATTTCACGCTGACGCGGCGAGAACGTACATTATCGGTGACGTGCCACCTCGTGTAAAAGAACTCGTTGAGGTGACGGAAGAAGCTTTTTGGAAAGGGCTTGAGCAGGCTTTTCCAGGTAACAGGATCGGCGATATTTCGGCGGCTGTGCAGGAACACTGCGAGTCGCACGGATTTGGTATTATCCGTGTGCTGACAGGCCACGGAGTTGGAAGGGAACTGCACGAGTCGCCTAATTTGCCGAACTACGGCAGGAGAGGGCGCGGGCTGAGGCTCCAAGCCGGTATGACGCTTGCTCTTGAACCAATGGTGACGCTTGGCTCTTACGACGTGGTACTGACATCGAATGAATGGACATTTGTGACGGTGGACGGGCAACCGTCTGCACACTACGAGAACTCATTTGCCATTACAAACAAAGGGCCTGTCGTCCTGACAGTGTAGCTCTGAGATCGGGCAGGCAATGAGTGAATGCGACAAAGTCGTGGCGTATCAGCTACCGGCAAAGTATGTGCCTGGCATGGTCGTCCGATCACGAGCCGGACACGATAGAGGACGTCTGTACATTGTCGTTAGAGTTGAGTCGGAGGATTATCTTCTCCTGACAGACGGCAAAAAGAGAGCGCTTGCCAATGCGAAACGTAAGAACACAAAGCACGTTCAAGCCGTTGGGCATGCGATAACTTCGCAGGAATTGGCGGAGACACTTCGCCGGAAGACTTGTGATAGAGAGCGAGATACGTACATCCGACAACTGATTCGCGTATGGGAAGAGACGTGTGCACCGGTTCAAAAGAGTAAGAGCTCATCGGAGGAGTAGATGCCGAAAGAAGATAAAATTGAAGTTAAGGGAGTCGTTGTTGACGCTATGCCGAACGCCGTTTTCCGTGTAAGGCTTGAAAACGGATTCGAAGTGATTGCCCATATCTCGGGTAAGTTGCGACAGAACTACATTAAGATCCTTACAGGTGACCATGTTACTGTCGAGCTGTCGCCGTATGATTTGACGAGAGGGCGTATCACTTGGCGCTCAAAATGAAGTAACTTGCATTTTACAACGTATCGCGTTAGAATTATAAGCTGTGTGTGTTGACACAGAACACAAAGGAGGAGAACCATGAAAGTTAGACCTTCGGTCAAACCAATCTGCGAAAAATGCCGTGTGATCAAGCGCCGTGGGCGTGTCATGGTAATCTGCAGTGACCCGAAACATAAACAGAGACAAGGCTAAACGTTGCGTCTCGCTTTGCGATAATTGGCGGCATGGGATTCGTGACGCATCGTCAAAAACCAACGTCGCTTATGATAAGCCATACGAGCATATATTGGAGGTAGCGAATGGCACGTATTGCCGGGGTAGATTTGCCCAATGATAAACGCGTTGAGATCGGCCTAACCGCCATTTACGGCATCGGTCGCTCACGATCAAATGAAATCCTCGCGGCGGCTGAAGTCAGCCCCGATACGCGTGTCCGTGATTTAACGGATGATGAGATCACGCGTATCCGTGAGGTGATGGAACACCATTACATCGTTGAGGGTGACCTGCGCCGTGAGCGCGCAATGAATATCAAGCGCCTGTCGGAGATCGGCTGTTATCGCGGTCGCCGTCATCGCACTGGTTTGCCAGTGAGGGGACAGCGCACGCGTACGAACGCGAGAACGCGCAAAGGCCCGAGACGCACGATGGCGAAGAAAAAGAGATAAGGAGGACGAACCGTGGCTAGAAAAGGTGGACGTCCAGTAGCAAGAACGAGAAGACGTGACCGGAAGAATGTCGAGCGCGGACATGCGCATATCCGTTCGTCCTTTAACAACACGATTGTAACGATCACTGATCCTGTCGGCAACGTGATTTCCTGGTCGAGTTCCGGGGCACAAGGCATGAAAGGTTCGCGTAAGGGAACTCCGTTTGCGGCACAGTTGGCAGCAGAGACTGCAGCTCGTAAAGCCGTTGAGCATGGTATGAAGACAGTTGAAGTGTACGTGCGCGGTCCTGGATCAGGTCGTGAGTCTGCGATACGTGCACTCGCGACAGGCGGCCTTGAGATTGTCTTGATCAAAGATGTGACGCCGATCCCACATAACGGGTGTCGCCCGCCCAAACGCAGAAGAGTTTAATAGGAGACAGGAAGCATGGCTAAAGATCGATCACCCATTCTGAAACGAGCCCGTTCGCTCGATATCGCACCTCAGATGTTGGGAATCAATAAAAAATCTAGAAGAAACCCGAAACAATCGCGTCGGAAAGAAGGCGAGTACGGTCGTCAGCTTAAAGCGAAACAATCGGTCAAGTTTATATACGGTGTATTGGAAAAGCAATTCCGTAACACATACGATCGCGCGACGAAAATGCCCGGTAAGAGCGGTGAAAATTTGCTGAAGCTCTTAGAGCTCAGACTCGACAATGTCGTCTACCGCATGGGATTTACGTCGACACGGGCTCAGGCTCGTCAGCTGATCAATCACGGACATTTCAACTTGAATGGTCATCGCGCGAGTATTCCTTCAATGACGGTGTCTCCCGGTGATGTGGTTGCTGTCCGTGACAATTCGCGCAGTGTGAAAGTCTTCGAAGATTTGCCGAATACGATCGTTCCGAACTGGATGACGTTTGATTCTGCTGCGCTCAAGGGCACAATTCTTAGAGTTCCTGAGCGTGAAGAAATTGATACCCCCGTCGAAGAAACGCTAATCGTCGAGTTCTACTCGAAGTAATTGGCATGTCTGTTGGAGCAGCACGACCTTGGAGGCTCACATGTTTGAAGTCAAAAATACACATATTGAATACAAGACACACTCAGAAGATGAATCGTACGGGCTTTTCGTCGCTGAACCACTCGAGCGCGGTTACGGTATCACGTTAGGTAACGCGCTTCGCCGTGTATTGCTCTCGTCCTTGCCGGGTTGCGCTGTGACATCGATCCGTATCGAAGGAGTCTTTCAGGAATACTCGACTATTCCCGGCGTGATTGAAGATGTGACGGAGATTTTGCTGAATATCAAGCAAATACGTGCGAGATTGAGCGTACCTGGACCGAAGACAGTCTTCATCAATAAGGAAGCTAGTTATTCAGGTCCTGTCCGTGCCGGTGAATTTATCCAGAGCGATGAACTTGAAATTATCAATCCCGACCTTATCATCGCTCATATGAACGGAGAAGGCCCTCTTTTCATGGGACTGACGTTTAATTCAGGCATCGGATATAGGAGCGCCGAGCAGAACAAAGACGCCAATGCGCCGATCGGTGTCATTCCGATTGACAGCATCTTTACACCGATTCGTAAGGTCAACTACCACGTCGAAGATACACGTGTCGGCCAAGTGACCGACTATGATAAGCTGACGCTTGAAGTCTGGACAGATGGGACGATTACTGCGGAAGACGCGCTGGCGAAGGCTTCCGAGATATTAATTGGGCATCTCAACCTTTTCTTATCAATGACACATGATAAGTCTGTACCTGAGCCCGAGCCGCTTCACATTGATGAGAAAGAGAAAAGCATCTACGATGCACCGATCGAGGAGTTAAGATTTTCAACGCGCATTTTTAACTCGTTGAAGCGCGCAGACATCCACACCGTCGCTGACCTTGTCGCAAAATCATACGACGATTTGATGAAAGTCAGAAATCTCGGGACGACATCACTCGCTGAGCTCGTTGAGAAGCTGTCCGCACTCGATCTCAAATTGGCAGACCCTGAAGATTAGGAAAAAAGGAGTACCAACTCATGGCAGGATATAGAAGACTCAGCCAAAAGACGGCTGCGAGAAAATCAATGCTGAGAAACCTCGTCACATCACTGATTGTTCACGGCAAAGTGACAACGACTGAGACACGTGCAAAAGAGACGGCACGTATTGCAGAGCAGATTATCTCGCTTGCTGTTAAAGAGCAGAACAACTTCACAACGAAGACCGTTCTAGTCTCTGCAGCGAAACTAGACGACAAGGGACGCAAAATTCTCCGAACGGCGACTTCGAAAAACGACCGCAAGTATGATGTCGTCGAGCGCGAGATGAAGACGAAGACAGTACAAGTCGATATGCCTTCGCGACTTGCCGCACGTCGCAGAATGATGAACGTGCTCGTCGAGACACGCGATGAAAATGGCAAGCGTGTTAATACAGTTAATCATCTATTTAATACGGTGGCACCACGTTATACGGGGCGTTCCGGTGGATACACGCGCATCACGAAGCTTGGCCCGCGTCGCGGTGACGCCGCACCGATGGCGATCATTGAGCTCGTATAGCAATGTCTTGTTCCGTGGAGCTGCTAGGGAAACATGTACATATTAGGATCGTGGGGCTCGATCAAACGGATTTTGAATCGTTGGTCAAGATAAAGCGCTTAGTATGCTACGTAGGTCAAAAATTCCACTTTAGGTAGACGGGCGCTGCTCAAAGTGTAAAATTTGTCCAAAGACCACCTGACATCGTGCGAAACTGGTCAAAAATTCCACTTTAGGTAGAAAGCCGTTGCTCAAAGTGTAAATTTTGGCCAAAGGTCACCTGAAATCGCGCGAAACTGGTCAAAAATTCCACTTTAGGTAGAAAGCCGCTGCTCAAGGTGTAAAATTTGTCCAAAGACCACCTGAAATCGTGCGATACAGGTCAAAAATTCCACTTTAGGTAGAAAGCCGTTGCTCAAAGTGTAAAAATTGTCCACAACCCGTCTTGGAATCGCGCGTTGTTGATCAAATAGCAAACTGTAGGTAGATAATTAGTGACTCTCTAAAATATTAGGAGGCTTTCTCGTTCTCGCTATCAAAGAGCGGTTTTGGGATAGCCCCTTTTCTTTTGTATGAGAAGCTATGCAGTGAGTAATTGTTGAAGGAGTTGACTTGTGATTCACTTTAATGATGTCAGCTTTACATATGGCGCTGCTGAGGGGCAGTTGCCGATTCGTGCCGTCAATCACGTCTCTTTTCACATTAAAAAAGGTTCACACGTCGCACTCCTTGGGCGCAACGGGTCGGGCAAGTCGACGATTGCTCGACTGATCAATGGACTCTTGGTTCCCGATGAAGGTTCAGTTCTTGTCGATGGCATGGATACGACCGATTCGCTCGACATCTTTGAGATTCGCCGTATTTGCGGTATGGTCTTTCAGAATCCTGACAATCAGTTGATCGGTGCGACAGTTGCCGATGACATAGCATTCGGCCCATGTAATTTGGAATTACCGATCGATGAAGTCAACAGGAGAGTCGATGAGGCGCTTCAGAAAGCAGGACTTTCTGACTTGCGTGACCGTGCACCGCATCACTTGTCAGGTGGACAAAAGCAAAAACTTGCCATCGCATCGATCTTGGCAATGGAACCTGAATGCATCATTCTCGACGAGGCGACATCTATGCTCGACCCCATGTCAAGGCGCAGTGTCATGGAACTCATTCTCGAGTTAAAAGAAAAATCCGACATTTCAATCGTCCAGATTACTCACCACATGGAAGAGGCGGTGCTCGCCGATTATATTTACGTAATCAGTGATGGACGGATCAGCTTGGAGGGGACACCTGCTGAAGTTTTCGATCAATTCGAGAGAGTTCATGCTGAAGGACTTTCCGTCCCCACCCATATTGAGATTGCCCGCCGGATTGCCGATAGGACAGGTATGCCTTATCGTCCTGAAGAAATTTTTTCATTTGATGGAGCCGTTTCATTTGTTCGTGGTGTCGTAGCATCTTTGTCGCCTCTCAAGGGGTCGACCGACGATCAAGACAGCTCTGCTGTCCCATTTTCTTGTGAGCCCATTGTTACTGAGTCACGTAGTTTTGGTGACGGCTCACAAGAAATCGACCGTGAGTCCGTGATCGAGATTTCTAACCTCTCTTTTTCCTATACCTCGGACACGGGGGAACCTGTAAAGGCGCTTGACGATATCTCTCTTTCAGTTTCCAAAGGAGAGATTCTCGGAATTTTAGGACATACAGGCTCGGGAAAATCGACCCTCATACAGCACATCAATGGCATTATCCCCTCAAAGAAAGGGACGGTTGTCGTGCTCGGACGCGATCTGTCCGACAGAAAGACGGTACGCGACATACGCCGCCATGTGGGCCTTCTCTTTCAATACCCAGAAGATCAGCTGTTCGAGGAAACAGTAGCGCTCGACATCGCCTTCGCTCCAAAACAATTGAATCGCACACCGGAGCAGGTTGAGCGAGCTGTTTTGGGCGCGGCGAAAAGGTTAGGCGTCGACGCGATTTTACACCGATCGCCATTTGAGCTCTCGGGCGGTCAGCGGCGACGCGTCGCTATCGCTGGCGTCTTGGCAGCGGAACCTGATATCATCATGATGGATGAGCCAGCAGCCGGGCTGGATCCTTCGGGGCGCGATGAACTCTTCGCCGATTTGATGACACTTGTTGATGAGGGGGCGACGCTTCTCATCGTATCGCATGATATGGAAACGATGGCGCGCCTGTGTGATCGTATTCTCATTTTGAACAACGGCAACGTTGCCGGTTGTGGTACGCCTCGTGAGATGACCTCTTCTGCAGAATTCCTAAAAAGTGTCTCGCTCGATATCCCATCGTCAAAACAGTTTCTAAACTGTTTTGTTGACTTGTTTCCTACACTTGATACAAACTGTTATACAGCGAAAGAAGCGGCGGATGCTCTTGTAAAAGCCATTTACCGGAGGTAGTTAGTTGGTTAAGAAAGAGAAACGATGAAATCACGTAGTATGCTAGGTCGCTCAGTCCCCGGGACATCACTGATACACCGTCTTGATGCGCGTGTAAAGTTTATAGGGGCTATCATACTTATGGTGGTAATGCTCTCTGCGCGTGATATACGGATTTTAGGTTTTTTCCTCCTTTGGACTGTCTCCATCATGATCATTTCCCAAATTAAGATTAGGCTGATCATGAAAAGTGTTCGTCCGCTCATGTTTATCATCATCTTTGCGATGCTGTTACATTTATTCACAGTCGAGGGACACGTGCTCTTACAACTTGGGATTCTCAAGATCTCACGTGAGGGCTTGATATCAGGCGGTTTAACGGCGTTGCGTTTAGTGTTGATGGTGATCAATACGTCGATGTTCTTAACATTGACGACAACACCACTTGCCATCGCCGATGCGCTGGAGAGCCTGTTGTCACCGCTTCGCCTTCTTCGTTTTCCAGTCCATGAATTTGCGATGATGATGTCGATTGCCCTTCGATTTGTCCCTACACTCCTCGATGAAGCAGATAAAATTATGAAAGCTCAATCTTCGCGTGGTGCTGATTATGATACGGGCGGCCCGCTACGAAGAATTCGAGGACTCGTGAGCATACTCGTTCCTCTCTTTATCTCCAGCTTTAGGCGTGCCGATGACCTTGCCATCGCCATGGAAGCTCGCTGTTACCGTGGCGGCACTTCGAGGACGCGTCTCCATGCATCAAAACTGTCGGCGATCGATATCGTCTTCTCATTCCTTCTGTTGGGATTATTGCTACTCGTTTTCGCGGTTGAGCCACTCTTGCCCCCATTGGTATGGATTTAAGGTCTACGCCAGAATTAAACAGTGATATGATAGGAATGTGAAAACAGTATCGGAACATTCGATGCGGTATGCAATTATGACGGAGTTTGACGGCTCCGCTTTTCACGGATGGCAGCGACAGAAAAATGCACCTTCCGTTCAGGCTTGTTTGGAGGACGCATGGCAATCGTTGACAGGTGAAGTGATTGCGTTGCGTGGCGGAAGTCGCACGGACGCGGGAGTCTCAGCACTTGGCCACGTCTCTGATTTTTCTTCTTTCACATCAATTCCTGTGAATAGAATCGCAAGAGCATGGAATACAAAGCTGCCTGAATCTGTAGCTGTTTGTGCCGCTGTATGCGTGCCAAGCGGCTTTAACGCACGGTACGATGCGCTCGGCAAGACGTACCGGTACACGATTGTGACGGGAGAGACGCGACCAGTCTTAAAGCGACATACGACAGCATACGTGCCCGGCAAGCTCAATGTCGATGCCATGCGATCGGCGATCGAGCTTTTTCGTGGGACGCATGATTTTTCCTCTTTTATGGATCAGGGATCGCCGACGAAGCGCCTCGTCAGAACGCTGCACGACATTCGGATCGATGGGCTTAAGGAGTTGACGATCACGATGACAGGAGACGGTTTTCTCTACCACATGGCACGTATTATCGCAGGGACGCTCGTGTACATCGGTCAAGGGAAAATTCCTATAGATGAACTCATGTCCATTATTGAAGTGCGTGACAGAGTACGAGCTGGTCCAACGATGCCGGCTGAGGGACTCGTGTTGGATCGCGTTTTTTTTGCTGCTGAGTTATTTGGCAATGACTGTTGGCCTTATGAAGACGAAAGACGTGAATCAAAGAGAGCAATGCTTATGTCAATGTAGTTACGATACACGTCACGCTGTGAGGATAAAAAATATAGTGGGTAGTGGTATGATCGCGCTTTTTAATGAAAGATAATCAACCTGAGCGATAGTAGCACAATCAAACGGAACCGGTTCCTCTATGTGCTAAGCACAGGGAAGCTACCGAACAACAGTAAAAGGATGAAACGGCGCTAGCTTTTTCATGGGCTAGGCACGCCGACTGCTAAACAGCGGTGAAGCTGAAAGAGAGGTAATAAGGTGAAGAAACGTAATGACAGATATAATTTGTCGATGCTCACCGACTTTTACGAAATTACCATGTCGAACGGCTATTTCAAAACAGGCATGAAGGACACAATCGCCGTTTTCGATATGTTTTTCCGAACAGTACCGCAGCGCGGTGGATTCGCCATTATGGCGGGTGTTGAGCAACTCGTTGAATATTTGGAGAACCTTCGTTTTTCAGAAGATGATCTCGACTACCTGAAGGGTTTTGGCCTGTTTGAAGAAGATTTCCTTGACTACCTTCGTCATTTTGAGTTTGCCTGTGATGTTTGGGCTGTTCCGGAGGGAACCCCGATCTTCCCGGATGAGCCGATTATCAAAGTCAAAGGGCCTCTCATTCAGGCGCAGATGATCGAGACGATGATTTTGTTGACCATCAATCACCAGAGCTTGATTGCTACGAAATCCTCGCGTATCGTACGCGCTGCACAAGGGCGCGCAGTGATGGAGTTTGGAGCTCGGCGTGCACAGGGAGTCGATGGGTCAATGCTCGGCGCGCGTGCCGCCTATATTGCGGGAGTCGCGGGAACATCGTGCACACTCGCCGGTAAGGCGTTTAATATTCCCGCTCTGGGTACGATGGCGCACAGCTGGGTTCAGGCATTCGATACTGAATACGAGGCATTCAAGGCGTATGCGATGGCGTACCCTGACGAGTGCCAATTCCTCGTCGATACGTACAACACGCTGAAAAGTGGTGTTCCCAATGCGATACGAGTCGCAAAAGAGATTTTGGAGCCAATGGGGCGCCGCTTAAAAGCGGTTCGTATTGATTCGGGAGACCTTGCCTATCTTTCGATCAACACGCGCAAAATGCTTGATGCGGCCGGCTTGGACGATTGTACCATCACGGTCAGTAGCGCCATTGATGAGCATCTCATTCGCGATCTTCTGCATCAAGGAGCGAAGATCGATTCATTCGGCGTCGGTGAGCGTCTGATCACTTCGCGCGACGATCCCGTTTTCAACGGCGTCTATAAGCTCTCCCTTGTCGAGCAAAATGGCATTGCTGAACCGCGAATGAAGCTCTCCGATAATCCTGAGAAAGTGACGAATCCAGGTGAAAAGCAAGTTTATCGTCTCTATAACAAAGAGACAGGTTTTGTGGAAGCCGATTTGATTACGCTCGTCCACGAGACGATCGACGAGTCGAAACCGCTGACTATTTTCGACCCGCATCACACCTGGAAACGGAAAACATTACACGGTTTTAGAGCTGAACCTTTGCTTCAGCCGATTTTCGTCAAAGGGAAATCATGTTATCAGGCGCGTGATATAGAAGAGATTAGAGAGTATTGTCAAAAACAGCTCGACACATTATGGGATTCGATTAAACGCTTTGAAAATCCTCAGGAGTACTACGTCGACCTCTCTGTGGAGCTTTGGGATCTGAAGGAAAAATTCCTTCATGGAGAGATTGAACTTAAGGGATAGTGGAATGAAATTTGTTGAGACACATAATCATTTGACAGGCTGGTCGCCTGATGCGAAGCAGACTTTTGAAGAGCTTGAAGCCATTTCGACCGAAAGAGGATTGCACGGATTTGCCATTTCCGATCACCACGATCTCGATGTTTTCGCAACGGAGGAGAATCCTTGGGAGGTTGACGTTCCCTCTTATGTCGAAACATTTTACAATCGCCGACGGATGCCTTCGAAGCGAGGCGCAGGTGATAAACCGGGATTTCTTTTGTCGTTGGAGCTCGGCTGGACTCCGCACAATGGTGTGCAACTGAGGGAGATTGATGAACAGTATCCCTTTGACTACACGATTGTCGCTGTCCATTTTTATGATGGGTATGATCCGTTTCTTCATAGGGACAAGATCTATTTTCAGAACTTTGAGGAGCTTTATACGAGTGCCATCAACATGATCGAGCAATCGGCACGTGAGCTTTCATGTTCGCGTATTGTAGCGCATTACGATTTCTTCTCGCGTTATGCACCGGAGGACAAATCGAAAATGCTCTACAGGCACGCACCGGATTCATTTGATACACTATTTCGAACGATGCGCGATAACGAACAAATACTTGAGATCAACACAGGAACGATCAGCGCTATGTTCAGGCATAAAGGATATACGATGAAAGAGGCCATGCCCGACCCCCAAATCCTAAAAAGATATCGCGAATTAGGTGGACGATTCCTGACGGTCGCCTCAGACGCTCACCGTGTTGAGCAAAACGGCCGCTTTGTAAAGGAGGCCATCGCTTATCTGAACAGCCTCGGTTTCGAAGAGTTCGCTTGGTTCGAGGAGAGGGAGTTGCACTACAGTCGAGTTGTGCTCTGAATACTAACGAATCGAACGCCATGTTCGCTGACGTGAGTCAATCAATTAGGAAAAAGTTTAAGACTAAGGAGACAGATTTTCGCTCTCAGGCGCCAAACCACATTTAGCTTTTTTTATGTTCGAGGATAGTAGCTTTCGATCATAGCGGAGACGGGTCAAGCTGGTAAATGGCTCTGCGACCACATATTTATGCTATTATTGGTGGCAAGTGTGACTTTACGCAGGTGTGTACGATGCCCTTTCCTGTTTTGATGGCTAGTAAGGGACTGTCTATGGCGATTCGACAAGATAACATAAAATCAATTAAACCGATCAGTGATCTGCGAGATCTTTTATTGTCCTGTAAAGAGAGTGCTCCCGATAAGATCGCGTTCCGTTACCGCATCGATCGAAAAAACATACGCGATGTCAGTTTCTCTTCTTTTGCTCAAGAAGTAGAGGAACTGGGAAATTTTCTTTTGAGCCATGGTTTTTACGGAAAGCACATAGCGATCTCCGCAGAGAACTCCTATGAATGGTTGCTTGCATTCTTTGCGATTACGACGAGCGGGAATGTAGCGGTCGCGATTGACAACAATCTAGCGTCAGAGGAATTAAAGAAGTACTTGCTCCAAAGCGATAGTGAGGCCATCTTCTGTTCTCAAGAAAAGTACGATCAATTGGCGGCTATCTCCCAGGATGACGATGGCGATATTACCTTTTTCCCGATTGAATCCGGCTTTAATATAGCTTTACGCTGTAATTCTCGGGGGGGGGGGGTTACATCGGTTATACGCTGACATAAGAATTGATCCCCATTCTCCCGCCACCATCTTCTTTACTTCAGGCACATCGGGTGATAGTAAGGCGGTGCTTTTAAGTCACGCCGGAATCGCGGCGGTCATCAACTCCAATAGAGACAAATATCAGGCTCCGGAGAGAACGCTTTCCATTCTTCCTTACCATCACGCTTTCGGGCTGGTGGTTGGGGTCTTTATGGTGTTCAATGAAGAGAGATCCATATTCATCAATACGCAAGTGCGCGATCTCTTGAAGGATTTTCAAGATTGCTCACCTATGGCGGTTGCTGTTGTTCCTATACATCTTGAGTTTATCCATAAGAGAATCAGAAGCACGATTAAAAGTAAGAAGTTGAAAGTCATGTTTAAACTGGCCGTAAGAATCGGTCGCTTATTACGTGCCATCGGCATAGATATCCGAAGGAAGCTCTTTGCCTCGATATTGAAGACTCTTGGAGGCAGTATCACGGATTTCATTAGCGGTGGGGCGGCTTTAAATCCGGATATCGTACAATTCTTTGATGACATCGGCATCATCGTCATCAACGGATACGGACTAACGGAATGTTCCCCAGTCATCTCGACGGAAAAGCTGAATGACCGAAAAACGGGGAGCTGCGGCAAACCCCTCAACTGTTGTACCGTCCGTATTGCGGAGGACGGCGAGATTCTCGTAAAAGGGGAAAATCTCTTTCTCGGCTATTACAAGGACGAAAAGCAGACCCGGGAAGTTCTGATAAACGGGGAATTCGCAACAGGCGATATAGGCCATCTGGATGAGGAAGGCTACCTATTCATTACCGGAAGAAAGAAAAATCTCATTGTCTTGTCGAACGGTGAAAATATTTCTCCTGAAGCAATTGAAATGCCACTGCTTCAAGATGAGGGTGTCGAAGAGGTCGTTGTCGTAGAGCACGAGGGGCGTATCGTAGCTCTCGTATATCCGGCAGAGCAATACAGAGGGAACGAGGAATACTTCCGTCAGTTACGCGATAACTACAATATGCAGGCACCCTCGATGCGTCAAATTGCAGACATTAGATTGAGAGAGACCGCATTTGAAAAGAACTCAAGCAGAAAAATATTGCGTCACAGGATAGAGGTGTAGGGTGTTTGAAAAGGTACAGATGATTATCTCGCAATACAGCGGAGTAAAAAAAGACAAGCTGAAAAGAGAGACAGATTTAGTTAAAGAGCTAGAGCTTACTTCACTCGATGTGGTCAACTTAGTGGTGGAATTCGAGGACGCGCTGGATATTGATATTCCTAACAGTGATATCCGGAAGTTTCGCTATTTACAGGACATCGTAGATTATTTGGAAGCGCGTGTTTAAGGTATATCTGTTTTCAGATTTTCACCACGTTACTCCGGAGCAGCTCAGGCGCTTCTCTAAAGTAATAACGCCGGCGAGAAGAGACAAGGCAAACACCTATAAGTATAGTAGCGGTAAAGTTGCGACGGTCATCAGTGAGTTGTTGCTTCGCTACGCCTTGTTTGAGTGGACGGGAAGTTACCAGTTTGAACTTAGTTATGGAACATGGGGAAAGCCGGTTCTCCTATATCCTCGGCATCTTCACTTTAATATCAGTCACTGCAAAGAGGCTTGTGTCTGCGTGATATCCGATGAGGAGATCGGCATTGATATAGAAATGATACGTAGCGTGAGCCCGTCTGTCATATACAGAGTTTGCAACGAGGAAGAGATAGAGCTAATACGGGCAAGCGCCGATCCTGAAGAAGAGTTTATTAAGCGTTGGGTCATGAAGGAGAGCTATGCCAAATTATCAGGCGTTGGTCTCTCAAGAGATTTTCGTACGATTGATACGTTAGCAAATGACAAGAGGTTTACGTTCTATCGTGTGCAGAATATGTTTATCTGTGTGGCCTTGAACAAGAAGGGAGAAATGAAATCTGCATGAATTTAAGTCGCCCTCAACAACTTGTTTATGAAATGGATCGTTTTGGCGGTGGCGGTATTGCCACGATTACGACGAGTATTCTGTTTGAACGAATGATCGACACGTCAACTTGTGAAAATGCCATCCATAGGCTATACGAAATTAATGATTCGTTGCGTATCCAATTAGAACGTCGGGATTCGGAGGTCTATCAGAAAGTTTTGCCTGACGTTACTCCTGCAATCAAACATCTTCAGTTTCTATCTTACGAGTCCTTTGAACAATATGCGGATCAGTATGCTAAAGAGCCGATGGATTTATTTGAACGCTTGAGCGAATTCACGGTTGTACAAATTGAAAACAGAACCGGCTTTCTTGTCAAAGTACATCACTTGATTGCGGATGCATGGTCTCTTCAGGTGATGAAAAGACAACTTGTGCGAATTATAGATGAGAAAACACCTGTAAGTTACAATTATGTGGAGTATTTAGCCTCCGAACAGCAATACTTGAAGAGTCGTCGATATAGTAAAAGTAGAGCGTTTTGGTTAGAGCAGTACGGACGATGCGATGAGCCCACTCTGATCAGCGATAAAGTTTCATCGGATTTGACTACTGCAAGAAATGTTCTGGCCATTTCACGTAAGCAGAGTGATCAGATCAGGTCGTATTGTGAAAGAAATGGCATAAGCGTTTACAGTTTCTTTCTCACTCTCTTTTCCGTTTATTTTTCAAAAATTAAGAACAACGTTGAGAAGTTTTATCTCGGTACAGCCGTCATGAATCGTTCCGGCGAATTTGAAAAGAATACTTTCGGTATGTTCGTCAATACGGCCCCGCTTTTGGTCGAGCTGGATTATCAAAAGAGTTTCACTGAAAATGCTCAGCAGATTGAAACTGAAAACCTTAACGTGTTTCGCCACCAGCGCTTTCACTACGGCGAGATTCTCCGGGCATTAAGAGAAGAATATAACTTTCAAGGACGTCTTTATGACACGGTACTCAGCTTTCATCTGGGAGATGAAGACGAAGAGGACTCAAAAGTCGCATGGCACCATTGCGGAATGCAAAATGAATCACTGCAGATTCACATTCGAAGTGAAAAGGGTGCGTTTCAGTTCTTCTTTGATTATCGAAAGGATGTCTTTTCTGACGATGATATTCGTGCGATGCAGAGTCACCTGCTTGAGCTGGCCAACAACGCATTAAATTCTGGAAACAAGATCTGTGATCTCGACATTCTCTCGAGGGAAGAAGTTGAAAAAATCATTGATGGTTTCAACGATACACAAGTGCCCTTTTCAAATAAATGCGTTCATCAGCTGTTCGAGGAACAAGTGGAGAAAACACCGGACAACATCGCGTTAAAGTTTGAAGAGAAGTCCTTTACTTATGCAGAAGTGCAGAAAATGGCGGAGAAAATCGCTCGTTGTCTTCGCATAGAGGGGATAGGCAGAGGCGATATTGTAGCGATTTTATCGAAACGCAGCTACCACATGGTCATTGCCATGCTGGGTATTATGAAGGCCGGTGGCGCGTATCTTCACCTTGACACGAATTATCCGGAACAAAGGATTCAAGACATTCTCAGTGATGCACATGTTGAAGTTGTCCTCACTTATGAGGCATCCTGTGCCAGAGTAAAGAATCTTGATATGGAGAAGATTCTTTCGACGGCAACAGATGAATCAGTGCTGGAAAATGTCAATGATCCTGATGATATGGCTGCTGTGATTTACACCAGCGGTTCAACCGGAAAGCCCAAAGGATGCATGTTGCAGCATAAGGGGTTAGTGAACTTTGTTGAATCACAAGCTGAAAAGATATTAATGAATGAGAATGTTATTAGCCTTGCAATCCATACATTCGACGGTTTTTTCTACGAAACGCTGGTTCCTGTTATACTTGGCGTTACATGCGTTTTAGCAAACGGCGACGAACAATTTAATCAAGAAAAGTTTGAATCCCTAATATTCAAAAACGAACATTGTGGAATTTTCATGGTTCCATCACGGTTTAAACAATTGCAGCAAAACAGAAAGCGAAATTGGCTTTCTGAAAACATTCGGACTGCTGTAATTGCTGGCGAGAAGTTCCCTGATGAGATTGTTGATTTATTCCATTTAGAAACCGCAGTATTCAATGCCTATGGTCCTGCGGAGTGCAGTGTATGGATTAACCACATGAAGATTGATCCAAGTAAAGAAACAAGCATCGGCAAACCAATTCAAAATGTCATGATTTATATCCTTGACCGCTACAAAAAGCCCGTGCCCTTAGGCGTTCCGGGTGAAATATGTATTGGCGGGGTCTGCGTCGGTAAAGGATACATTAATCAGCCTGAGCTAACGGCTGAAAGATTCGTCGACAATCCCTTTCACGGCGGGAAAATGTATCTAACCGGTGATATGGGCTTTTGGCGGGAAGAAGGAAACATCATATTCCTTGGTCGTAACGACAGACAAGTGAAGTTGCGCGGGTTGCGCATAGAGCCGGAAGAGATTGAGCGAGTTATGGAACAGATAGAAGGGGTCATCCAAGCGGCCGTTGAGGTGCGAGTCGATGAGAAAAATCGTCAATATCTTTGCGGGTTCTACACCGTACGGACAGGCGATGAGTTAACAAGCGACATGATCCGCTCAGAAATAGCTAAGATTCTACCACGTTATATGGTGCCACACATCCTCAAAGAGATCGCTGCAATGCCGATGACGCCGAGCGGTAAATTAGACAGAAAGAATCTTCCGGATATTGACTATAGTTCACTCGTTGAACGTGTTGAGTTTGTTGAACCTAGAAACGATCTGGAGTTCTATCTTATAGAAGAGTATGAAGATATTCTCGGCGTTTCACCCATAAGCACACAGGAGGACTTGTTTGCGATAGGGCTTGACAGTTTGAAGGCCATCGACTTTGTAGCAAGAGCTCATGAAAACGGAATACGAGTTCAGTTGCAAAACGTTTTTGACTATCCGTCTGTTAAAGAGTTAGCGAATTTTATTGAGAATAGAGGTAGAAAGCCGGCAGAGTATCAAAAAGAAGATTTTTCAGTGATTCAATCCTATCTTGATGAGCAAGATTTCTCGGCTCATTCAGTCGGCGACAGGATCTTAGATCTGGGCGATACGCTTATTACCGGAGCGACAGGATATCTTGGCGCTCACATACTCTACCGCTATCTGCAAGAATATCCCGGAGATGCGTATTGCATCGTAAGAGGCAGTGATGAGGCCGATAGCCAGGCACGCCTGTATAACGTGTTGGAACATTATTTTGGAGGCGATATCTCCTCTGCTTTTTCCTCAAGAATACATGTTTTATGTGCTGATTTGCAGAAGGATAACTTTGGTCTGGGGGAAGATGAATACAGGGATCTATTAGGAAAAGTTGAGACGGTCATCCATACCGCGGCGACAGTAAAGCATTACGGTTCGTATGACTACTTCCATGAAATCAATGTCGAAAGCGTCGAAAAGTTGATTTCTTTCTGCATCGAATCGGGGAGTCGTCTGCTGCATATATCGACTCTCAGCGTTTCGGGTATTACTCTTTTAGATCGAGAGAAGGCTCCACGTGTCTTTCATGAGAAAAATCTCTTCATTGGTCAATCCTTGGACAACGTCTACATCCGAAGCAAGTTTGAAGCGGAGAAGAGAATCTTAGAGGCGATGGCCGCGGGAAGTCTATCAGGGCAAATCTTCCGGATGGGTAATCTCACGAATCGTTATTGTGATGGAAGATTCCAAATGAACTACGAGAGCAACGCGTTTTTGAACAGGATACGTTCCTTGTTAGCGCTTAGTTGTGTGCCGAGCGAGCTTGAACATTTTCCTGTTGAGTTTACACCGGTCGATCTTGCGGCAGAGGCGGTGCTTCGTCTCGCCCGCGCAGATATTCCGGCTCAAGTTTTCCATGTGCAGAATACGCATCTTCTTCCGCTCTCTTCACTCGCTCACTTGTTCCAAGCGAGTGGAAAAGAGATGGAGATTGTATCGTCGGATGTGTTTTACGCAGAATTCGCTGAAGCGATGAAGGACCCGAAGCGCCAGTTTATCTACGAGAGCTTTATTAACGAAATAGGTGAAGACGGGAAAATCTGTTTGGAAATCGACATTGAGCCTTCTAGCGAGCAAACAGTCAATATTCTGTCTCACATAGGGTTTGAGTGGCCGAAAGTTGATCTTGCCTACATTCAGAGATATTTGGAAGAGATCGATCGTTATTGAATGTGACAGATTGGCAGGGTTGTTTCTATATGACTTACGGCGAGATGCCGTGCTAGGATAGACGACGATAGGTTGTTTGAAAGACAAGCGAATATTCCATCATAGGCTAAGCCATCGTTCCGCGCACTGAGAGCCTCAAGTTGCGGTACCAAGAGCCATTATTACATGCGGAGTAATAAGACACGGCCATTTGTGAACGCGATTTCCACCCAATTGACAGTTTTTGCGAATTATGCGAAATTATGCTCACTTATCTTGTGTAATATATAAGAGTAGAGAGAGTATTGGGGCACAGATTGGAAAAGGCAGAAAATGGAATTATTGGCTTCGTACAACCGAATACTGAATCTAACTCAAGATATAGTTGATGATTCTTTCTCGGACGATGCACCTGAAGTCTCCTTGATCAAAGAAGATATTATGAACTTGATTAAGTGTGAGAAGATCGTCTTGCAAGACTTACCGACGGAACGCTCGAAAATACAATTTGAAGAAACAAATGCTCAGAAGGTATTTAAGATATCTTTGGTGGCAGAGAGTCAGAGAAATATTGCTTACTTGATGCATGTCAGGCAATCTGTTTTTGCCCCTGAGAATTATTCTATACCACTGACTCTAATCATGCCGACTAAAAATATATGTTTGCTTAGATGCAACGGACCGCACGGTGAGCCTGATAATAGAAATGTATTCCATACATGTGCTCACAATCACACCTGCACTTCTGAAGACTTGATTGCTAGGAGATTAACAGATCCTAGTCATCGAGAATTAGCTCCGTACTCTAGCTTAAAAGGAGCGATAGATTACTTTGTCAGCGTTTGTAACATAGTGGACGTTACCCCTTACTTGCCGAAAGAAATTGCGTTTCTAAAGCAAATGACCTTTGATGATTATGGAAGATAGAATTTTGCAAAAACATTTAAGTGAAATCTTGGGCAGGGATGCTGCTATTTACCCCGTTGCACCGGGGCGGTTACAGCTGGCAGTTCCTTATTACCATGCTGATGGTGACCCTATGGAGATTTATGCCCTGTCCGGTTCAGAAGATGGAACAGTTGTTTTGACTGACTGTGCAATGACGTTGATGCGTTTATCGTATACCGAAACCATCTCAGACTCACTGGTTGATGACATAAAGAAACTCGTTAATCAATACGGATTTGACTTTGAAGGAGGGCAAATTTCTACAAAAGCCCCTATTGGTTCACTCTCTTCATACATTGCTAATTTTGCAATGACCATATCCAAAGTGATGGGCCTGAGCCAGTTGTCAAAAAACAGAAATGTTTCCAAGTTCAAGGAAAATGTCGATGCGTTTATCATGCAGAACTTAAAAAAATATAATCCGCAAAAGGATTATGTAATAGACGATCAAGATGATGTGAAAGCTGATTACAGGCTTGTTAATCCCACAGCTAAAGATATACAGCTCTTCATCTTTCCTATCATTAACACGAGTAATGCAATCGAAGTGTGGGGCACATTACAGTTTTGCCTTAACGCTAAGATCTTGTTTCGAAGCCTTGTCGCTTGTGAGAATCACAGCAAATTAAGTAATGTTGCACTAAAAAGAATGGCTAACAATAGCGATAGTTTCCTGTTGTATGAAGATGATTTCTATGCGAATGCTGAGCAGAAAATAGAAAGATTAACACAGATAACATAGACAAACATGCAAGCATGAAAAATGCCGCAACCACCTTGCTGATTGATCGCGGCATTTTATTGTTATGGACTGTAACGGTTATTTCATCTTAATTTGTTGGTCAGTGGGGAGGAGGTGTAAGGTGGATCTGCATTTCGCTTATTGTAATGAATGATGCGACCAAAGTGGAATTAGATTCCGGAAAAGTCGAAAAATGCTTGACATAAAGCCGGATATCGTCTAAAATGGAATCAGATTCCGGAAAGGTCGAGAAATATGGCATATATTAAGCGTGCAGGCGAAGAAGCTCTTAAAAACTTACTGGACTCCTTTAAGATTGTTCTTGTAACAGGGCCTAGGCAAGTCGGGAAATCGACTATGTTAAAGGAGCTTTACAGCGATGAGTATAATTACGTTACTTTAGATGACATTAATAGGCTTCAAATCGCACAGAGCGATCCCAAGTTGTTTTTTATCAACCACCCGGGAAAGCTTATTATCGATGAGATTCAGTATTGTCCTGAATTGTTCGTCGAGATGAAGCGAATTGTCGATCAAAAGGACGAAACAGGACAGTTTATTTTAACAGGCTCTCAGACCTTTGCGCTGATGAAAAATGTAAGCGAAAGCTTGGCGGGCAGGGTCGGAATTATGGAATTGAAGCCCTTATCGACCCGCGAGATTTTAAGACGGGAAAGCAGGGCTCCCTTTAGCCCCTCCCTTGATTTGCTGCATTCTCCTGTACCGGACATTTCATATAATGAATTGTGGGAAAATATTCATCGAGGTTCGATGCCGGAGTTATATCGCAGACCGTCTTTGAATCCGGAATCGTTTTATGCTTCTTATGTATCGACGTTTATTCAAAGAGATGTAAGACAGTTAAGTGCCGTCCAGGATTTGAATTTGTTTAGTCGTTTTATTACAGTTTTAGCGGCCAGAACGAGTCAGGAACTCAATTATGCGGCTATCGCAAAGGATGTAGAGGTCGATCAAAAGACAATAAAATCGTGGGTTGGTATTTTAGAGGCAAGCGGCGTAATATATGTAATTTCGACTTTTTCCAACAACCATTTGAAAAGGGTTACGAAAGCGCCCGTTTTGTATTTTTTCGATACGGGTCTGGCAGCCTATTTAGGCAGATGGAAAACGGCGGAAACTCTCCAAAACGGCGCGTACTCGGGTGCTATTTTAGAAAACTATTGCGTTTCCGAAATTATTAAATCATATAGCAATCATGGAACTATAAATTATCCGATATATTTTTATCGAGATAAGGATAAAAGAGAAATCGATTTAATTATCGAAGAATCGGGTGTTCTCTATCCGATAGAAATAAAACAATCCGCCGTTCCCAATATAAGAATGACGCGGCATATGTCCGTGCTGGAAAAGGCTCAGGGATTTAAGGTCGGACTCAAAACTATTCTTGCGCAGGTTGATCGTTACTATTTACTTGCGGAAGACACTTTGGTTTGTCCTATAAAGGATATTTAGTACTGTCAAGTGATGTTTTGCAACCACCTTGCTGATTGATCGCAGCATTTTGTTGTTATGAACTGTAACGGTTATTTCATCTTATTGTCGCGCTTGAACGACTTTAGGCACATGTCGAACAGGGGCAGGGACGACTTAATGCGCTCGAGAGAAACGCAGTACGATATTCGTAGGTAGCCCGGACATGCGAAGCTTTCCGACGGCACGATGAGGAGATTGTAGTTTAATCTCGCGTAGTCGGAGAAGGCCTGCGCATTACCCCCCGGAGCTTCGACAAACATGTAGAAGGCACCTTCAGGCTTGACGCAGTTGTACCCGACTTCTGTCAGCCCCTCGTACATTGCCTGTCGATTGAGATCGTACGAGGCGAGATCGGGCTTTACGTCGACGCAAAGCTTGACGACTCGCTGTATTAGCGAGGGGGCGCAGACGTATCCGAGTGAACGTGCCGAGCCAGCGATGGCGTCACAGATATCGCGCGCTGCATTGGCTTCGGGATGGACGAGCGCGTAGCCGATGCGTTCTCCAGGCATAGAAAAGGCCTTGCTGTAAGAGTAGCAAACAATCGTATTTCTATAGATATTTGGTATGAACGGTGTAACTACGCCGTCATAGACGAGTTCGCGGTACGGCTCATCGGAGACGATGTAGATGGGGCGACCGATATCACGAGCTTTTCTGTGTAGGAGATCGCCGAGCGCTTTTAACTCCTCCGTCGTGTAGACGCGCCCAGTCGGATTGTTGGGCGAGTTCAGGATGATCCCTCGCGTTGCCGGCGTGATGGCAGCTTCAATCCCTTCAATCGAAATGCCGAAATCAGGAAACTTCGGTGGGACAACGATGAGCTTCGCACCGTTTCCTTCTACATAGCACAAGTATTCGGGGAAATACGGTGCTAGCGTGATGAACTCATTTCTTTCGCCCGTGATCGATAGAGCACGGAATGTAATCGTCAAGGCGGCGGAGGCGCCACACGTAACATAAATCGAGTTTTCATCATAGGCGCACCCGTATTCGCGATTAATTTGTCCTACGATTGCTTTTCTGACCTCGAGATCACCGGGGGCACTTGTATAACCGTGGAGTGTGAGGGGGTTGCTTTCTTTCAATAACGAGAAAAAAGCCTCCTCGATTTGGCGTGGAGGGGGGACACTCGGGTTTCCGATGCTAAAGTCGAAAATCGACGCACTACCTACCTCGCGTGCCTTCATTTTGCCGTATTCAAAGAGTTCACGTATGGCCGAACGCTGTCGGCCATAGGCGAGGGAGAAGTCTGAGACTAATTGTTTTGCGTTTTGATCAGTCATCTAGAGTCCTTTCGGTTATTTGTTGTCTGCACGTGCCATGGACCGACCAAGTTCAAACGCCTTGCGGTTAATATCCAAATACCTTGGCGGAACTTGTTTTTCGAGGGCACTGTCCCAATCGAGCCGACCCATTTCGAAGGCCTCGACCATCGCACCCAACAGGATGATGTTCATGACGCGCGCATTGCCTAGTTCAATCGCAGCCTGTCCGGCGTTAAAAGCGATCACGCGGAACACTTTTGAAAGTTCTTCAATGTAATTGTCGGGATACTCAGCCTTTCCCGAAGCAACGGGCAGGGGCATGATCTTGTAATCGTTGACGATGATGATACCATCCTTTTTGAGAACGGGCGTGCTTCGAACGGCTTCCATCTGTTCAAAGGCGACGAGTATATCGGCGGCGCCTTTTCCGACGAGGGGAGATTCGACTTTTTTACCGTAGCGAACGGTCGTCGAGACGCTTCCGCCTCTTTGAGCCATGCCGTGAATTTCACTCATTTTGACATCATAGCCTGCATCGATCAGGGCCGTCGTCAAAACGCGGCTGACGAGAATGGTACCCTGTCCTCCGACACCGGCGAGGACAATTGTTCTGACATCGTTGTTCATCACGCTTCCTCCTTAGAAATTGCGTCGAATGGACAGACCTGCATACAGACAGTACAGCCTACGCAGAGATTCGGATCAATCGTCGCTTTACCATCTTTGAAGAAAACAGCGGGGCAGCCGACCGCGAGACAACGACGGCAGCTCTTGCATTTGTCGCGATCGACGACGCAGAGCGCACGTTCATGCTTGATGCGTTTAATTAGGACGCAAGGGCGTCTTACAATAATGGCACATGGTTCCTTGCAGACGATCGCTTCATCAATTGTTCTGTTCATGGCATCAAGATCTTGTGGGTCGACATTGAAAATCTTTTTGTATCCGACGGCACGGAAGATCGCTTCCATCGACACGATGTCGGCAATTTCGCCCATGAGCGTATAGCCTGTTCCGGGGTTGTCTTGCTGTCCTGTCATGCTTGTGATGGTGTTGTCGAGAACGACTGGGATGACATTCCCTTTGTTATATAGAATCTCGATCGCGCCCGTGATACCGCTGTGGAAGAAGGTTGAGTCGCCAAGTACGCCGAAGATTGTCTTCTTCTCACCGAACTGTTCAAAGGCCTTTGCCATCCCCATCGCAAGTGTAAATCCGGCACCCATACAAATACACGAATCAAGAGCCGACAGTGGCGGCGAGCCGCCGAGCGTGTAACAGCCGATGTCGCCGGCGATGATCACATTTTTGCGTTTTGAAAGTGTATAAAAGAAACCGCGGTGCGGGCATCCGGGACAAAGGACGGGAGGCCGGGGAATTGCTTGCGCATTGACCTCGTGTGATGCAATTTCCTCCCCTGTGAGTGCCTCGCGCAACAGTGTAGGGTTCAGCTCGTACATGAGCGGCACGACGTCTTTACCGATGCAGTTGATGCCGGCTGCCCTAATCTGCTCTTCCATGAACGGGTCGAGTTCTTCAATCACGTAGAGTGTCTCGACACTCTCGGCAAAGCCGCGGATCATGTTCATCGGAAGAGGGTGCGTAAAGCCGAGTTTTAAAAACGATGTGTCTTCCGGAAAAACTTCTTTGGCGATGAGCATCGCTCCCCCGGCACTGATGACGCCGACCTTGTTGCCGCGTTTTTCGATGACGTTAAACGGCGAGGTCTCGGAATATTGAGCGAGACCTTTCAGTTTTTCCTCTAACTCAACACGGTGCACCATTGCGTTCGCTGGTGCCGCAATGAATTTTCTCGGGTTGCGACTATAAGGAAATGGTTCGAGATTCAGAGGCTCGCTGTATTCTACGAGGCTTCGCGAATGGCTGACACGCGTTGTCATGCGGAACAGAACGGGGATATCGAAGCGCTCGGAGACATCAAATGCTTCGCGCAACATGTCGATACACTCCTGGCTATCGGATGGTTCAAACATCGGGACTTTTGCCGCTCTTGCGTAATGACGGTTGTCCTGCTCGTTTTGTGATGAATGCATACTTGGATCATCAGCGGAGATAATGACAAATCCGCGACCGACACCGTTATAGGCTGCTGTAAACAATGGATCAGCTGCGACATTAAGCCCAACGTGTTTCATCGCCGCAACGGCACGCACGCCCGCGATTGAGGCACCGTAGGCAACTTCCGTTGCCACTTTCTCATTTGGAGCCCACTCATGGTAGATTCGTTCATACTTGTGGAGATTTTCAAAGATTTCTGTGCTCGGTGTTCCGGGATAGGCGCTGCCAACACGTACATCGGCTTCATACAGACCGCGTGCTACGGCTTCATTACCCGACATAAAATATTTCATGACATGTCCTCGTTATTACTTCGACGAGCTTGCAAGTGTCCGTCTATGATTCACTTAATTCTAACAAGATATGTATTTTAAATGCAATTGTGAGAGATTCACTCAGGTTCAGACGTGACGGTGGAATTTATTGACTCATAATGTACAGATCGGGTGTACTCGCGATCAAGAGTAATCCAGAGAATGATGTTTTCGTTGTGATCATACATTCTTTTATGGATGAGATCAAATATTTCCGTGTCGCTCAAATCACAGGGGCCTCTTTCATGAATATCGAAAGAAGCGACAAGTTTTCCATCTTCCGTATGAAACAAGTGAAAACTGTGAATATCAAAACCGTGATCGATTGAACCCGTCACTTCTTCAAGCTGTGTCAGAACTTCCTTATACGTTTCATCTTGGATGTTGGCCGGGTCAGCACGGACGAGCAGCTCAATATCGAGATCACGTTTGAGCTTGCGCTCGATGCGGTCGACGATGAGATGTGCTTCAAGGAAGCTTTCGCGGCTGTCGAGGTCGACATGGGCAGTTGCATGTATGCGGCCGGGACCGTAGTTGTGCACGATCAGATCATGGACGCCGAGAATGCGGCGATCAGTCTCCATGATGCGCTCGATGATCGTATCAGTTAGCTCGACAGGCGGTTTGGAACCGATGAGGAGTGTCACCATCTCGCGGATGATGCCGATCGCAGACCAAGCGATGAGGAAACTCACAAGTAATCCCGCAGGTCCATCAATATTAAAGCCCCATATAGCATACGCAGCCGTCGAAGCCAGCACGCCGCTCGTTGCCCACACATCAGCAAGGCTATCTTGAGCCGCAGAAAGTAAAACAGTCGAGATGATTTTCCTGCCGCGAAAACGGTAAAAGAAATACTGGAAGAGCTTTATTCCTATTGACGCAAAGAGAGCCACGAGCGTCCATATATCTGTTTCCAACGGTTGTGGCGTGATTGTACGTAGAATCGACTGGTAACCGAGTTGTACAGCGACGATGAGCATGCCAATCGCGATTACCGACGACGCGATATACTCGAAACGCGCATGACCGAAGGGGTGCTCCTTGTCGGCAGGTTTTGACGCCATAGAAAGGGAGATGATCGACACGATGGAGCTGAGGGAGTCGGACAAATTATTCCAGCCGTCCGCCATAATCGCAATACTGCCGGAGATGGCGCCAATAAATATTTTGAGCGCGGCAAGGAGTATATTCATGAACATGCCGATTATGGCCGCCTTCACGTTTTCTCTTTGGCGATTTTGAGAAGGGGAGAGAACAAAATCATGCCCGCTTTCTTCCGCTATTTGTTTAACCGTAATCTTTTCTTTGTTCATCACCTGATTTCCGTACTGTTTTCGTGTGTCCTCTTGTGATTTAGTATGATACATGTCGCTCAATAGGGTGATCCATATTATACATACTTGAGCCGTGCGAGGGGACGGCAATTATTTGAAACGATTTGTATATGTGATTCTGAACTTCGCCTCTTAAGCTCTGCAAGAGCATCTTTACCATTTTTCCAATACTTGTGCAACCGGTTCGAGCCAATCTCCCTCAAAGAACTCGATCTCACCCTTATCACACGCGATTGAGATATTCGGGTCAATAGGGATTTTTGCAAGAACCTTCAGGTTGTGTTGATCAGCGATGTCTTCGATGTGGCTATCACCAAATATCTTGTAATCTTTACCGTTATCGGGGCACTTGAAGTACGACATATTTTCCACGAGACCGATAATCGGGATATCCATCATTTCGGCCATCTTGACAGCTTTTGTTACGATCATGGAGACTAGTTCCTGCGGTGATGTCACAACAATGATCCCATCAACAGCGATGGACTGGAAAACAGTAAGAGGAACATCGCCAGTACCAGGCGGCAAATCGATGAACAAAAACTCCACGTTATTCCAGATAACTTCAGTCCAAAATTGCTTTACGACACTCGCAACGATCGGACCCCTCCAGATAACGGGATCGGTGTCGTTTTCTAAAAGCAGGTTGACAGACATGATATCTATACCAGTCTTAGTTCTAACGGGCAAAAGTCCATATTCATCACCGAAAGCTTTTCGTTTGAGACCAAAAGCTTTCGGTATGGAAGGCCCTGTAATGTCTGCATCGAGAATTGCTGTATGGTAGCCCATTCTGTTCATGGTTACCGCGAGCATCGAAGCCACGAGAGACTTTCCGACACCACCTTTCCCACTGATGATACCGATGACTCGATCAACGTTGCTCATCTCGTGTAGTTGTTCGGTGAAATCTTCTTGTTGTTCTTGTCGATCTGCGCAGTTTTCCGAGCAGCTGCTGCAGTTTTGGTCGCAATGATCGCTCATACATCGCTCCTTTAGTTATATTATTATTTCTCTTCCTGTTGAAGCGTAATCAATTTGATCGCCCATCACAGCTTTCAGCCTTTTGTAAGGCTCTATTCCTGTGCAATGACAAGTGTAAAACATCGCTTCTGTGCTTATAAGGTATCGGGCAATTCGGTCGATCGTTTCAGGATCCTCATGGTCGCCAGAACTTCGTGAGAGATGGAAGCCGCCGATGACATAATCGGGCATCCTGCCCTTGATCGAATGAAAATGCTCGATAATATTGATGATCCCGTTATGGGCGCAGCCCGTTAGCAACAAAATCTTCCCGTCTTCTTCCACGATGAGATTCTGTTCGTGTGCGAAGGTGTCATCGATTATTCTACCCTCATGTTCCTTGAGCAGGCCCCTGTTTGATGTTGGGGGTCGTTCTTTTTGAATGACATTCGAGAATAGTTGGATCCCGCTACTGATAAAGAAGCGGTCTGATGTGAGTATAATTCGCTCATTATGCTTCAGTTCCTCGTCAAGACCGATATACTCCAATGTGTCGTCCGATCGAGATGCATAATATTTCTCAAAAGCGAGTCGATGTAAAAAAACTTCAGCCTTTGTGTTTTCTTTCAAAAATGTTTTCAGCCCTCCTCCGTGGTCATAATGTCCGTGGGAGATTACAAGAAAATCGACTTCAGCAACATTGACACCGAGCTTTCCAGCGTTTTGCAGGAAAAACTCACTTTCGCCTACGTCAAATAACAGTTTGTGCTTCTTCGTTTCAATGTACAGACTAAGCGCGTGCTCGCAGCGAAGGTCTTCTGATATTGTCGTATTTTCCACCAGCGTTTTGATCAACATGATTTTAGCTTCCACCTTTTAATGTGATATAGTGACACGGTCTATCAACGGTTCCCCGTCGACAAGCTATCCGATGTAATCATTATAATTCATCACGTCATCTTAATATGAAATAACCGGAGCGTCCTCCGGCTATTCTTGAAACCGACTCAAAGGTCCTCGAGTTACATTTCAAGCGCTTCAAAGCGATAGGCAATAAGCTCATATGCTTCATACGCTTGTTGAGTAGCTCTTTTTGTGATCATGATGAATCTCGGTTTATTCCGAATCCGCGACCGAAACCTCTACCGGCACCGCGACCGAAGCCACGACCGAAACGGCGTCCGCGACCGCGCCCTCGTCCCGGTGCAAGACCTGCTCCACGCTCTACTGCATCATTACCGGCACAAGGTCCTAGACCTCTTCCAGTCATTGAACCTGCGCCCATCGGGCCTGTTTTATCTCTTCTTGGCATGCTGTTTACCTCCTTCTTTTAGTTAATGGCATATGCCATCTATTGTTATTATACGCAGTTTTCGGCATATGTCAATAACTCTTTGTAACATTTGATCGCAGTTTTCTTCTAGGAGACCATTTCATTCCGCCAAAAGTGGTCGTTGCAGTTTGCTTAAGAAAAAACACCGTAACACTCCTTGGTGCTTTACAATGGTGGCAATGGACACTTTGTTTCGAATTTTGATACGCGATGTAAACGAGCGAGGACAAGGCGTGGGCACCGTGATCCACGAGGGTCACGACGACTCTGTCGATGCGAGCGATCCGAACGATGGGAAAGTCTGTTTTGTGAACGGTGCGCTTCCTGCTGAAGTTGTTACCGCAAAGCTTCTCGATGACAAGCGACATTATCGGGTACTTGATTTGGTCGATATTGAGCTGCCGAGCCCTGATCGTATACTTCCTGATTGTGCGTACTATCCGGAGTGCGGGAGTTGCCAATTGCGTCATCTTCATTACGATGCGGAACTTCGGCTAAAGGAGAGCCGGGTGCGTCATTTTCTCTCAAAGCTCCAAGGTGTCCATTCCTCAAAGTTCCTGCCAATCATTGGCATGGGGGATACGCAATATTATCGGGGCAAGAGTATTTTCCCGTTCTCCCATGAGGATGGAGTCGTCACCCTCGGCCAGTATCGCCGAGGGACGAATGATTTGATCGACATTCGCCACTGTCTCGTCCAGAGCGAGGTCTCGCTCGCCCTTGTCAATGGTGTTCGTCAACTTGCTAACAGGGATAAAGTGACGGCTTATGACCGAACGACACGACAAGGTGCCCTGCGCCATCTCGTCGTTCGGACAAGCTTTTCTTCTCGCCACGTCATGCTGATTTTTGTCGTCAATGACCCTTCGGTCAGAGAGCCGATTTTGTCTTGGGTGCCGGCTCTTGAGGATGCAGCACTGGATGCGGGGTATACGCTTAATAGCGTGTGGATGAATCTCCAAAAATCGCGCGGCAACAGGATTATGTCAGACGATTATCGGCACCTATGCGGTGAAGAGACGATTGAGGAAGGGATCAACGGGATCCGTTACAAACTATCGCCCGATAGTTTCTTTCAAGTCAACCCACAACAAACGGGGAAGCTCTTTTCTGAAGTCATAAAGGCGGCGAACATCAAGCCGGGCGAACGCGTTCTCGATCTTTATTGTGGCGTAGGTGCCATCGCTCTCCAGCTTGCACGCTATGCGCAAGGCACCGGTGAGGTGATCGGTGTCGAGATTGTCGAAGCGGCCATCGATAATGCGCGCGACAATGCTAAGTTAAATGGCATCGACAACGTTCGCTTCATCAAGGCAGACGCCTCCACGTGGCTTCGTGAACAAAAGGATACCTTGACGATCGATGTCATCGTCGTAGACCCTCCGCGAAAAGGGCTAGATCCTACCGCTCTCGATGTCATTCGAGATGCTGATTGTGAACGGTTGATCTACGTCAGTTGCAATCCCGCGACACTTGCCCGCGATCTTGCCCTGCTGAGCGACCGCTATCAAATCGTCACCATCCAACCTGTTGATATGTTTCCACGTACGATGCATGTTGAGACGATTGTTCATTTGACCAAGAAAAAAGTGATGTTGTAATAAGGATTGATATCACAGACAAAGATATAGATTGCTTGAAAAAAGTTAAGATAACTAACCGTTAATAAGCGAAGAGTTTAGAGAGTATGTTTTAAGTAGAATTTATGTGCAGAGTTACAGAAGTTGATAGACATAAGCGAGTATTTGACGGAGCGTGCGGGTTTCGTGTCATCATTATAGCAAAGGCAGATAGTAACGATGATGGCTGGGTTTCAAGTCAAATACTAAAGAAATAAATAAAATTAATTAAGTGAATTAGATGAAAAGATATTTTTTGTCAAAAAAATTTTTATTATTGGAGGATGTAAATGATTGTAGCAATTGGTGGCGGAGAAGTATCCGAAAATGAAACTTATGACATAGATAAATTTATTGTTGAGTCATCAAAAAAAGAAAAACCAAACTTCTTATTTATCCCTACAGCAAGTAAAGATGCTGAGACTTATATTCAAACACTTAATGATTTATATGAAAACTTAGGATGTAAAACAGACACCTTATATTTGTGTAATACTGATGTAAATATTGGAGAAGTTAATGAGAAGATAGAATGTGCGGATATCATTTATGTAGGTGGTGGAAACACTGCTTATATGATGGAAGTTTGGAGCAAGTATAGTGTAGACAAAGCATTAATCAATGCTTATAAAAGTGGCAAAATACTATCAGGATTAAGTGCAGGTTCTATATGCTGGTTTATCGCTGGACATAGTGATAGTGAGTTTATAGAAGATATTGAAAATCCAAAACATAAATGGGTTAAAGGTTTGGGCATCATTCCTTATTTACATTGTCCTCATTATGATGAGCCTGAAAGAGCAGGCTTTGATGAGTTCTATTCTGGACAGATAACAGATGCGATTGCAATAGAAAATCAAGTAGCGATTGTTTGGGATAATTATGAATTTTATGTGATTAAATCTAATCCTATTAAAAATGCATATATGTTTTCTTGGAGTGATACTGGTTTGAACAAAAAAGTTTTATTATAAGACTTTTCACCCGGGGAGTATGTCAAAATAATGCTAAAAGGGGGGGGGGAATACAGTAAGCAAAAGGGTTTCAGAGCTTTAAGCAAAGTGCGAAATTCGAAATTTGTTGTATTTCTTAGAGCTATTTTAAGATTAAAGACACCAATTTTGGCATCGGTGTCACAGATTGGCACCGATGATAAGGGTATTCATTTGAACGAGGATTTATCTGATACTGAGAAAAAGCTAATCCTGGAGTTAATCAAAAATCCGAAATATACATATAAACAATTGGCATTGGAGATTGGTATTTCACGAAGAACAGTTTCACGGACTGTGGCATACCTCGTTGAAAAAAAATATATTGAAAGAATCGGCAATCACAAGTCCGGATTTTGGAAAATAATCCGTTGATTATTTTATGAAGATGTACTGATAAATTAGAATTTATAGAGGTAATTATGGATATTAGTTTTTTGATTGATAACAGTACTAATGGCGAGCAGCATATCAATCAGGAGAAAAACCATTGAACATAGAAGATATCAAAGTTCGTCAGCTGGCAAACCAACATTTGCTTAAACCGACCGATAAAATGACAGTTCTCCATGATCTTTGCGGTGTTCAAGCGCAATTCTTGGCAAACGCTATTCATTCGCTGAAGATAAGGAGCTCGGATTATCAGGTGAACACGATCAATGATGGGCTCGTAAAGAACTGGACGATCAGAGGAACAGTTCACGTGTTTTCGGAAGATGATCTCCCCTTGTTCATTCATTGTAATAATGGGCAAGATTATTTGAGTAACGATTGGAGTGGACCTTCATTTTGGAATCAGCGAGATAAATGGGCACTCACGCCGGAGCGACAGGCGTTTTTTGTCAATGTGATTTTAGACGCGCTTAAATCTGTTGCGCTGACGAGAGAAGAATTAAAAGAGGTTTGTCGAGAAAATGGCATGACCGAATCGGAAGAAAGCAGCATGTTTGATCCGTGGGGTGGCGGCATTCGAGAAATGTGCGAACGTGGTTTTATAAACTACGTTGTCCAGGAGAAGAAAGCTTTTTGCCGCTCTCCCGCGTTCACGCCAATTCCGGAACGTGAAGCAAAGCTTGAAATGGCTCGTCGATATTTTACGCATATGGGCCCTTCAACGATTCGCGATGCCATGTACTATTTCCACACGACGGCCACACAAGTTCAGGAATGGCTTGCTCAATTACCGGTATTAACTGCGGAATGTGAAGGAAAAACTTATTATTATATCGACTTTGATCAGACATACGAACAAGGTATTCCCAAATGCCTGTTCCTTGCAGGATTTGACCAACTTCTTTTAGCTCACGACAAGAAGGAAAGCTTGTTTTTGCGCAATGAAAATTTGAGAGCCATTTTTAATCTTGCAGGAATTGTCATGCCTGCATTGATGATTGACGGTGAAGTGGTTGGGAAATGGAAAAAAGAAAAACAAAAAATTGTTGATTACAATGTTTAAAACAGTAACGCAGCAAGAGAAAAACACCATTGCTGATTGTGCGGATTCGTTATGGGACGATATTGCCTCAATCGTTTTTGACAAATAATCCTAATGCCAAAAAAGGATTTCAGTTTAACTTGCAATTGGACTGCAATGGTAAGCTGGCATAGATGGGAAAGGAGACTTGCTATTTGCCTGTGAACATTGATTATTTAGGACACAGCGGTTTTTTCATTGAAATGAACAGTGTGATGCTGCTGTTTGATTATTATTACGGAGATCTTTCGTTTTTAGGGCAGAAGCCAGACGAAAAGCCGCTGTTTGTATTTGCGAGCCATATTCATCCAGATCATTTTAACCCTGAGATCTTCTCTCTTGTGGACATTCACCACCGAACGAACTATCTTCTGTCATTTGATATCAAAGGGGATCCAGCTGTACCGGAAGACCGTGACGTTCAATATTTGGAAGCTGACAGGACGTATACGGTCGACGGGCTTGGCACGGTGATGACGCTTTTTTCCACCGATGAAGGTGTCGCCTTTCTCGTCAGAACCTCTGGCGCAACGCTCTTTCACTCGGGTGATCTTCATTGGTGGGACTGGCCCGGCGAAGATCCTGAATGGCTTGATCGACAAGAGACGATATTCAAACGGGAGATCCGGAAGCTTCAGGGTACGCCTATTGACGTCGCCTTTGCGGTTCTGGATGATCGGCTGGAAGAAAATTTTTGGAAAGGGATGGCGCTGATTCTGTCTGCCCTGAATCCGCGCTATGTGCTGCCGATGCACTTCTGGGAAGATAGAAGCGTTGTGGATCGGTTTAGAGAGCTTTCTGTCTTACGGGAATCGGAAACGATCTTATTGGATACGACAAAAGAAACCCATTGGGAACTATAACAAGGAGGAAAATAATATGAAATTCAAAATGGTGCATGAAAACTATAATGTAATTGACCTAGACCGCTCATTGGCGTTCTACGAGCAGGCTCTCGGATTGAAGGAGAAACGCCGCATAACCGCGGAGGATGGCTCTTTCATCATCGTGTATCTGGGGAATGAAGAGAGCGAGTTTGAACTGGAATTGACTTGGCTTAAAGATCATCCCGAACCTTACGATCTCGGGGAAGAGGAATTTCATCTGGCGTTCCAGACAGACGATTTTGAAGCTGCACACGCATTGCATGAAAAGATGGGCTGCATTTGCTTTGAAAATCTCTCCATGGGGATTTATTTTATTCAAGACCCAGATGGATACTGGCTGGAGATAATACCGACGAGGTAAAAGCGGTTTCAAACAATTTAAGGTGACAAATTCCTGCTTGACCGGCAAGGCAACGCTTCTTCATTAGATGATTACACAAAGAATAATTTTACCAAAACGACAGCTGAGAATTTATTTGTCCGTCTGAAACTATATAGTAATCCACGCTCCGTTACCGCCGCGCCTGCTTCAACATGGAATGTAAGATCCGATTCCTATTATTGGCCCGGACCTATTACTGCCGCTTCGGTGAAGCAGGTAAAATACTCTGACGACCTATATGCGAGGTAAATGAACAAAGCCCGTAGCGATGATCACGCCGGTCGGGATTTTATCGAAACATTTATACGAATATTGCTTCCTGATAAGCGATAACCACGCCGGCTAGGATTTTAATCCTGACCGGCGCTTTTCTTAGTGTGCTGGACATGGCACTTCAAACAAGCATAAAGGACAGCTCTTTCGTTCAATGAATGCAGTTGTTAAGTTTGGGGTTGTTATCAATCAAAGAATGATACATGAGAGGATTTTTGATTACAAAAAATCGAAATAGCGTTACTTGGATTACGCCTACAAAATTGGACTAAAGCGGGCTCTGTTAGAGCTAGACAGCAGAGGTTCCATGCAAAATTTGTATTCCAACATCCGACTATAGAATCTCTGGTACGAGAATTAAGGCGCAACAGCCAACTTGGGAAAATATGCGGCTTTGAGCTGTGGACGGACTCAAAAGGATCAACTCATCTTGTGCCGGGTTCATCAACATTTTACAGATTTATCAGTCGTCTTATGGAAAATGAGAGTGGGATGGAAAAAATAATTCAGGCACTGATAAAAACGATGTATGAATTAATCCCCAATTTTAGCGATACTTGTGTTGTAGACGGAAAAATAACAGATATATATGCATTGCCTTTTAAATAAGAAAAACATTTGTTACAATTATTTTAGTTTAGAGAAACAATAAGGCTTATCGAAAACAATTGTTTTAAACACATTGTAAAGATTTCATGAAAGTTAAAAGGAGGAAAAATCATGAAAAAGTTTGCAATTGTTATCATCAGCATCCTGCTCATAGCAGGGCTCGTTGCCTGTGGCGGCAAAGGCGATTCCGGTCAAGTCAGTGAAACCAGTAAAGCCAGTGAAGCCAGTAAAGCCAGTGAAGCCAGTGAGGCCAGTGAAGCAAGTGAAGCCGGTGACTCCGCTACTGAGAAAAATCCGTACAATCTGGACTTCGAATCCACCGAGTTTCAGGACATGTCGGTGGATAAGAAAGCGTCTCTAAAGACCTTAGAAGAGACTGCGATGGAATGGCTTGAAGGAGATACCATGTTTGTCGGGACCAAGTTCGCCGACTACACTTATGAGGATTTCGCAGAGCATATCGGGGTTGATGCCACTATGTATTGTTATGATGATCAAGCGCCCGGTCGTAGATACATATGGGAAGCCGAAGACGACATCGGATCATGGTTCGCTATCACACTCAAAGAGAGAGGCGGCGTTTGGGTATTGGCTGAAAGTATGTCGTTTTTTCGCGAGTAGTTTGTCGTTTTTGATTAATTATTGTATTCACAGGTATTATCAATTATGATTAATGTATATATAAATCATTGTCACGGAACATTGTGATACGAGAGAGGTATATTATTATGGGAAAATATCAGGTTAAAACCACAAAGAGTGGTTCCGGCTTCATCTTTAATCTCAAAGCGCCAAACGGCCAAGTAATCGCTACATCCGAAGTTTATAACACTCTGGAATCTTGCAAAAAGGGCATTAACAGCGTTAGCGTCAATGCGCCAGTAGCCAATCTTGAAGATCAGACGGTTCCCGGTTTCAAAGTGGAAACAAATCCGAAATTCGAGATTTATACGGACAAAGCCGGCGAATTTCGTTTCCGTTTGAAGGCGCGAAACGGACAGATTATAGCAGTCAGTGAGGGTTACTCAGCTATGGCAGGTTGCCTCAACGGCGTAAAATCCGTACGTAAGAATGCAGTAGATCCGGAAATTGAGATGGAAGAATAATCTTTACTTCTCAAATTGACAAAAGGGGGAGCCTCTTTTGAGACACCCCCTTTCAGTGTAATGTGGTCAGACTGTCCGAAAACTCGTTGTTTATGTCTCCATTTAGCCCTAATTCTCCCACAACATCGTAAAATAAAGGTAGAGAAAACGCACAGCGGAGGTTCGGTTATGGGCTACATCCTAGGTGACGATCGTTGTCAGCAGTTTCTCCTTTCCCCCTCAATCGATGAATACGTAGACGAGTTAAGTCCGGTACGTGTGTTGGATGCTTTTGTAGACGGTTTAGACTTGGAGGCGTTGTCGTTTACACCCAGTATACTTGCCTTAACAGGGCGTCCCGGCTACGACCCAAGGGATTTATTGAAGCTTTATGTTTATGGCTATGCTAACCAGATTCGCAGCAGTCGTTGCCTGATGCGCGAGTGTCGATGCAATCTAGAAGTGTTTTTTTATTGCGCGGTTTAGTCCCCGATTTTCGCACGATTGCCGATTTTCGCAAAGAGAATGCGGAGGCGTTAAAACGCGTGTTTCAGGTCTTCACGAAAGTATGCGTGGAGCTTGATTTATACAAACAGGTACTCCTAGCTGTTGACGGAACCAAAGTCCGTGCGGTGAACAGCAAGGCGAACTGCTACACAACCGATGTCTTGCTCAAGAAAATTGCGACGATTGATGCACATATTAGCCACTACATGGCGACTATGGACGAGTTAGATCAAACGTAGGAGGATGGGTCGTCGTGTACACGCGAACGCCTTCAAGAGATACTGGACGACTTTCATGCACGTAAGGAGCGATACGAAGGGTATGCCGAAGACTTAGCGGAAAGTGGCGAGCGACAGTTACTGACGACCGGTCCTGAGACTATTCAGACGTGTCTTCATGCCGGCGTTCTTCCGTTAGCGTACGAGGGCAAAGGCAATCACCATTGAAGTCCAGAGCGGCTCGGAGCTGTCGTGCTTCCTTCGGCATCCGGACGGAACAGTGACCTGTCCGATGGGGCATAGGCCTCTTCTGGTCAAACACCATCGACGAGGCGGCCATGTCTACAAAAGCTGCGAGGCTTGTCAACAGTGCCGAGTTCGTTGCACGACCGCGCAAGAGAAAGAAGTCTATTTTGGCCCCAGCACAGAGTGTGTCGCTGTGCGAGTGAAAGGCACTCCTGACATTCCCTTACAACCTCTACCGACAGGCTTCGTCCCGCACAACAGCTTCTATCGTCAAGAACTTGATGATGCCGTGATAGTCCTTACCATTCCCAAAGATAAAGACAAACTTCGCACTCGTATGTGCACGGTCGAACATCCCTTTGGGACAATTAAGTGGTACCACGGCGCTCACTTTGCTCTCTTGAAGGGTAAAACGAAAGTTGCGGCAGAATATGCCTTGAGCTTTTTAGCCTACAACATAAATCGCGTCATGATAATCGTCGGTACGGACGCGCTTCTCGATCTGCTCTACGACAAGAAAAGCATGCATGAGCTCTGCAGACTGGTTCAATAGCGGAAAAGATTCCTCCGTTTTTTACTTATAACTCACTTGTTTCCCAGTTTTTTGGAATTTTCCCTCAAGCTCATTAGCTCTTTATTACCCCTTCCAAAAAGGGGCAATTTGCACGCTGTTTTCGGAGCATAAAAAAGCCTAAAACGCCTGGTATGACGGCGTTTTAGGACAAATTGTGGTGGAGACGAAGGGGATCGAACCCTCTACCTCTTGAATGCCATTCAAGCGCTCTCCCAAGTGAGCTACGTCCCCGTGACGCTTGATTAAGTTAGCACAGAATGTTTGAATCTGTCAAGCTGTCAATGTGCAATCGATTCATAGATTTGCTGTGGATGAATGCCAAAGTAACCTGGACAGTGAGAAGCGCGGGGCGTCCAGTTGTCAAAAAAGAATAAATCCATCTATTTCTCGTTACATCTTCACGTGGGCATAAAGCTACAATTTCTTAGAAAAGATTATGCGGGTCATTTCTATGCCTCAGTATCCATATTATAGAATCCCTAGGGCGCGTTAAGCGTCTCCCTTTGAGTCACAGCAAAATGCATTAGCATCAATTCAGCATTGTATATGCAGGGTTCAAGTATTGAGAGGACATCTTCTAGAGGGGGATTGGGGAGAATTTCCCTTGTTTTTGCACGCAGGAAGTCCCCCTGCTAACGAACGGCTGGGGGACTTCTCCATCAAATGATATTGTTAAAATCAAGATATACACATTGAAGATAACAAGCTTTCCAAATTATTCATTGGGTTCCCAACCAGAACCTGGGGTTTCAGGAATGGTATTGCCACCGTCGAAAACAATGCCTATACCTGTAATATAGCTAGAGTCTTCTGAAGCTAAAAATAGGGCTACACGACCGGCCTCTTCAGCCGTACCCATACGTCCCATTGGTACCTGTGCCGCAATCGCGTTGAAAATACTATCCGGATCCTCGGGGCAAGTATCTTTACATGTGTTCCTCATCATCGGGGTATCTACAACACCAGGTAGAATGGCGTTAACCGTTATGTTTCTAGACGCAAATTCTATAGCTAACGCTTTAGTAAATGCCATAATGGCTCCTTTTGTGGCAGCATAAGCAGTCATTCCAGGATCAACGACTAGAACGCCGGTGACAGATGCGAAATTAACAATTTTCCCGTATCCGTTTTTTAGCATATGAGGAACGGCAGCCTTACACGAGTTCCAGATGCCCCTAAAATTGATGGCCATATAATTGTCCAGAAATTCATCATCAACATTAAGAAATGTCCTTTGTGGGCCTATGCCAGCGGCGTTCACCAAAATATCGATTTTGCCAAACTTTTTGGCGACATCATCGTAGTATTCCTTTAGCTTTGCAGCATCCCTAACATCCACTTGGTAGGCAATGACCTCGTATCCTTCTTTACATAATGTGTCTGCCGCAGCATGCACGGTATCAGACCGATCCATAAGTGCAACTTTGGCTCCATTCCTTGCCAAAACTGTTGCACATCCGTTACCCATTCCCATTGCACCGCCAGTAACAATTGCGATTTTTCCGTTCACTCTTGCCATTTGATTATCTCCTTAATTTTTTTCAATTTGATGAACGATAGAGGGTATTTTTACTAGTGTAGATTCACTCCTCTGTTAGTAATTAACTTTTTTTGAAGTGCTGTTATTGAAGTGTTTGTGCCATTATTTCCTCCCTTCGTTTATGTGCGTTGCTTGGCACCGGGACCAGTCTCACGGATCATCAGACAGGCAATCAATCCGATTAGGCAGGGGAAGGCGCAAAGGAAAATAGCAAAGCCATAACTGAATGATGCACTCAACCATCCAGCAATTACTGGAGCAATAAAGCCGGCAGCAAAGCCGCAAGACGTGATTAACGAAAAAGCTGCACCAACGCGGGTAGGCGTCATTCCTTCAAGCTCCATAGGTACCACAAACATAGGAGGAATCCAGATGCAATTACCCATACCAACAAGTGCGATGCCCGCATAACCGAACAAGGTGGTTTTGCCAACATAAATTAGGACGGCACCAACCACTTTCATCGCTTGACCTAGCCACAGCAGGGTTTTGCGTCTGCCTGTACGCGCCATGACCGCATAGGCGATTAGTCCGCCAGCAATGCCCGCAATGGGAAAGATCAGTGTCAGATTGTTCGCCAATTCGATCGAGAAACCATGGTCACGCTGAAAATAGGTAGGTAACAGAATGCTAATGATGGAATAACTGATGAAATCGCAGACAAACGCAATAAGCAGAATAATAATTTCTTTCCGTTTGATGATGTTACCGTAAATGCTCTTGTCGTCAGTACTCTGAGTTGTTTCCTCTTGCTCTATCTTGAGGGGACCTTCATCTTTTACGCCAATGACCCACGCGATGAGGACGATGATGCACAAAAAGCCCCAAAGCGACAGAGATGCTTGCCAAGAACCGCCGAAAAGCGTGACGAGCGGAATGGTAAGACCGAATACGAGCACATTCGCAAAGTAAGGAAACAACGCGTTGACCGTATCCATGGTAACCTGCTGTTTAGGATTATACCAGTGCATGATGGCGGCACCGATAAAGGGAGTGCTTAGGCCAAAACCAATACCGTAAAGAACACGTCCCACACAAAACATGAGGAAGCTGTTGGCAATTAAGTTCGCCATGATGCCGAGCCCTCCTGTAAGTAAGGAACATATATACATTTTCTTGAGTCCAATACGGTCCTGAATGTACGAACCTACTAGCTGAAACAAAATGATGGGAATGAAGATGATGGATACTCCTAGGCCACTCGTAGCGGCATCAATCCCATATTCCTCTTCAATCATGGTAAGTACGGCGGAAGGATTCATCTGGGCAATGTATAAAAAAAACATTCCCAATACGATAAGTACGGTCAAAACGGATAGCTTATTATAAGATTTCGCGTTCTCCATAGTCTCAACTCCTTTCGATGTGTTTTTAGACTCTTCTTTTTGATTTTCCTGCATTCCAGAGCATAAAACTCCATTTGTAGTAAATATGTAATCTGTTACATAACGCGGCAAACGAGGGTTTCTTGCCAACCAACAATGACTTTCATATACCCTCTGATTTCTTCGTTTAGTGATTCATCACCTGAATCGACGTATAGGGTTTGATCTGGCAACGAGAAGATCTTGGATGCAGCTGCAACTACCACAAGGTTCTCCAGTCCAATTTGTCGAATCACAGCTGCGCTTAGCTGTTGGTTACCTCGTCCCAAAATATGTCCTTGACCGCCGATTACTGTAATGATGAGTTTGCATCGATTGTTTCGAGAGATCTCTAAGAGATCAGATTCTTTGGCATCCAGAACGACAGCGTTTCCTCTGTGCCATACGTCTACACCCAAAAGGGTTCCATTCCAACCAAGATGATCCGTAATTCTTTTGATGGTGCTCCCAGCGCCAAAAATGTAGTACATATCTTCGTCCGCGTGCTTCAAGATTTTGTCGGCTATGTCAAAGCAGATACCGGACAGATCGTGTTCGTTTAGATGAGAGCTTGCTTTAGGATTTTGGATATAGTAGCGAATGTATGGAATTTTCATGTAGCCGTATAATTGGACACGAAGGTTTCCCTGACGATACTCCACTTCATCTAAATCCATGACTTCGCCCTCACGCAGAGGTGCACCATTCAAAACAAAGTTAACCAACGCATCTCCCGCTGCATGAGGAGAAGTAGCGTAAACACCGGAATGCATTTTTACACCGGCAGGTATCCCAATGACGGGAATTGTATCGCCGATCGCGTTGTAAACATCGCGTGCTGTGCCGTCACCGCCTGTAAAAAGTATTAAGTCTACCGGTATAGCTTTCAATAACTGAGCGATATTTTCGGTGTCTTGGCCGCTTGTCGTTGAACAAATGTGTCCGATTACCTCGAGGTCAAATCCCATACTGGAAGCAAGGTCGGCTCCCATTTCTCCAGGTGCCGAGTACAGTTGTATGGCATCCTTGATCGATAAGATTTGTTGAAGTGCGATTTTCGTCTTTTCGTTCGCACGCTTCTTAGCACCAAGCTTTATTGCTTGCGCTTGAATCGCTTCGGAGTCACTGCCTTTCAAGCCGACAGATCCGCCGATGCCCGCAATAGGATTGACAATCAGGCCAAGTTTGAATCTCATGTTTTATTTGTTCTCTTTACGCTTAATGTATTGACGCCAAGTACAAATGACCTTTTCTGGATCTAATTCGTAGTAATTTTTGATGCCGTGGCAAGGTGCATTGTGAGGTGCCGTTCTTACGATTTCTGGTGTTTCGTAACATTCTTTTGAAATTTGCCGCAATACAGCGACAAACTCGTCAATGTCTTCCTTTGAATAACTTTCAGTCGGTTCAAGCGTGAAAGGTTCTGGCACAATATGCGGATGATGGCTTTGCCAGTAATGTTCTAAACTGTAATCCACCATTCTTCTCAATACTTCGTCAGTCCCAAGACCAGTGTCTTCTTTTAGTTTCTCCCAGCTATACCGGCACTGTTCGATGCGGCGTTTCCCTTTGGCGTAGTACATTGTGACACCTGGGATTTTCTCGACCTCTTTTATCATGTACTGGTTATTGAGTACCGCGCACATGGCAGCCTCACGAATGCCATCAGAGCCCAAAGCGCGTATCCACATGTAAGCTCGCAAGACAACGGCAGCATTACCGAAAAAGCTTCTTACCTGACCGATCGATTTTTCTCCATGCCAATCAAGGCTGTACGAAGTACCGTCAAATACGACTCGCGGTACTGGCAAATAATCGGCGAGGAAGTCAGCCGCACCAAGTGCGCCACATCCAGGTCCCATACCGCCATGAGGTGATGAAAACGTTTTATGAAGATTGTAGTGGATGAGATCGAAACCGGCTTCCTTGGCCCGTGTGATACCCATGATACCGTTGACATTTGCCTGATCGTAAACGGCTAATGCACCAACACTGTGCGCCGCATCGACATATTCCTTGATTCGCGGGTTAAAGATTCCCGTGTCTTCAGGATTTGTGAAGAAAATGGCGGCAGTCTTCGGTGATAGAGCAGCTTTAAAAGCCTCTAAAGTTGGGTATCCCAATTCCGGATCTTGCATTAGATCGATAACCTTGTAACCGGCTGTAGCTGGGCATCCTGCGTCACAAGGGTGTGAGAATATAGTCGTTATGATTTCATCCCGATCTTCACCTTTGTCACGGAAATATTGCCTAACAATGGAGGCGTTGGCATAGACGGCATGTGCACCACCCCCTGGCTGAAATGTAAAATGATCCATACCAGAAATTGACTTCAAGTATCGTTCTACCTCGTGGTAGATAAAAAGGATTCCCTGCATCGTGGATACATCCTGTAGAGGATGGACATTCACGATTTTAGGATGGGAGTTAGCGGTATGCTCTTGTATTTTTGGACTGTACTTCATGGTGCACGTTCCTTGGCCTATATCAATCGATACATCGTTGCCAAGTACTTCTTGTGATAAACGCATGTAATGTCTGTTTACCCGCATTTGCCCGACTTCCGGCAAATTTGGCGGACACTTTCTTTTCAATGATTCTGGTATATCTAACCCATCATCTTGGATCTCTTTTTGTATCTCCTTTGACAAAGGTGGCGGAATAACACCTCGTTCTCCAGGCGTACTCATCTCAAAGATAATCGGTTCATCCCATCTCGCTTGGTGAAAGTTTCGTAACAGTGTATTCGGGTCTCGTCCCATATTCATCAACCTCTTTTCATAATGTCTTTAAGTGCAACAACCAGCTTGTCAATTTCTTCTTTACCCGTGACCTCTGTAAAGCAATAAAGCGCACTCTGCCCAAGTTCGGGGAAATCGTGTGACAAATCCAATCCGCCAAAAATACCTTTGGCTAACAATAACTCGTTGATTTTTTCTACGGTAAGATTGGTGTCAGTAAAGTTAATAACAACTTCCTTAAAAAAAGGTGTATTAAATTGTAACTGGACGCCGGGTACAGTAGAAAGTTTTTTGGCGGCATAACGGCCGTGTCCGAGTATCGTTTGTCCGATTTCCTGAAATCCTTTAGGCCCCATAAGCGCCATGTAAACTGCCGCCGATATCATCCAAAGATTAGTTCCCGTTCCCGTATATTCTTTCCCCTTAGCACGCTGACTATAGTGAGTTCGATCAATGAGAAGGTTGCCGAATACATATTCGCCGGGTACTTCTGGTTCACAGAAACCGTAAATAAAATCCTTATATTCGTTGAGATATTTCGCATCTTCTGATGTAGAAATAAAGCCGGCTTGACCATTCCCACAAGATAGATGAAGGCCTAAACTATGGAGATCACCACACACGATGGTAGCGCCATAATTGGTCGGTGCTTCGAGAATACCAAGTGAAATAGGATCTGTATAGACGATGTATTCAGCTCCGACTGACTTGGCAAGTTCACCAATTTCTTTCACACTAGGCTCAATTGTGCCAAGATAGCTGACTGATTCTACGACAACAGCACTGATCGAGTCATCGAGTTTGCTCTTTAGGTCTGCCAAATCAAGAGTTCCTTTATCTGGCAGGTAATTAACATAAACAGGTTCGATGGCCAAATCTGCCTGAACACTATCAATATAATTCTCTACGATACGCTTGTTTTGCACGTTCATTGACCGCGGTAAGAGAACGCGCTGTTTACCGTTAATTCGATTGGCCATACATATTGCTGTGGCAAGAGCTTGACCACCGTCATACTGTGGAACACTCATCACATCTGTATTCAGCAATTCTGCGAGCATGCTATTATACTCCACAAATGTCTGATACTTTCCGTGATCTGCCCAACTCTCGGCTCCATAACAAGTTAGAAATTCCCCTCGTGTCGTGATCTCGTCAACAACAGCAGGCACATAATGATTTGCACAGCCAGCACCAAGAAAGTTTATGTAGTCTGTACACGTTACATTTTGTGCCAGTATCTTCTCAATATGTCGCTTCATGCTAAATTCATCGAGAATTGCTGGGGGAATATCTAAGTCTTCTTTGTACTTAAGTTCGTCAGGTACTTCTTCATAAAGCTCCCATAGATCGGTGATACCGACTGCATCCATCATTTCTTGTTGAATTTTGGGAGCTGAATTCGGAATATACGGATAGACGACTTTTTCAGTTTGATCCACACTCACTGCGTTACCTCCTAACCTCATCTGTGTTGTCTGCGTTTACTTGCACTTTAAACTTTTACCTAAAAAAGCTTCTTATCTAGCATACAGGCCGGACACGTGGTAGTGTCAAGATGGCGAAATTAGATAGAAATACACGCACTAATATGTGCAGTATGTGCAAATACTTTTAGGTAAATTGAATGAAATTACAATTATTTAAAATAAAATGACAAAAAAAGTCTCCCACGTGACCGAGTTTATTTGAGCATTGGTGGGAGTGCCGATAGTATTAGTCGTTTTCGATTGGAATAATGATTTGTGTAACGTAACAGTCTGGATCCGGCGTAATATCAGGGCCTAATAAATAAATCTCTATCGACCAGGGCTTGATCTTGACAGCACGTGAAGCCGCCCATTGTTCTAAGTGCAAATATTTCTCTCGAAGATGTTTGTAGTGGCCAATGTGCATGCATTGGACACCTTGATAGCCACCGTACTGGCGTGATGGAACGTTGTCTGGAATAGGCGAGTGAATGGGGAAAAACGTTTCAAGATCCCCTTTCCTGCTTTCGAATTGACTCATGTAGCCGTCATGAAAAATGGCATGAAGACTTTCAGTTATGAGCAGATTAGCTTTGTGGCAAATTCCTTTCAATTCAAAATATCTTTCTAGAAAGAGATTGTCGGCAAATATGTTAGAAACGTGACGAGTGAAGATGACAGATTGCAGAGGTACTTCGACAATGGAGATGGTGCTTTCCCAGCTGTTTTTCCTATATTGATGGCTACTGAGCAGTCCTTGGTAGAGCATGATTTGCAATATATAGGACATGCATTGTTTGTAAGTAAGCATGGCTTCCTGCATTTGATGATTGATGGCATCCGCTTGTTGCTGCAAAATATTAAGGCACGTCTCTAAGGAGTTCGACTCAAATAAACGAACGATTTCGGCAAAGGGAACTCCTAAATCCCGCATCGATTTTATCAAGACCAATCGATCTAATTGATCGTGACTGTAATAACGATAACGGTTGTTTGCATCGCGTAATTTAGGTTTAAGCAATCCTTTCTCATCAAGATAGCGCAACTGTTTGATGGTCATGCCACTCAACTTAGCAAATCGACCGATGCTCATTTTATTTTTCTTCTTGTTATTTTTCATGACGCCGTCTGCATTTCAGTCCATTGTTTTGTGATTTTTCTATATTAATTTAATCATACTTCTTTTCTTTTTTCAGTCAAGCATTCTCACAAGCAAGCCAAATTCCAGTGATTGGCATTCTGGTAAGATAAATGGTGTTGACGAACGGGCATTTAACGAATAGAATACTGATTAGTTAAATTTTTTTAATGAATGAGGATTTATATGAGCCACGGAATTTTCAAGTACCCTCTGTATGATGTTCGCGAGATCAAAGATCTGCGTGACATGATACAGCAAAGTGAGAAGTTGTATGGAGAACGCAACGCATATCTCCTTAAAGATCCGATTGCGACACGTCAGGTCGCTCCTCGGAGTGAAGAAGCGAAGAATCTAAAGATCGACCGAAAGCGACCCTACGTAGGCGTCACCTTTCGCCAATTTATAGCCGATGTTCGCGCGTTTGGGACTGGCCTGAAGAATAGCGTGATCAAGGAAAACAGCCGTGTGGCGATTCTTGGCGAGACACGTTATGAATGGTATGTCTCCTATCTTGCCATCGTCAATGGCCTTGCGGTTGTGGTTCCTCTTGACAAAGAGCAGCCTGCTAACGAGATTGCTAATCTTATCCAGAGTGCTGAGGTCGATGTTTTGCTCTATTCAAACCACAAGAAAAAAGTAGTTGACGAAATTCGCGACCAGATCTCGGATGTTGAATACTATCTCAATTTTGATCTTCCAAGTGAAGATGAATCTGACCTATATTTTTGGGATGTTTTGCAGGAAGGGGAGAAACAACGAGAAGAGGGCGACCTTTCATACGATACACTACCTATCGATGCAGAAGCGATGCAGATCCTTCTCTTTACGTCGGGAACGACAGCGCGACCAAAGGCTGTCATGCTGAGCCACAAGAATGTCTGCAAAAATCTTATGGCAATGTGCTCAATGGTCTACATCGATGAGTACGATGTTTTCCTCTCGGTTTTACCGCTCCATCACACATATGAATGCACGTGTGGCTATCTCTGTCAGCTATACAGGGGCAGTTGCGTCGCGGTGAGTGAGGGGCTTCGCTACATTCTGCAAAACGTACAAGAGGCAAAGCCGAGTATCATCCTGCTTGTGCCGCTCATGCTGGAAGCCTTTCACCGCGGTATCATGAGAAAAGTAAAAGCCGATCCGAAGATGCTGAAAAAATTTAATTTTGGGCTTAAACTGACGAAAGCTCTCCGCAAAGTAGGCATTGATTTGAGGAAAAGAGTCTTCAGTGCCGTCCATGAAAATTTTGGCGGCAATTTGCGCCTATTGATTGCGGGAGGAGCGTCCATCGATGGAAAACTTCTTGAGAACATGCAGGATCTAGGCATTCACTGTATACAGGGCTACGGTTTGACAGAATGTGCTCCTATTCTTGCACTGAATCGCGGAAAACATTACAACAACAATGCTGCCGGCTTGCCTTTGCCTGATGTCGAAGTCAGGATTCACGAGCCTGATGAAAATGGTATCGGTGAGATTATTGGTCGAGGCGACAACGTGATGATTGGCTACTACAATAACGAAGAAGCGACGCGCGAAGCGATCGATGAAGACGGCTTCTATCACACAGGTGATCTCGGTTACCTCGATGATCAGTCGTTTGTGATCATCACGGGGCGAAAGAAGTACAAAATCGTTACGAAGAACGGCAAGAATGTTTTCCCCGAAGAGATCGAATTTTTACTCCAACAGCAACCGCTTATCGCTGAAGTCGTTGTATCTGGTGTGGAGGGTAGAGATGGCGATGTTATCGTTCAAGCGGAAATATTCCCTGATCGCGAGGCGGTCGATGAAGACCCTGAACTTAAAGGCCTATCTCTGACCGATGATCGCGTCAAGGCGAAGGTGGAAGCGCAGGTGCGAGAAGCCAACAGTAAGCTCGTACCTTATAAAGCCGTTCGTTCTGTTGTTTTACGCGATGAAGAGTTTGAAAAGACGACAGCAAAAAAGATTAAGAGGCATTAATTCTAGCAGTGATGACACTACCGTAGCTTCAAAAAGAATGGTGTGACGATCATTCTGTCGGTCTGTGGTATAAATTCTTAAAGGGGCTGCCTTCATATAGTTATGCAGCCCCTTTCACAATTCTTGAAAAATCGCCGTGATTACTTGTCAGGATTATAGGAATCTCTCAGGGCGACCGATCGGTTGAAAACAAGTTTTTCATCGGTTGTGTCATGGCAGTCATGAATAAAATAACCTGTTCTCATGAATTGGTAGCCGATGTGTGAGCGGTCTTCCTTGAGCCAAGGCTCGACATAGGCGTTCTCAATGACAGTGAGTGAATCAGGATTAAGAAGCTCGTGGTAGTCAAGTTCGCTCGCGTCAGGATTCTCAACAGTAAAGAGGTTGTCGTACAGGCGCACCTCAGCTTTTACAGCCGTCATCTCATCGAGCCAATGGATCGTGCCTCTTATGCGTTCCCCTTCGCGGGCGGAACCGCCGCTCGTCTCAGGATCGTATTCAGCGAGTACTTCAATAATCTCGCCGGATTCGTCCGTGTTGTACCCCGTACATTCGACGATGTAGCTCCCTCTCAGACGAACCTTGTTGCCCGGGAAGAATCGATAGTATTTTTTTGGCGGATCAATCATGAAATCATCGCGCTCGATCAAGAGATGGCGCGAGAAGGTCACTTCGTGTTTGCCGGCTTCAGGATTGTTCGGCATGCTATCGACGAGGAATATTTCCGACTTACCTTCAGGATAATTCGTGATCGTCAGTTTAATGGGGTCGAGGACAGCCATTGCCCGAGGGGCACGGTTATTCAAATCTTCTCTCAGACAGTGTTCGAGGAATTTAATGTCCACCATACTGTCCACTTTTGAGACACCATTCCGTTCGCAGAAGTCGCGAATGGCTCGAGGCGTATAACCGCGGCGGCGTAGGCCTGATAAGGTCGGCAATCGCGGATCATCCCAACCGTCGACGAGTCCTTCTTCAACGAGCTGACGCAGTTTCCGCTTACTCATGACGGTGTAGTTGATGTTGAGCCGTGCAAATTCGATCTGTCTCGGTTTGCTGGGGACAGAGCAGTTCCCGATCACCCAGTCGTAAAGCGGGCGGTGATCCTCAAATTCGAGTGAGCAAAGCGAATGCGTGATGCATTCGATAGCGTCCCCGATCGGGTGCGCAAAATCGTACATCGGGTAAATGCACCAGTCGTCGCCTGTCCGGTCGTGTGTCGCGTGTTGGATACGATAGAGGACAGGGTCGCGTAAATTGATGTTGCCTGAGGTCATGTCGATTTTGGCGCGCAGAGTATACGTGCCGTCGGGGAATTCGCCTGCTCGCATTCGCCTAAACAAGTCCAAACTCTCTTCTTTGGGACGATAGCGCCAAGGACTTTCCGTTCCAGGTGTTGTCAGCGTGCCGCGCGCGATCCGCATCTCTTCGGGCGTCTGCTCACAGACGAAAGCGAGATCTTTCTCAATGAGTTCCTCTGCTTGCTGGTACACCTCTTCGAAATAGTCAGATGCGTAGTAAAAGCGGTCGCCCCAGTCGTAACCGAGCCAGTGGACATCCTCTTTGATGGCTTCGACATACTCGACATCTTCCTTCTCGGGGTTTGTATCATCCATGCGCACGTTGCAAAGGCCGTTGAAGATCTCCGCCGTGCCGAAGTCAATGACGATGGCCTTGGCGTGTCCGATATGGAGATAGCCGTTCGGCTCGGGAGGGAATCGTGTGTGGACCGTCAGACCCTCCATGCGTCCGCCTGGGCCCACGTCCTTAGTGATCTCATCGAGAATGAAATGTGAGATTTCGTTTCCAGTCTCTGTTTCTTCTCTCGGCGTGACGCCAGTCACGATACCGGGAAGACGTTTCACGTCAGAAATATTATTATGCATCTTAAAATCCTCTCATAGCAGATGTGTTGTTCATGTGAATTGTATGTGATGTGATCGAAGATCGTCGCATGAGGTGATCGTTTGCTTGTCCGTGTCGTTTTTTACCCGTCCAGAAATTTGATCGCCGCACTGAGCCTTTCAAGAGCCTCTTCACGTCCGAGTATCATGGCCGTCTCCGTCGCGCCGCCGGGAGTCACCCGTTGTGCTGCGAGGGCGACACGTAGCGCCCCCATGACCTGACCTTTCTTCCGTCCAGTCTCTTCACACACCTGCCCGAGCAAGGCGGAAAGAGAGGCTTCATCCCAGACCGTGACGGCTTCAAGTTTGGGATACAGTTCATTCAAGATATTAGATGCGACATCGGCGTCGAGTTTGGCACGTTTGTTGTAAAAGAGTTCGCGCGTGTAAGGGAGCCGCTCTGTCAGAAAGTGAATCATCTCAGGGATATCGCTGAGCTTCGTGACGCGCTCCCGTAGAACGCGGGCGAGCATATCGACACTGTATGGTTGCTCATTGAATAAAGGATCTGCAATATCCTTGACCATGGTGCGCCAGCGATCAGATGGCAACCTGCGGATATACTGTTCGTTCATCCAGTTGAGCTTGTCGTAAGCGAAAACAGCCGGAGCTTTGTTGATTCCCTTAGCTGAAAAAATCGTCTCTAGTTCTGCGAGGGAGAAAATTTCCCGCGTCTCTTCGCTAGGAGCCCACCCGAGGAAAGCAATCATGTTGATGATCGCCTCGGGGAGATAACCATCTGCTACGAGTTCTTCAAAACCCGTTGAGCCATGACGTTTTGAGAGCTTTTTCCCGTCTTCACCGATGATCAGCGGCAAATGGACAAACTTAGGGATATCCCATCCAAATGCGTCATAAAGGATACAGTATTTCGGTGTCGATGAAAGATACTCCGAACCTCTGACGACGTGAGTAATCTCCATCAAATGATCATCGACGACGTTGGCAAAATTATAGGTCGGATAGCCGTCCGACTTGATAAGGATCTGATCCTCGAGTTCTTGATTCATGACGGTGATGGTGCCATAGACGACGTCAGTAAATGTTGTCTCACCTTCAAGCGGCATTTTTTGACGTACGACGTACGGTTCTCCAGAAGCGATGCGTTGAGCAACAAAGGCAGGGTCGAGATCACGGCAGTGGCGATCATAACCGATATATTCAGTCTCCTCGTTTTCTCGTATAACAGCTAGACGTTCCTCTGAACAAAAACAAGGGTACGCATGGCCGGACGCCACTAGTTTGTCGGCGTATTCAGTGTACAGGTGGAGGCGTTCACTTTGAACGTAAGGACCATTTGGCCCGCCAATATCGGGCCCTTCGTCGTGACGGAGTCCACACATATCGAGCGTGCGATAGATGGCCTCAACGGCTCCTTCAACATATCGCTCACGATCGGTATCTTCGATGCGCAGGAGAAATTTCCCTCCCTCAGAACGCGCGATTAAGTACTCGTACAGGGCAGAGCGCAAGTTGCCGATGTGCATGAAGCCTGTCGGGCTAGGTGCAAAACGAGTTTTAGTGACTGTTGACATACTGTTACCCAAAAAGCAGGATTGCCTCCTTATGTGTCGCATGCGACGAATGAGCGCCTTGTGACTCACATCATGGTGCTTACTGTTGCGCCCAATTGCAATCTTTTCAATAATATCACAGTTACGCAGAACTGCTACGGTGTGATTGGCTATAATTGTATATCTTTTTACAAGCTGAATGACAAGGTAATTTGAACGGTGAAAGATGAGGCTCGTACAGTATAATCGGGCATTTGGCTAATCTCTTATGCAGCGGGACGTGGTGGTGCGTATCGCTGTTGTGTGATGATATGCTAAAATAAAAAAAATGTGTCATATCACGGAGGAGATCCAGCTTTTGATTTTGGCATCTAACCTGTTTTCAAAAATTGGTGCTTTTTTTAAAGAATTGCGTTCCAGCTTGTCGGACGGACTGTTGTTTCTCGGAGGTCCGCTTGATGTTGCTATCGCTCTTTTTGACATCGCGATCACGGCATTGGTCGTTTATTTTATTTTGCTTCTTCTCAGAGATTCTCGTGCTTGGCAGCTGCTCCGAGGTATTATACTCATCGTGGCATTTGCGCTTGTGTCAAGTGCAGTAGGGCTAAACACGATCGGATTCATGCTAAATCGCACCATTTCCATTTTGGCAATTGCCATTATTGTCATCTTTCAACCTGAGCTGAGGCGAACCTTGGAGACTGTCGGGCGCAATCGATTGATGTACGGGGTAGGGAATGGGTTCTCAGCTGATCCTGCCGTTCGTCGAATGATTGAGGATATTGTCAACGCCTGTGAGTCAATGGCCAATTCGAAAACGGGTGCACTTATTGTTATTGAGCGTGGCACGAGACTAGGTGAACTCTATGAACAAGAAAACGCTGTCCGTGTCGATGCAATCGTTTCCTCGTCACTCCTCCACCAAATTTTCTATGTAGGATCACCGCTTCATGACGGCGCGGTCGTTATTCGAGAAGGGCGTATTGCGGCTGCTCGTGTTCATATTGCTCTCTCTGACAATTATCATCTGAGGCGCGATTTTGGTTTGAGGCATCGCGCAGCTGTTGGGGCAAGTGAGATGGGTGACGCAATTGCTGTCGTTGTATCAGAGGAGCGAGGGACGATTAGCATTGCAATTGATGGTGTCCTTTATGTTCTCGATAACGCAGACTCTCTTCGAATACATCTGCGCCGACTGCTTGGTGTTGTTGAAGATGATGAGCGACGCCCTATTGTGGGATGGTTTAAGAAGCTTTTCCGACACGGCAAAAAGACTGAATCGTATGAACGTGAACAGGAACCAGAACTGACTATGCCGACTGACTCTGAGTCAGATGGAGAGGAACGTGCATACAACTCCGCCTTTGTTGAAAAGGACTCGGCTATCAAAAAACGAGTGACCGGTAGGAAGCGAAAGCTCTTCCGGAGGAGGCGCGCTGGCTTATTGCTTACGCGCAAACAACGCATCGGGTTAGCGATTTTAGCTGTTATCATCTCATTTTTTATGTGGGTTTTTGTCCAAATCAGTGTCAACCCCGTGACGACGCGAACATTCATTGTGCCTCTCGCTCACTTTGGACTAGAAACAGCTCACAAGCGAGGTTTCGGTGTACAGAATTTCCCGGTCATTAACGTACAAGTCATTCTTCGTGGGAGACAGAAGGTGCTTGAAGGGATCGAGCCGGGCAAGATTGCCGCATACATTGATGTCAGTGAAGTCAACCGTTCAGGTTTGCTGCGTCTTCCAGTCATCATTGACACGGAGACATTGCTTTACACGAGGACGGAATTGCTGTTGCCTGATTCGGTAGCAGTGAATATTTACGAAAAAACACCGGAGACGACTGATTAATTTCTTCCTGTGGGGAGAATGAAAAATTTTAGAATGTTTTTAACGAGTATTTTTTGAAACAAAGAAGGGAATAATACATGTCGAGATTATTCGGAACGGATGGGGTGCGCGGCATTGCAAATCACGATTTGACTCCTGAATTAGCATATTCTTTAGGGTTTGCAGGTGCGCACGTTTTGACTGAGAAGACTCATCACAAACCGACAATCATTGTCGGCGAGGATACGCGTGTCTCCTGTGGCATGCTGGGATCTGCGCTTATAGCTGGGATTACATGTGCTGGTGCAGATGTCTTATATGTCGGAGTGATTCCGACTCCTGGTGTTGCTTGGCTGACACGGAGACACAGAGCGGATGCCGGTATTATGATTTCTGCATCTCATAATTCCTTTGAATATAATGGTATTAAGTTTTTCTCCGAGGGCGGTTTGAAGTTACCTGACGAGACTGAGGATGCGATCGAGGCGCTCATCTATGATTCAGCTTTCGACGAGCGTGAGCGGCTTATAGGCGAGAAGATTGGCAGACTTATTCGCTACGAACAGGGTGCTGAGGAGTACAGAGAACACCTGCAATCAATTGCAGGACTAGATTTGACAGGCATGAAACTCGTTGTCGATTGTGCAAACGGAGCCAGTCATGCGATCGCACCTAAGCTTTTTAAAGATTTGGGTGCGCAAGTGATCGCGATCGGTGTTTCCCCTGATGGATACAACATCAATCGTGAATGCGGTTCAACGCAAGTTGAGAAGTTGTCGGCTATCGTGCGTGAGCATAACGCTGATATCGGGCTTGCCTTTGACGGTGACGCAGATCGCCTTATTGCAGTTGATGATCGCGGTGATATTTGCAATGGAGATGTCATGCTTGCTATACTTGCCAGCGATCTAGATAGACGCGGAGAGTTCACAAACAAAGTTATTGTTGCTACGATTATGAGTAATTTGGGGCTTGAGCATATGGCAAGTGCTGCAGGGTACGAGCTCATCAGGACACAAGTTGGTGACCGGTACGTCCTTGAACGTATGTTGGCGGATGGATATGTGCTAGGCGGTGAGCAAAGCGGTCACATTATTCTTTTGAAAGATTCGACGACAGGAGATGGTATTTTGACTGCTATTCGCCTATTAGGTGCAATAAGAAATGAAGGGAAAGGCGTGCATCTTAGCGATATGAGAAAGATTATGACGACACTCCCTCAGATTATTGTCAACGCCTACGTTCCGGATGAGTTGAAACAACTCACGATGAACCATCGTACTCTCAAGGAAGCGATCGAAGAGAGCGAAAAATTCCTCGGGTCTGACGGGCGGATTGTTGTGCGTCCATCAGGGACAGAGCCTGTTATCAGAGTCATGATCGAGGGCGTGGATCAGGTGAAGATCAATGACTTAGCTCATGAGCTTCGTGACGTGATCGAGACGGTCTGTTCCATGCTCGGCGAAGAGTAGCCTTAGCGCAGGTTTTTTGTGCGTAGCGATTGTGTGAGTTTATCTTATTATAGTGGGGTTAAGTCATGACAGGTAAGAGAAGTGCACGGATTGTTTTAGTTCTGCTTATCATTAGCAGTATTCTTCTCTTACTCTCGTTCGTGGGTGTTTTGCCAAAACCGGTGCGCGGCGCGAAACGTTTCCAAATCGCAGGGAGTTTACCCGATGGCTTTAAGAGGGGTGATAGACAACCTGCGGAAAGCCTTCCGGCAGATGAACAGCCGCCCCCCCAACCGTCTTCAAGCGAAGCGCATAAAACAGAAGACACAGAAGCGACTGAATTGCCGTCCAAGACAGCGGCCATCGAAAAAATTGACCTACCTATCACTGACAATGATCCCGACAAACTTCCGCCGGGCGTTCATGCCTTGCGCACATGGCCGTCAACTCTGTCCGTGCCAAAGCTTCACGATGCGAACTTAGAGGAGTACAAGACACGTTCCGCCGCTGCTCAGCCGCTCAAGGGCGTCACCGTTATTCTCGACGCTTCACACGGAGGTGAAATGACGGGAGCCGTCTGGGGTTCAGGCGAGGAAGCCCTGATGGAAAAGGTATTGCTTCTCAGTATAGCAACAGAGGCTGAAAAAGCTCTGACGAGGTTCGGTGCGACTGTTGTGCTGACACGGACGACAGATGAGGCATATTCTCTTTTTGCGCGCGTTGCAATAGCGGCTGATGTCGCCTTGATGCGATATCGCGAAGCAACCGATCAGGCAGGATATTTGACATCGGTCGTCGATAACTTGCGTCTTCTCATGGGCGATGTCATCCGTATCAACCAAGACAGTCCTGCCTCGGGAGGGCGCGGACTCTTCGGCACGATTGGGACTTCACCCCAGCTTCGCATTTTGTATGATATCGAGGCTCAATATAGCGACATTATCTTGATTAATCTTTCGCTCGGCAGTGACGATGACAGTTCGCGTCGAGGGTCAAGCACTTATTACATGTCGGCTGACTATGTCGCGAGTACGAATAACGGGTACGCAGTCGGGCAAGATCCAAAGGATTTTCACCCTAATTACACAAACATCAATAGTGCTGGTCGCGCCAGTTTGGCAGAGTTATTGAAGACGAATCTCACGCGAATGGTGCCGTCATTGAAACCTGAGAATGGGCTCGATGCAGGAGAAGAAAAGGATCTCGCTTTGCTGCGCCTAACAAATTACGTGTCGGCATCTCTCGTTCCGGGCTACCTTTCAAATGAAGGAGATCGTGCCATCCTCGCATCGGAGCAAGGACGTGCCGATATAGGGCAAGCGATTGCAAATGCCGTCTTCCAATATTTTATTGCGCCTACCTCCTAAATGTAATTGCGAAACTTGATCATTCCACACCATATGAAAATCTGCTGAACGAGTGGATACGCATCCAAGTCAGCAAAATATGCAGCTCAGGGTGTGTAGCTGTGTATTGGTGGATCTGGCGCAGAATGTCAAGCGCCGTCTCTTTCGAGGCGATCATGATGATAGCTTCTTTACCGATATCGCCGGTGTGACTTAGAAAACCGCGGCTTTCTTGTTCCTTAAAACGGCCTCGCATAATGGTGGCACCACGACTGCCGACCGCTTCTGCCAAACGGATTATTGCTCCCGTATGACCGCGGTCGACGAGCACTAAGACGGCAATCTGGTGAGGAACATCTCGTATGCCCGTTTTGGATAGTTTGTTGGAATCAGCCGATGGTAGTGTTTCGCTCTCTGCGTTGTGGATGATGCTTCCAGTCGATTGGACGTTCTCTGTCTCTATGAATGTTTTATCTGACCTGCGGTCTTTTTCAAAAATTCCAGCTACCTCGTCAAGGTCTGTCGCAAAGATGATACCGCGACCAGGCAATTCGGTGCGTAGCGAATCGTGAATCGTCCGGAAAATCGCTTCACAAAAGTTTTTCTTTGAGACCATCAGCACGATCTCTTTTTTCGGGACAATTTCGAAGTTGAATATTTTTTTGCTGTGATCTGCCGAACCTGATGCGTAGAGAATCGTTGCCCCGACATGAAAGCGGCGGCGTACATATTCGACGACATCTTCACCCTCGCCCTCGTTAACGATCGTAGCGATCACTGAGTGTGTACGTTCCAGATCGTTGTCAATCGGTGCCTTTGTTTGTTCCAAGCTGACAAGATAGGCGATGCCACCTAATTTTTCAGCAAGGTTGAATCGCTGATTAAGGTCGCCGAGAAGCGGAGAGGCAATACTCTTTGGTACGGAGAGTACAGCAATTTCGCGCTTAATGCCTGCAAGTCCAAGCAGGGAGAGGATGCTATTCGGGATCGTACCTCGCGCATAGCTGAAGAAGGCACCGTCTGCTCCATTCGCAAGGGCATAGTTTGCCATTTCCTCTACTTTCTTTGGCGTGGAAATCATGATGAGAAGTGAGTACATCTCACGTATTTTTTTGTTGTGATTGTCTGTCTTGGCCATTTGCTCATTCTTGCCCATAACGTGACTCCTCATAGCTAGTCCACACAAGTTCTTTTTGTTGCTTCTGTTCTCTACTTTTGCTTAATTAAAAAACTAATCAAGGTCAGTTGTACCGGTTGCCGCTGACTCTGAATCATTTATTATCTCAGATTGTACATTGTCATCTGCATCAAGTATAGAGTCTACGGTGCCGACACTCTTACGCGCGTCGATTTCGAAAGAGGTGAGTACCTCTTCATGTCCTAAAGAGCGAACGAAATCAAAGCGCTCGGTGTCAGTGATCTCATCATCTGAGTCGAGCGTATCGATTGTATGGAGGTATTCAACATCAAGGCTCACGCGCGATGCAAGTTGCTTTTTCTTTTGTTTTTTTGCCTGAATGACAGAGATTAACCCGAGCAATTGAAGTGTGATTAGAGGGGCCATAGCGACTAAAGCGATAACGCCGAAACCGTCGAGCAGTGGATCAGCACCTGGAACGCCCGCCGCAATTCCTTGTGTAAAGGCGAGGATGAATGTTGCCGTCATAGGTCCTGAAGCGACACCTCCTGCATCGAAGGCGATCCCAATAAAGATATCGGGAGTAAAATAACTCATGATCATGACGAGAGTATAGCCGGGGAGCAGAATATGCCAAAGGTGAAGTCTAGGCGTATAAATGCGTATAACGGCCAGCATGACGGCGAAGGCGACTCCTATCGATAAGAAAGTGAGGACGACTTTTCGCAGGATGACACCTTCCGTCACTTCTTCAATTGACTGTGTTAAGACGTGCACTGCAGGTTCCGCGATGACGGTTACCATCCCAAGAAAAAAGCCCGCCATTGTGGTCACCCAGCGTTTGTCAAGGGCGACCAGCTTTGCACCTATAATGTGTCCTGTCGACATAAAACCGCCCATGACACCTATCATGAAAATAGTCAGCCCAATGTAACAAAAGAGCATGCCTAAATAGATGCGCACGGTATCACGCTTTCGGATCTTGATAACACTGATCTGTAACAAGAAAAAGACTATGACGAGCGGAGCGACACTGAGAAGAGAATCTCTCAATGATGCAGGAGTGACGAGTCGAAAGGACTCAAACAGACTTGAGTAAGTAGGGGTAGTAGATTCAGGTGGTGCGCCGATAGCACTGGAATGCTGAATTGCTCCCATAGCGAGGACGGCGACAATGGCTCCTGCAGAGGCGAATCCGACAAGCCCGAACTGATCGCGCGCGTCTTCATGCTTTGACGTTGTCAGTTTGGCGACACCGGCAGCCAGTGCAAGAATGAATGGTGTCGTGATCGCTCCTGTCGTCGCTCCCGATGCGTCAAAGGCAAAATCGTGGAAGATCAATGGGCTGAAACAGGCTAGGATAAAGATGATACCGTAGACAAACCAGAGGACATAACGGATTCTGATCTGCTTGATAATTCGCCAAAAACCGACCATTACGAGAAGTCCGACGCCGAGAGAGACGACGATCACCATCGTCCACTTCGTAAGACTGCCGCTTGTTAACTGTTCGATCTGTGTTGACAATATGTGTAAGTCGGGCTCAGCGATTGAGATGAGAAAGCCTAGTATGACTCCACCGATAAGCAGGATGATCATCTTGCCCGATCGGACAATCGCGTGCCCGCTGTGTATTCCAATCGGTGTTGCGCCGAGATCGACGCCGACGAGAAAAATTGAAAGTCCTAGCAACAGAAGGAAAGCTCCGACAAGAAATTGTCCGAATTGAAGTGATGTGAGCGGCGCAATCGTGAAGTGCAAGATGAGGACAAAGATTGTAACAGGTGCAAGCGACTGAAAGACTTCTTTGATTTTATCATTCAGTAAACCCATAAACTCACTCTCATGGCAAAGGATAAGACGTGCCGTCACGTGTGTTGCACTAGGGGCATCGTTTGCTCTAGTTAAACAGACCCCTTGACGGCAATGACTGTTAAAAATATTTTAGCATATACTTGATGGCGACTATCCTGAAAAGTCATGAGTGCAATGAAGGTCATGAATCAAGATCTCATCTAGTATAATATCTAATAGCAGTGTTGATGTTAGACAGACCTAATTAATATAATTTGTTTTATAACGAACTTAAAGGTGCATTGCTGGAAAGTCGTGAATATGAGAGGACTGTTCCTAAAACTTAGTTTTCGCATGAAGTTGGCACTTGTTTTTGTGATCACCTTGATTCTATCAGCAGTTTCTGTCGGCTTTTACTCCTTTCATTCGGCACGGAAGATCGTTCGACGCGATCAAAGGAAAACTTTGGCCGAAATTACGAATTTAATCATCATGAATATCGATGGGCGTGTAGGATCTTTGACGCGGCAAATGCAACAAGCAGCAGGATCAGAACTGATGCAGAGTTATGCTAAGCAGTTGCCAGCAAGAGCCTCTCCTGAGCTTAAAGAATATTATGAGGCGATGGAAAATGCGTTAGGATTTGTTCATGCCGTCTACGTCGTCAAGAATAGGGCGCTTTATGTTCCGACAGAAGATGAGTCGGTTGCTATTTCGGCAACAGATTATTCTGTTTTATGGTCGAGCGCAGAAAATGCACAAAGTAATACAGTATGGCAAGGAGCGCAAGCCCCACTTCACTTGATCAATGAAACTTCAACAGGGCGCCAAGAGAATGTTATTCGTGCCGTTCAAGGCATTCGCGAATCACCCGATGGCCCCCTAGACGCACTGCTCGTTCTAGAACTAAAAGCGCAGGAATTCGACAATCTTCTGTTCAGTAATCGCGCTTCACTGGCGTACCAGTACCGAATGATTTTCGATCAGAATATGCAATTAATGGCGGCCAACCGCCGCTTTGATGACGAGACGTTAGGCAAGATCGTCGAGGAATACACGCATGGAGAGAGACGTTTTACAGTCAGTACACCGCACGCCGATTTTTATGTGCAGGGACAGTATGATGGTTTAACTGGATGGTCTGTCTTTTCAGCGCAAGAAGTCATGAGCACGTTCCCGAGCAGTCAAGAGTTGATCGAGTTGATTGTTCAATTTGTTCTTGTATCGAGCTTACTTGCTTCATTCAGTGTCGTTATCTTATCTTGGACGATCACGCGACCTGTAAAATCGTTGTCGAGGGCGATGAAGAGTTTTGAACAAGGAGATTATTCTGTCAGGCTTAACCCGAAAGGGAGCGACGAAATGGGTCAGTTGATGCAATCGTTCAACTTCATGGCCGATGAGATTGATCAGTTGATCAACCAGGTCTTGCGTGTGTCTTTGGCACAAAGAGAAGCCGAAATCATGGCGCTTGAAGCGCAAATTAATCCGCATTTTCTTTATAACACGCTTGATAGCATTCAGTGGATGTTGATAAAAGAGAATCAATTTGAAATTGCGCAAGTCATCGTGTCTTTGGGCAAAATATTTAGATATTCTATTGATCGCGATAAACGTCTCGTACCTCTTGTGAATGAAGTAGAATATGCGGAGCACTACTTAAATATCCAGAAATACCGTCTTGACGATCGCCTATTGTACAGCGTGCGATTGCCTCACGACTTGCACGCTTGTCTCGTTCCTCGGCTTATCCTTCAGCCTCTCATTGAAAATGCTATAGCGCACGGAGCAGATGATTCGTCGGTTGTTACCGTTGATGTAGTTGCCAGACAAGAGAACGATCTGCTGGCGATTGAGGTGCGTGACGATGGCAAGGGGATGAGTGAGGAGAGATTGGCTCAAGTGAAAGAGATGATTGAGGATGATCGCTTTTCCAGCCATCTCGGTTTGCGGAATGTTCATCGCAGGTTGCGTCTCCAATTTGGCGACCCATATGGTATTTCGATTGTATCCGCCGACAATAAAGGTTGTTCTGTTACCGTAAGAGTCCCCCTCTTTACTGAAGAGCGTGATGGTAAAATGTTGAATAAGGATAAACTTTTGCTGATAGGACAAAGCGAATCATGAGGTTGTGTTATGCGATATGTTGTTGTCGATGACGAGCCGAAAATCCGCCAAGGGTTAGCAGCTTTTCTGACAAATAGGAAAGATTGCGAAGAAGTTGCGTCATTTGGGACAGCGTCTGCTGCGTATGAGTATCTTTCTAACCAACCTGTCGACGTCTTGCTTACCGATATCAGGATGCCCGGCTTATCGGGGCTTGAGCTTATCGAACGTTTAAGGACAAATTATCCCGATCTAGATATCATCATCATTAGCGGATACGGTGAATTTGGCTACGCGCAAAAAGCGTTGGAGCTTGGCGTACGACAATACTTGACAAAACCGACCGACTTAATCAAGCTGACACGCGTTTTAGATGACTTAGCCTCTGAGCATATGGAGTCTCCCTTACCAGAAGATTTGATGATCAGGAATGTGATCTCTTTTATGGAGCATAACTTAGATCGAGATATCCGGCTATCGCATCTAGCAGATATCGGTTTTGTGACGCCGAATTATCTTTGTCGTCGATTTAAAGAACTTACTAACTCATCACCGATGGAATATTTGACAAGACTTCGTTTAGAAAAAGCGAAAAACCTTCTTCAAGATCCAAGCTATTCAGTGGAGGTCATAGCACAAAAAGCAGGCTACAACAGTCGTCGCTCCTTTAGCCGTGCGTTCAACCGTGAATACGGGCTATCTCCACAAGATTTTCGCAACAAAAACAACCAAGAATAACATCTCTCACTCAGCAGTTTATGTTGAGTATGATCAAAAAAGATAATAATTGTCCTCAAAAGATAAGAGCGGTCATTGTGCAAGCTTAAATGGAAAATCTAATATTAATGATAGCAAGGTTGTACCATTTGCATAAGGAGGACATGTTATGAAAAAAAGAATGATTCGCCTACTATCGCTTATTCTCGTCTTGGTCCTGGGATTGGGAATTGTCGCATGTAAGAAATCAGAGGAATCAGCTGGCACAGGGACACAACCTGATAGCAGCGCCCCAGACGGAGCTAAAGCGGCCGGTGATTACAAGATCGTGCTCATTCTGCCTGGACCGATCAATGACCAGAGCTGGAATGCGACAAACTACGCGGGACTCGTTGCGTGTAACGATCAGCTCGGAACAAAAATCGAATACGTCGAGAATGTAAAGTCATCCGACTACGAGTCAACATTTCGTGAGTATGCCGAAAGAAAATACGACTTAGTTATGGCTGCAGGAACGCAGTTCGATGAGCCGGCAGCTGCTGTTGCACCGAATTATCCCGATACGACGTTTTGTGTCGTCAATGGTTCGAAAGCCGATGGCGATAACGTGGCACCTATTTTCCCTAAAGAATACGAAGCTAGTTATCTCGCTTCCGTGATCGCGGGCAATGTGTCTGAAAATGGTAATTTCGCCACGATCGGTGGATTCCCGAATGAGCCAATGGAAAAACTTCTTTCTGTTTATGAGAAGCATGCTGTCGCAATCGCAAAGGAGCGTGGCCTTGCAGACGCCAAAGCGACACGCGCTTACGCGAATAGCTGGGATGATGTAGCGCTTGGCAAACAAATGGGTGCCCAGATGATCGATAATGGAGCTGACACGCTGTTTGTCTACGCCAATGAGGTTGGTCTCGGATCGATCGAAGCAGCCAAAGAAAAGGGAGCGAAATTTATCGGTTTCTCGAGTGATCAGAACTCTGTTGCCCCTGAAACAGTTGTTGCATCCGTTATCTTCGACTTTGAAACATTCTATGTATGGGCTGTTGATCAGTACGTTAAGGGTACGCTGTCTGGAAACAAAGTTCACGAGGCCGGCATCAAAGAAGGAATCTTTAAACCTGTCTACGGTCCTGATATCTCAGATGAGGTCAAAGCGGCTGTCGAGGCTGCCATCGAAGACTATAAGGCAGGGAAGACTGATCTATCAAAATATTTTGATAAATAGTTCTCTGTAAGCGGTTCGCCTAAGATTTCTTTGGCGAACAGGCAAGAATCGTGGTGATGGGGGCGGTCGTTCGGATGTCAGTCCGGATACGCCTCCATTTTTCTCAATACAATGCATTCCAGATTGATCCATGATCAGTTTTCGTTTTGGAGGTGATGAAGTGAGAGAAGAGGTGAAGGGTAACTGGTCGGAGATTGAGATCCGCAATGTGTCAAAGTACTTTGCCAGAGTTGTAGCGAATAAAGATGTCAATTTTACCATTCGCAAAGGAGAGGTTCTTGCGCTTCTCGGAGAGAACGGTGCCGGCAAGAGTACGATCATGAAAATTCTCTATGGTCTTTATCAGGCAGATGAAGGAAGTATTCTTTTCGATGGGAAAGAAGAGAGAATAGCAAATCCGAAAGACGCCATGAGATTCGGGATCGGGATGATCCAACAGCATTTTTCTTTAGTCTTTGCTCATACGGTGACAGAAAACGTCATTCTCGGTGCGATGCGTGGCATTATCCCGTATGCAAAAGCTAAAGAACAAGTTGAGAGTTTGGCATCGCGCTACGGTTTTGATGTCGATGCTGATGCTCTTGTAGGCGATCTCGATGTCGGCGTTCAACAAAAGGTCGAAATTATCAAAGCACTTTTCAAGCAGACGACATTGCTGATTATGGACGAGCCGACGGCTGTGCTGACGCCTCAAGAGGCAGATCAGCTTATGGAATTCGTGCGTCAGTTTGTCGCAGATGGACATGCTGTTGTTTTCATCACACATAAGATGAAAGAAGTGATGGAAATCGCTGATCGGATCATTGTTATGCGCGACGGGCGGATATCCGGCGATTTGCGAAAGGAAGACACGAACGAGGCCGAACTGTCAAGGCTGATGATCGGCCGAGATATTGTCGCGCCCGAGAAAGTTGATTTTGAGGGTAGGGATCATGGGCAATTGGGACTGATCGTTGAGAATTTGTCTCTTTCTCGTGGAAAAGTTAAACTTCTCGATGACATCGACTTCCATCTTCGACCAGGCGAGGTATTAGGAATCGCAGGTGTCAGCGGTAACGGACAGGAAGAGCTCTGCGAGACGATCTGCGGTATTCGTGCTTTTGATAGCGGGTCAATTGTACTTGACGGCGTCGATCTATCAGAATTATCTTTGCGTGAGCATATCGACCAAGGAATAGGTTATGTGCCCGTTGATCGGCATCGCGACGCCATGATTGGGTCGATGAGTTTGGCAGAGAACATTTACCTGAAATTCTCTACTCATGACGATTGGAATCGCCACGGCTTGATTGACGCCAACAATCTCAGGCAGAAAACGTTAGAATCGATTGAAGATTTTGATATACGTGCTCCAGGACCTGACGTTCCGGCAGGCAATCTTTCGGGGGGCAATCAGCAAAAGTTGATCTTGGCAAGAGAAATGCGCCTAGCGAAGAAGCTGCTTATCTTAAACCAGCCGACACGCGGCCTAGATCTAGGTGCGATCAACAATATTCATACGACCGTTTTACAGGCTCGTGCTGAAGGACTTCCTGTTTTATTGATTTCTACGGAATTGTCAGAGATTTTTGCTCTGTCAGACCGTATCGCGGTCATGTATAAGGGGCGATTCATGGGTATCTTTTTGCCGAGAGAATTGAATACAGAACGCATTGGACTTCTCATGGCTGGTATTGTTCCTGATGATCTGGCTCACGTTGCTGATGAAGAGATTAGAGCGGAGGTAGTGTAATTATGGGTAAACGCATTGGCGCCTCAACACGCGACCTGATCATCACGAATTTTGTGGCGATTGTTGCCGGTCTTGTGTTGAGCGGACTATTACTCTTATTATTGGACATCAATCCCATTCAAGTTTTTTCCAGCGCGCTTACAACGCTTTTTACCGACCGTTATATGGCGGCTGAAGTATTCTTGAAGGCAACACCTTTTATTTTTACAGCGCTTGCATTTGCCTTTACCTACAAGGCTAACTTGTTCAACATTGGAGCTCAAGGACAGTTTTATCTGGGAGCCGTGGCTGCTGTCTCGGTATCCTTGTTGTTAGATGGCAAAATACCGACACCTATTCTGTTAGTTGTCGTTTTGGCGTCAACTCTCGTTGCCGGAGGGCTCATGGGAGCAGGGATCGGTTTCTTGAAGGCACGCTACAATGCGAACGAATTTTTAACGTCGATGATGTCAACCTATGTGGCGCTCGCTTTCATGAATTATCTTTTGCGCACAGTACTTAAGGAGACAAAGGGTGAGTATCCGCAGACAGATGCTCTCAGTGAGGCAGCCTGGATTCCAAGAATTGTGCCTGGTACGAGGTTGCATCTAGGATTTGTGATTGCTGTTGTTACGGCGATTCTCATTTGGGTCTTTCTGTATAAGACACCGATGGGATTTCGAATTCGAGCCATCGGGAGTAATGCACGAGCTGTGGAACTTGCTGGTATCAATTCGCGAAAAATATTTGTAATTGCTTTCCTGATTAGCGGAGCACTTGCCGGCGCAGCAGGTTTTACGGAAGTTAACGGCGTTCAGCGCATGTTGATACAAGATTTTAATCCCGACATCGGATCAGCAGGGATCGGTATCGCTATCCTTGCCAATGCCAATCCGATCGGCATCATTTTTGCTTCCATTCTTTTTGGAGCGATTTCAGTGATCGGAACGATGATGGGGAGGATGCCGGGAATCAATGTTCCTCCGAGCATCGTTTCGATTATTCAAGGCAGTGTGATGCTTTTCGTAATTACCGCCTATTACGTGCGAGCGATAATAGGTATTCGTCGAGATAAGAAGAGACTGAAAAGAGAGGAGGCCTAAGATGAGCGTAGTAGTTGGAATTTTAGCGCGTGCTTTGACGATGAGTACGCCTCTTCTGTATGGATCGCTCTCAGAGGTTGTCGCTGAACGTTCCGGTATGATGGTCACGGCGATTGAAGGTATTTTCTTAATTGGGGCCTGGGGCGGTTTCGTAGGCACTTATCTGTGGGGAAGTGCTCTATACGGGATTTTGTTGGCGATGGGTCTCGGTGTGGTTGTAGCTGCTGTCTACGCTTTCGTTACTGTTACCATGCGTCAGCATCAAGTAGTGACGGGCACAGCACTGAATATACTCGTCGCAGGCCTTTGTACGTATTTTCAACGTGTCTTGTTCGGTATACCGACGAGCCCTCTCAAGATTGAGCGATTGCCGCAGTTGGCCATACCGCTCCTGAGCGACATTCCCATCTTGGGTGAGGTGTTTTTTAACCAGAATATTTTGACATACATCATGTATGCGATCATACCGCTCATTTACTTTGTGCTCTTTCGTACGTCTACAGGATTGGCCATTCGCTCAACAGGTGAGAACCCCGTCGCCTCAGATGTCGCAGGCATCAGCGTCAATTTTGTTCGTTACATGACTGTTCTTTTCTCAGGACTTATGGGTGGTGTAGCTGGGGCATTCTACTCTATTGGTTTCCTAGGCATGTTTACAGCAGGCATCATAGGTGGACGCGGATGGATCGCTTTTGCCATATGTTTTCTCGGCAACTGGCATCCTTTTGGAGCGGTCGTCGGTACACTCGTGTTCGGTTTGGCAGAATCAATTAGTATCTACATGCAATCGCTAGGTGGTGCCGGGTTCCTTCCGAACGAATTCTTTATCGCGTTGCCTTACATTTTGACGATTGTCCTGACAGTCAGTAGGCGGAACTTTAAAGTGCCGGCAAAACTCGGCGTCCCCTATGTGAAAGAAGGGGGTTAAACCGACATAAAACATCTTTACTGCAGAAGAGGCGGCTGTCTCAAAAAAGAGACGGCCGCTTTTTCTATTACGCCATTTCTCCAAACTCCCGGCACCCATGTACAGTTTTTCAATTAATATCGAATTCAGGACTATGCACCAAAAACCCTTGTGCAATTTTTCAGTTAATATCGATTTTCTGGACTTTACGCTCCTAAACCCGTGTGCAATTTTTCAGTTAATATCAAATTTTTGAACTGTGCGCCTGATACCGGTGTGTAATTTTTCAGTTAATATCGAATTTCTGGACTTTACACTCCTAAACCCGTGTGCAATTTTTCAGTTAATATCAAATTTTTGAACTGTGCGCCTGATACCGGTGTGCAGTTTTGCAGTTAATGTCGATTTTCTGGACTTTACGCTCCTAAACCTATGTGCAGTTTTTCAGTTAATATCGAATTTTTGAACTGTGTGCCTGATAACGGTGTGTAGTTTTGCAGTTAATGTCGAAATTCTGGATTTTGCACACGAAATCAGTGTGTAATTCAGTTAACAAAAATTTATCATCAAAAATAAATAATCAGCTTGACGCGATCTGTTTTATTGTATTAAGATAGTAATACAGTGAGGCGCCAAAGATAAAGGAGGTTGTGGTGAGTTATAAATTCTTGCACGATATTCCGATTTACTTGCAAATTATCGATATCTTTCGCGGCAAGATTTTGCGAGGTGAACTGATGCGAGGGGACCAAATGCCATCGGTGCGTGATGTAGCCATGGAGTACGGTGTGAACCCGAACACAGTACAACGAGCTTTTTCGGAGATGGACCGACTGAAGTTGACGCGCAGTGAGCGAACGGCTGGCCGGTTTGTAATCGCTTCGGATCAGTTGATACGCGAATGCAGGAAAGAAGAATCGAAAAATACGATAAAAGAGTTTATCGCGAAGATGAAGGCGCTTGGAGTCAAGCGCGAAGAGATCATCGAGATCATTGAGATGATCGAGAAAGGGTGGATCGATGAATAATATGGTGGACATTAAAGATCTGACTCGTCGATACGGCTCAAGACGCGGTATCGAGAATGTCAGCCTTTCCATTTATGAAGGGGAAATTGTCGGCCTTTTGGGTCCGAACGGTTGCGGAAAAACGACGCTGATAAAGCTGATCATGGGGTTGTTGCAACCTGATGAGGGAAGCGTTTCTGTTATGGGTTTGAAACCGACAGAGGCGCATCATCTTGTCTCTTACTTGCCGGAGCAGACATATCTCAGCGACTGGATGACGATGGAGGAGGCATTTTCTATCTTCGAAGATTTTTATCGCGATTTTGACAAGTCGAAAGCGATGCGCATGTTGGAGGAGTTCTCTCTTCACCCGAAGCAACCGCTCAAGACGATGTCGCGAGGGATGAAAGAGAAGGCGAATCTGACGCTTGTCATGAGCCGTAATGTGCCTATCTACATCTTGGATGAACCGATGAGCGGTATCGATCCGGCTGCGAGGCAGACGATTCTTGACAGCATTTTGCGAAATCATAATCCCGGGAGCACGCTTATCCTGAGCACGCACCTGATCGGCGATGTTGAGATGCTGTTTGACCGCGTCATTTTCATGGATGAAGGCTACATTCGGTTGGATCGATCGGTTGAGGATCTGCGGGCGAATGAAGGCAAGAGTGTTGACGAGTATTTTCGCGAGCTTTATGCCCCTGCCAGAGGAGGAGACTACAACTATGTTAGGTAAACTGATTAAACTTGATTTTCGTATGGTGCGTTCGCAACTCAAATGGGTCATTCCTATTTTTATGCTTTTGTTGACGAGCGCCTTTATTTTTAAAAGTTTCAATATTCCCGTTCTGGGAACGCTCATGTATGTCTTGGGGATCATAGCCACGTCGGCTCTTGTACCTGTCGTGCTCGTTCTTGTGTTGGCCCACTACTACCGACATTTTTATACGAATCAGGGTTACTTGACGCATACGCTTCCCGTGACGTCTTCGCATCGCTATCATGCGAAAATGATCAGCGGATTTCTTCTGTACGTGTTTTCTTCACTGGTCGCCGTCTTCGGATTTTTTATCATTTTATTGACGGAAGGAATTTCGAAGGGGAACACGATGTATGCGATCAATGAGTTTTTTAGGATCATGGGAATATGGCCTGCTTACATTGGATTGAGTACTTTTGCGGGGGTTCTTCTCATCGTTGGTATTTGGCTTCTCGTGTATTTGAATTTTTTCACGACGATGAGTCTTGCCGTTACTGCCGGTATGGGACGTCGATTTAACCGTTTCGGTGTGGGCGGTCCGTTTCTGGTGTACATTATCCTCTACGTCGTAAATCAGGTTTTAGGTTTTCTCGGGCTCTTCTTTATACCTCTTTCGCTTCGAATCAGCCCCAGAGACACTTTTCTGGAAATGCGCGTGGTTACTGAGATGCCGATTCACAATTTTCTGGAAATTGGGATAACAGGGCAGAATATCCCCTTGGAGGAGATGATCGAACGCGGTGGAGGACATTTTGACTTAGGGCTCGGCGTATTTATCTTTTCATTTGCGTTTGTCGTGTTCAGCTATTTTTATACGAAGCGTCAAGTGGGGAAGGTGAACCTTCGCTAAGTGGTATGAGCAACGATGTTGAGAGGATCTGAAGTAGGGCGAAAAGTTGACAGAATCGCAACTGTCGGTTATGATCAGCTTTGCGCGCCTGCGTAGCTCAGCTGGTAGAGCAGCCGCCTTGTAAGCGGCAGGTCGGGAGTTCAAATCTGTCCGCAGGCTCCAATCTAGAACGCAGTCGTTGATACAATTCATGTATTGGCGACTGCTTTCCTTTTTTATTAGAAGCATATTTTCTGCCCGTAATGGAGAGTGAGACTTCATTGCTGTCTTTGAAGCGGTGAAGTAGAGTATACTTTCACTATTCACCGTTACCGTGTTTACAGTGTTCATCCTGAGAGTGTGTGAATCTGAAGCTGAGAAATGGGACGGTGATCAGCTATCTCAGCTATCCGATGCTCATCCTGAGTGTGTGAACCTGAATTTCTACGTTCGCCGGCGGAAGAGACAGTGCTCGCTCATCCTGAGTGTGTGTGTGAACCTGGTGGACAAGATATCAAACTCAGCGAACGAACAGGATCCCATCGGACGAGTTAATTATCATAGCTCCAGTGGGCGTCACAGACGACTCGACCCTCTCCTATAATTTCAGCAGCACTTGTGGCAGTAGCAGCGACAATCGTACTGACTTTTTATTCTAGGCTGCCAACTCTATAATATAATAGTGTAGTAGCGCATTTCTTTGAGACCAGCTATAAAAAGTCAAGCATTAAAAAGCAATTAAAAGAAGGAAGAAAGAGAAGCAGCGTAGACGCTGGGCAGCATCGGAACTTGGAAATTGAATAAGATGTGTGCACTCTGAAGCAGAGCCGATGATAAAGGCTCTGCGGTGAAGGA
>DUVN01000017.1 GCA_012841015.1 Clostridiaceae bacterium
AAAACAAGTGGAGAGCGGCTTAGGCGGCCGACCGTTTTTAGAAGAAGGCTAGCCTTCTTCTAAAAACGAACCCCCGAGGTACTGCGTAAGAGGAAGGATGAAATTACACCACCTTTAGGACTTGACTCAAAGGACACTTACAAAAACTCTTAGCATGCTAAGCTAGCCAAAAATGACGTTTTGGGCAAGAATTCCTTACCCAAAGTGTAAATTTTGTCCACAAACCGCCTGTAATCGCCCGCATCTGGCCAAAAATAACGCTTTGGGCAAGGACCCGTTTCTCAAGGTGTAAATTTTGACCACGATACCCCCGTTTTTGTGCGAATGTGGTCAAAAATGACGCTTTGGGTAAGGACCCGTTACTCAAGGTGTAAATTTTGACCACAAACCGCCTGTAATCGCTCGAAAATGGTCAAAAATCACGTTTTCGGCAGGAGCCTGCTGCTCAAGGTGTAAATTTTGCCCACAAACCGCCTGTAATCGCCCGCATCTGGTCAAAAATGACGTTTTGGGTAAGGACCCGTTACTCAAGGTGTAAATTTTGACCACAATCTGCCCGAAATCATGTGAAAATGGACAAAAATGATGTTTTTGCTAAGAAATTGGTACAAGCTACTTGAGAAGATTCCAGCCCAGAGTGTGGCGTAGATTTCTTTCCTACTCACGCAATACCTCGGAGGTTCCGATTTTAGAAGAAGGCTAGCCTTCTTCTAAAATCGGGTCGGACGGCAGGGCGCCCTCTACTTGCGTTTGATGAGCAGTATAGAGACAGCCCAAAAAACCAGTTATTGTATGGGACTCGTGACAGGTTCGGGAAGCTCCGGCACTTTGCCGAACAGGCTATCAAAGAAGTGGAGTTTGCCAACAAATTTCATGCCGAATGCGTGACGCTCAACTTCGGCTGATTTGTTTACGCGATCGTTCCATTCATTGACATAATTATTCTTCAGGACATCCTTGATCGTTTTATCCACCGCCTTCTCGTCAGAGTGCTCGACAAAATACATAATATGGTAGCCAAATGTCGTTTTGACGATCCCCGTTTCACCTGGTTTACGAGGTGATTCCCTGAACCAATCACGAAATTCCTTGACAAGCCCCTCCTGATATTGTTCGTCCATATCAGCATAAAGCCCACCTCGGGTAGCACTACCCATATCTTTACTATATTTTTTTGCCAACTCGCCGAACGACTCTTCCGTCATGGGACCGGCTGTATACTCCGCAAGTACTCGATCGGCTTCCTTCTTAAGTTCTTCATCCGTCAATTTAGGCGTATCAGGCTCTTCGTCTTGGTCATTGGCGATCAAAATGTGGCGGACGGAATAGAACGGGCGGCTGTTGTCTTTTTCACGGCTAAGGAAATAGATGAGGGTCATCGAATCCGGGCCCTCAATCACCTTCGCATCGTTAGGCTTACGAGCAGGATCCTTCAAAAATTCTCCTATTTGACCCGTTAGATCACGACCGAGAACACTTTCCTGCAAGACAGAATCGCGATTTTCCTCCAGTTTTTTTGCATCGTCCTCAGAAATAAACTTCTTCACCGCTTCAACAAAAGAGCTGTTTTCAAGTTCTGCGAGCGCTCCTCCTGCATCTGCTTTCAACTTAAGGAGCGCCTCCACCTTCTCATCTTCCGTAGCGTCTTCTCCAACGTCGAGTTGGAACTGATAATAATTGAACGTGAATAAGTCAAGCTCATCCTTATGCTCATCATAGTATTGGGAGATCGCAGCCTCGGAAAGGTCGGCCTGTTCTGCGAGATACTCACTGTAATAGCTAAGCATCAATGAATTAGTAAAGAATTGCTTCACCATCTTTAAATTGACACCGGGGCCAAAATTCTTTTTCAAAAAACCGGAGAGCGTCGTCCCGTTCTGGAGAGCTAATTGCGTCATCTGAGATTCCATACTCTCAAGCATAACGTCGATTTCCTGCTGTTGCTCCTCCGTCAACTCAAAATCGCTTTTTTCCATATCGTCAATTAAAGCGATCGCGTAGACGACACCGGGGATGACACTATTGATCAAACTATCACGCAGCGTGATTGATGAAGAAGCTTGTAACGTTTCATCAATCATGTCTTGGAATTCTTCAGTAAAAGCCATACCCCACTGCTGAGACGCTGTATAGTTGCCGAAGTATATGTTGACTTCTCCTGCCGTGACTTTCCTGCCGTTCACAGTTAATGCTCTCGAATATCGCGTCAAAAGCCCTGTGCTTGCAATGACCCAGATAGCAATCGCAAACACGACGATGATAGCGACTACTGCGAGCGCCACTTTTTTACCGGTGCTACGTGCTTCTATTTTTTTCTTCTGTCCGTCGCTTCCCTTGAGCCGGGCTAGTCTCTCTTTTCTTTCTGCCCTAGCTGCGTCCTGTTTCCATTCTTTAGATTCTTTCTTAACCATATATTCCTTTCCCTCCGCGACAAACGAGACTTCTCCACTCGTCTTCGGCTGTCTCGTGCGTATAAGACAACGATGCGCCCCTTTTACGCGGGCAAAAGATATTTGCCGCGAGCTCTTGAGTTATCATACGTGCAACAAAGTCTAGCACAGTTGATCGAAAGAGGTAAACTAGGCGCACTGAAAAAAGTGGCTAGATACGACCGAAGAGGACAATATCATTTGAAGATTGACAGGATAGAATCGTCGTATGAGATGGCTACTCGCTCTCAATACGTTCTACCTTACAGAACAAGTCAAAGGGGTTATCAAGCCAAAAATCGGGTGCAGCACGATTGAGCTCGTCCTTATCCATAGCTGTCCAACTAACTGCGGCAAAATACATACCGGCATTCCTTGCACATTCTAAATCGTGAATCGTATCACCGACGTAGAGAAAATGTTTTGGCGTATCAAGACCGAGACGCTCCATCGCACATAGCAGGGGGGCCGGCAATGGCTTATGCTCTTCCGTGTCATCAACGCTTACGATCACATCGAATAAGTGCATCATCTCAAATGTCTCTAAGTGGGTAATCGTACTCTCCCCGCGCCTCGATGTGACAACGCCTGTTTTGAAGCCTTCTCGGCGCAGCCGCTCGATCATGGGGATAACATCAAGGAAAATCCCAACATGCGTCGTCGTTCGCTGTGCGCTCCACTCAACATACTCTCGAAACAATTCATGGCTCTTCTCAGCGCTGTAACGTTTAAGAGCTGTCATAAGCGGTTCACCGATCGTCGCGAGAATCTCTTTGTCGGGCGGAGCCCAGCCGAGCACCTTTTCACAAGTATGTCGGTTGGTGGCGAGGATGAGTGGAATCGTATTAAATAATGTGCCATCTAGATCAAAAAGCACGGTCGACACACTAATTTTCCCGTTATCAGAACCGATTGTTGACTGACTACCTTTTCTCATTTATTACCCTCTCAAGATTCCTAATCGGATGTAGAATCGCGTACCACACGCACACGAACAATTCGGTTGTCAGAGACTGCAAGAATATGAAAGATAAGATTCTCATAGTGTACCGACGGCTGTTCATCCTCCTCAGGAATACGGTCGAGTAATTCAATCAGAAATCCTGCTACTGAATCGTATTCGTCATCCTCGAACGTGACTCCTGTCACTTTTGAAAGCTTATCGAGCGTAAAAGATCCTGCCACAAGCCATGTATCGGGAGCGATTTCCACAATCTCCTGTTCTACCTCATCGTACTCGTCCTCTATGTTACCAACAATCTGTTCAACGAGATCCTCAATTGTTAGTAATCCCGCCGTTCCGCCGTACTCATCGATCACGATCGTCATCTGAACGTGGTTTTGCTGCATGTCTCTGAATAAATCACTAATGATACGTGACTCAGGCGTAAACCACGCTTTACGCATAATCGTTTCCAATGAAAAAGCATCGCTATCGGTAAAGAGGAGATCTTTGACGTGGAGGACTCCGATAATATTGTCAACAGAGTCTCTATAGATCGGAAACCGCGTAAATCCCGTTTCGTTGATGAATGAAAGAGTCTCCTCATAACCGGCATCGACTGGGAGCGCTTCAATGTCCGTGCGGTGTGTCATGATGTCTGAAGCGATCTTGTCATCGAAATCAAATAAATTCGCAAATAATTCGATGTTGTCTTCAACGATGGCACCTAGATCGTGCCCATCTTCTAACATCTGCAAGAACTCCTCCTCAGTCGGAGCAAGTGCAATCACCTCTACTTCACGTAGACGACACAAACGCATTAACGCCGTAACAGCATAATACACAAGTCGCTCTATCGGTCGCACCACGAGCAAAAGAGTCGACATCAAAGGCCAGAATCGTGACGCAAAAACACCGCCTTTTCCTCCAGCAACTCGCTCAGGCAAGCTCTTCCCGATCATCAAGAACAAAAGAGTATAAACGGCAAAAATTGCAACAAACAACCAACGGCACCCTATATCCGAACAGGAGAAAAGAGATATGATCGACGGGACAAAGCGTACTGCACCCCAGACAAAGTATGCGGCTGCTGCAAGCACAGAAGCTGTCGTCAGCTCACGATAAAGCTTCTCGCGAGATTCTAATCGACGCAGAAGCGATTTTGCCTTTGTACTGCCTGCATTGGCACGCTCTCTAAGTTGCTCTACGTTGATAACGCGAGCAGCCTTGACGAAAGCAGTAATAAAACATGACAAAAGAAGCAGAAGGAACACCACAACGACATTACCCCAAGAGAAAGGAGTCGAAAGATACGATCGTCGGAACACAAGCTCAAGTGATGAGACGGTCATAAAGGATAAATACATATTTGGACTCCCTGTGTCGTTTAGCCCGCGCTTCGCGGTACGTATCGAAAAAACTAATGCTGCAACGCTGTACAGCAAAACGGTGTTACTCTATTTACAAAAAAGATCAGTCTTAAATGGCTGATCTCTCGTGTAAGAGAATCTCGGTGTACCCGAGGCAGAGCCCACCGAGATTCTCTCATTTCTATTCTTCGCTCTGTGCAGCGGCGACGATGCGATCAGAAATACTCTGAGGGACTTGTTCGTAACGAACGAAATCGACCGTAAACCAGCCGCGACCTTGTGTCATAGATTTCAAATCAGTTGCATACTTCGCAATTTCAGCTCGAGGTGCTTCAGCCTCTACGATTTGGTGTCCAGGGATTGTATCGGGGTGAATCCCCATGATACGTCCGCGACGCTTGTTCAGGTCACCCATGATATCACCAAGGAAATCGTCGGGGATGTGGACCATCAGCTTATCGATCGGCTCGAGCAGAACAGGATCGGCTTGCGGCAGACCTGCGCGATACGCCAACCTCGCAGCGAGCTTAAACGAGAGCTCATTCGAGTCGACGGAGTGATAGGAGCCATCGACGAGTGTAGCTTTTAGGTTGACGACAGGGTAACCGGCGAGGACGCCCTCTTCAATCGCCTCAATAAGGCCTTTTTCAACGGCAGGGAAGTAGTTTCTAGGAACAGCACCGCCGAAAATCTCTTCTGCGAACTCCAATCCTTCAGTTGTGCCCGAACCTGGCTCAAAAACAATCCAAACATCACCAAATTGACCGTGACCGCCCGTCTGTTTCTTATGTCTCCCTTGTACTCTCACCTGTTTACGAATCGTCTCCCTATACGCGATGCGCGGTTCACTCAGTTGCGCCTCGACACCGAACTTCGATTTCAACCGCGAGCAGAGCACGTCAAGCTGTACTTCACCAAGTCCGGAGAGTCGGAACTGTCTCGTCTCAGGGTCGTTGACAATCTCAAATGTCACGTCCTCATCCTTCAAGCGGATAAGCCCTTGCATGATTTTCTCTTCATCGCCCTTATTGACAGGCGAAATGGCAAGTGTCAAACACGGTATCGGCATATCCGGAGCGATAATCTTCAGGGGATTCGCCTTGGTTGTCAGCGTGTTGAGCGTTACCGTATCGGACAATTTTGCGATTGAACCAATATCTCCTGCAACAACTTCATCCGTTGACGTCTGCTTGTTACCATTCTGGTAGTTGAGCCCAATAAGGCGCTCCTCTTTCTCCTGATTGACGTTGTAGACGTTGCCTTCATCTTTGAACGTACCTGAAAAAACACGGAACAACGAGATTCGACCGACAAAGGGGTCGACAAACGTCTTGAACACAAAAGCGGCAAGGGGGCCGTCCGTTTCAGAATGAAGAAGAATCTCCTCACCATCTTTATTAATCGCCTTGACAGGGTGTCCATCTGTCGGTGTCGGGAAAAACTTCGCAATGGCGTCAAGCGCGAAAGAAACACCAAAATTCTCCTGCGCAGAACCGACAAAGACAGGCATAATTGACCCAACCGAGATCGCCTTGCGCATCCCGTAAGCTTCTTCCTCCGGTGTAAAATCTTCACCCTCGAAGTATTTCTCCATAAGGTGCTCGTCGTTCTCCGCCATCTGCTCCTTGAGCGTTTCCGCATACTCTTCGACGACACCCGCCAGTTCATCAGGGAGCTCGATCGCTTTCATTTCGCCGCGTTTTCCGACAAAGGAATAAGCTTTCGCACTGAGCACATCGACAAGTCCGATCATCTTTTCTTTTTGCATGATCGGCAACGAAAGCGGCAAAACTTGTGCCCCATAAGCGTCTCGCAATTCACTCACAGTCTTCTCAAAGTTCGCATTCGCCTCATCCATCCGGTTGATAAAGAATGCGACAGGAATATTCTCACCACCTGCATTACGCACCGCTTTCTCCGCGCCAACAGATAAACCGTCTTTTGCTGACATAACGATTAACGCTGTGTCACCTGCAAACATGCCGAGAATCTGTTCACCGAGAAAATCAAAATCACCAGGCGTATCGATAAAATTGAGTTTGTGCTTCTTCCATTCGCACCACGCGACGGATGTGCTGATCGACAACCCACGGCGCATTTCCTCCGCATCGAAGTCGGTCACCGTATTCCCGTCGTTTGATCGACCCATGCGATCGATCACGCCTGCATTGTAGAGCGCGGCTTCGACAAAAGCTGTTTTGCCGACGCCGCCGTGACCCATCACGGTAATGTTTCTGATTCTGTCTGTCGTAAATTTCATATCGTTCCCCCTTTGAGAAGTTGCTTTTTGCTATTATACCGCATGATAGCGCGTCTCATTCGTATGGTTCAAGTTCCGCTGTGAAATGACGCAGGACTTTCTCTTGATGGACACTACGAAACCCCTTTGCACGCCCTGCATTGGTCATTACCTTTTCCAATGATGTCGCTACAAACAGGCGGTAATAGCTCCGAATTTCTTCCGGCCCGCTCGAACTCAGGTAACACCATCGCCATCGCACCATCCGTCTATAACTCATCTTGTATTGCGATCTTCACGCTTCTCCGGGTATCGCATTTTTTGCCCGCGAAAGAATAAAGTCGATGATATCGCGATCAACTTCATCACTGTTGATTTCATTGATAATCTCGTGTCGAGCGTCCTCATATTGTTTTAAGACAACGTCATCAAAACCGAGGTCTTTGAACTGGCCGTATAACTTAGGGGCCGCCTTCCCCATATCGCCTACAGGATCGTGGTCACCGTTGGCAATCATAACGGGCGTCTCCCTGTCCATGAGCGCGAGATTCTTTTTCTTGTATAACGAATAAAAACCAGTGAACATATCGACAAAAGCGCCCGTCGTGAAACAGAATTGATTGCGCTCGTCGGCCATGTAGGCATCGACGATCACGTCATCTCGTGTCAGCCAGTCACACGGCGTGCGGTTCGGCTTGAAAAAACGGTTGTTGTTGCCGAGCGCCATTTTAGTGAGCAGTTGACTTCGATGACGTTTACCCTGTACACGTCGCAAGAATTTCGCTAAGGCGAGGGCCGTCGCGATCAGTGCCTTCGGCTGAACGCCGGCACCCGTTAAGATGATTCCGTCGAGTTTATCTGTCGGATAGACGTGAAGATACTGCCTCACAAGGTATGAACCCATTGAATGACCCATCATAAAGCAAGGCGTATCAGGATAGCGACTTTGCAATAGCCCATATAGAGAGCGCATATCTTCAAGGACACAGCGATTGCCGTGATAGTCGGCAAAATAGCCCCAGTCTGTCTTGCTCCTTACGGAATACCCATGTCCCAAATGGTCGTTGCCCGCAACAAGAATACCTTGTTCAGCCAGCACACGGGCAAACCGATCGTAACGATCGATAAATTCTACCATGCCATGCACAATCTGTAGCAGTGCAATAGGTTCGCTATCGGGTTCCCAAACTGCTACGTAGATATCCGTCTTCCCATCAGAAGACGAATAATATTCAGTTTTTTTTATCATCGTAAACTCCTAGCTGCGCGCCTCACGGCAAGCGATTGAGACAGGACTCCAAGGACAACGAGCTCGTTGCCATCAAGCTGTTTGTTTTAGTATATCAAACGGATGAATGGCTCAAACGATTATTGCTCTTGTTACCTGCAGAGTGCCCCCAGGGCTCTGTCGCGACCATAGTCAACTCCAGACAATCGGTCCGCCAATGTACGGCGTTCCATTACCTTTTGCGATGTACATATAGAATACGGCGAAGCAGGCTGCCACACGGACATCGCTCAATCGTCAACACCGCTTCATCTCCCGTACGATAGCGAATGAAAGGCATCCCACGCCGCGTCAATGTCGTCACAACGAGATCGCCCTTAACATGGTGGTCACGCGCCCTCTCTCCTTCGCCGTCGATGACCTCAACGTAAAGGTCGTTTTCGCGGATATGCATCCCTTGATGTGCGTCACACTCAACAGCACCTCCGAGCCCTGTCTCTGTCATACCGTAATGATCGAAAACCCGACATCGCCAAGCATGCGCAAGCTTTTTTCTGTCATCTAGGGAGAGACGTTCGCTGCTACTCAATACAGCTCGAACACGACAGCCTTCCGTCTGTTGAGACAATTCCATCAGTATGGATGCCGGTCCGCAGACGACATCAACTGGCACGTCGCGGAGCAATGCGACGGCTGCCTCGTCATCCTCACAATGGACAGTAAGCCCAAGGCGTCTCAACGCTTCCGACAAAAGAGCTCCCACGCTATCGGGTGTCTTCGCCGGAAACAAAATGAGGGCGCGATCACCTGGCCTGCAAAGCGTCTTCATGCCATTCTCAAAAAAATCGAGCGTCAACTCGATATCTTCACGCGTGAAATAGATACGTTTTGGCGACGCTATTGTTCCCGAAGTTCGTAAAGTCATCAAAGTCCCCGTATCATCTTGATTGAGAGAGGGGCCAATACCAGTCAGTTCGCACTCACTGTCCGCATGAGGACATTCACTGTCGTTCTCGACTACCATACGCCCAAGCGTCACGATTCGCGAGATCTCACTTTGCTTGACACAGAGCATCGACGTCCCGCTCCGTATAAGGTCATCAGCATCGATCATCGGGAACTGAGAAAATGCATCGAGTGATGAAGGCACAGGGAAATCCTCATAAAGCTGGCGATAAAACGGTGAATGAGCTTTCACATAGTCGATGAGCGCTCGTATCCGAGCAAGTTGATACGCATCAATCGCTTGACGATCGTCCATGTTGAGATGGTGTTTTTTGCTAATCCACTGATCGAGAGATGTTCGTTTCATCACAAATGGCATACTCCTTAGCGCCGGAACAACTTATCCCCATTTTGCAAGCTGAGATTAAAGGCATAAAATAGAATCAAAAGCTTGCCGCCGATGACAAAGATGTAGCTGCCGCGCCGTCAGCCTATATCTTTGTAAGGTACACGGAATAAACGCTCTCCATCTTGCGCAACACACATCTTATACGTTGGTTCGTCATCATTGGTTACGATTCGAAGATTTCGTACTCTAACAAAAGGTCAATCATTTTCTCATACCCCGCCTGAATGACACCGGGACAAACCGATGGACAGTTGGAAAAATCGCCGTTAATTAGTCCATAACACGTATCCGTTTTGTATGTCTCTCGGAACCAGTTGACGTAAGCAGCAACGATCTCCATCGCGCGATCGTGAGGCAACTCATCAGGCTCACCATGTCCCGTGAAATAACCAAGCGCCACAGCACCGCCCGTTAGAACGCCGCACGCTCCGCCCGTTTCAGCCATCCCCGTATTAAGTCCCGACATCGCACGGAGGAGATCGGGGTTTTCTTTACCGTCAATGACAAGTGCTACCTTGGCCATGATCTGTGCGCACTTAAATCCTTGGCGCCTCATGTCAAAAACCATCTTGTCGAAATCCATGCTGTCCTCCTTACATCATGCCGTCCTGTTTTTTAAGAACGACTGACTTTTCCCCTCTGCAGAATTGCTGCAATCAGCCGTACAACGAGATTACAGAACTCGATTGTTTGTTCCCGCAACGCTACTTACATATCGCCTCGTACACGCCGAGAAAGTACTGTTTCCCGCTTCGGCACGATGGGGACGGAAACACCGTTCCCATCTCCCATATCCAAGAAGCAATAAATGATCGAAGTGACTCCGTCGCATCTTCCCACCATACGCGTCGAAATCCCTCAAAATCGGGCGGTATGCCATCGTATAAATCCGAAACTAGAAATCTACCGCCATGCAACAATACGCGGTGTACTTCTCTCATGACAGCAGATTTATCTTCTAACAGCGAAAGACTACACTCGCAGAGCACAACGTCGAACGATCCGTCTTCAAATGGCAGTCTAGCCACTTCACTACCTGATGACTCCCATACAAGATAAGAATGATCGTGGTCGTTCTTACGCGTATGTTCGATAACAGGTGCGCGGTCGACACCAGAAACGTCGAACCCTAGTTCTGAGCAGAGTCTTACACTATTTCCAGCACCGCAACAGAGGTCGAGTATGCGGTCATCAGGTTCGACATTGCCCTTTAAAAGGAGCTTTTTTGTCGACTCGGCTCCCCCGGGATGCCCTAGATCAAATGCCCGCCACTTTTCGCCTGCGTAGAAATCACTCATCGCACCGTCTACTTATCTTCGAGCGCGCGTTCAACATCGAAAATCTTTCCTGTCGCAAGCTCCTCAGGAATTAAGCCCAGCCCGCACATTGGACATTTTGGCATTAAAATCGGAAAATCATTACCCATGTACCGTAGCGTGATCGGGCCGTTTTCGAGTGGAACGTGACAGAGCCCACAGTAGAGCTCTCCCTCCGACAAATTGAACACCTCATGATATTTCACTTCAGACATCATCGCACCCCTAATCTAACGGATTTCCATCCGATGGCTGTACGCACGTCTGACACGCCACGCTTCACCTTCAGGGGTGTAATACACCCAATAGGTAACGTGGCCGATCTGCTTGTAAGCGATACGCAGCCCTGACTTGACCTCCTCGATGAAACGGCTCGTCGCTTCGGCTTCTTCGATCACCTCACGAATATCCTCTTCAAGGATCAGTCTCTTCTCGAGTAGTTCACCGAGATCGTCATCGTAAATCAAAATCAATCTCTCAACCTCCTCTTGTTCCTCGTCCCACAAATCGCGCAGCATCGTTCGCTTGAGCAGTGCTCGATTATCTTGTCGCAGGGAATAGCCTGGTGCGCGCTCGTCGCCAGTATTCGTGCCAAAGATCAATTCAAGCAAGTGGACGGCACGTGCACCGGCTTTGCTGAAGCGATCGCGGCAACCCATACAATATGTCAGCCGCGTCTCATCGACATCGCGAAGACAGAACTCCGTCATCTTGTTCGCCACATCGACATGCGAGAACTGGACAAGCCCGCCGTAACCACAGCAAGGAGTCCCCTCACCAGAATACTTCGGTTCCTGAACATCACACCCGAGCTGAGAGAGAAGCTCTCTCACGGCATGACGCGTCTCCTTCTGGTCACGCGCGCCGCACGCGTCATGAATCGTCACGGGAAGATTTCTCTTTATGGCGGGAATTCCTGTTTCAAGAAACACCGTCCATACGTCACGGACGTCATCAACGACATCGGAAAGCGATTTTCGACATGTCGAGCAGGCGACGATGACGCTCGGGCGACCGAGCGCCTCCCACTCCTTTTTCAACATCGCTTTCGTCTCGTCAAAGAGCTCCGTTTCTCCCGCCCATTTCGCCATGATGCCACAACAGCCGTGCATGAAAGCGACACCGCCTTCAAGTGAATTGCAGAGGTAGTCGTACGTTTTCCTGACGATATCGGGAGCCGATGCCCCGAGCTGACATCCGGGGAAAAAGAGATAGCGGCTCTCCGCCGTTCCCGGTTGGTGCCTTACAAAAAAGGACGACACGCCGTTCGCCTGTCGCATGTCATCGACGGCGAACTCAAAAGCAAAGGGAGGCATTTTCTCCGATTTGACCATAATCTCACGCGCGGTTTGGATCCATTCGCCGAGATTGAGCCCGTGCGGACAGACGGCGGCGCACTGATCGCAAAGCGAACACGAATTGATCAATTTGTTCGAGGTGCGGTCGCCCATGGCAATGGCAAGGTTGTTGTAAACCTCGCGAAGATAAAGCTTCGGGTAGCGCTTGTAATGAGCCATGAACGCACAGGCTTTCACGCATTCCATACATTCGCACTGAATGCAGCGAGACGCTTCCGCTTCTGCGCTTTCACGATCTGTCACATCTTCTAGATGCGGCGGCATGAAAGCTATATCTTTTGTCTCAACGTAGAGACTCGTTGTGCGATTCATCTCGTCGCCTCGCGCCGCTGTCATCGACACGCGTTTGACGTACCGGTTAATCGTATTCGAAGCACGTTTCCCTGCAGCGAGCGCTTCGATAAGCGAAGGGAAATCACCACCCGAGAAAATACCGTCGGAAGAAGTGATCATCGTGACCGGGTCGGCGTCATCTCTCGCGTTTCCCGTCGCCAACAAGATGGCATCGAAACTTGACAGAACATTAAGGTCATCAATGTGTTCGTTAAAACAAAACGTCACATTCTCGTCAATAAATTGTTTCATGTCCTCTTCGATCGCCTCTATCGGAAGATTTGTCTCGAGGAGGCTGCCCCCTGCACGCTCATTTTTTTCATAGACGGTGACTGAAAAACCTTTTCTCGCGAGCTCCAATGCTGCGGTCAATCCGAACGCTCCCGCGCCCACAATCGCCGCCGTACCGCTTTTCCGCATCGGAAGACGACGTCTCGGCCGCTGTTTGCCGAATTGCATCGCCGCCCATTCAACGCCGCGAAGATTGATCGAACCACCGAAATCTTTGCGCACACAAGACGACGCGCAAGGCATTTCACAGAGATGAGAGAGAATATGGGGCAACGGAACTCTCTTTGTATAAGCAGAGCGCGCGACATCGTATTGTCCATCGGCAACGGCCTGACACACCGTTCTACATTCCACGTGGAGCGGACAAGCCGCCATCGCGGCTGGGGGTTGTTCCTGGATACAGAGAGATTCCAACTCGAGAAGTTTATCTTGATCAAATGTTTTCATAAGCGACCTCCTATGATCCTCATTATTCTAACGCATAACAATAGCTCGCTCACACTTTATACGACCTATATGGAACGACTTAAATGAGGGATCGGATCACTAAGATGCAGGTTGTATTGATAGCTGCACCGATGGAAGTCCTTATAATGCGACAAAGCGGGAACCGGTCGTCAGATCCCGCCTTGTCACACTTTTCCTAGGACATCTGTTTAGCTATTCAGAAAAAACATCGTCTCCGAATAATCGGTATCTTATTTTACTTTTTTGAGCGCCTCAAGGACGACGTCCGGTTTTGCCGGAACTTTCGTGATACGAGCGCCCGTGGCGTCGAAGATTGCTCCGAGGATCGCGGGGTGAGGTGCCGTAAGCGGAGCTTCTCCGCATCCTGCCGCACCGTACGGTCCGAGCGGTCTCGGCGTCTCGACGTAATCGACAATGAGCTCATCGGGAACATCCTCGATGTAAGGAATACCGCAACCCAAAAGCGTTGTATGTTTCTTGTAGTCCTCAAAGTCCTCGCTGAGGGCCAATCCGATACCTTGAGCGAGGCCGCCGTAGATCTGTCCGTCGACAACGCTGCGGTTAATGATCGTGCCCACGTCGGGTACGGTCGTGAAGCGGATGACACGCACTTTACCTGTTTCCGTGTCGACCTCAACCTCAGGCATGAAGATCTCGTACATATAGATACAGAAAGGAGCACCCTGTGCCGTCTCAAGATCGCAGCCCGTGTTGCCGGAAGCGACCCATGTTCCCTCGTAGTAAACGGGGATGTTCTCGGCGATCATTGCGTCGTAGTCGCGGTATGTGCCGTCTTTGCGCTTCATTGCATTGACGAGCATACGGCAGGCGGCGACGATGGCGTTGCCGACCATGACGTTCGAACGGCTGCCGCCGGCTGGTCCTGATGCCGGTGTGAGCGCCATGTCGTTCTTGACGAGCTTAATATCTTCCGGTCTAAATCCGGCTTCACGCAATGTGCCGTGCGCCATCGACAACGAACCGATGTCGGCCCCTTGCCCGTGATCTTCCCACGAGTCGAACAAGGTGACCGTGTTGTCGGGATTCAGACGAACGTTGGCAGCTGATGAGTCGGGGCCGTCAATGCCGCAGCCGTAAATACCTTGCGAGATACCGACACCGTACTTGTAGCGACCGTCCGACTTCGCGTTCAGTTCGGCACAGCGTGCTTTCGCCTCTTCGTAGTACGGACGCGCCTTATTGTACATATCTTCGAGACAGTAGACATCAGGGATTTGCCCGGTCGGCGTCGTCGCTCCGGGGCGGTAAATATTACGGTAGCGCAGCTCAAACGGATCGATGCCCATCTTTTCCGCGAGAACGTCCATGCAGATTTCACTGCCCATGAACGATTGTGGTGACCCGTAACCGCGGAACGCCGAGCCCCACGCGTGGTTCGTCGCGACGGCTTGGTTCTTGTTGCGGATGTTTTTGATGTCGTAACCGGCACCCGTAAACTGTGAGAAGCGCATTGCCAACAAGTCTCCGAACTCGGAGTACGGGCCGTGATCCATGATGTTATCGCCCCACATCGCGAGCAGCTTACCGTCTTCGTCAGCCGCCATCTTGATGTGCATGAAGCCGGGCGATCTCTTGCCCGTGTACGTAATCGTCTGATACATATCATAGACGAGGGAGCACGGACGTCCGTCGAGCGCCAAGCAGGCTACGCCGAGCAGCGCCTCCATCGTCGGTGAGAATTTGTATCCGAATGTTCCACCGGCCGGGTTCTGGACGAGACGCAGCTTCTCCGGCTCAATGCCGATACCAGCGACGATCATCGCGTGATGGAGGTGGAGTCCGATACTCTTCGAGTGAATGGTCAGTCTGCCCTCTTCATCAATGTAGGCGTTGCCGCAGTCAGGCTCAAGATACAAGTGTGGCTGCCTCGAGCAGAATGAATTGATTTCAGCGACGTACGGTGCCGTCTCGAGAATGGGTTCGACGTCATCACCCTTGATCGTGTTGATCTCGAAGTAGACGTTGGGCGTTCCAGGGTGAATCTCGATCGCATCCTCCGCCATGGCGCTCATCGCGTCAAGGTAGGCAGGCAATTCTTCAATGTCGACGACGACTTTCTCTGCTGCAGCTTTTGCGTGTTCAAGCGTGTCGGCCGCCACAATCGCAATCGCATCACCATACTGGAATACTTTATCCTCATTGAGAATCGGACGATCCCATCCGTCTCCCTTATTCGTCGGGAACGTGATCAGGCCGGAAATTCTATTCTTTCCCTTGACGTCCTTGTGTGTGATGACTTTGTAAACACCCGGCATCTTCTCTGCCTCTTCAAAGTCGATGCCCTTGATGAGACCGTGGTGCACTTTTGCCTGAACGAGGGCGAGGCGCGCCGTGCCTTCAGGCATCTGCAGCGCGACATCTGCGCCATAATCACACGTTCCCGTTACCTTCGCAACGGCCGATGGACGTGCATACGTTGTGCCGATGATTTTGTTATCCTTCGGCTCGAACAACAGATCTTCCTTCTTGAGCTCACCGCGCATGACTTTCGCAGCGTCGATAACGGCGTCTACGAGCGGCTTATAGCCAGTGCAGCGGCAGACGTTGCGATGTACTTGGAACCAGCGGCGAATCTCCTCGCGCGTCGGATCGGGATTCTCCTCCAAGAGGACTTTGGCAGACATGATAAAGCCAGGCGAGCAGAAGCCGCACTGTGCGCATCCGTGTGCCATCCAAGCAACTTGCAATGGATGCAAATTGTCGGGAGTACCGATACCTTCAATCGTCTCAATGACGGAGAAGTCGGGAACGCGGCTCATCTTGAGAATACACGAGCGTACGGCCTTGCCGTTCAAGACGATCGTACACGCGCCGCATTGCCCTGATTCACATCCTACTTTACAGCCGGTGAGCAATAATTGCTCACGCAGTACGCTGGCAAGTGATTTCTCAGGGTCCACGACGAGAACTCGCCTGACTCCGTTGATAGTCAGATGCATTTTTTTCATTTTCATGGGAAAGACACCTCCTGTAAACAGACCATTGATTTTTCGACGGTCTCTACTTTCTCTACAATTAGATAATCGGCTCTAACGTTGAATTTGTCAAGTTTGACTGTATTACATCAGCTCAAATTGGCCGAAAAAGATTTTTCAGCATGCTGTAAAAATTCGCTGAAATGCTTTATTCTCAATGCTTTCAGCATTTTCTATTTTAATGTTAAGAATTCGATAATAATATTTTGTCAGAAAAGTAAAACATGTCGCAAATAATATGGCATAAAGAATGAAACATCATCGAGCCTATACTTTTCTGACTAACGTGTCGGTGCTGCCGATTACTATCCATATATAACTCGGCAAGCACGTGATTCCCCCTAAATTCGTACACGACACGATCACGAAACTTGTAGTGGTTTCACACGACGCTTTATCCTCATTTATGAGACAATAGAACTCGAATTAAATGACCAAGAGGTGTTCGCGATATGAATCAAAAGCTCAGTCAGTTTAAGGCACTCGTCAACGAGTGGCTAGAAGATGCTTCCGACGACGATGCAGAGATGATGCAACTCCATGCGGCGATGTGGGATGCCCTCTCTTCTGTGCTTGCGGAGCGCGAGGCGGGACTGCCGCCGTTAAGCCGTATCTCGGCTGACAATGTCAGACTCGTTGTGACCGATGCCGATACAGGAAGAGTCTTCTTGCGACATTTGCCGCTCGAATATTCAGAGTCGAGTAACGGCGTTGTCTTAAAAGGTGAGACGTTTGCAGCTCAACCGACCAAGATCGTCTTTTTGACAGAATTCGCCTTAGGGAAACTACTCGAGCTCCAAGGCCAAGGACAAGACGAACACGTGTGTGATGGACATCACTCACACGACCACCATCACCACGAACACGAGAGTGGGGGTAATGTGGACTGTGTCCCGGGTGATGACTGCACTTCTTGTGCTGACTCCAGCTGCGAACATAGCCGTGTCGCGAATGAATAATAAAAGGGATACTTGATGGCGGAGCATCTCCGTCGCTAATTAAACCATATGTTAAAAAAATATTTTTGGATTTTCTTTATTTCCATGCTCCCGCTCATCGAAATCAGAGGAGCGGTCATCTACGCTCGCACGAACGAAATCCCGCTTCTTCTCTCCATGATTGTCGGGATCTTAGGGAACATGTTGCCGGTGCCCTTTATCTTCTATTTCGCCCGAAAGGTATTGACTTGGGGACAGGATAAGAAATACATCAGCAAGATATGCAGTTTTTTTCTCAAACGCGGCGAAGCAGGCGGCGAGAAGTTAATGAGCAAGGCAGGACGCGGACTATACATCGCTTTGTTCGCGTTCGTCGCCATCCCACTACCGGGAACGGGAGCATGGACAGGTACGCTTGCTGCGAGCATTCTGAACATGGATTTTAAAAAGAGTGTCATCGCCGTCATATGCGGCGTCGCAGTCGCAGGACTGCTGATCTACTTGGCGACGACCGGTGTCATATCGGCATGGTTCGCGTTTATGAACTAGCGTTCTAATACTGTTCGCAGGATTATTCTTCCAACAGGTTTTCGAGCTGTTCCCAATCGAGCCCTGTATACTTTTGGATGAGAACTTTATCCATCCCGTCTTCTAACATCACCTTGGCAATCTTGATCGTGGTTTCTTCTCTACCTTCTTCCATGCCTTCCATCTTTCCGCTCTCAAATTTCTCCTGCATGATTGAGTAGTGATCCTTCTCAGCGATGTGTTCGCGGATGTAGATCTCTCGTTCACTCGGTGTGTAAAAGACAGATTTCACTTTCTCATTACATTCGCTCATTAGTTCATCTCCCTCCGATAGTACATTGCGCACTGCTTGGCTGTTCGTCCTGATGAACAGCAACCAATGATCCGAAAATCTTCTTGAAGAGATAGTCATTGCGGATACTTACGGGGATACCATCCAAGGTCGGATAGTTCGCCAAGGGTGAGAAGTTGTTCTTCTTCATGCTAATTTCCTCTTTCAGAATATTAGCCAGTGAAAAGCAACTCAAATAAACTCAAATAAAAACGGCTTACCCAAATTATAGCATGACGTCTCGCAACATTATTTGCTGACCGCGAAAAGACTTCGACTGATTATTGATTATCGATCAGTCTGAAAAGCCTCAATGCGTTTGCCGTTGTCTGTGCCGCGATGTCTTCGACGTCCATGTCGAGAACTTCTGCCGCTTTTTTCCCGATGAACGGCAGATAGGAGGGCTCGTTTCGCTTCCCGCGGTGCGGGTGCGGCGTGAGATACGGCGCATCCGTCTCAAAGACGAGCGAGTCGATCGGGACGGCGGCAAGCGCTTCGATCGGTTTGCGCGCATTATCGTACGTGATCGGACCATCAAATCCTAACATGAATCCAAGTTTCAAAAGTGGCAAGACTGTCTCCGCACTTCCAGAGTAGCAATGCACAACACCAGCCGGGTGATCTTTCGAAAACAGCCCGTCTTCATACGCTTCGCGGAGCATTTTTAGCGTTGCTTCCGTCGCCTCGCGCATGTGGATAATGACGGGAAGGTCAAGCTCATGTGCAAGCTCCAGCTGTTTTCTGAATACGGTGCACTGAACATCACGCGGCGAAAAATCGCGGTAAAAATCGAGCCCGATCTCTCCATAGGCGACAACACATCGATCTCGACCGGCTTTGAGCGCCATGTCGTTCGTCGTACGAACAAGTTTCGCAAAACGGTCGGCCGACCCATGATCCCACGTCTTTGCGTCGTGCGGGTGTATGCCGACAGACACATACAACATCGGGTTGTCGACGGCCAACCGGCAAGCGACGCGTGAATCAGGCTCATCTATGCCAGCCAACAGTATGCGCGTCACACCGGTCGTTCGGGCACGTGTGAGGACATCCGAGAAATCATCGCTAAATTCTTGACCATGAATATGCGCATGTGTGTCAAACCAAATCATAGTAGCGCCTCCAGCGATTCGAGTTCTTTTTCGACGTCGATACGCGGGAACATAGGACGGCCTCTTCTGACGTTAGCATTCCCCTGGTAAAGGTCACGTTGTCCGGCTGACTTCCACGATGTCAGACTGCCCTGTTCTTCGGAATCACTTTCAGGGATACCGAGCTGCTCGCGCATGCGCACTGGCGTCCTCGTCATAAATGGCGAGATCATCACAGCAATTCGACGCAAATTGTCGGCGAGCGAATAGAGAACCGATGCCAGCCTCGCACGGTCCTTTTCTTCTCTTGCAAGGATCCAAGGCATTGTCACATCAATGTATTTATTACAGCGACCGACATGCGCCCATATCGCCTCAAGCGCATGATTGAACTCTAAATGATCCATCGTCGCTTCGACTTGTTTCAACGTCTCATCCGCAAAGTCATCGAGCTCCACATCGACAGGTTCCTCAGCGTAATCGTCTGGTAGTCCCTCAGGGAATGACTTGACGATCATGGCGACCGTTCGATTGAGAAGGTTACCTAAATCGTTTGCCAAATCGCTGTTGATCCGCTCGATAAGCGCGCGGTTTGTAAAGTTGCCGTCTGAACCAAACGGGACATTGCGGAGAAGAAAGTATCGGATAGCGTCAACACCATATTTCTCGGTAAGGATGATGGGATCGACAACGTTACCTTTTGATTTTGACATTTTGTCGCCTTCGAAGAGAAGCCATCCGTGAGCGAAAATCTGCTTCGGCAAAGGCAGCTTGAGCGCCATCAGGAGGGCAGGCCAGATAAGCGAATGAAAGCGTACGATCTCCTTGCCGATCACGTGGACGTCGGCCGGCCAGTAGCGGTTGTAGAGCGTCATGTCGTGAGGATATCCGAGCGCCGTGATGTAATTTGAAAGCGCATCGATCCAGACGTACGCGATGTGTTCCGAGTCAAACGGAATGCGAACACCCCAGTCAAACGATGTGCGTGTCACAGCGACATCTTCGAGACCGGGCTTGATGAAGTTGTTGATCATCTCATTCGCTCTCGAGCGAGGCAATAAGAACTCAGGATCATCCTCGAACATCTTCAGCAATCTGTCTGCATATGCAGACAGACGAAAGAAATAGCTCGTTTCTTTTGTGATCTCGACTTTAGCGCCACAATCGGGACAGCAGCCGTCTACAGCCTGACCTTCCGTCCAGAACGCTTCGCAAGGTGTGCAATACAGTCCCTCGTAGCTACCCTTGTAGATATCGCCTTGGTCATAAAGCTGCTGATAAATTGCCTGTACCGCTTTTTCATGATAGTCATCGGTCGTGCGAATAAAACCGTCGTATTCGATGTCGAGAATTTTCCAGAGCTTCTTGATCTCAACGGCCATCTCATCGAGGTACTCTTGAGGACTTTTGCCGGCACTTTCAGCTGTCTGCTGAATTTTCTGCCCATGTTCGTCCGTTCCGGTCAAAAAGAAAACATCGTATCCTCTCATCCGCTTGTATCGCGCCATCGCATCGACTGCGACCGTTGAATAAGAATGCCCGATGTGAAGTTGTCCACTGGGGTAATAAATCGGTGTTGTGATGTAAAACGTTTCTTTAGTCATAATTCCTCCGTCCGAGCGCGTTCCTGTCACAAATGACATCATCGACCGCTCTCTCATACTGCTTTATCTCATTCAAATGGCGAGCGACAATGCTCACCACCACACCACATAATCCTCTCATAAATGGCAAGCCACAACACTCACCGTGACTCGCACTATTGTCTCACAATTGACGGCGATGCACCACCAAAAATCCGTCAGTGTGTATCTTTAACAGATAACGCAAGCCGATAAAGATCATTTTTTGAAACACCTGTCTCCGCTGAAACACGTTCCGCTGCTTCACGTGTTGCCATGCCATCGTCAAAGCAATTTCTCAATAGAGCGACAAGTTCATCTTCCGAACGAGCTCCCGTGTCGCCCGTTCGTGATTCATATTCATCAGCTCCCTCGAGAACGATCGTAAACTCGCCGCGTGGAGTGACTGTATCGTAGTACGCAACAGCTTCAGCGACAGTCAGACGAAGAAACTCTTCGTATCGTTTCGTCAATTCGCGGGCGATCACAACGCGGCGATTACTCAATTCAGCCTCCACAAGATCGCGAAAAGTCTTCTCGATACGATGCGGCGCTTCGTAGAAAACAACGGTTCGCCGTTCTGATGCGATCTCCTTGATAAGCATCCTCCGCTCCCTTCCTCTAGCAGGAATAAAGCCCTCGTAGACAAAACGCCGCGTGTCAAAACCTGACGCCGCAACGGCCGATACGAAAGCCGACGGCCCGGGGATAACAGAGATAGGAATACCATGCTCAACTGCTAGCCGTACAATACCCTCACCTGGATCAGAGATACAAGGCATACCCGCTTCAGAGATCACGGCAATCGAACGACCGGCGAGCAGGTCGCGCAAAAATGTTTCATGGCGCACATGCTGATTCTGTTCATAGTAACTGATAAGGCGATTCCCAACACCGAGCTCCGATAACAACCGCGCCGCCGTGCGCGTATCTTCCGCAGCGACATAAGCAACTTCTTCGAGAATGTGCGCCGCGCGCGGACTCATGTCGTCGCGGTTACCTAGAGGTGTTGCCACGAGAAACAACGTACCGATCTCTTTTCCTCGCTTGTCAGTTTCCTCCCGATATGTGCGCTCACCCAACATCCCGTATATCTCCCTCAAAAACAGCGCTAAATGCAACGATTGTCTTCAACCGTTACAAAAAAAGGCTACCTGTTTAAGGCAGCCTCCCTGTTCGTCGTCAAACGCTAATAATATGAATATTAGGCTTCAGAGATCGCGTCAACGGGACAAACAGCGGCACATGCTCCACAGTCGATACAGACGTCAGGGTCGATAACAAATTGCGTATCACCCTGAGAAATCGCCTCCATGGGGCACTCGGCTTCACATGAACCACACATGATACAATCATCACCAATAACATGCGGCATAAACAGACCCTCCTTTTTACGATTGAGGCTTGAGAGAACCTCCTCAAAGCATCACAATACAACAATTAAATCATACCACACACCGCACTCCATTTCTAGAACATCTTTCGATGAAGAGTGCGGATTTGCAAATTTCCCAATCGCCAGATACAAAAAACTGGTCGATGTCAACCATTCGTAACGCCCCATTCGAACCCCAGAGAAAAAGTATATCTAGCTAATACTGGCGCACCAAAAAAGGGGATGCCTCGCTCATGAGACACCCCCTTGAATATGTTCTGCGAATGGTATGACCGGGAAACAAGCGCAGGGCTTATTTATAGAGCAGTCTGTTGTGTGTATCGTTACCCTTTATATACTCTTCCGCAAGGTGGTTCATTTGTCGGATTTCCCTTTTCCAGATGACGTACATAACAAACCATATCAGCGCGTAGATCAAAACTACGATACACGCCATAATCAGTATGGGCTTTATCTTGAAGGAAAACCAACACAACAGTAACCCTACTATCATGTCTGTAATGAATATAAGAGCACAGTGTACCGTTGAAGCGCACAGCAAACTCCATTTTTCTATGTCGAAAAGACACGTTCCGCCGAGAGCGATCATGCCGACAAGTGCACCAAGCACGGTCTGAATGACTACGGCTCTGGTATGTCCAAACTTTTCTGTAAGCTGCGGCACACAGACGAGATATTGACCACAGCTGAAATAATTTGCCAGCAAAGTCATGACGTGCACAATAAGTGCACCGGCAACGAAGCCGATAAGAGACCTAGCAATCAAACGTTTTTTCACCGTTTTGCCCTCTTCTTAAGAAACATATCACGAATCTGCTTAGCGTACCGTCTCGACGTATAGGATACTATTCCGTGTACCATCTTAATCTGAATGATTCCTCCGCCTACGAGTTCCCAATTCTTAAGATATTGAAGCTTAATAATCTTTGACGGGGATATTCTGCGAGTATGGTCAACATTCTCTCTAATTTGTCGTTTTTCTTCGTTGCGCCCACTGTAATCTCTATATCTTTTCCGAGTGCGTCGTCCTAAATAAATCGAATGTTAACATCCTAAGAAGAGCTGCCCCTTCCTTTTATGGTTGTCATTTACATATCGAACCTTTACCAGGAGAACGTGATTCCTCGGTGTTTTAAGGGACTGTCTCGTTCTCACTCTTAACGAGCGTTCTTGAGACAGTCCCCTAAGCTTATTGCTTAAACGACTGTTAGCTTAGCTTTTTGGCTTTGCCTTTTTCCGAAGTATGATCAGCAACAGAGCTCCTGCGCCAACTACCAAGAGACCAATGCCAAGCATCCAGTAGATACTTTTGCTCTCGCCGGTCGTAGGAACTTTGTCATCTTTCTCTCCCAATACAGGGCAGTTTCTGACAACAAAGCCTTTGTCCGCATTACCAGTAACTTCTGCGGTATACCCCGCAATATCTTGTTCCTGCACGGTGTAGACAATCTTGACGCCATCTTTGTATTCATCAAGATCGGAGAATGTACCCTTCCAGTTAACATCTTCCGTTAAGACTAACGTCTTGCCAGTGGCCTTCCCGTTAGCTAAAAGCTTGATCGTTACGCTCTTAGGCCTCATGCCAGCCTCATTGTTATTGTCCACCCAAGATTTGGTCACATCAATCGTGATCTTGCTTGGCGTGTGTGTGTTCGTCACAACATAGCCATCAACCTCTGATGTGTAACCTTCAACATCATCTTCCTGAATGGTATAGACGATCTCCACACCATCTTTATACTTCGGCAATTCAAGGAAGGCGCCTTCCCAACCATCGGCCTTTGTTATCTCCATCGAATCGATTTCTTCACCGTCAGCGAACAGACGAATCGTGATTGCATCAGGCCTGATGCCGTCTTTGTTGTTGGCGTCATCCCATGTCTTGTCGACCCAAACAGAGATGACCGCTTCGGAAAGCACGAGGGAGTTCGTAATAACAAATCCATCTTCCTCGTTACCTTCGACTTCATCAAAGTCATACCTGTCGTCAAGACCCTCTTCCTCAACGGAGTAGACAATCTTAACTCCTTCTTTGAATTCATCCAAATCAGAGAACATGCCAGTCCAGTTACCGTCCGCCGTTAGCTCTAACGTCTTGCCAGTGTCGATATCATCAGCATACAAGCGGATCGTGAGACTATCAGGCCTTATACCTTGCTCGTCGTCGTTGTCAAGCCAAACCTTTGTTACCTTGATAGCTATCTTGCTCGGCTCGTGTTTGTTCTCAATGTTGTAACCATCGATCGTCGGCGTATAACCGGGGATCGCCTCTTCCGTGACGCTGTATTCGATCTCGACCCAGTCATCGTACTTATGCAGATCAGCGAAGGTCCACGCCCATTTGCCGTTTTCGTCAGCTTTGACTGTCTGGCTATCAACAAATGTGACTTCACCATCACCAACCTTCTTGTATAGGTTGATTGTGATACTGTCAGGACGAATGCCGTCTTGGTCATTGTTATCATCCCAAGATTTTTCGCCATGAATATCAATCATTTCCGGCTCGTAACTGTTGTTGAATTCCGTATCCTCAGAATATTCAGTTTCAATATCGAGCTTACCTTCACCAGCATCCTTCACGGTTACGGTTACTGTCACAACTGTCGCCGTATCGTATTTCATGCCACATTCTGGATGACCCGGTACCACTTCAACGATTGTGTACGTGTATGTCTCACCGATGTCGTCCTGCGTGTAAGGGATCGCGTCAAACGTTACTTTGCCGTCTAAAGCGTTCGTCTTCGTTTGAAGCAATTTGTCATCAGAGTCTTTAAGCCGGAAGCTGAACTCTTCCGCCTTAAGCTCGCGGCCAACAAGGACTTTCGTCACCTCTGGTGTCCAGCTGCCGCTCGCCTCATAGGTGTTGTTGAACGTGGTGTCCTCGGGAGACGTGACCGTAGCGATCAGCTGACCGGCGCCGTCGTCCGTTACCACAACTTTGTACACGAATACGGAGGTGTCATACGTGACGCCGCCAAGACTACCCTT
>DUVN01000029.1 GCA_012841015.1 Clostridiaceae bacterium
AAGCGCAATGGCAGGGCCCGGTATTCCGTCACGATCACCGATGACGATGACCTTTTTACCGTCGAGTATGCTCATTCAATCATCTCCTTTCATTTGATCTCGGGTGATCAAGGGGAACCCACCCCATCACGCGACAAAGTATTCTTGTCACGAGTATATAGTTTATCACGAAAAGGCTATCTTTGGCAGATAATGGCGCTAAAGAAGGTCCATCGTGATACACGCTATTAAATGTACTTTTTTACCATATCTTCAACAGCGTCAGCTGTCGCGTCGTCCTTAACGAGCTCCTCTATTTTTTCGCCGTTTTGGTAAATGGCGACGACTGGCAGCCCGAGAATTTTCTGACTGATGGCTAGGCGGCGAGCTTTCGAGGTGTTGAGTGCCGTGAAAAGGATTTTGTCTCCATATTGCTCTTCAAGCGCTTCGACGTGCGGCTTCAGCGCGGCACAGGGGACACATCCGTCGCCGTAAAAATCAACGAGGATCGTGCCTTCACCTTGGAGGACGATTTCATCAAAGTTTTTTCTGTCAAGTTCTAACATATGTATTTCCTTCCTAATCTGATTCCAGATCAAATTATATCTTCAAAAAGCGAACGGCGCCTTTCACTATAAAACGAATCCGCGTGATGAGAAGCGGTTTCGTTCATGCGGTTTACATAGCATCCAAAATCTGTCACCGCTCTACTCGCCATCGATGCGTATCAAACGGATATGGCACGAGACGCTTTTCAACTTTTGTTAAGCAGAGATGAGACGGTGGTTCGCCTTTCTCACCTCTGCCATACTTTTTCCTATCCGATGACGCCAGAGGCGAGATCGTGCTCTACCTGCATGGCGGCAATCGCGCCGTCCGCACAAGCCGTAACGACTTGGCGCAGAGGTGTTTTACGGACATCGCCTGCGGCGTAGACGCCTAGGAGACTTGTCCGCATCGACTCATCTGTCAGGATATAGTCGTACTCCGTGTCGATTTTATCGAGGAAAAGCTGGGAATTCGGTAAGAATCCGATAAACACGAATACACCAAACATCCCGTCGTCGGGATCGGCCTCGACGAGGCGCTCCTCGCCCGTCTTCGTATCTTTGACCGTCATTCCGGAGAGGATACCGTCGCCGTGCAGTCCGACGACCACGGAATTCCACATAAACTCGATCTTGTCGTTTGCGAATGCGCGTTCGCGGATCGACTCAACGGCGCGAAGTTCATCGCGGCGGTGGATGATCGTGACTTTTCGCGCGAATTTCGTCAGATAGATCGCCTCTTCAACGGCCGTATCGCCGCCACCGACAACGAACACCTCGAAATCCTCAAAAAACGACCCGTCGCATGTCGCACAGTAAGAGACACCGCGTCCGGTGAATTCAGCTTCGCCGGGACATCCGATCAGCCGCGGGTGAGCGCCCGTCGCAATGATAACAGCTTTCGATTCGTAGACGCCGCGGCGCGTATGGACGCGTTTCACTTTGCCTTCGAGCTCAACTTCCGTGACGTTTGCGCTTAAGCGCTCGACGCCGAAGTGCGCAACTTGCGCCGTCATGCGTGCGATCAGCTCGGCACCGCTTTCAATCTTATCGGGGCCCGACAGGCCACCGGGGAAATTTTCTATTTCGGATGTGATGGCGATTTGACCACCGTCCTGACCTTTTTCGATCAGGAGCGTATCGAGTCTAGAACGTCCTGCGTAAATGCCTGCTGTCAGACCGGCGGGGCCCGCTCCGATGATGATGAGATCGTACAATTTTTCCATAAAACCTTTGCCTTCCTGAAATCTCCGGATAGCAGCCACCAATTTAGACTTCAAATATCGTCTGGTCGTCGACTTCCGTGGACAGCGCCTCGAGCGCCTTGTCGACCAGCTTGCGCCTCAGTGCGTATTCTTCATCAAGGGGGAGTTCCGGATTGCCCAACGGGTGCGGAATCGCGATTGTTGGGACGATACGGTTCGCGCCGACCGTCATGGAGATCGGGGTGACCGTACACATGTGTACCACAGGGATACCTGTTCTTTCAATTTCTTTGACCATTGTTGCACCGCAACGTGTACAAGTTCCTCAGGTCGATGTGAGAATCACGGCATCTACTTCATAGGAGTGAAGTTTCTCCGCGATCTCGGCAGCATATTTCTTCGCTGAGGCGACGGCTGTGCCGTTTCCGGTGGTCGAGTAGAACCAATCGTGAAGTTTGCCGATTTTGCCTTCTTTTTCGTACTGACGCAGAACGTCGACGGGAATGACACGGTCGGCATCCTCGTTGGCATACACGGGGTCGTGACCGCCGTGAGCCGTTTCGAATGTTTCGCTCGTCAGATCATCAACACCCTCGATGTTATAGCTTCCATATTTTGAAGCAGAAGAACTCTCAATGCGATCAGGGTTACCCTTCGGGACGATACCACCTGAAGTCACGATGGCGATGTTTGCCTTCGTCATGTCGACGATAGCGGGCATCGGGGGCACGCGATCGAATGTGGGCATCGGGTATTCCGTCTCGAACGGCTTGCCTGCGATCTTCTTAAGCAGCATCTCAAGGGCGCGCGTACTTCCGCGCTTCTTATCGAAGAAGTTTCTGCGGACGCCGTCAGGGATGTATCCATCTTCGACGGATGCGCCGATGCGTTCACCTTTAACGAGTTTGAGTGCGAGTTTCGCCATCGCGGGGACAGCTTTTCTCATGCCGCCGGCGTTATTCGCCGTGGAGATGATCAAGACCTTCGTGCGGAACATATCGGCACCGGGGTTCTCGACGTACATACCTGTCAGGACGGGAATGCCGAGCTCCGTTTTTACGGCATCGCAGATGGTGCCGCAGGCGACGCCGTAACGTCCGGCGTTAAAGGCAGGGCCGGCGATGAACAGGTCGGGGGATTCTTCTCTGACCATATCGAGGACCGTCTTTGTGGCGACCTCGAGATTCTCGTTGAACCAAGAGTCTCCGCAGACAATCGTCGCGACGATTTCCGCCTCATCTTTGAACTGCTTGGTGAAGGCAAGTCCCGGACCTGCGGGACCTTTGCGCTTTTCCGCGGGGATGTGCGCCATTTCTTCGCCGCCGACTTGACCGAAGAACTGGTTGATGTAATGGACAACTTTAAATTTGCTCATTGTATCCTCCTTTATCGTGCGCTCATGCGGTTGAAGCCCATCTCATTTGTCGCTCCCGTGATGATCTGGAGCTCGGCTTCGATGGAACCGTCAGGCCGCAGCGACCCGGCGTGACCGCCGGCTACTGTGTCGACATAGTCGAGCGTGCCGATGACGCGATCGAGCGGTGGCAAAATGACGACTTCGTTTGCGTTTCCGCCTGTGACGACGGCATTCGCAAGTTCGTCCGCGTCAGCCAGCGACTGGCTCTTGCCGTCTTGTCCGGCATACTCGTCTGTGATGATGACTGTCTTGATGCCCTGTTTTTCGAGCTTCGTGCAGTTCATGATCAAGTCTGTGTCGGGGTTTCCAAAGCCTTCCTGTGAGATGATCGCCGCATCAAGCGAGAGGTAGCTAGCCATCTTGGAAGTCCAGTCCGAGGAACGGATCTTATCATCTAGGTAGACGTTTTCGTTTGTGATGATGGTCCCGACGAAGTTGATCTTTTTGCCGTGAACGGCGAGCAGATCGTGGATGACGGGATTATTCTGGTGGTGGTACGTCGTGTTTTTGTCACACGCCGACACACAGTTGCCGGAGACAATGGCGCCGTCCATCACTTCTGTGGCGCTGATCATCGTAGACAGTGTGCGCTTTGCGTCTACCCCGTATACGTACGTGTCGTGTAAGAGCCCCTGGCTTTGTAGCATCATGACGTACCCGACACGCGGCAAATGTTTCCACTCTTCTTTAAATGTTTCTGCGACGGTCGGCGTCTCGTAGATGACAGTTTCGTCTGGCACGAGATCTCTTGCCAATTCACCGATCGCAACAGCTGTTCTCAACCCTGCAAGCCGTGCGGCAGCCTCATACTCGTGCTGTTTGAAGTTATCAACAGGCTCCATGACGAGCACGAGATTGTGCAGTTTTGAGAAAGGCGTGTAATCTGCTCCGACACCTGTCATATCGATGATTCCCTCTTGGAAACCGACGATCGGACCTGCCGTGACGACTGCCATGCCGCGGAGCACATGTGTTTTGCCTGAGCCGACAGTGTTGACCTTTGAAATCATGCCCGGAAAGACACCGCCGCTACCCTCGACTTTAACGCGAGGCTCAATCACATCTTTAACAGGCGTGATACGAATGCTCTCGCCTGGCGTTGCGATCTCAAAATGTGCGGACTTGATGAGGGGGTCTTCCAATACGGGCTCGAGCAACGGCTCAGGGTTGACAATGAGGATACCGTCTTCGACCGCGTTGTAATCGCCGAATCGGATGCCCTTGATGTCAATGTAGCCCACTTCTAGTTTCACGTTCTCACCTCTTTTTCTGTTTTTATGGACGGATTCGTGATCTAAACCCGCCCTATTGCCTCGACCGACGGCAACGCACTCTCGATCAGGCTCAGATCAATTATCTGAAAATCTCGATCAATCGAGGGCTTAGTCGGTTCAAGGCGTTCTCGTGATTGACTGATGATCTGCAAAGCAAACTCAACGAGCTCAAGTGACGTCGTATCGATCGCCGAACCTTTGCTCGTCGAGACCATGACAGAACGATATGGCGTTTCCCAAGGTTTGACACTTCCTGCAAGAGGGGCTGTCAACACACGATGATGCTGATGAACGAGATCGCGGACCGTTTCGATCACATCACGATCGCTGCCATACTCTAAAAAAACGACGCGGCAACGCTCGCCGAAAGCATCGGCGACCATCGGGTTGTTCGTTACGACCTGATACTTGTTCGCATGCAATGTCTCTTGTTCTCCGCCAAGCGTCAATCGACAAAAGTTCACCACGTCTTATTATCTCAAACAAGAGAATAATTGCAAGTGAAAAACCCACAAACAAAGACATAAACAAACGCTTAGCGCTGTATGCTGTATAGAGACACCGCATATATGCTTTTTGTCTATCCTTCAAGATGAGGAATATTCATACAAGACAGAACGCACCTGACTATTCAGAGCTCGCCAGATTAGAGAGAATGGACGATGTGTCAGAGTTAACTAAACGACCAGTGTTTCTCTCTTGTCTGTTGACTTTGTCATTCAGATTTAGTGTAGTGTCACTCATCTCATTCGTTACGGTAAATGTAAAGAAGGGTCAAGCGTGTTAGAATGGGGAAGCCAATAGAGTGAAACAAAAATAGAATTTATCTAGGAGGACACCATGTCATTAAAAGGAACAAAGACGGCAAAAAATCTGATGATTTCCTTTGCTGGAGAAGCTCAAGCTACTTTCCGCTACAATGTAGCGGCCAAACAGGCCAAAAAAGAGGGCTACGTTCAGATCCAAAATATTTTCGAAGAGACAGCTCGTAATGAAGTTGAGCACGGCAAACGCTTTTACAAGTTCTTGCGCGAAGATTTTGAACCGGACGAAGCTGTGAATGTCAACTGGGACTATCCCGTCACCTACTCCAATACGGTGGACAACTTGCAAAGCGCGATCAATGGTGAGCACGGTGAGGCGAACACCATGTATCCTGAATTTGCCGACATTGCTGAAGAGGAAGGTTTCCCGGAGATCGCCTACGTGTGGCGCGAGATCGCTGAAGTCGAAGAGGCACACGAAATCCGCTTCCGGAAGCTGCTTGACAATATCAAGGCTGGCCGAGTTTTCGAGCGCGATGAGGAAGTTGTCTGGAAGTGCAATAACTGTGGTTACCTGCACACAGGTAAGTCAGCTCCTGATCGCTGTCCCGCTTGCGATCATGAGCAGGAGTACTTTGAGCTCTTCGTCGAGACGTACTGATTCGATTGAAATGGAAAACGGTTGACGGGGCTGTCTCAAAACGGCTCATCCAAAGTAAGTAGAAAGTGCCCCGCCGACCGTTTTTAGAAGAAGGCTAGCCTTCTTCTAAAAACGGAACCCCCTGAGGTTCTGAGGGAAGAGGAAGGAATCTACTCCTGACACACTGGACTTGACTTATTCTCAAGTAGCTTGTGGTCAATATTTACGCTTTGAGTAACAGTGTTTTACCTAAAGCGTTATTTTTGACCAGATTCGCGCGATTTTCAGTGGTATCTGGTCAAAATTTCCACCTTGGGTAACGGTTTCTTTCCAAAAGTGTATTTTTTGTCCATTTTCGAGCCCTTTCCACTGGTTAGTGGTCAAAAAATACACCTTGGGTAATGGCTTCTTGCCTAAAACGTCATTTTTGACCAACTTAGCAAGCTAATCAATCGTTTCACGTCGGTTGATGCTAAGATACAAGTGGACTGACGACAATCATTAGGCCTTGAGTGCGAACGTTATTTCGAGACATCGCCGGTTTTTGGGGAGGAGTCCATAAGCCAAAACGACTTGATCAAACTCGGAATCCCTGCTTTATACTGGAGAAATATGCGGATATTAATGTGGACTGTGTTTTTACCTAGAAGTTAGACAATTTCTATTTATATCATTTCTCATTATGCTATTATGCGACTTCTGATTTCATCAATTAATCGTTCCTTGTCATATGGTAACGTGCCTTTTATCTTAATAATATTAGTTGGATGCGTTGTATCAAATATCATTGCTCGATTAGGTTCAAGATTTTCTAAAAGTGTTATTATTTCAACTATGCGTTCACCGCCACTGGGAGGAATAAAATAACCTCTTTCGATCATCTTGTGTAATTCTGTTCCGGTAAACACTGTTAAATTCATCGTAATAACGGACCTTGGTGCAAACGTATTGATCATTTTTGCAGTTGCAACGGCGTTATCTGCCGACTGACCTTTGCCGGCAATCCCATATATTATAATTGCATTAAATGGTATTTTTGCTTCGTTAAGTTTTCTTGCTTGTTCTATTGCTTCATTTACTGTATGACCTTTATTAATCAATTTAAGTATATCGTCTCTGCCTGTTTCAAAGCCGATATATAAAAGTCTAAGCCCCAAGTTATGAAGAATAGAAAGTTCTTCAAGAGAAAATTTTGAAATACTTCTTATGGATGCATAAGATGCCACACAAGCACAATATGGCAAGTATTTGCGAATCATTTTAAGCAACCTTTTCATTTTGTCATATCCTATTGACATAGGATCCGCACCGGTTAAGAATACTTTTTCGGTATACTTAAATCCGTGCTTCAGTTCCATTTCAATATCCGGAAAAGGAACTTCACAATATTTTTCGTCTTTATACATAGAACAAAACGCACATTTGTTATATGAACATCCTATTGTTGCCGGTAACAAGGCAGTAGTCATTTCATCTTGCGGATAAAAAACGTTTGCACTCTTATACATATTACAAACACCCCTTTGGCTAATGAGATAAAATTCCCACCTGCAGGTTATTTGTCCCTACAAGCTGATTTTTCACCGGTTACAGCAGAGAACAATTCCAGTTTAGTCATTAAACAGAATAATGCAAAACGAATGAGTACTCACCTGCTCATTTTTATACCATCACCTAGATTTGATTCTGTACGGGCTTACCTTGATCCGCAGTGGAAGATTTCAACGAAAAGACAGAGATGATGGTAGCACCAAGCAGGATCAAGCCGCAGCCAATCCAATTGAGAAGAGAATATGATTCTTTTAGAATCAAGTATCCGACGACAATACCTGTCAGTGGTTCCAACATGGATATGACGGAAGTCGTGCTTGCTCCGACCAATACGATGGCGTGATTGAGTAAGGCAAAAGCCGCGACGCCGACCATCAGGGCAAGGATGACGGAGTAGCCCCACGCCGCAGATGTCATCCGAAGGTTAAGGAGGCCGCTTACCTGCCCGACAATAAAAGAGACGATGCTGACAAAGATGTTCGTATAAAAAGTCAGCGTGACATGATGCAGCGTGCTTAGCGTCGTATGCTCAATGCCGAGATAGATGATGGCATAACTCACGGCTGAACCTAGGGCAAGCAGTGTGCCCAAAAGGTGCGTGTCGCCCGATTTTGTAAAAAAAGTAAGCATACCCAAGAAAGCGAGAAGCAACGAAATGATCTTCCAGCTTCTCGCTTTTTCTCCGAAGAGCAAGATGTTGATCACCATGACAATAACGGGTGAGATATAATGCAAAACAGTTGCTAGACCGACACCAATGTATTGGAATGACGTATAAAGCAGTGCGGTCGTAGCGAAGTTTCCAGCAATGCTGACGAAAAGAAGCGTGAGGAGTTGCCGTTTGTTCAGTCGAAGTGAGAGTTTCATGGCTTTCGCGATCAAGAAAAGGAAGAGAACAGAAAACAAAGACCTGGTGAAGGTCATGGTGAATCCGTTGCTCCCGCCAGCGTAAGCGAGTTTTGCGACGATAGGAGACGTGCCGAAAAGCAAGGCTGACACAATGGCAGAACTAATTCCAACTATATTTTTCTTCTGCATTGTCCCCTTACCTACTTTTGATTTCACAAATAAATCCCTCTCTTGAATGATCTAAATAAGCGAATTGCCTTTAGCAAATATGCCATATTAAGGCGAGGAACGCAATGAATAATCAAGGTCTACCCCTAACGAGATACTTTACTCAAGCATCGTTCTAGTAAGTATAAAAGTTATCCAAATCGATTGTTTTCCCTTAGTTGCATACACAAAAATGGTAATTAGATCATCATAATTCTCGAGTAAAATATTTAAGTGAATTTTTACAACTCAGCTTTATGCCTTCTACAGGGACACTGCCATCTGATATATTAAACTTGAGCGCAAAGGGAGTGTTAGCCAAGGGAGTATTAGTCAAATGAGTGAAAAGACTTTTGATTTATGTGCGATTGTGCGCAATCAGCTCGAGATGTACATGGAGGAAGCTATAAAAAGAGGACAAAAAAGGCTCCCGCCAGAGAAACAGTTGTCAGATAAGTTGCAGGTTAGTCGCAGCACTGTCCGAACTGTTCTTTCGACATTAGAGTACGAAGGGAAAATTACTCGACGACATGGAAGCGGTACATTTATAAATCCGCACGCATTCAAACTTCACACAACTCTATATCCGCAAGTATACTACTATGACCTTATCAAATTAAGCGGCTACGTGCCTTCGATCAAGATAATTGATGCCAAGATCATGAGTGCCGGAAAGATCGGCACACGCTTAGACATTGCACCTACTAGAAAAGTTTTCCAAGTTAGGAAATTGTACCTTGCTGATGGAAAGGCATGCATTTTATGTGTTGATTACCTGATTTGCAGCCATTTTCGCAATCCCAAACAGATCTTGGCGATTCTTCAGTCAGAGCCAGTATCCATTTTTCAAATTCTCCAGAAATACACCAACATGAAAGTTGGTTGGGACGTTATTCGACTAGAGGCTGCCGATCGGTCAGAAGTTCAACAACATGGAGTTGAGATCGAGAGCGCACGTCCCTTTCTAGTGATTGACAGTGTCAACTATAGTAATGATCAACCGGTTCTGTATGCAAAATCCTATGTAAATACAGATATTATTAAGTTCTACATTGTGCGAGGCCAATACGAAGCAGAGCAAGAGAGATCATTATAGATCATGTTCAAGAGCTTAGACAGGCTGCGTATAGCCATTTACATGCTCAAAAGGGCTTCAAGATCAAGCTCATCATCACGAGTGAAGTCTCTATAAATTGAGCGAGCGTAATGTTCATTTCGGCTAAGGCGATCCATAAGATCCGGGATAAAGCGATCACACCACTCGTAAGCTTTTGCCACAATCTCTTGCTCGTTGAGCTCTGTGAATTTTCCATCACGACGGATCATTTTTCCATCTATCATGGTTTCACTCGTTGGCATCCCGGCAGCATTTCTTGTAAAGAGAAAGTACAGAATAGACGTATCGTACTCAATGACACTGGTGACCAGAGGCAATAAGTTTGGTGCTGCTGATAAGTCAAACGCAATAATGTCAGCCAGCTTATTTGGCTCTAAAGAGCCTACGAGATGATCAAGCTTATATGCCTTAGCGCCGGAAATCGTCGCTGCCCGCAAAGGTGCATCAGCTGAAACACCTTTCTCTTTGCGAGGCATGATGTTGTGGACTAATAGCATTAGTTTCATCGCTGTCTTCACATCAAGTGAACCGTAGTCGCTTCCAAGTCCGACGTTGATTCCTTTTTTTATCATGTAGGGGATATACGCACAATTTCCGCAATTGGTACCATTGATATCAGGATTATGAATGATCGATGCACCGGTCTCCGCTATCCTGTCGATGTCAGCCGTAGTCAAGCAACTGCCATGAAACAGAACACACCGATCCGTGATTAATTCGTTTTTTAGATAATGATTGAGTGCACCCCCCTCTTGTACGAACATTTTATCTGCACGTTCTACCGCATCAGAAAACTCCCAGAAGTGAGTAACGTATTGAGTGTTGTAGTGTTCCGCCATGTCAAGTCCCGAACGCATAACAACCTCTAACGTATCCCATAGGTCATGAACATGAACCACGACTGACATTTTATTGTCGGGGTCATGGTACTTGTGAATTAAGTCTTCCGTTCGTACAAGCATCTCCTTCCAGTTTAAGTCGTCATTTTCTAACCTGAAAGATGTTGCCATTTGAGGAGCCAGTATCCCGCGCATGCCGCTTTTTCTCATCGCTTCATAGGCAACTTCGGGAATAATGGTGCTGTTCTCAATTGTTGTAGCACCTTGTTTGATATCATTTAAAGCCGATGCCAAGGATATATCGTAGAGCGCTTCATCTGTCAACCATCCATAGGGGTCGTGAACCGTGGTCATCATGTGGCTAGCAATGTCGTCATAATTTAGACCAATGATACGCGAGAGGTTCATATGTGTATTGCAGAGATGATTATGCGAATCAATGAGACCCGGCATTACTATTTTATTTGAACAATCGATTACATCTGCTTTTTTTGTCAGTGTTTCGTACTCATGATAAAGCACGTCAAAATGATCCATTGCGACAATGTATCGGCCATCTACTAGTATTGACTTTCCGGAAACTATACCTCCGTGTTCCGGAAGTGAGAGTATAAATTTGCAGTCTTTGAACAATATAGGCTTCATTGGGTCTATTCCTTCTGTTAATATTCGGCTTCAACTCCTCAAACTAGCAAAAAGTTGTGATTATTGTTGCGCTTGATTGCTCGTCATTTTCATCATTATCGAAGTAGCCATGGCAATAACGGGTGAAAGAAAATAGTGGCAATGACGAATAACTGTCATGCCACTATTTCATTTCTAAGTTCCTTACATCAAAATGCTGCTAAAAGATCTTTTACGCTTCTTTAAGCCAGTTGGCGACCCAGGTATCAAATCGTGGGAGCAAATGCTGCCCCTTTATTGAGTATTCTAAGCTGTTGCGCGCAACTTCAATGACATCTTTCTCTGTAAAGCCAATCTCTTCGACGACACTTTCGTATTCTTGGATAAGATCACCAACGTAAGGAGGATCGTCAGAACTGATTGAACAGACGATGCCATGTTCCATCATGCGTTTAATGGGGTGGTCAGCCAAAGATGTCAAGTGCGTGGCGAACGCGTTCGAGCGCGTGCACATGGCGAGGAGTATTTTGTTTTCTGCGAGGTAATCCATGAGTTTGGGGTCATCAATCGCGCGCAAACCGTGATCGATCCTCTGACAGCCAAGCTCCAGGAGAGCATCCCAGATATTATAAGCTCCATCGTCTTCACCGGCATGCGCTGTTCTAAACAAGCCCATCTCGCCAGCCAATCGATAGGAGTCAACGTGTTTAATACAAGGATTTCCCTTTTCCTCACAATCCATTCCTATACCATCAATGATATCGAGATACGGCTCTAATGCCCTGACAAAGGCAACACATTGTTCTGAAGAGAGGCTGCGGTCTATTCCCGCAATGAATACAATCTCTACTCCAAAGTCTCTCATGACAGCTTTCCGACCGGCCTCGTAGCCGTTGATGACAACATCGAGTGGAATACCACGGACCTCATTCAACGGATAATCTAGATGGAGTTCTTGGTAAATAATGTTTTGATCGTAAGCCTGCTTCCCTAAATCGTACAGAACCTGATAATAGTCTTCTTCATCAATGCAAACGGAATTGATCATGCGATCGCATACCATAAAGCTGTTCAAGTCCACCACATTTTTTTTGATGTATTCTGTCATCCCTTCTTCAGTAGTAAAGGGCAACGTGATGCCGTTTTTCTTTGCCAATCTAAGAGCTGTTTTTGCTGGAATTGAACCCTCAATGTGAATGTGATTCTCTCCCTTAGGCATTTCTCTAATAAGTGTTTTCATTCTCTCATCCAACATATAAATACCTCCGACTATAATGATTTGTTCTCTTTCTAGTTTTTCCTGTTAGTATTTCCTGAAAAAGTCTTGTTGCTAATCTGTCATCCTATTCCTCCAACAGAAATGCAGTTTTAAGTAAATTTCCGAAAAGATTACATGGTGACAGGTGTAACTGTAGTGTTTTTTGGACTAATACCGGCCATCAATAAACCAAGATGCTCTCGTGTCGCAGCTTTTCGCTGCATCGTGGACATCGCACGACCTCTATATAGGACGATTATCCTATCACTCAATTCCAGTATTTCATCTAACTCTGTCGAAACAAGCAAGATAGCAGCGCCTCGGTCTCGTTCTTGTATTAATCGATTTTGGATATACTTCGTTGCGCCAACATCGAGTCCTCGACTGGGATGCACCGCTATTAATAACGTAGGCTCCCTATCAAGCTCCCTGCCGACGACCATTTTCTGTTGATTTCCGCCGGATAGTGTGCCTGCGGGAACATGCATGCCCTGTGTTTTTACATTGTATTCTTCACAGATTTTTATGTTTTGCTCGGTAATCCATTTCCAATTCATAAAACCGAAACGACCATATTGTTGATCACGATACGCCATCAATGCAAGATTTTCGTTAACCGTAAATTCTTTTATCATGGCCATTTTCAAACGATCTTCGGGAATGTGTGAAACATGGTGATTCAATACTTCTCTGGTCGTTTTGCCGGTGACGTCTTCTCCACAAATGGATATGGAACCTCCTGTAGGATGCAATAAGCCCATAATGCATCGGATCAGTTCACTCTGTCCGTTACCATCTACTCCGCAAACACCAAGGATTTCTCCGCTTTTAACAGCTAGGGAGATATCGTCGACGCGACGGACACGATCTTCATCATCAAAACACAATTCCTCCACTGAAAGGATGACGTCTCCGGTCTGTGCCTCCTCCTTGTGTATGATTAAATCCACGTTGGAGCCTACCATCATCGACGCCAATTGTTCTTTTGACTCAATCTCGCTGACGGCAACCTCGCTAACCACCCGGCCATTTCTCAACACTGTGCAGCAATCACATATGTTCATCACTTCGGCCAACTTATGCGTGATAAAGATAATGGTTAATCCTTCATCTGTAAGCTGTTTAAGTAAGCTGAAAAGCGTTTCGGTTTCTTGAGGTGTTAATACTGCCGTAGGTTCATCTAGTATTAACAGGGAGACGTCACGGAATAATGCCTTAAGAATTTCAAGACGTTGTTGTTGACCGATGCTAAGATCCTCGACAACTGCCCAAGGAGAAATATCCATATTGAATCGTTGGCACAACTCTTCAAAACGCTTAGCCGCTTTTTGTAACTGAAGTCCGACACGACTAATCTTGTCATACCCTAAAATTACATTCTCAATAACGGTAAGTGGCGGAACAAGGGTAAAATGCTGATGCACCATGCCAATACCATGATCTAATGCTGTCTTTGAATCTTTGATGTCGATCTCTTCGTTATCAAGATAAATCGTCCCCTCATTTTGCTGATACATGCCGTATAGAATGTTCATCAAGGTCGATTTCCCCGCACCGTTTTCTCCAAGTAACGCGTGGATTGTTCCCTTTTGAACACTTAGGCTTACGTTATCGAGCGCTACAAGTGTTCCAAAAGATTTCGACACGTTTTTCATATCTAAATAAGCCATATCTATTACACCCTACTCTTTGACATACGGAATACCTGTTGCTGCAGGAGGTCTGGTCTTGCTCTTGAAAGCACAAACTGCGATTAAAGTGATCAAGTATGGAAGCATCATGCTGAATTGATATGGAACGCCGCTCATCGCTGCTTGGATCTGGTACATTAGCGCATCACCCGCCCCAAAAATCAATGTAGCGAGCATAACACCAACCGGATTGTTCCGACCAAATACAACGGCAGCTAACACCATATAACCTCGACCAGAGACCATATCTTCTGTGAAGAATGAAAGTTGCCCCATCGAAATAAAAACGCCTCCCAGTCCAGCAAGAGCACCACTAAACAATATGGCACCCGTGCGAACTTTAGTTACACTGATGCCTAACGTATCGCAGGCGCGAGGGTTTTCACCAACTGCCCTTACCTTTAATCCTATGTGCGTCTTGTACATAACAAACCAAGCTATTGGCACAGATAGAAACGCAAGGTATGTCAAGAGTGGTTGGGAAAAGAGTGCGTCGCCAATGATTGGAATTTTTGACAAACCGGGTATCGGCACAACATCAAACACGTTGATTAATGGCGGGCTGGTATTCATGCCGAAAAGGATTCTGTTGAGCGTTGTCGTCGCCCCAAGAGCAAAGGTGTTGATTGCAACACCGACAACTGTTTGGTCAGCCCGCAAATAAACAACAAAAAAAGCAAATATTGCCGCTAGCAGCACGGTAACTCCCATAGCAAAAAGCGACCCGAGCAAAGAGGAGTTTGTTAACCATGATCCGACAACACCGGCTAATGCGCCAACAAGCATAAAACCTTCTGTCCCAACATTGACGATCCCGGCTCTCGAGCTGAACAGGATTCCCAAGCCAGCTATCAATAGCGGTGTTGCTGTTCTGATATCTGAAGCCAAGAAACTAGTGATTGTGTCAATCATGTCTTTTCTCCTTGTAGCATTTTTCTCTTGGCAAAGCGTTTGTAGACGCGCAGTTTCCGAAAGTCAAACATAGAGCGACCGATTACAAAAAGAATGATGAAACTCTGAATCATGTAGATAACAGCAACTGGCAGCTTGGTTATCATTTGCATGCGATTAGAACCACTACGCAAGGCACCGAACAGAATACCTGACAACCCAATCCCTAGAGCGTTGCTATTACCCAGCAATGCAACGGCAATACCGTCAAAGCCAAAGTTTAAGGAGAACGCGTTGATTAATCGGAATTGAACGCCCAAGAGTTCAATGGCCCCACCTAAACCTGCAAAACCACCGGCAATGAAAATAGCTAGTAGGCTTGTTGTACTTAAACGCATCCCTGCGTTTTGGGCAACTGATCGGCTCAATCCAATCGTACGCATTTCAAAACCTTTTTTTGTATACTTGAGAAATACGTAGTAAAACACAATAGCCAGTACGGCGAGGATAATACCTGCGTGCAAGCGTGTGCCGGATATCAATCGAGGTAATTGTACGCTTTCCAGCACAGCTCTAGACTGTGGAAAATTGCTCGTGGCTTCTGTATCTTTTAGGGGAAATGAGATGCACCATCCACAGAAAGCCATCGCTATGTAGTTCAACATGATGGTTGTAATTAACTCCGATGCATCGAAGAGATTTTTCAGTAACCCCACAATGATTCCATAGAGAGCACCGCCGAGAAAACCTGCAATTAGAGTGATGGTGATGTGAATAACAGAAGGCGTTCCGTTGAGGTTCGTTCCAACAATAGTCGCTGCGAGGGCTCCCATGTATAATTGCCCTTCAGCCCCAAGGTTGATGATTCCACATTTTTGCGCTATAGCATACGATAGACCCGTAAGAATGACCGGTGTCGCTTTGTTAAGAGTTTCCCCAATGGCGCCAAGGCTTCCAAAAGCGCCAACAAATAGTGCTTGGATTGCCTCGACAAAGTTAAACCCCATTACACTTATTACAATTGCAGTGAGAAGTAAGGCAGCTAAGATCGCGACAATGGGAAAATAAAGCTGAAAAATTTTTTCGGGTTTTAGTTTCGATCTCATCTAGATCCTCCGGTGTAATGTCACACTTCATACTCAAAACTGAGCAATCAGATTATTTGTGAAGGAAGCATATGACTATAGGCAGTAAAGGCTTGCTGTACCATTCCACAAATTGCACAACAAGCCTTACTCGCTAACTAAGAAATTATTTCTCGACTATGGGATTTCGACAGTAATTTTCCCGGCAGCCATGTCATCGTACAAGGCTTTCACTGCATCTTTTGTCTCTTGGTTGAGCGCTGAAGCGGCTTCATACCAATCTGATAGGAAAACAACGCCTTCAGTTGCTCCCATTTTCTTTGTTTCCTTTGGTAGATTTCCACTGATATAGTCTTGATAAGCTGCTTTGTACGCGATCGCAGTGTCTTTTACGACCGCAATAATCACAGCTTTAGGTGCGACAGTCTCTTGATTTAGCCCGGATGCTACAGCAAAAATTCCTGCTTCCTCAGCAGCTTCCAGTACACCTAGGCTTGCATTATCAGCCATCGGAGAAATTGCCGTAACACCTTTGCCGACCATGGCTTTAGCAGTTTCTTTGGCGGCATTAACATCTGTCATACTACCGGTCATGGCTGAATTAATAGCGATGGATTCGTTCACATGTTTAGCTCCAGCTTCAAAACCTGCGCTACCGTTAATGATTGGTGTGATTTCCATTCCACCAACGAAGCCAACCTGGCCTTCGCCTGCTACAAGAGCGGAAATGGCTCCCATGAGAAAACCCTGCTGTTCATCTGCTACCTGAACACTAATCACGTTATCGACTGTTGTAGCTCCATTGATAATAAAGAACGTGACGTCTGGGTAGTTTTTCGCTTCCTTTAGACCAATGTCCTCGTATCCATTGGTAGACAAGAAAATTAGGTCGTAACCACCCGTCGCGTAGTTGTTAATGACATCTGCTAGCGATGAGTTGTCGACATTTTCTTGGTAAGCTATTTCAGCTCCAAGCTTTTCGATCTCTTTTAACCCGTTATATGCAGTAGCATTCCAGCTCATATCGCTAACAGGTCCTGACAGAATCAGGGCTACTTTGTGTTTCGTGCCCGGTGCTTCACTGCCACTAGGATCACTCGTTTTAGGTTGTTTCGATGAACAACCCAACGCCATACCTATCGACATTAAAACAATCAAGATAAGTACTGACAAATTAAGCGTTTTTTTCATTTTTTGAGTCCTCCAACCACGAAATATTGATTTATTAACAGAGATGTCATAAAAAACACCCTGTACACAAACTATTTATCTGAAGGATTCCAATATCCCTCATGTGCCTTCAAAAAATCCTCTTCTAGTTCGAGAAATGGACCGAGAACAACGATGTCTTTTTGTCCTCGCGAAAACACGACTCGGCTTGGCAAGTCCAGTGTTGGGTTGCGAAGATCGTCGCCGGTGACTTTCTTCAATTCTGATTCTCTGCCAATGTAAACGAGTCTTCCGAGGTTGCTCCAATAGATCGCACCTGCACACATTGCGCATGGATCGCCGCAGTTATACATCGTTAGATCTCTCATTTCTTCTTTCGAATACACTTGAGAAGCTCTGCGCATCAGCAATGTTTCCGCATGAGCCGTACAATCTCCATTTAAACTGTTCTCTTCGTTTCCTTGCTCCATCAAAATGTTTCCGTCTTTGTCGGCGAGTAGACACCCAAAGGGGTGATTACCCTTTTCCCGTGCCTCGTAACATATCTCTATGACGCGCTTCAATAATTCCACTTCTCTGTCGCTTAAATCTGATAGTTTATATTCTGCAGATTCTGTATAGTTAGTTGAGAATATTTTGGTTTCCATATATGTCCCTCTTCAGTAAATATTAGTTTTGCTTGAATTGACCTGCTTGTTGATGGTTCTACAAGAATCCTCACTTAATCATAGGACGAGAGCGTAATGCCAGCGAACTAGCTTCTTTACATATAAAGAATAACTACAGAAATGTGCAAGTTCAACAAAAAAAAGAAAGGTCATACCTCTTTGAAGAAAGTGCTTAGAAAGTAATTCGATCGATCTCCTTTAACAAATGGGGTACAGGTGGAAGCAAAAGACAATTATTATCCAAATGCTCAACGGGTTTATAAAATGAACATTATTGCAAAAACACAAAATTGATGTTATCCTGTATATATATTCCAACGTCGGAATAGTTCATTAGGGTAGACGCTGGGAGGTTCGAGTTGTTACAGTATGTAGATTGGAACTATCATCTGTGAAATTCTTACTGCCAACAAATGATCTGCTGACTTATGTTCCTTACAGCACCACTCAGGAAGGGTATGAAGAGGTGGGGCAAGGTGACATTGTTCGCTGTATAACTCTAACGAACGTATTCGACCATGGATTTTTGACTGCTCACAGCTGCTAGAAAGGAACAAAACAGTATGAAAAAATTTTTCAAACTAGAGCAGGAAGGCGTGACGATCGGCAATGAGATCATGGCAGGCGCCACGACCTTCATGACGATGGCCTACGTTCTCATCGTTCAGCCTTCGTCCATTATCGGTTTCGGTAACAATAGTATTACTGATATAGCCGGTGTTACTATCTCAAGGGAAGGGTTATTGTTAACGTGTGCCTTGGTGACTGGCCTGATCACGCTTCTCATGGCTCTCTACACCAACATGCCCCTTGCGTTGTCTACTGGCATGGGATCGAACTTTCTCCTAGGTAAGGCTATTCAAGATAATGCAATAAGTTTTGGTGGTGCGATGGCAATTGTCTTGATTTCAGGGACGATCTTTTTGCTCCTCTGTATCTTCGGTATTCGAGGGGTCATCGTTCGCATGATGCCTAGGAATATTAAAGTAGCAATTTCAGCGACAATAGGCTTTTTCATAGCCTATTTAGGTTTTAAAGATGCCGGAATAGGAGATTTTAAAACGGGTATCGCGATGGGAGACTTCACTAACAAAGGGGTGATTTTAGCCATTTGCACCCTGCTACTCATCGCCGTGCTCCACAGCAAGAAGGTTCCCGGCGCCGTGTTAATCGGTATGGTCATTTCAACTATCGTGGCAATTCCGCTAGGCATCATAGATTTGCCCACGCAAATCGTTTCCTTGCCTCGTTTCGGAGAAATGAAAAACTTGATGTTCAATTTCAATTTCAAAGATTTGCTCTCCGGTGAAGCGCTCGTCTTCATTTTTATCTGTTTCTTCTCCGACTTTTTCAGTACCCTAGGCACTGTCTTAGGTGTAGCCGGTATTGCGGGGAAGCTGGACGAAAATGGAGATTTGCCCGGTATCGAAAAGCCCTTCCTCGTCGATGCCATCGGTACAGTCGTGGGAGCTTGTACGGGGAACACGACAGTCACGACGTATGTAGAATCCTCTGCCGGTGTAAAAGCCGGTGGCCGCACAGGATTAACTGCGCTTACCACATCTGCCTTATTCTTCTTGGCTATGTTCTTCGCTCCGATCTTCATGATCATCCCTTCTGCTACCACAGGCGCTGCCTTGATTTTCATTGGACTAACCATGATTTCCGGTTTGGCCAACATCGATTTCTCCTCCTTTGAGGAAGCCTTTGGGCCAATCATGATGATTCTCTTCGGCATTTTTAATGCCTCGATTGCCGCTGGTATCAGTGCCGGTATACTGGCTCACGTCTTCATCAAAGTCTTGTCTGGCAAATTCAAAGAGCTTCATTTCGGCATGTACATCCTTTGTGTACCGCTGATTATTTATTTCGTCTTTTCATAATGAAGGGAGTACGCAATGCGTTTTGAACCTAAGAACTTAAAAGCGCTCTTGGATGCGGCAATGGATAAAATCCCCTGTGATTTGGCTGTCACGAATGCGCAATACGTTAATCTGTTCACAGGTGAAATATACCCCGCTAGCGTCTATGTTCATGATGGTTTCGTCGTCTTTGTTGACAAAGACGATGCAAACCCTCCAAGCCACGAGCCTAAGGAAGTGGTCGATGCCGAGGGCAAATACATCGTGCCAGGACTCATCGATAGCCACGTGCACATTGAAAGCTCAATGCTGAGTCCTAGGAACTTTGCCGAAGCCGTTGTTCCCTTAGGTGTTACCACAGTCATCCACGATCCGCACGAGTTGACGAACGTGTTCGGCGAAGAAGCCGTCGTCTATTTTGATGAAGCCGCTAAAGATCTACCTCAAAGGCAGTTGGCCAACATCCCTTCCTGTGTACCGTCTGTACCCGGCTTAGAATCTGCTGGAGGTGTCATTGAGGCGGAACATGTGCACCGTCTGGCCAAGTTGGAAAACGTCGTCGGGTTAGGTGAGGTGATGGACTTTGTCGGCGTGATCAACCACTCCGATCGCATGGCGTCCATCATCCAAGCAGCGAGGGATAATAACTTGTATCTACAAGGCCACATCCCTGTTGGCGATCCTAGGCTCATTGCCGCTTATTACATAGGTGGTCCTTGGACTTGCCATGAGACGCGTTTCCCGGGCGAGGCTCTGACGAAAATGCGAGCCGGGATGTGTGTAGATGCCAGAGACTCTTCCATGTCGGTCAATGTGGCCACGATTTGGGAGGATGTCAAAGACCTGCCTTATCGCGAACGCCTAACGTTTTGTACCGATGATAGGGAGGCTGATGACATCTTGGACGTAGGTCAATTAGATGATGTGTTGCGCCATGCTCTGCAACTAGGTATGGAACCGGTGGAGGCTATTCGTTCGGCCAGTTTGCGTACTGCAGAGCAGGCTTGGTTAGAGAACATAGGTGCTGTGGCGCCTGGTTATGTTGCTGACTTTTTACTGGTTGATAACCTAAAAGATTTCACAGTACGTGAAGTTTTCACAAGGGGAGAACTGGTTGCGGTAGATGGCAAGCTGGTGAAGGAAATTCCTAAAAAGACGTTTGAGATCGAAACGAGAAATTCTGTCAACCTTCCTGATTATGACATCGACACGTTCGGGTTATTTGTGCCTGAATCGCTCCGAGGTCAAAAAGAGGTGAAGGTGAATATTTTGACGTACCGTGACTTAAACAGCTCTTATGCAGTAAATGAAACGGTCGTCTTGCCGGTGCTGGAAAATGGGTTAGTCGATATTTCGGTTGATCCCGATCTCGTCTATGTCACCGTATTAAACCGTTATGGCACAGGTAGAATTTCGAATGGCTTAGTCAAAAACTTCGGCATCAGTGCAGGCGCCAAGGGAGCCACCATTTCTCATGACTGCCATAACCTCTGTGTGGTGTATAAAGACCAAGCCTCTGCTCTAGCCGTCGTCAGCGCTCTCGAAGAGTGCGGTGGTGGTATTGCTGCTGCGAAGGACGGCAAAATCCTTAACACATTCCCCTTGCCGCTGGGCGGCTTGATGAGTTTGGACAATGCTGAAAAGACAGCAGAACAGGCTAGAGCCATGAAAGCGACTTTGCGTGAGCTAGGCATCCCCGGTAAAAATCCCATTTTACGGATTGCCACTTTATGCTTGATTGTCATCCCTGAAGTAAAATATTCAGAATTCGGTCTGGTCGATGTCAAAAAGCAAGAGCTCGTGCCGATTTTCCCGGAAGCCTGCTGTTAAGATTCAGCATCGTAAAGTATTGTCAGCACACAGTACAATAATAGTCTTAAAACTGGTAAAGCCCCTCGACGAGGGGCTTTACGCTTGTCTTGCACAAAGCCATAGACGGATGTTCGCTACAAGTGCTCCCTCAGCGAAATGTCTCCCGTTCTATTGCTGATCAGTTCTACTTTCTCGATCATGGAAGAGCTTTTCCCGAGCGAAGAACTCTGTACTTAGCGCATTTCGGCGCCGAGTGTGTATCTAAGTTTTTTGATGAGTCGATTTCTCAACTTCTCAATCTCTTCTGCTGTCAGTGTGCCAGTGTCGGATCCTAAACGGAAACTAAACATGAGAGATTTTTTCCCTTTTGGCACTTGTTCGCCGCGGTATTCTTCGACGAATTTTGCGTCGTGTACGAGGTTTGCGACAGCCTCATAAATTTGCGCCCATGAGACGTCCTCGTCAATCACGATGGAGAGATCCTGTTCGACAAGTGGGAACTGCGGCAAGCGTCTATAAAGGTTATCGCGACTTTGGAGCGGTACGAGTTTTTCGATGTTGATCTCGGCTAGGGCTAGACAAGGAATACGTAGGCCTGATTCTTCTGTTGCTTTTGGCGACAATAACCCCAGCGACCCGAGTTCATCGCCCTCGTCGTTAACGATCTTGAGCCAAGCGTTGCGATCTGCCCACGGCATTTTGTCACCCGACTGCTTGAATTCCCATCCTTCAAAACGCCCGAATCGCGGGAGCTGTGCGAGTATGCCCTTCAGCCTTCGGAAGAGCAGGAAGGGTAGTACTCCGGCAAGAGCGATCGCGAGGTGACGCTCCTGGCGGGGGAGTTTTTCCTCTTCAATTGAGGGACTCACGGCACCTTGTGAAAAAACTTGTGTAAGTTCAAAGAGTCCGAACGTCTCGTAGTAGCGCGAGTTCAGCACAGATGCCTCCAACACGTTTGCGATGAGGGAGCCGCGCAAATAGCTGCGATCGGGAGAGGGCGGGCTTGCCAGTTTGATGAGCGTATCCGTATGATCGCCAGCGATGTTGATGAAAGCGTCTGAAACCCACGGATAAGTGTAGATCTCCTGAAGTCCGGCGCGAAATGCCAAGAACTCACGGATGGCGCGTTCGCTCTCCTTTGCGAGCTGTCTGATCGGTTTGTCGAGCGTGATGACAGGAGGCTTGTACTCGAAGTTTTCATAGCCGATCATACGGCAGACTTCCTCGAGGATGTCGTCTTTAATGTCGACGTCGCCGGTAGCTCGCCAGCTCGGCACACTGACGTTGAGCGTGTCGTCACCGTCATACGTGACGTCGAATCCGAGCGGCTCCAGAGCATTGATGGCGTCGTCCGCTGTAATGGTATGGCCTGACCGGACATTGAGGAAGTGAAGTGAAACAGGTATCTCAATGGCCTCTGTCTCACGTACGCGGTGTGTGCCAGCGGCGACAATGCGAGCAGTTGGTTGCAATTCCGCCATCAGTTGATACGTAAGTCCCAGAGCGAGGTCGCAACGTTGCGTATTGATCGCTTTTTCAAAGCGAATCGAGGCTTCCGTGCGAAGGTGATGGCGTGATGCCGTCCGACGCAGGCTGATTGCTTCGAAGTTCGCTACTTCAAGGACGATATCTTTCGTCTCGGGGAGAATGGAATCATGTGCACCCCCCATGATGCCCGCCAAACCGATTGCTTTATCGGCTCCGTCGCAGATCAGAAGATCGGTTGGCGAAAGGGTCAAATGGCGGCCGTCGAGCAACTCGAGTTGTTCACCTTCGTGCGCCGTGCGTACCCGGATACCGTTGCTGACGTGAGATTCATCAAATGCGTGTGTCGGCTGGCCGGTGGCGAGCATCACATAGTTCGTGATGTCGACGATCACGTTAATTGGCCGCATCCCGACTGACCAGATAAGTTTGCGCATGGAGAAAGGTGCATCCCGCAACTCAATACCTTCAAAAACGACGGCATCGTAGCGGAAGCAGCGATCTTCGTCGACAATCTCGACAGAGTAGTCACTCGTGCCTTCAGGAATTTCAATAGAGGGGAACGGATGCAGTGTGCCGCCGTAAATGGCGCAAAGTTCACGCGCGAGCCCATAATGGCCCCATAGGTCGGGTCGATTTGTCAACGACTTATTGTTGATGTCGATGATGAGATCATCAAGCCCGAGGACATCGGCGACAGGCTGTCCAGGTATCGCATCGGGAAACAGTTCCGTTAGATCGACGATCTCCGCTTCTTCGTCTTCTGAAGGAGGGAAGAGGCCTTCTAGATCGAGTTCTCCTGCTGCGCAGATCATTCCATAGCTGACAACGCCACGGACTTTGGCGGCAGAAAGCTCCACGCGCTCTCCCTCGCCGTGCCAGCGAACCTTCACGCCAGGAGGTGCTACAACGACGATCTCGTTCTCGTAGAGGTTCGATCCTCCACAGACGATTTGGCTCGTTGTGCCCTGTCCGATGTCAACATCGCATACAACGAGGCGATCAGCTTGCGGGTGTTGTCTGACCGTGACGACACGTCCGATCACAACACCTTCAACGAGGTCGGCAGGGTTGGTAATCTCTTCAACTTCGACCGTCTGCATCGTCAAGTCGTGTGCGAGTTGCTCTGCCGTGATATCTTGCGGTAGGTCGGCATATGTGCGAATCCAATTAAGTGATGCTTTCATGGTAATTTCCTATTTGTATTTCTATTCAGCCTGTTGATTCTCTAATGTCATTTGTTGTTATTGTTCTCAGTATGTATTCGTGCAATCTCATTCCGGTGCCGTCACGTATTAAGCATCTTATCGATCAAGACAGACGAGTCTCGGTATCGGTGCACTGTTCCACGTTCTATTTGAACTGTTCGAGAAAACGAAGATCTGCGCTGCGGAACAGCCGTACGTCATCGATTTCGTACCGCATCATCACGAGGCGATCGAGTCCGATGTTGATGTAGAAGCCGCTCCAGATATCAGGGTCGAGACCTGCAGCTCGCAATACGTTAGGATGCGGTGCGCCGCCAGGCATCACTTCAATCCAGCCGACGTCTTGGCATACGTGACAGCCTTCGCCGTCGCAAACGCTGCACTGCATATCAATTTCAAATCCCGGTTCAACGAAAGGGAAGAAGCCTGCGCGCATACGGACAGGGACATCGTGCCCGAAAACTTTTTCTAAGATGGTGCGTACGAGCAAAAGTCCCGATGAAAAAGAAAAATCGCGATCGACGATGAGCGCTTCATATTGGTAAAAAGCTCGTTCGTGACGCGCGTCGGTACTCTCATTTCGAAAGACGGTTCCAGGGTAGACAAATCGTGCCGGCGCCCCGTGTTGTTGAAGGTAACGAACGCTTGCTCCTGTTAAATGCGGGCGCAGACAGAGGCGTTTGGCACCTCGTTTATCCTCTGTGCCCTTAAGCCAGTACGTGTCCATCGTGTCGCGAGCAGGGTGATCGGGAGGGAAGTTGAGGTAGTCGAACGCGTAGAGTTCGCTTGTGATTTCGTCTTCACTAAAAATCTCGAAGTTCAAAGAACGGAAGGCGTCGTTCAAGTCGTAACACATCTGTGTGATTGGGTGTAGGCCGCCACCTGCGATACCGATTCCCGGAATGGTCAAGTCGGGCTGAAGCTCCAGAAACGACGCTTTATCGAGGAGTTCCTCTTTGCGCTCTTCAATCGCCTGAAGCAACAACCGCTTGATTTCGTTGGCAAGTTGCCCGAGCTGTCGGCGCTCATCGTGTGATAGTTTGCCGAGTCCTTTGAGAATTTCTGTCAGGACCCCTTTCTTGCCGAGATATTGTTGGCGGAGCGATTCTAACTTCTCCGATGTTTCCGCCGTCGCAAAAGCCTCTAATCCTTTTTCACGGATTTCGCTTAACTGATCCCTCATTGGCATTTCTCCTCTAATTAATGACTGCCATTAAGTATAGATCATTAAAGCGAATATTGTCGATTGACTGTTTTAGACAGATCTGTGACGTATGTCGGTTCTCCGCAGAATCAAGATGCGCAACACTGCTCCCGACCTATGCCCCGGCTTCATACAGCGCCACAACTTCCCAACAATCGCCTGGTTTCATGCGAATGAGATGTTCGCCCATCAGCCGATGTTGTTCTCCATCCTGATTGATCATTAGGAAACTGGTAGAGATAAGAAAGTCGCCGACGCGTTGTAAGTTCATCGGGTCGTAGCCACAAATGCTCGCCTTGATTGGCTTTTCAATGGGAAACTTCGCCTGAAAGGAGGCAAGCACCTCTGCCCGCCTACGCTGTTCTTGGTCGATCATCACATGTGCTTCTTTCAACTCTCCATCTGTCAGTATCACTTTGTATTCACTCGATTCGCCCGTTGCTGATAACTGTTCTTCAATGAGTTCCCAAAGTGTTTTCTCTGAAGCAAAGTCCGTATCGAGATTGAGTTCTGCCATCTCTGCGAGCGAAGACAGCAATAAGCCAGAGTGGTAGCCGCGGCCACGATGGTCCATAGCATCGGTCGCCTCACGAAGGTTCTTCATGTAAATGTCAATCTCTTTTATGGCGAGATCGCTGTTTAACTGTCGGAGTGCTTTGAATCCGACATATTCCGCGCGTCCCTCAAGTGTTTCGACACGCCATTCATTGATCGTCGCGCCATCGCTTAACGATCTCATGGTAGAGCGAAGCTCGGAGATCCGGCGAAGTATCGAGATGGCATCAAGGCGGCATTGTTGTTTTTGCGAAAGAGTTCCGGTGATATGTTCATCCGATACCATCATGTCGGTGTACTTGCCTAACAAGTCATTTTCACGATTGGCGAGTGCGACAAGTTCGGCATTAAGGGGGAAAGCAATTAACTCGAGGTCGCGTGGGAAACGCGATTCGCCGTTTTCCACCTGATAGACATGGAACATTTCATGCACAATCCTAGCGGTTAGCCTATCAATTGCCTCTTCCGTATCAATCTGCTCCGACTTTAACATCCAGATAGCGATCATGCTGCCATCATAATGAATCGCCGTATTCCCGTAAAAATACTCAGGCTTAGGCATCAATTCGCCGTCAAAGCACATTGATTCGTCTGTATACAGCGCATAGGGAGGCTTTGAAAAACCTGGCCATAACGATGCTAAATCAAGCTTTTCTAGACGCTCCTCAATTTTTATGTAAGTATCAAGTAGTATGTCATAGTCCATAAGCAGTTCTCCGCTTCTCATTTTTACGATGATGCCCACATGTATTATAATTAAATTCAGTTTTAATCTTGTTAACTGTATGTTGTATAAAATGCACAGGAGGCTCGGATGCAGAAATCATTGAACAACGAAAAGCGAACAGTCGAAGTCATCTGGCATGGTCATGCATGTTTTGAGGTGAAAAGCAACGAGAAGTCGGTCGTCTTTGATCCTTATCTTGATGTGCCGGGCTACGCGACACTTGACCTTGAGGCTGATCTCGTACTTGTCTCGCATGAACACGACGACCACAATGCCCGTGAACGCGTGAAGCTCTCAGATCGCCCGATTAATGTCTCTGTAGAAGTGCTCGATACGTGTCATGACGATCAGGGCGGGAAGCTGCGTGGTCCCAACAAGATTCACATTATCGATATCGACGGCATTCGTGTGGCGCACTTCGGTGATCTAGGCAGAGATTTATCATCGGAGGAGCTTGAACAGTTGAAGGGGCTTGATGTCGCTCTCATTCCCGTCGGAGGTTTTTTCACGATTGATGCTCAGCAGGCGGCAGCGATTATTCGTGCGATCGAGCCGGATGTTACCGTCCCGATGCATTACTACGACGGCGTATCAGGCTGGGCTAAAACTTCAGGCGTTGAGCCGTTTCTCGAGCAGTTTGCGTGTGTTGTACTGTGCGATGAGAGCAGCTTTACCGTGGGAACATTCCATGATTGTGTACTCGTTCTCAAAAAGCCCTGAGATACGTGTTCTGAATGCGCCTGAAGAGCTCTACCGTGAGACATGTCATTAAGATCTGTTTCAGGCATGAATGTCTGAGGATATGGGCCACTTGAATTGTTATTGGTCGGCTATATTGATGGTCACATGCAGCGGCTCAACAAAATAGTCTGATGTTTGTGAGACGATTTGAGGAGTCATTATGTTTGGAGCGATTATAGGTGATATTATTGGGAGTCCATACGAGCGACCGGCCAATAACATTCGTACGAAGGACTTTCCTCTTTTTTCAGAGCGATCAAGATTTACCGACGACACCGTCATGACACTCGCTGTCGCTGATGCTTTCTTTGAGATTGGGTACAGCACGGAAGAGTTAAGTATTCGAGAAACGCTGATTCGTTCCATGCAGAAATTTGGTCGAAGACATCCGAATACAGGATACGGCAAACATTTCATGAAATGGCTTACAAGCCCATGGCCGCAACCATACGGTAGTTACGGGAACGGTTCAGCGATGCGCGTGTCATCTGTCGGCTGGCTCTTTCACGATCTTGCGAAAGTGCGTCAAATGGCGCGGTTATCGGCAGACGTCTCGCACAACCATCCGGAGGGAATCAAAGGCGCGGAGGCCGTCGCTTCTGCCATCTTTCTCGCTCGTACAGGTTCTTCAAAAGAAGAGATCCGTGAGTACATCGAAGTAAGATTCAAATACGATCTCAGCCGGACGATTGATGACATTCGCCCTACTTACACCTACCATCTGTCTTGTATGGAAACAGTTCCGGAAGCGATCACGGCCTTTCTCGAAGGAGAGGATTTTGAGGACGTTCTTCGGACGGCAGTATCGCTAGGCGGCGACAGCGACACAATCACCGCAATAGCCGGTAGCATCGCCGAAGCCTATTACGGCGTTCCCGACCTCTTGAAGAACGAGTGCTTCGATTATTTAACGGACGATCTCATCGCCGTCCTGCAATCATTCGAACAGGCGATCAGTTGACAAAAGTGTTCATCTTTCCTCCGTACATCTGTTGGTGCGAGATAATAACCTACTAGAAGGCTATATGAAGCGTGCTTTCCTCTGTACGTCTGTTGGTGCGGGAAAGACGAGCACCTGTTTATTCGCGAGGTTGATCTTTCCTCCGTAGATCTGTTGTTGCGAGATGATAACCTACTAGAAGGATATATGAAGAGTGCTTTCCTCTATACACCTGTTGTTCGTGTGAGGGGGAATGCCGATTATGCAGACAAGCAATATGCGAATACCATACAAGGTATAGTCATCGCATATCCAACAGTAGTTATATAACCAAAGGGTAGCTACCACAAAACGATTCAGCTTTTCTGAGGTTTGTCGCACAGCTCAGAGTTCGATTTCTTGTCATCATTTATCAGAAGTCGTGTGCGGTTGAGCCTCAAGCTAAACGCTTAGCTCGCTAAGTTGGCCAAAAATCACGGCTTAGGTAATAAACTCCTGCTCAAAGTGTAAAAATTGACCAAAAACTCCCTGAAAACACTCGAAAATGGTCAAAAAAGACGTTTTGGGTAAGGACGCATTGCCCAAGGTGCAAATTTTGTCCACCATCGACTAAGGATCGCTCGAAGATGGTCAAATTTGACGCTCTAGGTAAGAAGTCCGTACTCAAAGTGTAAATTTTGGTCACAGACCAAAGCAAAAAAGTTAAGTCCCAGTCAAGTCCCTTTTGTGTCGAAAAGAATATACTTAGCCGGCGAGGAATCGAACTATCGCTGAGAAGAGATGAATGATTTTTTGGCATTAGAAGAGGCTGTCTCACTCTTGCTCTTATTGAGCAGTTTTGAGACAGCCCCGCGAGGTGTTAGTTTGTGTAGAGTTGTCTTCTAAGGACGTATTGCAGGTTCTATTCTTTGTCGTTGCCTAGAGGCAATGCAAGGTTGCTGTCCGATGAAAAACATTGCGCCGTATTGTATACTGGATCTCATTTTATCTGGAGGTGACTCAACGTTACTCCCTACGGCAAATTCTTGCTACATTACTTCGCTTTCGCGTAACGATCGGCGACGATATCCCAGTTGACGAGACCCCACCACTCTTTTAGGTAGTCGGCACGTCTGTTCTGGTATTTCAAATAGTAGGCATGCTCCCAGACGTCGTTCACGAGAAGTGGCGTCATGCCCTTGCTGACGGGTGAATCTTGGTTTGAGGACTGGACGATTTTCAATTCGCCTTTATCGAGGACGAGCCATGCCCATCCGCTGCCGAACTGTCCTGCTCCGGCCTTTTCAAACGCTTCCTTGAACTGCTCGAAGCTCCCGAAGGCCTCTTCCATCACTTCCGCGAGTTCGCCCTGCGGCTCTTTAGCGCCGCCAGGTGTCATCGTCTCCCAGTAGACGAGGTGATTGTAATGCCCGCCGCCGTGGTTGATGACAGCTTGGCGTCTTTCCTCCGGGACTTGGCTTAAATCTTTAAGCAATTCCTCGATCGTCTGCTCCTTCAGGTTGAGTCCCTCAATAGCTTTGTTGAGATTGTTGACGTAAGTCTGATGGTGCTTGTCGTGATGTACTTCGACCGTCTTTTGGTCGATGACCGGCTCCAACGCATTGTACGGATATTGTAATGCGTCTAATTTATACATGTAACCCTCCTTTGATTGTCGCGTTTTTTTAACGCACTAATTTTTATAATTGCAATTGACACCGCATTGTTATTGCTTGTCAATTGCAATTATACGTTAATTTTCACGACAATATCGTACCTTATGTGTCGCCCTAGGTACGCAAAATACGACGGGAATGACGTTTGATCAGACTTGCTTGTTAGACATTGTTGACTTTCTCTTTCGCGTGCTCGGGAATAACAGCCAACAAGTAGACGATTCCACACACGATTTGTATGACTCCTGCGATGGTCACTGCGTAAAGGAGCAGAGAATGGCGCAATAACGTGCCGACGATGGCACCGATAACGTAAATAACCATATGCAACACGAAGTAGGGGAGTTTCCACCGATCCGCTTTGGCGCCTCGGATTCTCTTACCCAGTTCTACACCAGCATCCGTGAGATAGCCAGTCATGTGAGTCGTGCGCGTCGTTACCCCGCGGTAGTTTAGCAAGATGCCGTTTTGTATGCCAAGCGAAAGAGCAGCATAAAAGCATGGAATCAAGAGCAACGTGTCAGGGATGATGAACGACATAAGGGTATACAGAGCTCCCTGACAAATTAGGAAATATCCGTGGCGTTTCGATAGTCCGATTTCACATTGGTAGAAAAACATGCCGGCAATCGTTGACCCTATGAAAAAGGCGAAGATCAGGCCAAAATAAATGAGGGCAAGCGTCCATTTGCCATTTTTGAGTGCGATTGCCAGTTGCGTGAGGTTGCCCGTATGGTGTGAAACGGCGTATTTTGGTCCGACCAGTGCTTCGGCATTCATAAAGCCAGCAGAAAAGGTCATCAGAGATACCCAGAGACTCGCATTTTTCCTCGATAGCTTTCTCATGGTTCTTGCACCTTTCAAATCAGTTTATCTATAAATCATACCATAATTATGAGTCCTTTCTGGTATTCAGCACAAAAAACCAAATAGAAAGGCGGATAATCCGCCTGATTGCTCATCAGAGTGCCGACGGATTATCCGCGCATGTTCCGCTTCGCTCTACGGAGCGTGACAAAGCGACTTAATAGTTGGTGGCGACCAATTGGAAGAATTTTTGTTCGTACTTGCAGACGGGACACATAACAGGAGCTTTCTTGCCGAAGTGAATGTGTCCGCATTTGGCACAGATCCATGCCGTCTCAGCGTCTTCACGCGCAAAGACTTTGCCCTCCTCGATGTTTGCCTTCAGACGGTTGTAACGTTCTTCATGATGTTTTTCGATGGCGGCGACCATACGGAAGAGTGTCGCGATGCGTTTGAAGCCCTCTTCTTCGGCCTCCTTTGCAAAAGTAGCATACATCTCCGTCCACTCGTAGTTTTCACCTGCCGCTGCATCAGCCAAGTTCTCTAGTGTACCCGGAATTTCATCATTGTTAAGCAGTTTGAACCAGAGCTTGGCGTGCTCCTTTTCGTTCCCCGCTGTTTCTTCAAAAAAGTCAGCAATCTGCTCATAGCCTTCTTCGCGCGCCTTCGCGGCGTAGTATGTGTACTTGTTACGTGCCATCGACTCGCCTGCAAACGCTGTCTGCAGATTTGCCTCGGTTTTCGTTCCTTTAAGATCCATGTTGTCTCTCCTTTTTGTTTTGTTTATGGGTTATCTATCTCTGGTGATTGCTCACCTTGTGAACTTCTTTGAGAAGCCGTCGGCCACTGTTCGCTGTGCTCCGGTCAAATTCGTCGCGTATGCGTTCTGGTTCAGTTCCGTTCCACCTTTTTCGTGAGGCATTTTGAACAGATTCCTCTGAAAATGACGTCGTGTCCCGTCAGCCGGAAATCGCTGTTCGTAGGGAAATACTGATCAATTTCTGGAAGAACAGGCATATCGACGTCGGAAAGCATTCCGCATTCCTCGCAAAGCATGTGGTAATGTGCGTCGAGCGTGGCGTCGTAATGGAATACCCCGTCGTCACCTGCGATGCGCATGATCTCGCCGTCCTCAACCATACGGTTCATCGTCCTGTAGACGGTTGCTTTGTTAATCGTTGGGGACGTCTGCATGACGCATTCCTGAATTTCATCTACGGTAGGGTGGTTGAGTGTCTTGAGGCAATCGGAAATGACTTGGCGCTGATAAGTCATCCGCCTGTGAGTATGATTTTTCGCCTGTTTTGTCACATTCAAATCCTAAATTCAACTATTCTATAAAATAAGAATAAAGCTATTGCGAATTGATTGCAATAGTAAATTAAACGAAAGATAACTTGAAAAGACGCATTCGCTCGTTGCCTTTGTCTCTTGAAGAGGTGACAACAGCTCATTGGTCTTGCGATTGACCTTGATGAAGCACATTAAATGTCACGGCTTCCGTTTCTCATCAGATTGTAGGCATTATCTTATCTTCTACTTGGCACTTGCAGCGTTTCACAGGCTATGTCAGTTATTCGCTAGGTTGTATTGTCTCGTCGGACCCCTGCTTGACATCCGTAGAGTAGAGAACTTAAAAGTCGCTCAATCGGAAAGTGTTCTCTTCTGTTTCCACTTTAATAACAGCGCTCCCCCAACGTGCCAACGATTGTTCAAGTTCCGATTTAACGGCCGTTAAATCGAGGCACCAGCACGTATGGCCTTCTAAGTCATTTGTCAAGATGATCTCGAGCTCTGTCCCGGTAGATAGTTCTTTTGCATGGACCGGGTTATTTTCCAGATGGTAGAGCCAGAGTCGATTATTTGTCGGTAAGTGCCTCAAGTGAATGTAAACGAAGTGCTCCTTCCCAGTCAGGCAAAATTCATCCTGCTCGTAAGGATAATCGGGAAAGGCCGATGTGCCATAAAAGGCGTCGCCGTACACTTGGAGGAATGCACCTGTCTCACTTAACACATCGAGTGACGGTTTCGGGATGGCACCCGTTCCGTCCGGTCCGATGTTAAGAAGCAGATTGCCACCTCGACTGATGACCTTCGTCAATTGGCGTATGACATCTTGAGCTGTACGCCAATTTTGGTCACTTTTCTTATAGCCCCACGAATTATTCAACGTGGCGGGCATCTCCCAAAACTTTGTTTGGGAAAAACGGGGGAGCATGTTATCCCCTGTCGTTATGTAGTCCCCAAGACCGTAGCCGATACGGCCGGAAATCAGGCAGGTCGGCTGTAACGACCGAATGAGTTCTTTGACTTGGCTGCATTGCGCAGGCGTCATGGAGATCGGTGTGTCAAGCCAGATCATAGCGAGCGGTCCGTATTGTGTCAAGAGTTCACTTATTTGTGGAAAGCATTTTTCTTTGAGGTATTGCGAGAAAAGCGAAGCAGGCGGAGCTTCACGATAGGCACGCAACCCTCCCGGATGATCCCAGTCTTGTGCCTGCGAGTAGTAGACAGAGAAAAGCAAATCGTGCGTTGCACACGCTTCTGACATCTCACGGACGAAGTCGCGACCGGAGGGACTTTTCGCAACGCTGTTGAAAGAATCGGCAGACGAATCAAATAATGCGAACCCATCATGGTGCTTTGCTGTCAAGCAAACATAGCGCATGCCCCAAGAGCGCGCCAATTCACAAATGCGGTCAGCATCAAAGGCTGTTGGGTCGAATGTGGCAGCCAAGAGGCGATACTCTTCATCGGGAATATCGAGCGAGAGCCGAATCCACTCCGCCAAAAAAGGTGTCTCTCTTCCCTGATATTCACCACCCAGTAGTGAGTAGAGTCCCAAGTGAATGAACAATCCGTATCCTGCATCTTGGAAGTTGCGAAGTGCCTTATCAAGTGTACATTCTTGTGGCGTTCGAGAAAGCGCTACCCGCTCAGCTGCCTTGTGGCCTGCAATGTCCTGTGTTGAGATTATTGCTTTTGTGCAGGTGGAGGAAGAGGAACTGATACCCTGTGATGGTTGGCAGCTTTCTTCCAGTTCAGGTGGCATAAAATCTTTGTTGTCGACTGAATCAAGATGCGGAGCGTGAATAACGGAAAGAGGGTTCTTTCTTTGTATTGTCTGGCAGCTCCCTATCTGTGTGTCAGAATGATCGACAATCTCAATGATCTTTCTCAAGCTTAGCGGATCGACAGGGTTAGTTGCTTTGCCGAATCGCAAAGCCGTTCCGAGATGCAGGTCGATATTTTCCGATGGCAGTGCTTGCCGGATATGACCGATGTTGTTGTGCGTGATGCCGCCTCCGAGAATGAGCCTCGGGTATGCATGTTCTATGTACCACGGCAGGCGGTCAAGGTTTTCATCGATGGTTCCTTGGCCGAGCGAAGTCAGAATATGTGTGATTCTCGAATAACTATTGATGCGCTTAAGCGAAGTCGCGACATCGGAGCTTTCGTCAATGGCGCGGTGAAATGTAACGTTAAAATCTGTTCCCGCGAGCACCCGCGAAAGCTTTGCAACATCAGCGATCCCATTTTCGTCGAGAATGCCCGTCACGATTCGTTGAACTCCTAATTCCTGAAACCTTAAGGCATCGCGCTTCATCACAGATAGTTGGTGTTCTGTGTAATGAAAGGAGTCTTGTTCGGGGCGTAGCATAACGGCGACGGGGATGCGAACGGACTCAAGAACAGCCCTCACGAGGCCATCACTCGGCGTGAAACCGCCACGCTCGAGACACGAAACGAGCTCGATACGGTCACCGCCGTTCGATTCAATAGCGAGTGCATCCGCTAAGCTCGTGGCAATGCATTCGAGAATCACCGTTAATCTCCCTTAAGAACACAGTTGTCGATCAATTCGATCGTCATGATCAAATAATTATGTGTGAGTCATCAGCTATTTGCCTGCTGGTGAAGCCGTAATCGAACGAAGTCGCGATCAACGCGCTATGTATGATGCAAGTCGCTCAGCCCTGCTTCGTGCCAAATCATTTGATTACAATCATGTTGTTACGTATGACAGAAGTGTTGTGACCGATATGCCGTCTGACGATGAATCACGTGTTCAGTTCGCGGCTTGCTTTTGTCGTTTACGACGGTTTCTGCCACCGACACAGATGACGAGGCCTCCGAGGAAACCTGCGACATGTGCCCACCACGCTATGCCACTTGATCCACGCACAAAACCTGAGACAAGTTGAATGATGAACCAGATGACGAGGTAAATCGGCGCAGGAATCGTGACAAAAAACGGCATGAGCGGAATCAAGGTCAACACTTTTGCGCGCGGATACAAAATGAGATAAGCACCCATCACACCTGCGATAGCACCTGAAGCCCCGAGCGTCGGGACAGCAGAATTAGGGTAGGCAAGTGTGTGCGCAAGAATTGCAATAATCCCCGTTGCGATGTAAAACAAAATGAATTTGATGGGTCGAAGATAATCCTCTACATTGTCGCCGAAAATCCATAACACCCACATGTTGCCGATAAGGTGAGATAGACCGCCGTGTAAAAACATGCTTGTGATCAATGGGTAGTAAAATTTACCAGCATGTATCGCTTCGCGCAATCCGATCGGTGTGAACGCATATCGGCACAGAAATTCATAGAGACGCAGAGACGTAAGCGACTGTTGATAAACAAAAATCACAACATTGAAGACAATGAGGGAAATCGTGACGATAGGAATCTTATGACTAGGTTGACTATCTCTCAGCGGTAACATCTTTCGTTTCCTTCGGTCCTTCAAAGGACCCCAACCTAAGGATTGGGCTGATTGCCGGCCCTTAAAAGTGACGAAAGGACGGGCTCATCTAATGACAGCCGGCTCCTCGCCAGAGAAAAGAAGCAGGCTGTCATAACTCTAACTCGTCTGAAGCTCACGACTCAACATGGAAAACGGCGTTGTATCACCTAACAAGATGTAGCCGACGAGCCTATCTCCGATGAAATTACGTCGATCGTATGTGAGCTGTGTTTCGTCAAAAGAAATCTGCGAGGTCACATCTGGACCCTTCGCCATGATGTTGCCAGCAGAAGCGATCCGCGTCTCCATCGTATTGACAAGATAAGGCGGAGGCGGAATGACACAAATTTCATTACCGCCTGCAGCGTTAGCACCTGCAACTCTTCCTTCACGTGTCGAAACAGACCATAGCCCGTACCAAAGCCCCTCCATCAAGGCACAGTCACCTGCGGCATAAACGTTGGGAATATTCGTCTCCATGCGGTTATTTGTCACGAAGCGGCGGTCAATCTCAATATCTGCACCGTCCATCGTTTCGACGCGAGCTCGAACACCAGTTGAGACAAGAACGATATCAGTCGCGATCACAGTGCCATCTGTCAAGCGGACGCTTGAGACTTTTCCTGTTTTCGGATCAGCCAATATCTCTTCGACGGATGCTTCTTTCCTCACCTTGATGTCAAGGCGTGCGATCTGCTCTTCGAACATGGCGCTTGCGCGTGGGTCAAGTTGCCTTGATAGCAGTGCTTTGCCGCGCTGGAGAATCGTAGTATCGAGACCACGCTGTTTCAATGCGTAGGCAATTTCAAGTCCTAGAAGCCCGCCACCGATAACGACTGCCCTCTTAGAATCTTCGATGAAGTTGGAGATCGCCTTCGCATCATCAAGAGTCCACAACGTAAAAACGCCTAGCAAATCATTGCCGGGCGTTGGAGGCATGAAACTTTCGCTCCCAGTTGCAAGAATCAGCTTGCTGTAGCTGAGAGTTGAAAGATCTGACAACACGACGCGCTGATTGTCTACGTCAACGCTTGTGACTTGTGTACCTAAACGAAGATCGAATTGACGGTCATCATACCACGCCTGATCATGCAGAAAAACTCTATCGATTGTCTCCGGTGCCATGACCACACTGGGAAGGCGCGGTCTATGGTAGGGAAGGTATGTATCCTCGGATAACAAAATAATCTTTACATCGGGATCTTGTTTCCGGGCTGCCTCGGCCGCAGAAAGTCCTGCAATACCGCTTCCGATAATCACAATAGTTTGTTTTGACATGAAAGACCTCCTCCATGAGGGAAAATGCTTGTCATTAGTAGCTGTTCTGATTCAACTGTTGAAGACATGGGTTCATGATAATCAGTCGGCAAACAAGTGTCAACTTAACAGGATAGCTGTAATAAGAGACACGTAGTATAATAAAGACAACCGAACGCAATCTCCTCATGTTCTGCGGGAGATTCGTAGAAACGGTGGAAAGAGCGAGCAAAGCGACTGGTCGTGGTCGTTTCGTCGCAGAGAAACGCTCTATGGTATGTAGAGGACGCAATCGTCCCCATTCCGTCCTAAAGATCGACATCATATTTATTGCGTGAGCTGTTTTCATAACGAGTGATAAAAGTCAAACGATCATCGGCATGGCCATCAGCACATAAAGAACAGCGAGGGATAGCGAGACAAATCGCATGAGATCCGCCGTTCAGTTTCAACAGTCACTTTAGATATCAACCTAGACAGGAGCCATCATGAAAACAAAGTCTTCAAGAGAAAGAAAATACGTCCCCGAGATCACATCGCCACTTCGCGGCGACATCATTGAGGTGCCAAAGATCATCGCTGAGTGTTCAGGTATTCGCATTTTTGGGAAACGTCTCAAGTCGATTATCTATACAACAGATGCAGCGTTAGCAATCAATCATAATGCTGATGCACTTATTGCTGTTTATCCGTTTACACCACATCCAGCCATCACAAGTGCACTCATAGGAATATCTCCCGTTCCCGTTTTCGCTGGAGTCGGCGGCGGTACAACGGGTGGTAAACGATGCGCGCAGATTGCCATGTTTGCAGAAGCACAAGGTGCTATTGGTCTCGTTGTCAACTCGCCGACAACGCTTGAAACCATACGCCACATCAGGGCAGTCGTCGATACACCGATCGTCTGCACTATCGTGTCAGAATACATGGACATCGAGGCAAGGGTAGAGGCCGGTGTCCAAATATTCAATGTGAGTGGAGCAGACCGCACAGTTGACATCGTTAAAAGTATCCGCGAGCGTTATCCGACAATACCTATTATCGCGACAGGTGGATCGACAGACGAAACAATCCTCAAGACGATACAGGCTGGCGCAAACGCCATTACATTCACGCCTCCGACAAGTGCCCAGCTTTTCAAATACAAAATGGATAAGTATCGGAAGGCGGCGCAAGACGGATATGAGTACAAACACCAGCTGAGCTGAATCGAGATGCCACAAACTGTTTTAGAACATATGAAGTGTTCTCTGGGATGTGGCAATGTGGAGAGCTAAATACTCTGGTCGGCAAGGAAAAGAATGCTAGTGAATCAGGAAATCATTCACTGACCGGAACAGGTCAGATCACGTATCACTTCGAAGGCGAGGAGAAATCCTGCGACAGGAGGAACGAAGGGAGCACTTCCAATAGTCCCTTTTTCGACACCGAGCGGTGTTGCGGGTGGCTCGTCGGAAAAGACGACTTTGACATGCTCGACATGCCGCTTGCGCAATGCACGCCGTACGATACGAGCGAGAGGATCCGTGTGTGTCTCAGACAAATCAGCGATCTTCAAACGAGTTGGGTCGAGTCGATTGCCTGTGCCCATCGAGGCGATAAGGGGAATGCCTTGTGCAAGTGAGGTGGCGATCAGATCTATTTTTGCTCCAAGCGTATCGATGGCATCGATGATGTAGTCGATCGGCGCAAAATGCTGGAGCACATCATCAATTTCACCTGCGACAAGGTGTTCTTCCATCGTTTCAACGATCAGGTGACTGTTGATGTCGAGGAGTCGACAACGGGCGACTTGGCATTTCGATTGTCCCATTGTGCTTTCAAGTGCAAAAAGCTGTCGGTTGAGATTAGAGGGTGAGATAACATCGCCATCGATGAGAATCAATCGTCCTACACCAGCTCTTGCCAAAGCCTCAGCTGCCCATGACCCGACGCCACCAAGTCCTGCGACGAGAACACTTTTCTCTGAGAGCACCTCGATCGCATTGTTGGGTAAAAGCGCACGCGTCCGATCGTGATGTGACTCAATTAACACTGAAAACTATTCCTCCTTTGGAGTTATGATACAAGAAAGCATGCAGATATTCATCATAGGAGTCATGACCTCTCCACCACGTGGTATCATATCATCGTGCAAAACCACAATAAGATTTCACAGGTTGGAGTCAATATGAAAAAAGTAGATATAGCTATTATTGGTGCCGGCCTCGCCGGAATATTTGCCGCTTATGAGCTTGTCGTTCAACGGCCAGATTTGAATATTTTGTTATTGGAGCAAGGGGAACCGATTAGGTCACGGAGCTGCCCGATTCTTCAAGGGAAGGTGAGCGCATGTGTTCACTGTAAAACGTGTGCTATCATGCGCGGTTTCGGTGGAGCGGGTGCTTTTTCAGATGGAAAATTCAATTTGACGACGGAATTCGGAGGATGGTTGACAGATTATCTCGACTCTAAGACGGTGATGTCGCTCATCTACGATGTCGATGCCATCAACCAGAAATTTGGCGCGACGAAGGAATGGTTCTCTACGGAGACACCTGCAGGTGAGGCAATTAGGAGGCGCGCTCTCGCCTGCGATATTCATCTGCTTGATGCACGTTGTAAGCATCTTGGGACGGAGAACAACCGCGGTATCTTGATCAAGCTCTACGACTGGCTCAATGATCATGTGGACATAGCCTGCAACACGACAGTGTTTACCATTATGCCGATGAAGGCAGGCCAAGCTGTTCCCAAGAAGAATGATGTCGTACCTGATTGCTACCGGCTAGAGACGTCAAAAGGCGATGTCGAATGTGACATTCTAATTGCAGCTCCTGGCCGCGCGGGTGCTGAATGGTTCAGCAACACTTGTCGCAAACTGAATCTTCCGCTCATCAACAACCAAGTCGATCTCGGTGTACGCGTTGAATTACCTGCACTTGTTTTTAAAGATATTACTGATGCGATGTATGAAGCAAAGCTTAAGTACATGACGCGCGGATACAAAGATATCGTACGGACATTCTGCATGAATCCATATGGGTATGTTGTCACGGAAAATACGGACGGTATCATGACGGTCAATGGCCATAGCTTTAATGATCCGAACCTCCGGAGCGACAATACGAACTTCGCGCTGCTTGTCAGCAATCGCTTTACTGAGCCGTTTAATGAACCGTACCGTTACGGCAAGCATATCGCTTCACTGTCGAACATGCTCGGTGGTGGTGTCATGATGCAACGACTCGGCGATCTTCGCGATGGTCGCAGGACGAACGCGCACCGTATGTCGAAGAGCTTCGTAAAACCGACACTTGACGCTACGCCTGGTGACCTCAGTCTTGTTCTGCCGAAACGCCATCTTGACAATATCCTTGAGATGCTTGAGGTGCTCGACCGCCTAGCGCCGGGCACTGCAAACTCCGATACACTTCTCTATGGCGTGGAGGTCAAGTTTTATAGTGCCAGATTAGAGTTGACGAATGAGTTTGAGACGGGGCTTCGCAATTTCTTTGCCATCGGCGACGGAGCAGGCATCACGCGCGGACTTTCTCAGGCAGGCGCTTCTGGCCTTCATGCAGCTCGCGCCATCTTAAAGCGCCTGAACGGCGTAGGCTGAGCATGGAAGGAAGAAGGTTCACTGCTAAATAATAATGTCATGCACGGCTCTATTCTTATGTTTGCCGTTCATTTATTTTACTCTTTCCTTTACTAGGTGTGATGTTCTTAAACAAGTAAGAGAAAGTACCTTGAAAGATAACAAAGTATACGAATCAATCAAAAGCTATGGACACTAGCCTCTACACGCAGGGTGCTTTTTTACCCTCTCTGTATAACAATATTACAAATTCATCTGGCAGATGTGGTACTATTTAACCGATCGATAAAGGGAAGGTCGTGCACCGGAATCGCTTCGCTGAAGCAATCTATTGCGGATCGTCTAGGACATATCCGGCATGCGTGGTGCAAGTGTGTGATGCGAGCTTTTCTGGTTGTTGGTCAGTCCCTTTTCTGATGGTCGGAAAAGGCGTCGTTGAGTAAAAGATATTTTCGAGAATTAATAATTCGAAGGAGAAAGATATGGGTCTATTAAAAGCAGCTGGAGGCGCAATTGGTGGTGTGCTTGCAGATCAATGGCGCGAATTCTTTTACAGTGACGCGTTACACGATAACGTCATTGTAAAAAAAGGTCAGAAGCGTACATCTTCGCGTTCGAGTAATATCCGAGGCGAGGACAATATTATCTCTAACGGTTCGGTCATCGCTGTGAACAACGGTCAGTGTATGATAATTGTTGAGCAGGGACGAGTTGTCGATTTTTGCGCGGAGCCCGGTGAGTATATTTACGATACATCAACAGAACCGTCATTATTCTATGGTCCGCTTGGTCGAAACATTGTCGGAACATTTAAGCGAATCGGTCAACGGTTCACGTTCGGTGGCGACACGGGGAAAGATCAGCGCGTCTACTACTTCAACCTCAAAGAGATGATGAACAACCGCTTTGGTACTGCCAACGCCGTTCCATTCCGCGTTGTCGATACGAATATCGGTCTCGACGTCGATATCTCCATCAAATGTTTTGGTGAATACTCGTACAAAGTGGAAGACCCCCTATTGTTCTACACGAATGTTTCGGGCAACGTTGAGGAACCGTATACGCGTGATCGCATGGACAATCAACTCCGTGCTGAAGTCATGAACGCCCTGCAACCTGCGTTTGCAAGGATTTCTGCGATGGGCATTCGTTACAGTGCGCTGCCGGGACATACAGAGGAAATTTCAGCCGCGTTGAATGACGTACTGACAGAAAAATGGCGCGAACTGCGTGGTCTCGTCATCGTGTCGGTTGCCATTCAATCTGTTAAGGCCTCCGAAGAAGATGAGCAACTTATCAAAGAGCTCCAAAAGAGTGCCGTTTACCGCGATCCTACGATGGCGGCGGCTGGACTCGTTGGAGCACAGGCAGACGCCATGCGCGCAGCAGCTTCAAACGAAGGTGCTGGCCCCTTTATGGCATTTGCTGGCATGAATATGGCACAGATGGCAGGAGGCGGACAGGCAACGCAGCTGTTCCAGCAAGGAGCCATGCAACAGCCTCAGCCCCAGCCCGTACCTGCTTCGACGATCCACGCCACGGCAGTCCCTGTTTGGAAATGTGGAGCATGTGGTAAAGCCGATAACGTTGGCAATTTCTGCGGAGAATGCGGTACGCCAAAACCTGCCAAAGAGGAATGGGTTTGCGAGTGTGGCACGGCGAATACCAGCAATTTCTGTCATAACTGTGGTAAGCCGCGACCTGTCGTATTACATTACCAATGTGATAAATGTGGATGGGAACCGCAGGATCAGACCAACGTGCCGAACTTCTGCCCCAACTGCGGTGATGTCTTTGACGAGAAAGATGTCAAAGGTAAGGGTTCAAGTGAGCCTCCTTCCGGAACGCCCAAGTAAAGGCGACCGTTCCGAGGCAGTGCGAGCATCAACGTACCCGCTATTGATTCTTAGAACTATATTAGCTCGTCACGGCTCGTAATAGATCAACAATACATCGCCGAAAGGCGTTAATTTCGAAAAGGATCGCTCCAGCTTTGAGGTGTTTCTGGGGCGATTCCTTTTTGGGGAAAGTGCTTGTACTTGTATAAGAGTTAAACTGCCCCGCTATCTTCAATCAGTAGTGGACTCCGATTGAACGACCACGTTTGAGTACTGCAACTCGTTTTAATTTGCTCAAGAGATACAAGCTGTACCATATCTCTCAATGAGGATATTTTTCTCGTCAGACAGAGGACTATTGTAGGATCGTGGTGTGCAGTGCGTGTTTGCACGCTTACTCCTCATCAAGTAGAGGGATGTCATATAGAAATCCAAAGTCGGGATGGCGGATCTTATCTCCCGCCGTATTAATCTGTTCACGGATGAGTTCTGTCGTCTGGCTTTCGAGCATATCAATGTAATGGACGATGGTCGCGGCAACTGTCGTCGGGCGGTCTCCGTACAGCCCGTGATGACCGGCAATAACCGATTGAACTTGGCGATAGAACGATTCGTCGTACCGTCCAATGATCGTATCCTTATGAGCTGCAAGAAACTCGATGCCGCGAACACGATGATTAGCGTACCAAAATTCACCCAAATTAAGATTGCGGTATTCAAAAACTTTTCCGACGTCATGCATGAAGATAGAGTAGATAAGGAGATCTGTACTGGCGCGTAGCGGAGGGTTGTTCTCAAGGAGTGCTTTAAGAATGTTGAGCATTTTAATGGTGTGGTTTGCGAGTCCTCCGATGATGTTGTCGTGATGTCGAACAGCGGCTCCCTCAGTCATAAATCTGTCCTCTAATCTCGGGTCAGCGAGCGTGTGTTCGACGAGTTCCCAGCACGTTGTCGTTGCGCCAAGACCGTTGAGCCCTTCTCTCACAATCGCTAAGTTCTGCTCAAGTTCCTCTCTTCCAATCCCACCGAGAAAATCTTCTCTTGTGATTTTAGTCTCAGTGTATACGTCGATCGATTTGACCGTTAAGTACGGTCCATTATAGTCCGAGCCGACTGTTTCGGCGACGTAGATGCCTGGGCCGAATTCGTTGACAATCTCATAGACGTCCTTATCCCAGATGCGAAACAAGTAGTTTTGTCCCTTGAAGTAGAAAAAACCGCTCATGAAATCATCACGTCTTCCGCTGCGTATGTCGGGCATGTTGTTGATGAAGACGAGTCCGCGCGAGCGGCGACCTTTTTCAATTGATACAGTTAAATCGAGAATGTCCATAAAATGCTCCCTCTGCCGCTATTCTACCAAAAAAGGCATGGTGAGCTCACACTTTGTTGATGAAGAATAATGTGAAGCATACTAAAGATCAAAAGACATGGTCAATCCACCTCAGGGAGAAGACCGTCAACGAGCCGCCGCATGTCTTCGAAGTCTCCAAGATCTGGAACCCAGACCGAGGATGCGTCGATCAGTGTTTCAGGGTGTTGTGCCTGCCCCTTGAAGGTTGACGGGATCGTTCCGTCAAGTTGTCCGCGTACGCTTTGAGCTCGCAGGAGGCAGAAGGATTTTAGCGTGTCAACAGCAAGAAGGAAATCGTCGTGAGAGCAAAACTTTGTAGGGTCTCGCTTGACATAAGGCGAGATCATATCTCTGATGGAGTCGACCTTTTCTTCGAAGCGACCGCTTTCCATGTACTTTATCAGGAAATCGTCGTAGAGATCGTGGTACCTCGCAACATATTCGCCGTTAAACATAAGCTGTACAAAGAGCGGCCGGCGAACCATCACCTCAAACGGAGCCGGCGTGTCGATCGGATAGTTGACAAAAAGCGTCGAATCGTTGATAGGATCTGTCATGCCGAGCGCATAGGTTGCAAAGGCGAGGTTGTAGTCCCATGGGAGCATCGAAATTTTGCCGTCTTTTTCGTAAAGGAAATAGTTGTGTCCTGTTTTGCCAAGATAGCTGTCGAGATTGACGACAAATGTTTGGACAGTGAAATACCTGAGTAATGCCTCAATATCGAGTGCAGATTCTAAGTCTTCTCCTTCAGAAAGAATCTTGAGCGCTTTAATGAGTCTTGCCTTATCGGCGTCATTTACTTTAAAGACGGCATGGCGGAAGATATTGTCGTAGCGCCATAATTCATCACCCGTGTAGATGAGGGCGATATCGTCATTCTGATCTGTTAACCGGAGATACTTCGGTTTGTAGAGTTCCCCGCGATTCATACCATAATTTCGACGGATGAAGGCATCTTCAATTTCCTCGATCGCAACGAACAACCCCCAATCCCTCTCATTGACACGCACAAAGGCGTGGCTTGTAAGAGGTGCGGGGACTTTCATCTCGCGCATCATTTCATACGTTATCGTATCTTTCATAAATGCGTTGTCTTGGAAAGAGGTGTTCAGTGAGAGCTTGTCAAGTCCAAAGTATGTCTGCCCTTTTTCAAAATGATCGAATTCAATCTTGAGGCTAAAGCGCTTGGAGCCGTACTTGTAGATCTGGTTGAGGGAATTGTTTCCCTTGACGCGGAGCCCGACATTGGCGATTTCCTCGCCGTCGATGACAACTTTGACAGGGATATATTCTTTCGCATGTGGATTTTCTAGGATGCCTTGCCAATCTGATTCATCGGCTGTAATATCGATTGAATGAACATAGCTCATGTCAAACAGGCGACTTGCATAACTAGGGGAGCCGTGATACGTTCTAAGGCCAAGCGATCCGGCATTCATGAACACAACAATGAGAACGACCATGAGCAAGGTCGCTACGAAGCAAATCTTGTCGATGTATCGATGTTTGAGCATGAATGCCTCCTTGCAATGTCGTTTTGATAACGTGGCCTGTGGTTCCTGTACGATGCAAACCGTCCTGTTCCTGTCGCAATGCCTCCTAAGCATTTTAACGGTATTGTTTATGCTCAACCGGCTGTCGATACCTTCTTAGCCGACGTCATCTCACAATCCTTCTCGTCGTTAAATATGTTGTCTGCTTTTTAAAGGAGGACTGTCAGTGGACGCTTAGCCGACGTAATCACCCTTGTAGCTAACAAGAACGACATCCTGAACGCCCTCGGTGTCGGCGATTTTGCTGAGAAAGGAAGTCTCGTTATCTTTTAGTCTAATTTCGTAGTGGAGTTCAATCTCTCCTTTACGGACACTTTTACTCTTGAGGATTAGTTTTTTGATGTTTGCCTCCAAGACGGCTTTTGTAGCAGCCTCAGCTTCTTCTGATTGGCAGCGCAGGACTAAAATAAAGGGGTTGTCGTGAGATTTCCAGCTGACAAAAATGACAAGGATCACGCCGATAAAAAGGCTCCCAAAGACGGCAAGAGGTAACAGGCCGGCAGCAATGACAATGCCGACGGCAATGCTCCAGAACAAAAACGCAATATCGAGCGGCTCCTTAATGGCCGAGCGGAAACGAACGATAGACAGAGCGCCTACCATTCCCAACGAGAGAACGACATTGCTTGTGACGGCTAGAATGACGAGAGTTGCAATCATGGTAAGTCCGACGAGCGTTACGCCGAAACTCGATGAGTACATTACACCTCGATACGTTAATTTGTAAATCCAAAAAATAAAAAGTCCAACAAAGAATGAGAACAGCATGGCAAGGGCCATGTCGAGGATCGAGATGCTCGTTACATTCTCGAGAAATTTTGATTTGAAGATGTCTCTGAAACTCATGTGTCTTTTCCTCTTTCACTTTATTGTTGACCTCGTTGAGAGGTATTGTATTTCTTGTTAGTCGTACTTACGGCTATGTGCGTATTTTGAAAAGGCGCCACTTCGCCTTGGTCCAATCTGAACGGCGTCTGCAATAAACTCAGGGAGAAACTGATCGTATTTTACCTCGAGGACGGCAAAAGCCTCGTTTGTCGGTAGCTGTAGTGGATCAATCGCAAAGAAGTCAATGTTCTTTCCACTTGTTCTGATGTCGCGATCAAGTGTGATACGAACGTTCCCTGCAGGGAATACGAATGGTTCACGGTAATACTCCACCATGACGCAGGGACGTAAGAGGAGGCTTTTTAACTTGAAGTAGAATTCTTGGAGTAAAGGGTTTTCGCTTTCAAGAAGAAAGGAGTATTCTCCGTCGAGAATCGCGCGGACCTCTTTTTCCATTAAGCGAGCTGTTCGCTTGCGACTTAACCCACGGCGTTTACTCTTTTTTTCCAATCGAATCCATGAAAAATCTTGGTTGTAACAGCGAATGCGAAACTTCTCGCGATGGTTGACACCACTGATTTTTTCTGTCAAAGCTCTATCAAACGGATCATCGAAGTAGAGGCTTCTGACTAGGTATTCGCCGCTCGGACTGGCATGGCGGTCGTGAGGCAGAATCTTTCGAAGTCTATGGCTGAGTAGCTGATGGTCGGCAAAGTTGATCTCGTGTTTCAGTTCATGCCGAAGTATCATGGAAAATCACCTCGTATTGTTCGTTCTTGATGTAGAGGATTTTTCCTCTTTTCCGTGTCAGTTTGATGTTGGAACTTTCATCCTAGTGATGGAAGTAAGATCGGGTGTTGTCAGTTTGCGTTTGCTCTAATCGTTCGCTGGGGTTTGTCTGTAGTTTGATTAAGGATCCTGTCCCGTTTTCGGTATTAAATAAGATTATACAGATGATTTTCGGTAGACAATACATCGGCTTTGCGCCTAGTGCCATCGAGGATGGGGACGCAAAGCCGATACTAACTGGAGGGTGAGAGGCTGTGGTTGGTACGACTTAATGCTGCTCGTTGACCTTAGTCGTCGTAATCACTATCATCGAAGTCGCTGTCGTCATTCGTCGGCTTTGTTGTCCTGCGTGTCGTTGGCTTCTTGTAGTCGCTGTCGTCGAAGTCGCTGTCGTCTTTTGTCGGCTTTGTCGTCCTGCGTGTCGTCGGCTTCTTGTAGTCACTGTCGTCATGATCGCTGTCGTCGAAGTCGCTGTCGTCTTTCGTCGGCTTTGTCGTTCTACGCGTCGTCGGCTTCTTGTAATCACTGTCGTCATGGTCGCTGTCGTCGAAATCACTGTCGTCTTGCGTCGGTCTTGCTGGCTTCTTGTAATCACTGTCATCATGATCGTTGCTATCGGCGTAATCGGTATCATCATCATAGTCGCTCTCGTCCTGGTCGCCGCGCTCATACTTCAGAACTTTTCCGCTTACTGCATCGATCTCGTACTCATATTCAACGCCATTGGCTTTGAACTCTATGTCGTAGTATACGACGTCGTCGTCTTTTTCGAGTTTAACTTTATCAAAAGTGGCGCTGGAAGCTGATACTTTTGCGTGATTGAGAGCGATCTCTTTGGCTCGTTCAACCGTAATGAATTCTCCAGTCGGTCCCTGATAATCTGAGTCATCATAGTCCGTGAAATCGATACCTAGGACCTTAGAATCCAAGTTCATCGCTTCGAGCGTCGTGCGAACTTCTTTGGCTAATAGCTTATCGAATGCATCTTCAGGGAAAACGGATCCTTTTACGAATTCAATCGTTATATCGCGTTCGTTCCCGTCATCAGATACGAAAAATCCTGCATCGTGAATTGCTTTTACAAGCTCTTTGACTGTGGCTCGCACGTCCTCGCCCTTGAAATCTCTGATATTTTCGATCACGACTTTTGCATCGTCATTTTCCGCCTTAATGTCTGTAACGAGGCCTTCGCTATCATAATGGACAGCTATTTCCGGATTGACACGCAACAGGACGATGCCTGTGCCTTCCTTCAACTCTGCTGCGCTCTGCCCTTTAGCACAGCCAAGAACGGCAGTGACAAGGAACAAAACGGAGAACATCAGGGTGATCATTTTCATTTTGTGTTTTTTCATGTTCTTTCTCCTCATATTGTAATTTTTGAAATGGCAATGGTTTATTGCGCTGAACACTAATAGATTGCGGACGTCATTTCGGAAAAGCGGGGTCGAAGAACAGAGAATTGAGAAATTATTTCGAAAATGATCTGAATTGTCTCATTAAGGCCTTAAATTCCCCCGAAATGCGTGGCCTCCTTGTTCTCTCGAATCAGATTCTAGCTGTGGAGTGAGTGATTTGCTCCCATGCAGGCAGTAACTCGATTATGAGCAAAATCTACTCTAAAGTGAAAACTCGTTTTGAGACAGTTCGATTATTTTTGCGATATCACTCATAATAATATTACACCCAAGAAATGGGAGGCTATTCTGTGGATGTCCCACGAGTGATAGAATTAATGTAAGTATGGGTAGTCCGCTCGAGTACGTTGCGGAATATCCCATCAAGATGCGTCAGTGCAAAGTGGTAGCCTCTGCCAAAAACTTTTCGCTTCTTGCGATGAAACATAGGTGGATACGGGACCATTGCCGAGAGGATCACTAGATCGGCCCGGTGCGTGATTAGGGGAGTCTTTTTATGGGATTATTCGACAGGAAAATTTGTGATATCTGCGGAGGAAAATGCGGCTTGCTGGGCGGCAAGAAAGTCAAGGACGGAAGGCTTTGCTCAGATTGCGCCAAAAAGCAATCGCCCTACTTGCCGGGTAGGAAGAATTTCACGGTTGAGGAAATGAAACAGCATTTGGAAGACCGTGAGCGAAATCAAGAGATGATCGATCAATTTGCTCCGACTCGAACGATCGGGCAGTATCTCAAGCTTTACATCGATGATGAGCGCGGGTTGTGGTTTGTCACATCGGCTCGCCGTTATCAGGAAGTCAATCCCGATATATTCCAAGCCGATCAGGTGCTTGGGGCTCGTGTCGATGTAGACCGTAACGAACGTGAGGTTGTTGTCGAACGGGCCGTTCCTGCTTCAGCCGGAAATCCCGGTAAACCTGAAGTCAAAAAGACGGTCATTGAGTATGACTTTTACATCAACATCGATGTTGCTCACCCTTGGGTCAATCAGATGCACTTGAAGGTCAATCGCTCGTCCATTGAGAATACGATGAGTCACGATTACCGTGAAGCGGATCGCGACTCAAAAGCGATCGTTGCGGCACTTCTTGCGATGCGCGATGGTTCCGCTGTGATGAAACAGGAGGCTGCTAGGCCGAAGCAGCGCGTGATCTGCCCTAACTGCGGGGCAACGACCATGCCGGATGACAACAATTGTTGCGAATATTGTATGGGAGCACTCGGCTCATCATAAGGTGCTCTATGCTGTTCTCCGGCTGTTCATTAGGAGGACAAGCAGATGATTTTGAAAGCTTACGCCGTCCCGCATCCCCCGATTATCTTGCCGGAGGTGGGCCGCGGTGAAGAGCGAAAGATTGAGGCGACAACGTTATCGTTTCAGAGAATGGCGCGCGAAATTGAATCGCTGGCGCCTGATACGATCGTTCTCTCGTCTCCCCATGCCCCGGCATATGCCGACGCGTTTTATCTTGCCGGTGGCGATAGAGGGTACGGTGACCTGAAGTCGTTCGGTATTCCTCGTGTCCGTGAAGAAGTTTTGTTCGACCGGGAATTCTCGGAGTGTCTCGCGGCTGCGCTTGCTGACCGGCGAATTGATACAACGGGAACTCTGCAAGGTCGCAGTGGCCTTGATCACGGAACGTTGATCCCGCTTCGCTTTATCCATCAACGCTATACATACTTTAAGCTCGTTCTGATCGGGATCTCGTGGCTGGGAAGTGACGTACACCGCGATGTCGGACGCGCGATCACGCGCGTTGCCAAAGAACTTGGACGCCGTGTTGTCTTTATTGCTAGTGGTGACTTGTCCCACGTCTTGAAAAAGGATGGCCCGTACGGCTACCGCCCGGAGGGGCCGATCTTTGATGCAGAGATCGCGCGTATATTTCGCGAGGGCGATCTGGAGGCGCTTTTCCACTTTGAGCCTTCGATTTTGCGAAAGGCAGCAGAGTGTGGCCTTCGGTCTTTCCAGATGATGACCGGAGTGCTTGACGGCGCCCCATACGAGTCGGAGCTCTACTCATACGAGGGAACGTTCGGCGTCGGTTACGCTGTGGCTGGCGTCACACCAGTCGATGTCAAGGCAACTCATCACAAGGAGCCATAAGTGTGATCGAAGGTGTGCCCCTTCTGAGCAGGCTACGGTTAGTTTTTGTTTGTTTTGGGGAACGGAGGATGCCAGAATGATTCGACAGTACGATCGAGTTCAACTTAAAAGTGGTCATAAGGCTTTCATCGTAGAAATCCTTGAAGAAGATGTTGCATATATGGCAGACATCGATCGTGATGGCGATACTTATACCGATTTGTAAAAAGGAGCGACATTGAGATGGTGTGCTTACGCGGGCAACTGTATTGGACGAGGACGCAATGAGCTCATGATACGTAATGGGATGATGGCCGACTAAATGAACCTAAGTTGTTAGAAGGACTAGCGGCTTCAAAAGTGACTGTTTTCTCAAAGAAGAAGGCTGAAAGCAGGTTATGGCTGAGAGCAAAATAGGGAGGACAATCGTTATGACGTTTCACGATAAGAATACGACACCTCGGAGCAATCCCTTTGTTGCGCTCGCGAGAGCGACGATTGATCGGTATATAAGGGAAAGGCAAGTGATAGATGTTCCGGCTGGATTGCCAGAGGAACTGACGAGGAGGCGCGCTGGAGCCTTTGTTACCATTTATAAACACGGAAACCTACGCGGCTGTATCGGTACGATTACGCCGACACGTCCAACCCTTGCTGATGAGATTATTAGCAACGCGATTGCGGCTGCGACGAAGGATCCGAGGTTTCCCTCTATTAGGAAAGATGAGCTCTCCGAGCTCGAGATCAGCGTTGATGTCTTAGGGGAAGCAGAGGAAGTCGATTCGTTCGATGTGCTAGACCCCTTCCGTTACGGAGTCATCGTGTCACGCGGTTTTCGTCGCGGATTGCTGCTCCCGAATCTTGACGGTATCGATACGGTAGAGGAACAAGTTTCCATCGCGCTTCGCAAGGCAGGTATCTTTGGCGGCGACTACAAGCTCGAGCGATTTGAAGTGACGCGCCATACGGAATGATCGAACGAGACTCACGATATCTTCAAAATTTGGATAGGAGAGGCAATGGCGATGACAGGCGAAACGAATATGAAAGGCGCAGCGCGTTGTGGTGTCTGTTGGAGGCACTGTCTTATTCCTGAAGGAGGGCTCGGCTACTGTCGTGCGCGGACGACGAACAATGGTGTCGTCCTCGCGGAAAACTATGGGAAGCTAACGAGTCTTGCGCTCGACCCGATCGAGAAGAAACCGTTGTCGCGTTTTTATCCCGGGTCTTATATCCTCTCCGCCGGCAGTTATGGGTGTAACATGTCATGCCCCTTCTGCCAGAATTTTGAGATCGCGCACGATGCAAGAGGTAAGCGTCGCAGCGCAAACGTCTCGCCTGAGGAGCTCGTTGAGCGGGCTCTTTTTCTTCGTTACCGAGGCAATGTGGGGATTGCTTTTACGTACAATGAACCTCTCGTAGGATACGAGTTTGTAAGAGATACAGCGGTGTTGGCGCGCCTTGAAGGGCTTGAGACAGTCGTCGTGACTAATGGCCAGATAGCAGCAGAACCGCTCGACGAACTGCTGCCGCTGATCACTGCCTGGAATATCGACCTCAAGTCTTTCAACAACGACGCCTATAAGAAATTGGGAGGGCGCCTTGACGTGACACTCCGGACGATTGAGCGTGCTGCAGAAACGGCACATGTCGAGGTGACTACACTTGTCGTTCCCGGGTTGTCAGATAACGAGGAAGAAATGGAACGCGAGGCAGCCTACCTCGCATCCGTCAATCGAGACATCGTTTTGCATCTTTCGCGTTATTTCCCCTGTTGGCAATACGATGTGCCGGCGACGCCGCGCGAGACATTGTATAGACTCTGCGATATTGCAAAAAAATATTTGCCTTACGTCGTATTGGGCAACATCTGATCGACATTGCAGTGTGTTAATCTCCGTTTCACATTATTCGGAAGCCATAAAGAGTAACAAGCGAATAGTGCTGTGGCTCCTTAATCTCCCATCGGTATGATCGTGTGAAACCGTTACTCGAAGTTGTAGGTCTTTTGATTGATTCGATTCGGTCGGTATTATCCTTATGATGCCTTTATGGATAACTGCTCGGTTTTACGGCATATTGCACTGAAGATTGTAAATCTTCCAACAAATTGGCAAGCGGTTTCAGATTGTCGGGGTTCACGGGGTAATCAAAAATGAGCGGCTCCTTCGCTCCTTTGGTGGAAATTGCGTTGACTGTTAAGCGCATGATGCATGGCGCTTTGTCGATGTAGTTCGCGCGCTCTTCCTTCGTGGCACTCAGCATGTGATGGGCGATTAGCCTTCTCATTAAGTAAATTTCGTAGAGGAACAGCGAGTCTTGTTCTTTGGCGGTGTTTTGCAATGTTGACACCCAAGAGGGAATTTGCGTTGCAGGAATATTTTCGTTCGTAATAATTTCCATAGGGGCGAACGCCGGATCGTATCGCATAAGAATATCCTCAAATGTGAATTCTGCCAATTGGTAATCGCGATTGCGCATGAATAAGTTGTAATAGTACTCGTTGCAGGGATCCTGAAGAAGAGGAAAGGAGCGGCTTATCGTCTGTCCATTGTTCATGACGATCGTAAATTCGGTCTCGTCATAACTTGCTCCATAACGATTTTCATTCATTACAATCCCTTGATCTTCAACGAACTGTTGTACCTGATCACGGCTCGATAGATGTCGAGGAACAGACAATCCGGGGTTATCAGAAGAGACTGTCTGCCCGTAGAGCCTCATGAAATCGGCGATGTCCTGTTCGTCTGTCAGCGAGATTTTAGTCGTGAGGTTGACACCCTCATGGTGGCCATTGTAGTAGGTGATCATCACTTTTTCCACATCGGAAGCTAGAGGTTTCCTCGTGGAGAAACCGAACGCGCCAGTTGTCACGATGGCAAGCCAGAGGACAAGCGGGACTGCTGTAGCGATAGCGGGGCGGATCATGGCTTTCCAGTTGATCTTCCCCTTTCCTTGAAAAAGGTTAAATGCCCAGAGCGAAAGAATAAGCCCGAGCACGACACCGATGATGAAAGGGGCAGGTGAATAGACGTCGGCTCGTTCAGTTATCGTATAAGATGCGGTGGCACGTCGTAGGTAGTGGCAGAGATAGCCACCTAACAGCGAAACGCCGAGTGTGACCATCCAATGTGTCAGCATGATGGGTCGCTGGAGGACTCGCGATTGACGCGAGTGTTCTGCCCGGCGCTTTTTGAAAAGATACCATGCCGTTACAGCAGATAGTACGAGCAAGGCAAGAGAGAATAGATCAAAAGCCATGTCAGTGCCCAAGAAGAATGCTGACATGGGAGAGAACAGGTGGATAACACGGATCACCCAAGAAGAAGTGCCCTCGGGTGACACAAAAGATGGCGAGATAAATCCTGGCAAGAAGCTCGCCGTCGCATCAGTGAAGAAGAGCACAACGAGAGGCCAGAAGATATTGACGAGGATGAACATCGTGATTGCAGATACTGTTTTCGCCGAAATGAAATAGAAAATCTGCATGATGAAGTAGAACAGCAAGATCTTGATTACAAGACTTGCGAAAGAAGTCCAATATGTTGTCGCGTCTTGCCCTATGAAACGGGGCATGCCCTTGTAGACATCTTGAAGATACATCAAGAGAAAGTGGAGTGCTGCCATGATGGAGGAAGGTGCCAATAAGTTAACGATGGCGCTTGCATTGAGGCGGAGGAAAAGCTCCGTACGACTTAGCGGCAATGCATAGAAAAAGTCACTCGACGGCGTACGGTGCACAAAACTGAAATATTGATGATTGATGACGAAGCTCATCATGAACAGAACGATTCCATATGCAAAACTCGGGAAGTAAAGGGAGACGCTACCACTAATGAGTAAAAAGATGGTAACCATCGATAGGAAAACGACTGGTAAAAGCCACAGGACGATCGCGTGCTTCTGTGTTAGCAAGCGTTGTAAACGTTTGCCTCGATGATGTTTTGTATGTGATCGATCTTTCATCGTCTTTCTCTCTTTCTTTATCGAGTCATCTCGTTGTAACTGGAGGGGTATCGCCCTCCTTTATCTGTTGCTCAACGCAGTTGCCGGATGCACTGGTTGGGTCGTGTTTATCATCTTTCTAGCGTTCTATATCGTTCAGCCTATCAGTGTGAAGGCATAAAGAAGTGCGACGCCCCCCAAGCTCCATAACCACTCTTGGAGAATCGGATGTAGCTTTGTATTTTCCGAATCTTCCCCCGTAACACGTTGTAAAGTCTTGCCTGTGACAGCCGATGAAACGAGTTGACCGAGGAATGCTCCGAGCAAAGCGCCGATGATGAACAGGGGCTTGAGTAGCGTTGTTCGCATAGGCGAAGGGTCAAGCACTGCGAATAGATTGCTGACGATCACGCTGCCAATGAAAGAAAAGATTGGTTGAGCACCGTGAAACCAGCGTAAAGTGCCCGTTTTTCTTCCGCCCCATTCAGCCGGTCTTTTCGTGGCGCAAAACCAGCTGAGGACGAACCAGAACACGATTAGCACGGCGTAATAGAAAAAGCTTTTAGCTGCTACGACCGCGCGATATGAGTCTATAGCTGGAGCGAAAAACCACATAATCCCACGCAACAAGGTGTTCTCAGGCATCGAGCCAGAGATCAGTAATAGGAACGGACAAGTAATATGTAGTGCGACATTGATGACAATTGCATCAAACAGTCTCCCTGAAAGCGAGAAAATGACGAGGCTAAACCCAGTGAACACGATGGCGGCTAGATACGTTTTTAAGTAGATGAGCAGAAAGGTAGGAAGGATATCTTTGAGCCCCCATGCGTAGAGGATAGCACTCGTTGCGAAACTGTTGACGATGTAGATGATCGACAATCCTGCGATGAGGGCGAGTGCACGACCGAGGAACCACTCATTTTTTGTTAGAGGGAGGCTCCATTCGAAATCGACCGTATCGCGGCGATAGAGGGGGCGGAAGAGCGAGCCGCCCAAGGTGATGACTGCGACAGATGAGAGAGTGACTACAAAAAGGAGAAATACGATCAAAGCGTCGTTAAGAAGCAATGGATTATCGAAAAGGTGGAATGAGATGCTGCCATCTACCGCGCGATGCGACAAGTCTTGCCCGGTTGTCATTGCAGTGAAAACCTCACGCCCGATGATCAACATGGCGATAGGCATGACCAATAAAAAGAGGAACGTGAAGATCGCGATGAGTGAACGCAGGTCAGTCATGAGTCTGCTAAAAGTCCACCACAGACCGCTCTTGCGATGTAACGATCTGCCTTTACCGTGATCTGACTGTAATTGGAGTACCATGATGTCCCTTTCAGTGTTACGCCAGCAACTCGCTGACGATGTACGCTTTTCGGCTTAGTTCATAGATGAAGACTTCTTCGAGCGTCAAAGGGAGCACGTCGAGCAGAAGAGGACTCAGCTGGTTCAAGATCGTTCGAAGCTCCAACTCCGTGTTGCGCGATAGAATCTCAACGAGTGACCCGCGAGCATGAAAGCGAAGGATTTCAAGCCCCATTGATTTGAGTTGCTTTTCGGTGATGTCCCCTCGGAAAGCGACCTGCGCTTTGACAAGCCCGAGTCGGAGCTTGTCGAGCTCTTCAACAAAAAGCAGCCCGCCGTCGTGAAGTAGTCCGACGTGATCACAGAAATCTTCAAGTTCGCGCAAGTTCTGTGATGCGATGAGCGTCGTCATCCCGTCGTCGGCGACTTGTCGCGCGAGGATGCGCTTTAAGTTCTGGCGCATAACAGGATCGAGCCCATCAAACGCTTCATCCATCAGGAGAAGCCGCGGCTTTGATGCAATCGCAAGGATGAGAGCAGCTTGTCGGTGCAGACCCTTTGACAAGAGGTCAAGGCGTTGATCTTCTTTGATCGGGAAGATTTGAAGCAATTCATGATAGAGTTCCTGATCCCACGTCTCATAGAGAGAGCGGTATAGGGCAGACATTTTCTTGAGATTCTCAAAGTAGAAATAAGGCTGGTCTGCCACAAAGATGATCTCTTTTTTCGCGTTTGGATTATCGTAGATAACTTGCCCGCGGTAGAGTATTGTGCCCTCTGTCGGTTTGTAAACACCTGCAGCCAGTCGCAAAAACGTCGACTTGCCTGCACCGTTTGATCCGATCAGACCGAAAATCGACGCTCCGCCGATCTTGCAGTTCACCTTATCAAGCGCTTTAGTTGCGCCAAAGTGCTTGCTGAGGCTGTCGGCGACGATGACGACCTCCTGTTCATCACTGCTCTGTGTCGTTGTCGCAGTTGACGGATTCGGTCGTTCGCTGTCTTTTCTCTCAACAACCTGATTATTTACCATGGTGATACACCTTTCTATCTATGATCTACGGTCTATTCATCCTTGTCAGACAAATGAGGCTCATCGATACAATCATCAAGGAGCTCATGTAGCTTAGTGCGCTCAATGCCGGCCGTCCAGGCGATATGGATGGCCGATCGGAAACTTCGTCGGATCTCTTCGTATTCGACGTCAAGCTCGCGTTGGGAATCACTGAGAAAATTGCCTCGTCCTGGTACGGCATAGATGAGCCCCTCCTGCTCAAGTTCTCTATATGCTTTTTGAACAGTATTAGGGTTAATCCCTAACTCCATCGCCAGCTGGCGAACGGAAGGGAGCTGTTCGTGCGGTTCGATGAGTCCGAGCGCAGCCAGCCGATGGTAAGAATTTTTCACCTGCTGGTAAATTGGTACGCCGCTCTGTGTATTGACTTCCGGGTAGACCATCTCCTGCTCCTTGCCATCTGTGCGTTATAAGTGTACTAGAGCTTATAGTACAGCATAAGTATAAACCACAATAATCTTATTTGCAACAGAGAATTTAAAAACTGGGAAGTTGCTCAAAAGCCGTGAACATCAAATAACAAATAGGCGATTATGTTATTTCAAAGGGAAAAGTCCGATATTCTTCGCATACTCTTGCATCGCTTCAAACGTCTCTTTTGAGATGACGTGTTCCATCTTGCAGGCATCTTCGTCCGCAGTATCGGGGCTGACACCGATGTGCATCAGGAAAGATCTCATCAGAACGTGGCGTTTGTACGTCTCTTTCGCAATCACTTCACCTTTGGGCAATAGTGTTATGCAGCCTTTGTCTGATACCTTGATATGGCCGGATTCTCGCAGTTTGCGCATGGCGATGCTGACAGAAGGCTTGCTAAACCCTAGGAAACGAACAATGTCAATCGAGCGGACACAGTCACTTTTTTTTCTCAGAACATAGATGCTCTCAAGATAATTTTCAGCGGAATCAGATACTTGACTCATAACGGCAACCTTTCCGGCGAATCGTTCGCCTACCGTTATTCTATCAGTTGGACGATATGACGTCCACGATCTTTTTCCTTTATTCCGCATCTGATAGCCTTCCTTGCTTATTTGACTGGCAAGTCATCTGACGCGTGCCACACGATTGACTGTGAGGACATCCGTAACAACCGCCACCTTTCCTTCGGTGGCGAATCATTGAGTAGATGATAGCGCCGACAACAAGAAGCATGACAGCGATGATCACGTAGTCGATGCCGCTTAACGGAGCGGTGGCTTTAGCGATAGCTGATCCTAGAGAGTATTTGAAGTTCATTCCATACTACCTCGTATTGTCATTTATGAAGAGGAAGAGAGCGTTCTTACCCTTTCAAACTGATGCTGATAGCATCTTTTATAAAAATAAATTACCGTTGACGCGAGCTCGCATTTTATTGAGCTTTTGTACAGGAAGGGCGTTAAATGTTCTCGGGAACCGGCAGGAAGGAGAGTGTAACCTGCGGTTCCCGAGTCTGTATGGTTGATGACGGCACTGCCAATAGAGTGACAACACCGGAGCATCCATTTTTGTTTCGGTCGGGCGCCTTCGATGGGTAGGCACTGTACTAGGGGTGTAGTGCAGTGCCTGCCTATCACCGAAATACGCGCTGTCATGCCGAAACGAGTACGCCTGCGCGAGGCTTTCTGAATAAGAGATAGAGCGATCCGGCAAGGAGGATAACAGCTAGTCCGGAGAGGATACTGAACGCGCCTCCTGTGAAGAGAAGGCCTATCTGGTAAACGATAAACGACAAGATGTACGCAAAGATAAACAGATAGCCAATGGCAAACCACGTCCATTTAGCGCTGTTCATCTCGCGCTTGATGGCGCCCATCGCAGCAAAGCAAGGAGGGCAGAACAAGTTGAACAGCATGAAAGAAAATGCTGAAAGTTGTGTGAAGTGTTGCGCAATGGCGGCGACTCCAGCATAGTTGGCTTCTTCAACAATATCGAGCGCATCCTCGATTCGGAAGATGACGCCGAATGTAGAGATTACTTCTTCTTTTGCGATGAGCCCTGTGACCGTCGCGAGTGATGCCTGCCAGCCGCCGAAACCGAGAGGAGCAAAGAGGTTGCCGAGCACAGCTCCGATCTTCGCAGCGATACTGTCTGCGATCATGTCGTCTTCGATCATGACGAGACTTCCATCGACAACAGCAAAATGTAACAGGAACCAGAGCACGACACTTGAGAGCAGGATGATGGTTCCGGCTCGTTTGATAAATGACCATGAACGCTCCCATGTACTGCGAGCAACATTGCCGACTGATGGAACGTGGTAGGCGGGCAACTCCATGACGAAAGGAGAGGGTTCGCCTTGGAATATTTTCGTCTTTTTAAGGATGATGCCAGAAATGATCACGGCGAAGAGTCCTAAAAAGTATGTAAGAGGTGCGACCCACCAAGCACCTCCGAAGACAGCGCCTGCGACGAGCGCGATGATAGGGAGTTTCGCTCCGCAGGGAATCATCGGCGTGTTGATGATCGTCATACGCCGGTCGCGCTGACTCTCAATCGTTCGCGAGGCCATGATGCCGGGGACGGAACACCCTGTTCCGATGAGCATGGGGATGAAGCTTTTACCAGAGAGTCCAAATCGACGGAAGAGTCTGTCGAGAATGAACGCGATGCGCGCCATGTACCCGATGTCTTCCATAATGCCAAGCAGGATGAATAAAATGATCATTTGTGGCACGAACGAGAGTACGGCACCGACACCGCCGATGACTCCATCTGTCACGAGGCCGATGAGCCAGCCTGAGGCGCCTAATCCCTCCATCCAATCCTGTACGAGCGGGATTAATCCGTCACCAAACCATCCGTCTACCATGTCCTGTGTATTGATACCGAGGCTGATAGCGATGTAGTAGAGGACCGCCATGACAGCGATAAAAATGGGATACGCCCAAAACCGATGCGTCACAATTCGGTCGATTCGATCGGATCGTGTCAAGTTGTCTTTGCGTTTTGCACGCACGATGACGTTGTCGGTAAGTTTTTTGATTGCTGCATAGCGTGCTGCTGTGATGATGCTTTCGCTGTCATCGTCGAGTTTTTCTTCTGCGCGACGAATGATTGATTCGATGGTCTCTTTTTGAAGAGCTGTGAGCGAGAGTCCGACTAAGGCTTTTTCGTCGCGCTCAAACGCTTTGCTGGCGACCCAACGACGCCTCTTAGGAGTCGTTTCACCGATGACTGATTCGATGTCTTTAATTGCTTGCTCAACACCAGCATCGAATGATGCTCCTGCTTTTTTCGCTCGTCCGTGCTGCTCATCGCCTTCGGCCGCTCCGATACAACACGCGACGCATTTGTCAACTCCTTCGCCCTTAAGCGCCGACGTCTCAATGACGGGACACCCGAGGCGTGTTTCGAGTTTGCGCGAGTCGATTTTATGCCCATCGCGGCGCGAAACGTCGATGAAGTTTAGAGCGACGACGACAGGAATGTCTAACTCTAAGAGCTGTGTTGTCAAATAGAGGTTTCGCTCAAGATTAGAACTGTCAATGATGTTGAGGATAACGTCGGGTTCTTCCTCGAGAAGATAATTTCTCGAGATTTCCTCTTCCGGCGTATAAGGGGAGAGCGAATAGATGCCCGGGAGATCCTGAACGGTGACGTGTTTATGGCCTTTTATCGTTCCCTCTTTCTTTTCAATTGTAACGCCCGGCCAGTTTCCGATGCGTTGACGGCTTCCAGTCAGCTTATTGAATAGAGTCGTCTTACCAGAATTCGGGTTTCCTGCGAGTGCAATTTTTATTTGTTTCGGTTCCATGACTATTCTCCTGCTTTTCCTGTGAGCACTTTACCTGAGATGTGAGGTGCTCTTCTTTTATCGCCGTCTTATTTCGTTCTTTCAACTTCAATGAGCGTGCAATCACTTTTTCTGATTGTTAGTTCATAATCAAGTACATTAATTTCGACAGGGTCGCCTAACGGTGCAAACTTAGTGATGCGGACAGGCACACCTTTTGTGATTCCCATGTCCATAATGCGGCGGCGAACGGCGCCTTGGCCGTGGAGCTTGGTAACGACGGCCGTCTCCCCAACTTTCAGATCATTCAGCGTCAACACTTCTTCTTCTCCTTCGTTTTCTATGCGGTCGGCGCGACACACATGGGCCTTGTTCGCAGCAAGGCTTTGCGCTGCAATCTGGCGCGTTCTCCGTGACGAGAACTTTGAGAGCCAGATTTTCATCGAGGGCTAACCGACAATCTCTGACCGCAACGACGACATTGTTGCCGTTGCGCTGTGTGAGTCTGATCGGCTCTCCTTCTGTGAGACCGAGCGACCGCAGGTGACGGCAGACACCGTCGTTGCCTCGGACACACTTTATGTATCGCGTTTCCCCCGGTTGTAACCATGTCAAGGGCAACATGCCGAATCCTCGTTTCTATCGTGGTGTGCCGCACAATCGATTTGTGCTTACCGTAGCAGCCATGGGTGTTAGCGGTTGCTAACTGCTTAAATTATGTTAGTCGATACAAACTAGATTGTCAAGCGCTCACATGATTATTTTTTAACGAAATAAAATAGGATAAGTTAAGCGACTCATATGAAACAAAACAAAAACAATCGTCGGAAATGATAAGCGGAATAGCCAACAGTGAGAAGTTGTTTTTTGACGTTGCTGCCACCTTTCTGATCTGTATCATGTGGTATGGACATGGAAGTACTGGAGTTAACTCTTTGATAGAAATGGCGTGGGCGATCGTTAGTATGCTATGTTGGTCAAATTTTCCATTTTGAGTAGCAGATCCTTACCCTAGGTGTAAAAAATGACCACAATCCTCTATAAAACGCACGAATCTGGTCAAAAATGCCGCTTTGGGCAAGACACTGCTACTCAAGGTGTAAATTTTGTCCGTATTCGGCTTGAAAACGCACGAATCTGGTCAAAAATGACGCTTTAGGCAAGCCCACGTTACCCAAGGTGTAATTATTGTCCACAATCAGCTTAAAAACACTGGGGGCTGGTCAAAAATGACGCTTTCGGTAAAAACTTGCTGTTCAAAGCGAAAAAAATGACCACTATCCATCAGATAGAAAGCGGGTGAAGTCTAAGGAGTTGATTCCAATGCGTCCTCTGCTAGGTGAAACGTGTGATGATAATTAACAGACAGTAAAAGAGGCTGTCTCGTCCTCGCTGCCAATGAGCGGTTTTGAAACAGCCTCTTTAAGTGTACCTATGCGTCAATCGCAGTATTAACTTCTAAGAGCTTTTAGGATCGCCGTCAATGTTTCTTTCGCATCACCGAGCATGAGCGCGATCTTGTCTTCCCGCCCCTCTTCGTAGAGTGGGTTGTCGACGCCAGCGTAGCCGGGGAGTTTGTCGAAGTTACAGATGATCAAATTCTTTGAGTTTTCGACGTCGAGAATCGGCATGCCGTAGATCGGTGTACCAACTGCTGTGTTGGCAGCAGGGTTGACGACGTCGTTTGCACCGATGACGATTGTAACGTCGATGTCCTTAAACGCATCGTTGATATCCTGCATCTCATACAGCTTATCGTAGGGGATATCGACTTCTGCTAGGAGTACATTCATGTGACCGGGCATACGGCCGGCGACAGGATGGATGGCGAATTTAACGTCTTTGCCTGCCGCTTCGAGCTCCGTCATGAGCTGCTTGACAGTTGACTGTGCCTGCGAAAGGGCCATTCCGTATCCCGGTACGATAATGACGCTCTCGGCGTCGCGCAGCCAAGATTTGCAACATTCAACAGGCGTCATCGTGCCGGAGGCTTTCTTCGGTGCAGCAGCTTCTATACCCGATGTGCGGAAAGACGTTAAGATCGTATTGAGCGTCGCTTTTGCGTCGCCGAGCATGAGCGCGATCTTGTCTTCTCGCCCTTCTTCATAGAGCGGGTTGTCGACACCTGCATAACCGGGGAGCTTGTCGTAATTACAGATGATCAAATTCTTTGAGTTTTCGACATCGAGAATCGGCATGCCATAAATCGGCGTGCCAACTGCTGTGTTGGCGGCAGGGTTGACGACATCGTTCGCACCGATGACGATTGTGACGTCGGTGTCCTTAAACGCATCGTTGATGTCCTGCATCTCATATAGCTTATCGTAGGGGATATCAACTTCTGCGAGGAGTACGTTCATGTGACCGGGCATGCGACCAGCGACGGGGTGAATAGCGAACTTGACGTCTTTGCCTTCTGCCTCAAGCTCTGTCATGAGCTGTTTGACAATTGACTGTGCCTGTGAAAGGGCCATGCCGTATCCCGGTACAATGATGACATTCTCGGCGTCGCGTAGCCAGCATCCGCATGTTTCCTCGGGCGTTGCAACTTCAGAAGCATCTTTCAGTGCGGTAGCATCTTGACCCGATGCGCGGAAGGACGCCAAGATCGTATTGAGTGTGGCTTTTGCGTCACCGAGCATGAGCGCGATCTTGTCTTCCCGTCCTTCTTCATAGAGCGGGTTATCGACTCCTGCATAACCGGGGAGTTTGTCGAAGTTACAGATGATCAGATTCTTTGAGTTTTCGACATCGAGAATCGGCATGCCATAGATCGGTGTGCCAACTGCTGTGTTGGCGGCAGGGTTAACAACGTCGTTTGCACCGATGACGATTGTAACGTCGGTGTCCTTAAACGCATCGTTGATATCCTGCATCTCATACAGCTTATCGTAGGGGATATCGACTTCTGCTAGGAGTACATTCATGTGGCCGGGCATACGACCAGCGACGGGGTGAATAGCGAATTTGACGTCTTTGCCTTCTGCCTCAAGCTCTGTCATCAACTGCTTGACAATTGACTGCGCCTGTGAAAGGGCCATGCCGTATCCCGGTACGATAATGACGCTCTCGGCGTCGCGCAGCCAACATCCACATGCCTCCTCAGGTGGCATCGCGGCCATCTCCGGAAGCTCAGGTTCTTCCTCTTCTACAACGGGCGCTTCCTCCTCTTTCTTCGGTTTAATGCTGACGACTGAGGTTTTTCCGAGGAGGATATCGAAGAGCTTTCGATTCATCGATCGGCACATAATCTGGGTGAGCAGAAGGCCCGATGCGCCGACGATTCCACCGATCGCGACGAGGAGCGGGTCTCCGATTGCCATACCGGCGATGGACCCGGCAACACCCGAGAAGGAGTTGAGCAATGAAATCGTGATCGGCATATCGGCACCGCCGACACGGATTGAGAAGATAATGCCGAACACGCCAGATAAGATGGAACATCCTAGAAGGAGAATAATCTTCGCAATGGCGTTATCCGTGACGTCGCGAATAGCGAGCAAAACGACCGTCACGAGCGAGAGTAGCAATGAAAGAGCGGTCCAGAGTTGGTGATTTTTCAGGATGATCGGGCGCTGTGGAAGGACTTTATGGAGTTTTCCTGCAGCGACGAGGCTTCCTGTGAACGTGAGCGAACCGACAAAGATCGCAAGTCCCGCCGTCACCAGCGAGAAGATTGTCTCATCCGGTTTGGCGGCAATGAGTGTCATAATCCCGGAAAGCATAGAGGCGGCGCCACCGAGTCCGTTCAATAGCCCGACCATTTCAGGCATTTCAATCATCTTAACGCGGATCGATGCGATGATACCGATCAAAAACCCGACGAGTAAAGCGACGTAGAGTAGCCAGACATCGAAAATATCGAAATACCAAAGCGTCAAGGCGATTGCGAGCAGCATGCTTAAGGAGCCAAGGGCATTACCAGCCACGGATGTCTCGACTTTGCTCATCATTGAAATACCGATGAGGACAAGCACTGTGAGAACACCTGCGGCGATGTAATAAAATGTATTGGATTCCGTCCTCGCTTCTGCGAGCACCGGGATCGCTGTCATGAGCATACGGGAGATGGATTGTATCATAGATCCTCTCCTTTCTTAGCACTCCTGTGGAACATCTTCAGCATGCGGTGTGTCACACCAAATCCGCTGACGACGTTGATCATCGCGAGAACGATAGCGACGAAACCGAGCAACTTACTGCCCCAGTGAGCGGCTAAAGCTGTAGCTGCAAGGCACCCGAGCACGGTCACGCCTGAAAAGGCGTTCATGCCGGACATGAGAGGTGTATGCAGTAAACTCGGAACGCGATTGATGATTTTGTAGCCAACCAGCGTCGATACAACGAAGACTCCGAGCAGGATGGCTTGTGTGATTGTCATGTACGTGTCTCCTTTATGATGTTTTTTTGACAAGGTAACGCCGCTTGGATTCGCGGCGCCTGTAAGCGAGTGAACTTATTATATCGGAATTGCCGAGACAATTACCCGTCCCGTCATCGTTTTTTGCGTAGTTAAAGTAGAAGTGCCGCATCGCGGAAAGATGCGGCACTTGCATTGACGGAATGTTTAATGGCCAAGTGCGGCGAAAGCCTCCAGCGCTCCTTTGTGGACAACTTTTCCACCGTGTGTTGTGAGAGATTCTTGGATGATCACATCTTCCATATCGAGATGAATTTCTCCATCTTTGATGAGGTATTTTAACAGGTTGTAGACGTTCTGTGAGAACATCCATGTCGAGCTCTTCGGTAAGAGGCCAGGGATATTCTTGATGCCGATCAGTGTAACGTTGTGTTTCACTTCGACTGTTCCCGGAGGTGTGATCTCGCAGTTTCCTCCTTGGTCAATTGAGATATCAACGATAGCAGAACCTGGTTTCATTGATTGCACCATCTCTTCTGTGACGAGAATTGGCGCAAGCTTGCCTGGGACGAGTGCCGACAAGAAGACGATATCCATATCTTTAATGTGTTTGGCGAGGAGGCGGCGTTCTTCTTCTAAACGTTCAGGTGAGAGCATCAGGGCGTACCCGCCTTCACCGATCGCTTCTTCAGGCGGCACACCGAGATCGATGACTTTTGCACCGAGCGACATCGCCTGTTCTGCAGCTGCAGGACGTATATCAGCGGCATGGACGATGGCGCCAAGACGCTTTGCCGTCGCGATTGCTTGGAGTCCACCGACGCCAGCCCCAATAACGAGGACGTTAATCGGCTTAATCATACCGACAGCCGTGAAGATCTGCGGTACAAAGTTAGGCAGTTCGTTGGCGGCGATCAACATTCCCTTGTAGCCTGCGCACGTACTCATCGATGTCAAAGCATCCATTGCCTGGGCGCGCGTGATGCGGGGAATGCCATCGAGCGTAATGCTTGTGATGCCGCATTCGGCCATGTGTTTCACCATGTCATGGTTCGCAGGTGCGGCAGGATGAATAAAGGTAATAATGACTTGGCCTTTATGCATGAGATCAACTTCATGTTTTCCTTGTTTCTCATTAAATAGTGGTTCTTTAACTTTCAAAATGACGTCAGCGCGATCAAATAGCTCTGCGACGTCTTCAATGATCTCTGCTCCAGCTGACTCATATTCCTGGTCATGATAAAAAGCGCCCTTTCCGGCGTCTTTTTCAACAAGAACGGTCAGTCCGTCGCCAACCATTTTTTTCGTTGTTTCAGGTGAGGCCGCAACGCGTCTCTCGCCTTTCATAATTTCCTTGGGAACACCGATAATCATTCTTTAACCTCCTGCATTAACTTAGTTATCGATACGTCTGTATAATATCAGTTATTGTAAATTATGACAATCAATGTATGGATAATCTTCTGAATCACGGCACTCCAAACTAGACAGTTTTGTATAATTTGATGAATTTTTGCGAGAAAACGATTGACAAAATCGCAAGATTATAGGTAATCTATTATCGAGTGAGTGCTCGCTCGATAATAGATAAAACAGATAGAATGTGAGCACTTCAAGGCTGTAAGTTGTTAAAGCTGTGTGCCAGCTGGCTGTTCTGCATCCATAAGAAGGGAGTGATGGTTATGTATGAAACGGTCAAAGCGTCCATCAATCTGCACGCTATTCTTCGAAATATGGAAGATCTGTGCCAACTTGATGACGCGTCTGCAGAGGCGATTGGTGATCGTCACGTCGCGATCCGGTTTTCCGTGCCGGGGATTGACAGGCTTGTGCTTGCTTTTCAAGATCGTTCGTGTCAAGCAGCACGAGGGGATGGCATGACCCACAATATGAATCTTCGTTTTTCGTCACCTGAGCACCTCAATCTCATGGTCGAAGGCGAAAAGAACCCGCTACCGACGAAAGGGTTCAGGTATATTACATTTCTCAAGGATACCTTCACATTTTTGGCGGGACAGCTTGAGAGCTACTTGAAGCCTGATCGCGAGAGGATAGCGGATGACTTTGATTTCCTGAAGAAGAGCACCATCTTGACGGCTTATGCTGCGCTCTACGCCGTGCCGGAGATTGCGCGCTACGATGAGATGGGGCAGAAAGTAGCGAGAAAAATTGAAGATGGCATCATCAACATCACGGTAGGTGAAGAGTTCGGACTCCATCTGATTGCAGAGAAGGGGCGGCTTCACACTGCAAAAGGGAGAAGCACCAAGGCACGCGCCGAGATGATGTTCGACTCGTTCGAGACGGCGTTCGGCCTTTTGAACGGCGACCTCGATAGTTACACATGCATAGGTATGGGTTATCTCGCCGTTCGTGGTCGCATTCCCATGATTGATAACTTTAACCGGTTGCTGGGCATGGTCCCGCGCTATCTGTCGTGAAGGGAGTGGTTACGATGCAAAGAAATCAGTATCCGAAAAGTAGAGAATTGTTTGAACGAGCCGTCAAAGTGATCCCTGCAGGGATACCGGGGCACCTTGGCCCGGCGAATGGATGCTTTATCCCTGTTTCAGCGTATCCTTTTTTCTGTGAAAGAGCTAAGGGGGCATATTTTTGGGACGTTGACGGCAACCGCTTTATTGATTATATGTGTGCCTACGGTCCTAATATCCTAGGCTACAATCACCCGGAGGTCGATGCTGCCGCGCGTGCTCAACTTGCGAAGGCAAATTGTACGACAGTTCCAGCACCGCTAATGATCGAATTGGCGGAACTCCTTGTCGATACAGTTGACGGCGCCGATTGGGCGATGTTCGCCAAGAACGGTGGTGATGTGACGAATCTCGCGATGTTGACTGCCAGAGCGGCGACAGGAAGAAAGAAAATTATCAAATTCGTGGGAGGTTATCACGGCGTCCTTCCCTGGATGCTAGACGTTGGTTACCCCGGTGTCCTCTACGAAGATATCGAGAACATCATCACGATACCATTTAACAATCTGGAGATCTTTAAACACGTCCTCGCTGATCATCACGGAAATATAGCCGGTGTCATCTCGACGCCCTATGACCATCAGGCGATGAATGAAAACCATCTTCCGGCAGATGGTTTTTGGAGTGAAGTGCGCCAACTCTGTACTGCGAACGGCATCGTGCTCATCCTTGATGATGTTCGTTGTGGATTTCGTCTTGACGTGCGTGGATCCGATTACCACTACGGTTTTAAAGCAGATTTGATCTGTTTTTGCAAGGCATTGGCGAACGGTTACAATATCTCAGCTCTTTGTGGTGATGAGGCGCTCAGACCAGCAATCAGTTCGGTTTTTGCCACGGGAAGCTATTGGTTATCTGCAGTGCCAATCGCAGCGGCCATTCGCTGCATTGAAATTTTGCGCGAGATTGACGCGCCCAAAGTCATGAAAAAAATTGGCGACCTGTTTGCCGACGGGCTGATTAAGGTCGCCGATGAGCACGGCTTTGAACTTCGCGTGACGGGTGAGCGCGCGATGCCGATCTTGACATTTGGCCGAGATGACTCCAACCTGCTTTTGCAGGAATGGGTTGCTGAAATGATGATGCGCGGAATATTTCTCGCAAATCACCACAATATATTCATGAACTGCGCTATTTCAGAGGAGGATCTTGAGCAGACGTTTACCGCCGCTCACGAGTCCTTTGAAGCTGTTCGTAAAAACCATCCAGACATTTAACACTTGAGGGGAGGCTTAATTATGCCATTGACAAAAGAAGAACTGCTCTTCATCGAAGCGAAGGCGCACGAACACAGGCGCACCATTGTTGAGACGACGATCTGGGCAGGGAGCGGGCATATCGGCGGTGCGCTCAGCATGATCGACGTCACGACATTGCTTTACAGCCGATTCATGTGTATCGATCCCGAGAATGACAAGTGGGAAGATCGTGATCGTTTTATTCTTTCGAAAGGACACGCCGGCATCGGTTTTGTTGCGATTTTAGCCGATATCGGCTACATCGACAGGAAAGAGCTCGAGACATTTAACTTGACTGGATCGAAATTCGGCATTCACCTCGATTCAAATAGAGTGCCTGGCGTTGACGCGTCAACCGGTTCCCTCGGCCATGGTTTGTCGATTGCTCTCGGGACAGCGCTGGCAGCCCAACAGCTGGGCAAAGAATACCGCACGTTTTGTCTCCTAGGTGACGGCGAGTGTCAGGAAGGATCTGTCTGGGAAGCTGCCATGGCGATCGCTCACTTCAACCCACCGAATCTTGTGACACTTGTCGACCGCAATCACGCGCAGATCGACGGTATGACGGAGGATGTGATGCCACTTGAGCCGTTCGCCGATAAATGGTGTGCGTTCGGCTTTCATACTGTTACCGTTGATGGGCATGATTTCGAAGCGATGAATGATGCGATCAGTGAGGCTCTCGACAGAAGAGACATACCGACGTGCATTATTCTCGACACGTGTAAGGGAAAGGGTATCGGTTTCTGCGAAGGCAAGTACGAGTGGCACTACGGCGGCATCACACAGGAAATGGCCAAAGAGGCGATGCGCGATCTTGAGGCGTATTACGAAAGCAGATTGGCCGCCATCGAAAAGAAAGGGGTGGAATAATGGGTATCTCATTTACGAGTATCAATCAAACGAAACTTTCGACGAGCGAAGTGTATTGCGAGACTTTGTGTGAGCTGGCAGAACAGAACCCGCGCATTGTTGCCCTGACGGCAGATCTCGGAAAATCGTCGAAAATTGGCGAATTTATGAAAAAATTCCCCGACCGATTTTACCAATTCGGGATCGCCGAGCAGAACATGTACGGTGTGGCGGCAGGTATGGCCAAGGCCGGTCTCATCCCCTTTACATCATCGTTTGCCATCTTCACGTCTTGTCGCGCTCTCGACCAAGTTCATACCGATATCTGTTATCAGAAGGCGAATGTTAAGATGATCTCGTCTCATGCAGGCACTTCGTTCGGCCAAGCAGGTTCGACGCACCATGCGACGGAAGATATCGCGATCATGCGTTCAATGGCGAATCTAATTGTCATCGTTCCGGCTGACGGTATTGAGACGGCGAATGTCGTACGCGCTGCTGTGGAATACGAGGGACCTGTCTACATTCGTATTAACCGCGGATTCGATCAGCTCGTCTACAGAGAGCTCGATTACGGCTACGAAATAGGGAAAGCCGTTCAGTTAACAGAGGGGACGGACGTCACGATCATCGCATGCGGATCGGGCGTTTTTCAATCGGTTCAAGCGGCGGCGGAGCTCGACGCCATCGGCATCAAGGCGCGTGTTCTCAATATGCACACGATCAAACCGATTGACAAAGATGCTATCTTAAAAGCGTGTCACGACACGCGGAGAATTCTTACGGTTGAAGACCATACGGTGATTGGGGGGCTAGGCGGTGCTGTCGCCGAAGTCATCGCTGAAAGCGGCATGAGTTGCGCCTTCCGTCGGCTCGGACTGCAAGATTGTTTCTCCCCAATCGGATACCATGAGGATCTGATGGCGATACACGGCATTGATACGAACGGTATCGTAAAGGCTGTTCACGATCTTCTGCAGCTCGATTTTGAAGATGATGATGACTGGGAAGATGAGGTGTGATATGGATACGAGAGATGATCGTTATTCAGGAAAGATCTTTTTCAACGCCGTTCTCCCTCTCGTCCGCGTCATCATTGAAGACATGCCGAAGCTCTCCTCGACGCTCAAAAGGAAATCGGGCACTTTTCAGGTGAGTGCTATGACCGACGAAGGCGTCTGGGCGACACATTTTATCGTTGAGAATGGCGAAGTGACGACAAAGCTCGGTATGTTTCCCGATAAACCGACAGTCGAACTCGCCTTCAAGAGTCTTCAAGATTTTAACGGTTTCATGAAAGGCACGTCGAAGAAACTTCCCTCCATCCGCGGACTGACACGACTCGGCATACTCATCCCGTTTATGCGGGCTCTGTTGAACATGGCAAAACTGCTCGGCTTGAAAGAAGCGCCGAAAGATGAACCGACACAGCGACTTCTTGTCAAACTCTATTTTTATCTTCTGTCTTCCGGCATTAGTCAATTGAATCGCGAGGGTCATCCGGTGATTACAGAGTGGACGAAGAGGAGTCCGAATCGCGTTTACGCTTGGACGGTCGATGGTTATGACGATGTCGCTGCTTATTTGCGGGTAAAAGCAGGAAAGACGAAAGCGGCACGTGGACGGTACAGGAGGTCGCAGCCGTTTTTCACCATGCGTTTCATTGATCTCGAAAGTGCACTTGCAACGCTGCTCGCAACGGGTGATATGATGGAGCTTGTATCTAATGGGAAGATGATCATGGAAGGTGGGCCTGAGTTTGGGAACATGCTAGGCGACTATATGCTTCTCGTCGGATCGTATGCGCAGGCGTAGGTCAGGAAAGTGATGGTTTTAGCTTGAAGCCCCGTGCTTTCCTCTTGTGCGCAGGCATGGGGCTTCTGTTATCGAAGCAAGGCGACGACCCTCAGCGTGGTTTCTCGTCTAGGAGCGGAACGTAGGGCAGGAAGTTGTGTTATTCAATCGCTGTCTTGCGGTATCTGCGACTTTGGATGGGGAGACTGACATAAGTGTTCAAGGAGATTGAAGGGTGTTTTCAGCTGCGTAGAGTAGCATAGTCTCTTTCACCCGTTTTCGGGAGATTCGGGAGATTGTCGAAGAGGAATCCTTTCAAATTTCCGAGAGTTTAGTGGGCGATGAAGTCGTCGTTCTTGGTGACGTGTGTGATAATAATGATTGAACAGATAATAAAGGATAAAGATAGAATCTAAGGAGAAAAGGTATGGCGTCTTCGCGCTTTTACAAAGAGACTTTTGGCAAGATTTCCCCAGAAAAACAAGACAGCATTTTCACGACAGCGATTACTGTGTTCGCAGAATATGGATTCGATGCTGCCAATATCAATGAAATCGCACGACTCGCAGGAATCAGCATCGGTTCGATGTACAGCTATTTTGAGTCTAAAGAGGACTTGTTTCTTGCTTTGGTGGAAAAGGGGCTCGAACTTCTCGACCGTGCGATGGCAGAATGCTGTCCGGAAGAAGGAACGATTACAGAAGTGCTGGAGCGTCTCTTTCGCGTCGCCATTCGGTACACGGAGAAGCACCCCGATATGTGCCGTCTCTATCTCCTGATTACGACAGATAACATGAAAGCCCAGACAGAAAGGCTCTCGGATCGCGCCGAGATGAGTTTCCGAGAAATGTACAAGGCGCTTTTGAGGCGAGCAGTGGAGCGAGGCGAAGTAAGAAGAGAGATCGATCTTGATGCAGCCGCACTTTTTATCGATAACGCAGTCGTTATGCTCCAATTTTCGCTGACATCGCGGTATTATCAACTCAGGATGGAACATTACCTCGGCGAAGAGAGTGGTGACGATTATGAACGCCTCATCCGCTCAAACGTCGAGTTCATCTGTCGTGGCCTAGGTGTAGATTTTTGACGAATCACGTGACGGCGCTGCCAAGCGCGGCAATAAGAAGGCAGAACGCTTTATATGGTATGCTTTTTCAAAGAACTTGAAGAGATGATTACGATGCGGTTATTGTAACATCTGATTCCATTGTGGAAGAGCTGTACGCTGTGGAGCAGAATTACGCAAGGATGTCTTAATCCGATTCCTATACGAAGTGCCTGCTCAATGAAGGCCTTGATAAGAAATTGAGTCGCTTTAGTACACAGGCACTTGCCGTGGTGATCGCGGCCAAAAGCTGATTTAAAAGCTGGAGCGTTGAGGCTAGTGCGTTCTTTGCCGGAAGCGGAAGAGGAAAGGAGTTATGATGAAATCATTTAGAAAAGTGTTGACGCTCAACACTCCGACACGGCGGGCGTTTATTCACTTGACACCGGAGGTCGAAAAGGCACTGGCCGAGAGCGGTATACGCGAAGGATTGTGCCTCGTCAACGCCATGCATATTACGGCCAGTGTTTTTATTAACGATAATGAAAGTGGTCTGCACCGTGACTTTGAACGCTGGCTGGAGAAGCTCGCACCGGAGAAACCGTATGATCAATACGACCATAACGGGTATGAAGATAATGCCGACGCGCACCTGAAACGCAGCGTCATGGGGCGTGAAGTCGTCGTCGCCGTGACTGGAGGGCGTCTTGATTTCGGACCTTGGGAGCGCATTTTCTACGGGGAATTTGACGGGAAACGTCCGAAGCGCGTTCTTATAAAAATCATTGGAGAGTGATGAACCGGGACAGTAAGTTAAGAAAGGAAGCGGACTCATGTCACAATACCCTGAAACGTTGATCAATGATTGGTTGAAAGATTCTGGAGATTGGTTCCTCGACGGAGGGAGGGCGGGTATCGGGCGCATGAGCCGTGCACTCTATCCCTACAAATCGATGTTTTCACCGATTCGTGTCAACAGCATAACATTGAAAAACAGGCTCGTTATGGCGCCTATGGGGAACATTTCCCAGGCAGAAGAGACGGGGCGCCCCGATCGCTCCATGGTCGCTTATTTTGAAGAGCGCGCCAAAGGAGGTGTGGGCTTGATTACGTCGGGGCTTGTGCCCGTCAGTTTTGGGATTGATCACACCCTGAATGAACCTGGCGGTCTTACGTATTTCCCGAAAATTCTCGGTAGCAGAACATATTTTTCAGGGTGGCGCGACATCGCACACAACATACATGCAGCGGGAGCGCACTTCTTCATCCAGTTGACAGCAGGACTCGGACGCGTAGGCAACCCGCAATGCCTTGTCAATCAACGAAAGTTTCCTATCTCTGCATCTCTCAACCCGAACTATTACCTCCCACAAGTTCCCTGTTTGAGGATCGCCGGAAGAAAATTGAAGAAAATCGTAAAGAATTTTGGACAAGCAGCAGCCGATGCAAAAACGGCGACCATTGACGGTGTCTATCTCCACGGCCATGAAGGATATCTCCTTGAGCAGATGAGCAATACGGCGTTCAACCGTCGCAAGTTAGGTCGCTATGCCGATTGGCAGGCATTCGGGCTTGATATTGTGCGAGAAATACGTAAACGAACAGGTCCTGATTACCCCATCATGTACAGGATTAACTTGTCGCTAGCGCTCCATGCGACGTACGGTGATCGTATGGAAACGGTGAAGACGCTCAGGAAGTTCAGAAACGAGCGGACGATCGAACAGACTCTCGACTATATGAAAAATCTCGTTGCGGCAGGTGTCGATATGTTTGATGTCGATCTAGGATGCTATGATAACTGGTGGCTCCCCCATCCGCCGACAACCATGAAGCCTGGTGTTTTCTTAGAAGTTGCTAAGCTCGTCAAGGATCATTTTACCGAGCATGAGATCGTCTCGAACAAGGGACTTCCCGTTCCCATCGTCGCTGTAGGTAAGCTCGGTTATCCCGATCTTGCAGAGAAGGCGATCGCCGACGAGATGTGTGACTTGGTCATGCTCGGACGACCTCTGCTCGCTGATCCGATGTGGCCGAAAAAAGCGTATGCTGGTCAAGTGAGCGAGATCCGACCCTGCATCGGGTGCCAAGAGGCGTGTATCAATGAGTTTGTCGAGGGTGGACACCCGAGCTGCGCCGTCAATCCTAGAACATCGTACGAATCGACTTTGCCTGTAAAGCCTCCCCCTGCCGCCTTTAAGAAGAAAGTAGCCATTATCGGTGCAGGGCCTGCTGGTTTTGAATGCGCAATGGCAGCGCTTGATCGTGGCCACGAGGTGCACCTGATTGACAAGCAGGAGGGCGTTGGCGGCATGGTACGTCTCGCAGCTATCCCCGCCTTTAAGCGCGACGTGAAAAATTATCTTGAATGGATGGAGCGTACTGTTGCTCACCGCGCCTATGACAACCCAGATTTTACGCTATTGCTGAACACAGAGGCGACACTTGCCATGTTGGAAGGCGGAAAGTACGATACGATTGTCTGTGCGACAGGAAGTCGCGAGAAAACTCTCAACGTTGAAGGCCTCGACAAAGCTGTATTTGCCCGGACACTTTTACAGAATGTATCGTTGCTCGATGAGAAAGAGAGAGTTATCGTCGTGGGTGGCGGAACGGTCGGCTGTGAAGTTGCCTTAATGCTTGCCGCTGAATATGGATGCAAGGTCACGGTCCTTGAGATGCTTCCGACCTTAATGAGTCACGTCTGTACGGCGAATCGCACACACCTGATTCACGAGCTTGAAAAGTACGGTGTGTCGCTTATCAATTGCGCCAAACTCGAAAAAATAGAGGATGATTGCGTAACGGTTCGTGTCAACGAGTCGCCCACTGTTCCAGACCCATATAACACATGGAACCCCGTTCTGCCGGAGAATGTTCCCAATCCACTGGCAAAACCGATTAAAGAAGAGTACAAAACACACACAATTGATGCCGATCTCGTCGTCCTCGCCGTCGGCCATGAACAGGATGATGAAATCTATCGTTTGCTTAAGGATGCCTATATCACTCCAGATCTTTATCTTCTCGGCGATGCGGCGCATACTGGAATGATTATGCATGCTGTCCGCGCCGGGTACAGGACGGGGATTTCTCTTTGATGCTTCACCGTCAGGAGAACGGATCAATGGTAAAGAGAAGAATAAATAGTGGCCATTGTTTGAAAATAGCACTCGTTGGATGTGGTCGCGCATCAGCCGACCACCTTAAGGCGATTCATTTTTTCGAGAGGCGCCGTTTCGTTGAGCTGGCGGCGATTGTTGATATGAATGCGAAGGCGATCGAAAGTGCGCTCGCTGTGCGCCCGAGTCGATTCAAGCGGCCAAGCATTTCCGATAACATCGATGATATTCTCGAGAAAACCTCGATCGACTTGACCGTTATCGCAACGCCTCCCGTATCGCACTTCTCTCTCGCCGAGAAAGCTCTCAATGCGAATTCGCATCTTATTGTTGAGAAACCGCTGACACTTGATTTGGGTGAGGCGGATAAGATGATCGCTCTAGCGCGAGAGCGAAAACGTAAGCTCGCGGTGGGGATGAAGTATCGATATATTCCGGGTGTTCGTGAGATAAAGGATTTTATTGACAGCGGTGTTATCGGAGATATCCTCTACGGCTCGACGTCTGTCCGCTGGGGGCATGACCAAGCATATTACGATCAAGCCCGCTGGTTCGGCACGTGGGAGCGAGACGGCGGTGCTCTCATGAATCAGAGCATTCACGCTGTTGACTTGATGGCATGGCTGATGAACGCTACACCGCTCACCGCAACGGCCGTTCTTCTCCGGCAATGCCACGAGATGGAAGCAGCCGATCTCGCTGTCGGTACGTTGACGCTCTGCGACAATCGTCTACTCCACATTGAAGGTACAACGAATACGAATCCAAAGGAAAAAAGCGCATCGTTCTTCCTACGCTGTGAGCGCGGGACGGTCTCGGCTTCCATCGCGGGCGGCGTCCCGAAAATCTCTGTCATCAGTGATGATGGGAGAAAGCACCAGAGACGGCTACTTCTCCATGCTCTCAAAAATCGCATTAAACGCGACGGCGCCGGTGTGATCAGAAGACTCGGCAACCCATATACCTTTATGTACGGTGACATGCTCGACGCAATTGACATGGATCGCATGCCTCTGGCTCATGGAGAAGTGGGGCGCGATGCGCTCACCATTGTCCTATCGCTCTTTCAAGCTGCGCGTGAAGGGCGTACTGTATCGTACCCGCCCGTCGATTTTGCGCTCCGTGATATGGTCGGCTTCTTCGACTGATCAAAGCCGGCGGAAAGGTTGCCTAGAAGAATACACCAGTCTGTCCTATGTACAGGACTTTGAGGGACTGCTGAAAGGAAAGCGGTTTAGGTGGGTATAGAATAGAGAAAGAGGCGTGCGGCCGCACGCCAGAAGGAGATAAAGCATATGAATATTACTGATGTAAAGCGAATTCTCGCGGCGACAGACCACACACTCTTACGTCCGACAGCCACATTTGATGAGATTACGAAGCTCTTGCGAGAAGGCATGGAGTTCGGATGTGCGAGTTGCTGTATTCCCGCGTCCTATGTTGATGAAGCCGTCGAATTTGTTGATGGAGCGTTACCCATCTGCACTGTGATTGGTTTTCCTAACGGGTACGATACGACCGGATCAAAGTTATTTCAGGTAGAGGATGCGCTTGAAGGTGGTGCTGCCGAGATTGATATGGTGATCAACCTCGGTTGGGTCAAGGATGAACTCTGGGATCTCATTTATGATGAAATCGAGCAGATCAGAGATCTGTGTGATGACGCTATTCTAAAGGTCATCATCGAAACATCAGAGCTTGAGGAGCGCGAGAAGATTCACCTTTGCGAAATTGTTACATCGTGCGAGGCCGATTATATAAAAACCTCCACAGGGTTTGCGTCAGGTGGTGCGACGCCGGAGGATGTCCGCCTCCTATGCCGTCATGTCGGTCCGCATATCGGTGTCAAGGCCTCAGGAGGGATTCGCACGTTAGAAGATGCACTCGCTTACCTTGAGATAGGTGCAGGACGACTTGGTGCCAGCTCACTCGTCAAGCTCGCACGTCCGTATCTTGATGTGAAGTAAACCTTAGCGCATCCGCATACCTGAGAGAAAGTGAATCATAGCCCGGGCAATGAACTTGCCCGGTAGCTGTTCATTTAAAGTCGATATACATGATACGTTCGTGTAAGCAAGCAACCCGTCTATTCTTTAAGCTTTTTCGCATAAAGGGTTTGCACCATTAATACATAATTAAAGAAAGAAAACACTTCGAGAGTTCGAAATTACGATCGGCGCACAGAGTCGTAGTATGCTTTTCGTAGAGAAGGAGCACAATTAACATGAACTACATGAAGACCGGTAATACCTACATCCTCCGCATTGATCGCGGCGAGGACATTGTCAAAGCAGTCAACGATTTTTGCCGGCTAGAAAACATTACGCTTGGTTCTTTGAGCGGTCTCGGCGCTGTGGACAGCGCCAAGCTCGGCCTCTATTCAATCGAGAAACAAGAATACATTGTCAACGAATTCGAAGGCGAGTACGAGATCACGAGCCTCATCGGTAACATCACGACGAAAGACAGCATCCCTTATATTCACATGCACATGACGATCAGTGACATCACCGGTGCTGTCATGGGTGGGCATCTCAGCGAAGCGCGCGTTGCCGTCACGTGTGAAATCGTGATCAGAACGGCTGAAGGGACGATCGAACGCGAACCCGATCCCGTCATAGGCATTAATATGATGGTTTTTCCCGAGAGCTCGCTCTAATTTCGTATCAATTGATGATTGTACTACGTGTTAGAGCATTGTAAAATTTAGCTTGTCTATGCAAGCAAAAAATGAAAACAAAAAATCACTCGTCAGGCGTTTTGTTTCCTATTATGGACCCTACAAATGGCTTTTTGTTGCAGATTTGTTTTGCGCCGCCGTTAACGGTGGCGTGGGGCTCGTGTTCCCCGCCATGATTCGCACCATTGTCAACGATGTTTTTACTCTGCCTGACACGTCGCTCATCGCGCCTATTCTGACGAAGATGGCGATTCTGATGTTTGTCCTCTATCTCGTTGAAGCCGGTTCGCTTTATTTCATCTCGTCGTGGGGGCACATTCTCGGCGCACGTATTGAAACAGACATGCGGCGCGACTTGTTCGAGCACATGGAGAAACTCTCGTTCTCTTTTTACGATCGAACGAGCACGGGGAAAATGGTGTCTCGTATCATAACAGACCTTTTCGACATCACGGAACTCGCACACCACGGGCCGGAAAACCTCTTCATCTCTGCATTTAAAATTGTCGGTTCTTTTATCATCTTGTCACGCATTCATTTCCTGATGTCGATGATCCTTCTCGCCTTCACGATTCTTCTCATCTTTGTGATGTTCGGCTACCGTGCGAAAATGACGAGCGTCTTTATGGACAATCGCCGCAAAATCGCCGAGGTCAACGCCATCGTCCAAGACAGCCTGTCAGGCATTCGAACCGTTCAATCTTTCTCGAATGAACAGATCGAAATGGAGAAGTTTCACCACGGCAATGAAGCTTTCTATCACTCCAAGAAGCGCATGTACTTTTTCATGGGTAAGTATTTCACGCTCAACCAATTCATGCAGGGCGTACTCTATCTTGTGACGCTCATTACGGGAGGCATTTTTGTTATACAGGGAACGCTGCGTCCCGGCGACGCGATCGCTTTTATTCTCTACATCAACATGTATCTCGCTCCCATCCGAACGCTCATCATGTTCAATGAGCAGTTCCAAAAAGGAATGACAGGTTTTCGCAGGATGGTTGAAATTCTCGACACGGAACCCGATATCGTCGACCGGTCGGAAGCCATCGATGCCGGCACGCTGAAGGGAACGATCGAGTTTGATCGCGTCTCTTTCTCGTACGGAGATGAAGAGGTCCTGACTGACCTCTCATTCACGATAGAGGCTGGTAAGACGGTCGCTCTCGTCGGGCCGTCGGGTGTAGGCAAGACGACGATCTGCTCGCTCATTCCGAGGTTTTACGACGTGACGGGAGGACGCGTTCTCATCGACGGGACCGATATTCGCGATTTTACACTCCGCTCATTGCGCAACAACATCGCCGTCGTGCAACAAGATGTCTATTTGTTCAACAGTTCTGTCCGCGAAAACATCAGCTACGGCGACTGGGAAGCGGAAGACGACGCCATCCAAGAAGCGGCGGAAAACGCTCAAATTCACGAGTTCATCGAATCGTTGCCCGCCGGATACGAGACGATCGTGGGCGAACGAGGTGTGCGCTTCTCAGGCGGTGAGCGCCAGCGCATCTCGATTGCGCGTGCTTTCTTACGCAATCCATCGATCCTGATTCTCGATGAGGCGACGAGCTCCCTTGATAACATTAGCGAGCGCGCCATCCAAGCCGCCCTCGATGTGCTGTCGCGCGATCGTACGACGCTCGTGATCGCACACAGACTTTCGACAATCCGCAACGCTGATGAGATTCTCGTCTTGTCCAACGGTGGCATTGCCGAGCGCGGAACACATGCCGAACTTCTTGAAAAAGGAGGCGAATATGCCTTCCTCTACCAAAGCCAGTTTGCAGATCTGTAATGTAGAATGTGCAGTCCCGAGCATGCTTCTCTTTTCAAAAACCGGTTTACCGTCTTGTAAAAGCATTACGACCACATTACAAAAATTTTACGGCATTGAGCAACTGTGATCATAGTCAACCTGAGCAAGCGGGCGTTATCATAAGAGCAATCAGCGTAAGAGAGTCAATGACGAACAGTTACATCTACACTTCTTGGTGATATTCTGGGCGTTCAGCTGAGTTGAAGGTCTCGTAACTCATGGTAAAATAGTCGTCACTAAAAGAGTCGCTATGTGCGACACAATGGCATGGCCGCAGGAGGGTAAAGAATGAATAATTGGGATAACATACCGGAAGATCGCATCACAAAAGATCGTTTTTTTGCAGTGATCGAAATCCCGCGCGGAAGTAAACAAAAATACGAATTCGACGAAAGAATTGGTATGTTGAGACTTGATCGTATTTTGTATACATCAACGCACTATCCTGCCAATTACGGTTTTATCCCGCACACGCTCTCCAATGACGGCGATGCACTTGACGTGCTCGTGCTATCGCAGGAAAGTCTTCTCCCGATGTCTCTCGTTGAATGCTATCCGATTGGCGCATTTTCAATGATTGATGACAATCAGGAAGATGAGAAGATCATCGCAATTCCCTACGGTGATCCACAGATGAGGAGTTGGACTGAGCTCGAAGACCTTCCAGAACATATGCTCACAGAAATGCAACACTTTTTCAGCGTCTATAAGGAACTTGAGGGTAAGGGAACGGCACTCACAAAAACTCACTCCGCAGAATCAGCGAAGCGCGTGATTGAAAAAGCGCTTAAGAGATTTCAAAAAAAGAAGCGATCATAAGCGCAAAATCGTTGTTACGGTTATGACTAGACAAGATTGCATATTCCTGCTATTATCACTTTCAGTCGCCCTCTTGCGGGAGGGTGTCTTTTTGAGCTTTAAAGAAAGGAGGAGTGTTAATGCCTACGTTCAACCAGTTGGTTAGGAAAGGGCGCAAAAAAAAGGTGAATAAATCTCACGTCCCTGCGCTCAATGTCGGTTTGAATACGTTAAAGAGACGTCCGTCGTACTACTCGTCGCCCCAAAAGCGTGGAGTCTGTACAGTTGTTAAGACGACGACCCCAAAGAAACCGAACTCAGCCTTGCGCAAGGTCGCCCGTGTCCGTCTGACAAATCAGCACGAGGTCTATGCGTATATCCCGGGTATCGGTCACAATTTACAGGAACACAGTGTTGTGCTCATCCGTGGTGGCCGTGTAAAGGACCTGCCAGGCGTGCGCTACCATGTCGTTCGCGGAACGCTCGACACGGTTGGCGTCGCAAATCGTAGACAGGGCCGTTCAAAATACGGCGCGAAGCGCCCAAGGGTCGCAAAAACCAAGTAGCGTAGCCAGCGGTTGGACTAACATGCAGACAAAAAACACGCCTCCAATTTTTTCGGGCCTGTTTTTGTGCATGACACGTGTCCATATCGTGAGTACCTATGGTTTCGGGTTTCCTAATAAAGAACCCGCATAATCATGAAAGGAGGGAAGACCATTGCCAAGGAAAGGCCATGTACCCAAGAGAGAAGTACTGCCGGATCCCATGTATGGTGACGTCCGTGTCGCCAAATTGATCAATAATGTCATGTTAGACGGCAAAAAAGAATTAGCGCAAAGGATTGTGTACGGCGCGTTTGATCTAGTGGAAAGGCGTGTCGGGCAGCCGCCTCTGGAAGTTTTCAACCAAGCCATGGATCATGTAATGCCCGTGCTGGAAGTTAAAGCGCGTCGTGTCGGCGGATCGAACTATCAAGTTCCGATCGAAGTGCGCCCGGAGAGACGTCAGACACTCGCATTGCGCTGGATCGTCCAAGCGGCACGCAACAGAAGCGAACGCACCATGAAAGAACGTCTCGCCAATGAGTTAATTGATGCATCGAGACAGGCCGGTTCAGCATTTAGGAGAAAGGAAGAAATCCACCGTATGGCAGAGGCAAACCGCGCGTTTGCACACTACAGGTGGTAATCAAAACGACCTGCCCTACCGACACGCAGTCGTTACCCCTGCGGTGGTGTGCATAGAAGGGTAAGTGTGGTTTATCAACGATCACCACTCACCGTACACAGTCGTTGTCGTAACGGGTAAGGTGAATATAAGGTAGGAGAAGATAGGATTCAGGAGGATTGGCGATGCCGAGGGAATTCTCGCTCGAGAATACAAGAAATATAGGCATCATGGCTCATATTGACGCCGGCAAAACGACGACGACGGAACGTATCCTGTACTATACGGGGCGCATCCATCGCCTAGGCGAAACGCACGAAGGTGCCGCCACAATGGACTGGATGGTGTATGAACAGGAGCGCGGAATCACGATCACGTCTGCCGCGACGACTGCTCAATGGAATGACTGCCGTATCAACATCATCGATACGCCCGGTCACGTCGACTTTACGGTTGAAGTTGAGCGCTCTCTTCGCGTGCTCGACGGTGCTGTGACGGTTCTTTGTGCTAAGGGCGGTGTCGAACCTCAGACAGAAACGGTCTGGCGACAAGCTGACAACTATGGCGTGCCGCGTATAGCCTACATCAATAAAATGGATATTGTCGGTGCTGATTTTTTCCATGTTGTGAAAATGATGAAAGAGCGTCTAGGTGCCAACGCCGTTCCGATTCAACTGCCTATTGGTAAAGAAGATACATTCGTCGGCATTATTGATCTGATGTCGATGCAAGCCGAATACTACGACGAAGAAGACCTTGGAAAGACGATTACGACAGCAGACATTGATGAGAGTCAACTTGAGGAAGCTAAGGAATGGCGTTCTCGCATGGTTGAGGCGATCTGTGAAACGGACGATATACTCGCTGAAAAATTCCTTTTAGACGAGGAAATTTCCGTTGAGGAGTTGAAACAAGGTCTGCGAAAGGCGACGATTGCGACTGAGATCATCCCTGTTACCTGTGGTGCTTCTTATAAGAACAAAGGTGTACAATTGCTCTTAGACGCGATGGTTGATTATCTGCCGTCGCCAGTCGATATTCCGCCCGTCGTTGGGATCAACCCGAAGACAGAGGAAGAAACAACGCGTGAAGCCGATGACAACGCGCCTTTTTCAGCGCTTGCTTTCAAGGTGATGACAGATACGCATGTTGGACAGCTATGCTTTTTCCGTGTATATAGTGGGACACTGAAAGCCGGTTCGTACGTGATGAATGCTTCGAAAGGCAAGCGTGAACGCATCGGGCGTATCCTTATGATGCACGCCAATCACCGATCAGATGTTGACAAAGTCTATGCAGGCGATATCGCGGCTGCCGTGGGACTTCGAAACACGACGACAGGTGATACGCTTGCAACGGAGCAGGCGCCCATTGTCTTGGAGAGTATGGACTTCCCGGATCCCGTCATCTCCGTTGCCATTGAGCCAAAGTCAAGGGCAAGTCAGGAAAAGATGGAGGTCGCACTGGCTAAGTTAGCAGAGGAGGATCCGACTTTCCGCACGCGCGTTGATTTAGAGACAGGTCAGATGATCGTTTCTGGTATGGGCGAGCTGCATCTCGCCATCATCATTGACAGGATGCTCCGCGAGTTTAAAGTCGAAGCGAATGTAGGCCAGCCTCAGGTGGCGTATCGTGAGACGATTACGAAGACTGCGAGAGGCGAAGGGCGATTTGTTCGACAGACAGGTGGGCACGGACAGTACGGCCATGTCATCATTGAGGTTGCACCGCTTGAAGCAGGTGAAGGGTTCATCTTCGAAGACAAAACAGTCGGCGGCGTCATTCCGCGTGAGTTCATGAAATCGATCGAGGAGGGTATGATCGACGCGATGAATGGCGGTGTCATTGCCGGTTATCCTGTCGTTGATCTTAAAGCAACTGTCCTTGATGGGTCTTATCACGAAGTTGACTCGTCGGAGATCGCATTCCGCATCGCCGGTTCGATGGCTTTACGAGATGCACTTGAAAAAGCCGGCCCCATTCTCATGGAACCTATCATGAAAGTCGACATCATCACACCCGTGGAATACCTTGGCGATGTGATGGCAGACATCAGCGCAAGGCGCGGTCAGATCCAGGGAATGGAAGCGACGAGCAACGCTCAAGTCGTCGATGCATACGTCGCTCTTTCAGAGATGTTCGGTTATGCGACGTCGTTGAGGTCTAGAACACAAGGGCGCGGCGTGTTTACGATGCAGATCAGTCATTTTGAACAGGTGCCTGAGACTGTCCGTTCGCTTATTGCAAAGAAACATTATTAACTACTGCGAAGGCCTGGTACGGCCCTCGTAGAGCGCATTTTATTGCATACATCTCAGTTTTATGAGAATATAAAGAAGCATAATTAAGACTTAAATAATTAGATCCGTATAACGGTCTACCAGTAGGAGGATTTTTAAATGGGAAAACAGAGGTTTGACAGAACAAAACCGCACGTTAACGTTGGCACCATTGGTCACGTCGACCATGGTAAGACGACACTGACGGCTGCAATTACAAAAGTTCTCGCCAGAGAAGGTCTCGCGAGCTTTACAGACTACGCAGCGATCGATAAGGCACCTGAAGAGAGAGCACGTGGTATCACAATCAACGCTTCTCACGTTGAGTACGAGACGGAAGCTCGTCACTACGCACACGTCGACTGCCCTGGGCACGCCGACTACATCAAGAACATGATCACAGGAGCCGCTCAGATGGACGGTGCGATTCTCGTCGTTTCCGCCGTTGACGGCCCGATGCCTCAGACGCGTGAGCACATCCTGCTCGCCCGTCAGGTCGGTGTTCCAGCCATCGTCGTATTCATGAACAAGACGGATCAGGTCGATGACGAAGAGATCCTCGAGCTTGTTGAGATGGAGATCCGTGAGCGCCTTGACGAGTATGACTTCCCCGGTGACGACACGCCGATCATTCGCGGTTCAGCTCTCGAAGCACTTGAATCAGACAGCACCGATCTGAATGATCCCGTCTACGCACCCATCCTTGAATTGATGGAAGCAGTCGATGAATTCATCCCGACACCGGCACGCTTACTCGATCAGCCGTTTGCTTGCCCGATCGAGGATGTTATGACGATCACCGGTCGTGGAACCGTCGTGACAGGACGTGTTGAGCGCGGCCAGATCGACATCAACAGGCCGGTTGAAATTGTCGGATTCACAGATGAACCGAGAAAGACAGTCGTGACAGGAATCGAGATGTTCCGTAAGATGCTCGACAAAGCCCAAGCCGGCGACAACGTCGGACTGTTGCTCCGCGGTGTCTCACGTGACCAAGTCCGTCGCGGTCAAGTTGTCGCAGCGCCCGGCACAATTAAACCTCATACGCGTTTTGTCGGACAAGTCTACGTTCTTGAGAAGGACGAAGGTGGACGCCATAAGCCGTTCTTTGACGGCTATCGCCCGCAGTTCTATTTCCGTACGACGGACGTGACAGGTGTCGCAAGACTGCCGGAAGGTGTCGAGATGTGCATGCCTGGTGATCACGTTGAGATCTCCGTTGAACTCATCACACCGATCGCCATTGAGCCCGGTCTAAGATTTGCTATTCGTGAAGGCGGCAAGACGGTTGGCTCAGGCACGGTTATTCGTATACTTGAGGACTAAGCTAACCAGCTTGTCAACCGATCAACATGAAAGGGGCTGTCTCAAAATTGCTCGTTAAGAGCGAGAACGGGACCGCCCCTTAAACATCTAAAAATCACGAATTTCATTACTGAAGGTTTGATTGTTTGTTAATGTCACGCAGTTTACAGTATGGATGTGGTCAAAATTTCCACTTTGAGTAGCAGTGTCTTGCCTAAAGTGTAATTTTTGACCATTTCGGAGTATTTTTAAGGAGATTGTGGTCAAAAAATCGACTTTGAGTAGCGGTGTCTTGCCTAAAGCGTAATTTTTGACCATTTCGGAGTATTTTTAAGGAGATTATGGTCAAAAAATCGACTTTGAGTAGCGGTGTCTTGCC
>DUVN01000009.1 GCA_012841015.1 Clostridiaceae bacterium
GAAGTTTGGATCAATTGCAGGGAAGTTTCGGTCGTCAGCGTACGTTGGCAGCCAATTTGTCGAAATATGGTACGTTGTCTAGGGTCTAATAATAAGATGAAATACCGGAGCGTTGTAGTGCTTACGATCGAGAGCCATGTCCATTTTCCAATTATGAATGCTCGAAAACCTTTGCAAATTATCGACGCTAGGCTTGTAGGGGGTATATCGTCCGCTCTCACCACCACTCCTCTGTCAGCGGATCGACTTCGAGGTTACTAGGGATATGTCCTTCCAAAGTCCTATTAACTTTATGGATCGACTCCGGGGTTGCTGGGAATATAGGCTTTTACTCATATTCAGTTTTTACTCCCAAAGCCTACAATATATCTGATTTTCAATTTTTGCACCTAAATGCACACAAGATATATTTTTGAGTGGATTGCATTCCTTTTTCTGTACAATGTCATTCCTTACTGAACTGAACTCGCTTTTACTTTACCGGTGGTCTCCTTTTGTCGACTTCAGCCCCGTATGAATCAAATAGACGGGTCTGGCTTTGATAGCTCTGCTATGCATTCTCCCATATTGGAATCACAATTTTATGAATCATTATATGCAAGTTCAACAATCGTTCACAATTTAATGGTATGGTGTGCTTATTGACATTTGCTTCGATATTTTGAGACGTTCGTCGAAGCCAAGCAATTAGAGGAGGTTGTTGTATGTTGGAAAAAAGATTCAAGCTCAAGGAACACGGCACAACCGTGAAGGGTGAGCTTGCTGCCGGTTTGACGACATTTATGACTATGGCGTACATTCTGGCAGTCAACCCCGCAATCCTGAGTGATGGAACAGGAATGAATGCGGGTGGCATATTGATCGGGACTGCCGTTGCTTCTGCGATTGCCTGCTTTTGCATGGCGTTCTTCTCGAATCTACCTTTTGCACTCGCACCCGGCATGGGGATCAATGCCTATTTCACTTACACAGTTGTAAGAGGAATGAATTACTCTTGGCAGTTTGCACTCTTCGCCGTTTTCATTGAAGGGCTTATCTTCATCTTACTGTCCTTGACAAATGTGCGTGAGGCAATTTTTAACTCGATCCCGCTGTCACTGAAGAATGCCGTCGGCGCTGCCATTGGTTTGTTCATCGCTTTCATCGGTCTTCAAAACGGCAAACTCGTTCAGGACGATCCCGCCACGTTGCTGTCGGAGGTCGTCTACAAGGATACAATCAACACTGCCGGCATCTATGCGATCCTCACGCTCTTGGGCGTCATTCTCATAGCTGTCCTCGCGTACAAGCGCGTAAAGGGTGCACTACTGATCGGCATGCTAGGCATATGGGTCATAGGTATTTTGGCACAAGTCATAGGACTTTATGTCCCCAACCCTGACACCCAATTCTATTCGCTCTATCCTACATGGGGCATGCCAGATTTCGCAGGTTTCGGGTCGCTGTTCGGACAGTGTTTCAGTCCCGCTGCATTTGAAAAATTTAATATCGCCGACTTTTTCATCATTATGTTCTCTTTCCTTTTCGTCGATATCTTCGACACACTAGGAACACTCGTCGGCGTCGCTTCTAGAAGCGGTATGCTCGACGAACAGGGACGTCTGCCTAAGATTAAAGGCGCACTCTTGGCCGACGCCATCGGGACATCCGTCGGTGCCATCTGCGGCACATCGACCGTTACGACATTCGTCGAGAGTTCTGCCGGTGTTGCAGAAGGTGGACGCACAGGCCTCGTACCTCTTACAGTGGGGATTCTCTTCCTGCTTGCGATCATCTTGTCGCCGATCTTCATCGCGATCCCGTCATTTGCCACATCTGCGGCACTGATCTACGTCGGATTCTTGATGATGTCTGCGATCTTAAAGGTTGACTTTGATGACTTGACAGAAGCAATTCCTGCTTACATCACGCTCATTGCGATGCCGTTCTTCTACAGCATCTCGGCAGGCATTATGTGGGGCATCATCTTCTACGTGATCATCAACATGCTCGCAGGCAAATTCAAGAAGATCAGCCCGCTGATGTACGTCCTCGCGATCATCTTTATCGCGAAGATGATCTTCCTTGGATAGAAATTTGTTGCACATCGGTAGTTGTATGATCTAAAATAAACTCAGTCCATCACCATCGGTCGCTTATACAATGCCGATGAAAAATGAGGGGAGGTCGCCTTACGACACAGCGTGTTGAGAGGCGACCTTTCCTCTTTGTGGGCATTCAGTATGATACAAAAGTTATCCTATGTGTTGTGAATAGTAGCTGAGTCATCTGATGTCAGCATCGGTTCACCTGTGTTAATCTTTAATACATGTGTATCGTTCTCGTTATTGTTTTCTCTGTGCTCGGATTCGGGGTATTCTGTTTACTCTACGGTTTTTTCGTAGAGCCGTCATGGATCAGACATCGCACGATCGAAGTGCGCTTTCCATCCACCTATACATGCATTCCGTGCCGGGGTAAAAGGATCGTATTCTTCTCTGATCTTCATGCGTGTGCCTCTACCTCTAAACGGCTCCTTCTACGAAGAGTACGCGCCATCATGCGCGCAAAACCAGATGTCATTATTTTTGGCGGCGATTTAGTTGAGGAAAGAACGCCTCTTGGTGATGTGGAGTTTCGCAGTATGGTACGACGCGCACTGTCCTCACTTGATGCCCCTTTGGGAAAATGGGCTGTCTTAGGCAACCATGATATCGAGGCACCGCGCTACCGTCGCTGGACCCTTTCGCTATTGCGCGAGTCGGGGTTTACTGTTCTCGAAAATGAGGGTATAAAGCTAGATGGTCTCCCCGTCTGGGGATTTGCCGACGCGCTACACAGTCAGCCTATACTCGACTGCAACACGTTCTCAAGGATTCAGGCGCAAGCGGCTCAATCGGCAGGTTTCACTGATGGAGCGATCTTCTCTCTTTATCTCGTGCATGAAACTGATTGGTTTGACAAGGAAAAGCCAGTGTCGGGACCTGCCGTAGTCCTCTCAGGACACTCACACCACGGTCAAGTAACTCTATTCGGCATCCCACTCATCCGCCCACCAATGGGCAGAAAACACTGGAGAGGCTTTTATCGGATTGGTGATCAGCTCACACAAATCGTGAGCGCCGGACTCGGAACGTCTCACATACACGCGCGTTTCTTTGCGCGACCAGATGTCGTCACGTTGATATTCGTCGAAAATAAAAATCGTGAAATACAAAAGATTGAAATTGTAGAATTGTAACTGGTGTTTAAGTGCAAGTCACTTGATGCTGCTTCAAGGAGATCAAAGTTGTCGAATTGTAACTGGTGTTTATGCGCAAGGCACTTGAGGTCGCTTTAAGGAGATTAAAGTTGTCGAATTGTAACTGGTTGCTGACGCAATCAGACGACGGATCGGTCGCGCGATTTGCTTTTCACTCAATTTGCAAAGTGAAAAGCGCGCGCTTCTTTTCGACTTGCTCCTCTACACGATTGATGTATACTGACAAGTCTTTAGGGTTATGAACACGTTTCGCTTGGCGACCTCGTATCGCCTTCGACGTCGAGCCACTGCCGAACCCGATGACGGGAACGGCGTCGCTCATCATGGCGACATTGTAAATAGAGGCGTACCCTTCTTGAGCAAAACCTGTATTCTCCAAGCCTGAGCGGCAGTTCCGCTGTCGGTAGAGATAATAAGGCGTATAACCGTGCGCACGGAGAAGACTGTGCGACCTCTCGACTGCATCCAGCAACGCCTCGTCAGGATGAAAGACGGCATGCGGCACACAATCTTCAATCAAGGCAGAACCGCGTTTCACCGCCAGTGTATGCAATGTCACACTTTCAGGTGCAAGTTTCGTAATCTGAGCGACCGATTCGAGTAATTCCGCTGCACCCTCGCCTGGTAGGCCGGCGATAAGATCCATGTTGATGTCTCGGAAACCCATGGCACGCGCCAGATCATATGCCTTGAGCGTCTCTTTAACAGTGTGGGCGCGACCGATCGCCTTCAACGTCTCATCGCGCATCGTCTGCGGGTTGATGCAGAGACGTTGAAACTTATTGTCACGAATGATTGTGAGCTTTTCTTCGTCGATCGTATCGGGTCGCCCCGCCTCCATCGTCAATTCAGCATCGGACGTCAGCGGGATCGACTGCAAAACACCTTCGAGGTAGCGCTCGAATAAGGGTGCCGGGAGACTAGTTGGTGTACCACCACCAAAATACACGGCTGCAACTTCACCCGTAAATCCGTAAGAGAACGTCATCTCGACTTCCCTTATAACAGCTTCTACGTACGGCTCCAATAGCCGTGCGTGTCGTTCTGCATCGCGGGCGATAAAACTGCAGTACGCACAGCGACTCGGACAAAACGGTAAACCGACATATACGACGAAAGGATAAGCCGTGTCCTCGCTCCGGATAAGAAAACTCTCATCCCTATGCTCTATCGCTCCATTCGACTTCGGATGTGCCAATGACGCCAATAGGCGCTGTTCTGCAATTGCAGTCTCAATGACAAGCTTTGCCTTTTGCTCGGAGAGGTGCCAGTAGCGCGTCATACGCTCGTACACGTCATCATATCGTACTTCTCGTAGCGTTCCTGCAGCTTCTCGCGCTACGCGCTCAATCTCTTGGCAGGCGATCTGAGTCGGGCGAATGCCTGTGAGTGCACCCCAGGGAAAGTACAGCCCAGTCTCGCGCGATAAGATGACATAGAGCTGACGCTTCGCCTCTCGCCTCCACTCGTCTTTTGAGATGTTATAGGTGATCGAATCGCACGCGACCCATCGCGTGTTGTCGTGCACATCTTCCGTGAATTTCGTCGTTGTGATCACAAGATCCGCGCCTTCGCTTTCACTGATAAGGGATTCGATTCTGATACGTTCTTTGTAAGGGACTTGTATGCGGCCATCAGTTCTCTGGCGCAGGCGCCCGAAAAACAGACTTGCCATCTCTGACAGTGCCGTCGCCCCATCGTAGCCGATCGCTTCAATCGTCAGCGTCATACGAGCATCTCCTGATTTAATGAGCACTTTCCTTCTAGATGAGGCCGATCTTTGATAACGCCCACAAAATGGCGAGGATAATCGGCTGATGCAGAACATAGACGAGAAGCGCGTTACGCCCCATAAAGCGGATGGGGCGACCGAAGGAAAAGAACCACCCCTTTTCACTCTTCCACAATGGTTCGCCCGATTCATAGAGTGTTTGCCCGATGGCAGCGCCGAGCAGGTAATAACCAAAATGCGGCAAGAATGGCATCTGATCAAGAGAAGAAACACCGGTAACAGACGAGCCAAGAATGATGAAGAGGGGATTTCGCGTCTCGTCTGGCAGGATTGGAAGAATGACATGACCGATTACGACAACTAATGTACCGAACGTAATCAAAAAACCAATAAATTTTGCCCTTTGTTTCTCCATATCAACAGAGCCATTTGTCGACTTTCGATGTCTGACAATAAGAAGATGCTCGATAACAGCATAAAAAAGTGTTGAAAGTGCGATGACATGGATGACATTGAAAAAAATGATACCCATTTGGCTGTCGATCAAATAGAGAACAGTTGTCAAGACAGTCGCAAACGCCGAGAAAATGACCATGCGCCGACCGCGCATCAAGTTGTTTGCAGAAAACCGCGTACTGATTCCTGAAACGATGAGAAAAAGCGCGATAACGACTGAACGACCGATCACATAAAACCAGTAAGAATCCTGAAACGCAAAGGCGTTGACATGAAAAATATACCGGACATCGTACATCACATGGTGCCATACCATCAAAAGTAAGGCGGCTCCGCGAAGAAAATCAATCTCTGGAATACGCGTCTTCTTATTTCGTACTCGTTCTTTCTCCATCTGCTCAACCTTCGATCACGACCTTGTGCCATCGTGCAAAAAAACGGTCGTGAGGGTTCGCCAATGCGACCACCTCACGACCACTAAATCAACGACTATCGATTAGCTTTTGCGCGGATAACGGAGCGCTGACTGCGCAGCAGCGAGGCGCGCAATCGGAACACGGAACGGTGAGCATGAGACGTAGTCTAGTCCGAGAATCTGACAGAATTCGACGGAATATGGATCGCCTCCGTGTTCACCGCAAATACCGAGTTCGAGCTCAGGCTTCGCCTTACGGCCGAGATCAACGGCGATTCGCATCAACTTGCCAACTCCGAGACGGTCGAGATGTGCAGTCGGATCGGCATCGAAGATGCCTTTCTCGTAGTACGCCTCGAGAATCTTGCCTGCGTCATCACGCGACAACCCATACGACATCTGCGTCAAATCATTCGTGCCAAAGCTGAAAAAATCAGCTTCCACGGCAACTTCATCGGCCAAGAGACATGCACGCGGAATCTCGATCATCGTCCCGACCCAGTATTTGAGAGGCCGCCCCGACTCAGCGATGAGGCGGTCAGCTGTATCCTTGATCACGCGATTCAAGAACTCGAGCTCCTTGACTTCGCTGATGAGCGGCACCATGATCTCCGGCATGACAACATAGCCGTCTGCCGTTGCCTGCAAGGCAGCCCTGATGATCGCTTCAGTCTGCATCTCAGCAATCTCAGGATAACTGACAGCAAGCCGACATCCGCGGTGACCGAGCATCGGGTTGATCTCGCTTAACTCCGTCACGATGTCTTTCAGGCGCTCGTAAGTAATGTTGAGCTCCTCAGCAAGTTCTCTGATCTCCTCCTCCGACGTCGGCAAGAACTCATGCAACGGCGGGTCAAGCAAACGGATGATAACGGGCAAACCGTCCATCACGCGGAACAGGCCATAGAAATCTTCCTGTTGCATCGGCAGAATTTTCGCTAGCGCTGTTCTTCTCGCCTCTTCGTTACGTGCAACAATCATCTGACGGAACAAGAAGACGCGGTCGGCTTCAAAGAACATGTGTTCAGTCCTTGTCAGACCAATGCCTACGGCTCCAAGATCGCGGGCGACCTGCGCGTCATGCGGCGTGTCAGCGTTTGCACGAACTTTCATGTCGCTGATCTCATCTGCCCATTCCATAATGACTTGGAAATTGCCTGACATTTCTGCTTCACGCGTCTCGATCTGCCCTTCATAAACGACACCTGTCGAGCCATCAAGCGAAATAAATGAATCAGGGCCGTAGACAGTATCGCCGATCGTCAGCGTCTGCATTCTCTCATTGATAATCGCTTCAGAACAGCCGGCGACACAACACTTGCCCATGCCACGCGCCACAACGGCAGCATGTGATGTCATGCCGCCTCTCGATGTTAAGATGCCTTCAGCGGCGTTCATGCCTTGGATATCCTCTGGAGACGTCTCCTCACGGACGAGAATGACGCGACGGTTCTCTTCTTTTGCTTTCGCCGCCTGTCCCGCAGTAAAGGCAATCTGACCGTAAGCTGCTCCCGGAGAAGCCGGCAAACCTTTTGCGATACGCTTGCCCTTAGCAAGTGCGTCGGGGGCGAACGCCGGGTGCAACAAAGCGTCGAGTTGTTTCGGATCGATGCTGAGAAGTGCTTCTTCACGCGAGATCATCCCCTCAGCTACCATATCGACAGCGACTTGGAGCGCTGCCATCGCTGTGCGCTTACCAGCTCGCGTCTGGAGAATGTAGAGCTTGCCGTTCTCGATCGTGAACTCGAGATCTTGCATGTCGCCGTAGTGCACCTCCAGTTGATTCGCAATATCGGCAAATTGCTTGTAAATCTCTGGCATCTGATCTTCTAGGTGATCAATCGACAGCGGAGTACGAACACCGGCGACAACGTCCTCACCTTGCGCGTTCATGAGATATTCACCGTAAAGCACATTTTCACCCGTAGCGGGGTCACGCGTGAAAGCGACACCAGTGCCTGACGTCTCACCCATATTGCCGTAGACCATCTCTTGGACATTGACAGCCGTCCCCCAGTGCGAGGGTATATTGTTCATCTGGCGATAATAGACAGCGCGATCCGTATTCCACGAACGGAAAACAGCCTCAACAGAGAGAATAAGCTGTTTTTTTACATCCTGCGGGAAAGCCTCACCCTGCTCGCGCTCGTAAATCTTCTTATACTTATCAACAACTTTCTCCAAATCGGTAACAGAAAGGTCGAGGTCTTGCGTGATACCTGCTTCTTCTTTGACACAATCCAATGCTTCTTCAAAATAAGAACGCGAAATATCCATCACAACGTCTGCGAACATCATAATGAAGCGGCGATAACTATCGAGAACGAAACGGCGGTTGTCAGTCAGCTTCGTCATTCCTTCCGCAACAGCATCGTTCAAACCTAGGTTGAGAACTGTGTCCATCATGCCAGGCATTGAAGTACGAGCACCAGAACGAACTGACAATAGTAACGGTTTGTCAGGGTTTCCGAATTCCTTGCCCGTTTCTTTTTCTAGCGTAACAAGCGATTCGAAAATCTCTTTTTCAATTTCAAGGGCTATCTTCTCCCCATCACCGTAATAGCGGTTGCACGCTTCAGTCGTGACCGTAAATCCGTTGGGCACAGGTAATCCCATCCCCACCATCTCAGCGAGGTTGGCGCCTTTTCCACCCAACAAGTTACGCATCGAAGCGTTTCCTTCAGAAAACATGTAGACGTATTTCGTCATTTTTTCTCCTCCAATTTTCGGTTTTTGAAAGCACCGACATTATAATGGTCGGCGGCATGTTCTACCTATCTATCATTTCACGGCAAATCAAACTTGCCGTTGAAATAACCTACAAGTTGTTCAATGGGAATGCGCACTTGCTCCATTGAATCGCGCTCACGGATCGTCACGGCACGATCTTCGAGTGACTTGAAATCAAACGTCACGCAAAAGGGTGTTCCAATCTCGTCCTGCCTGCGATAACGCCTCCCGATTGACTGGCGGTCGTCGTATTCGCAGACGTAATGCTTGACGAGCTCAAGGAATACCTTCTCAGTCTCCTCACGAAGCTTATTAGAAAGCGGCAACACGGCGACTTGCACAGGCGCCAAGAAAGGCGCAAATCGCAGAACTGTCCGCTTTTCTCCGTCCGCGAGCTCCTCCTCTTCGTACGCTTCACAGAGCATGGCAAGTACTAAGCGATCAACTCCAAGTGATGGTTCGACGACGTACGGGATGTATTTCTCGCCTTTTTCTGGATCGAAGTAGCTCAAGTCCTCTTTCGCGTGTTCCATGTGCTGTTTTAAGTCGTAGTCTGTCCTATCAGCAATACCCCACAGCTCACCCCAGCCGAATGGAAATAAATACTCGATATCGGTTGTCGCAAGCGAATAGAAAGAGAGTTCCTCTTGGCTATGAGGGCGCAGACGGAGCTTATCCTCTGGCAGCCCAAGATGATGGAGCCATTCGACACAGAAATCGCACCAGTACTCAAACCATTCAAGATCAGTACCGGGCTCACAGAAAAACTCAAGCTCCATCTGCTCGAATTCACGCGTCCTGAAAATAAAGTTCCCAGGTGTAATCTCGTTGCGGAATGCTTTACCAATCTGTCCGATTCCAAATGGGATTTTCTTGCGCGATGTGCGCTGGACATTGCGATAGTTGACAAAAATACCTTGAGCCGTCTCCGGCCGCAAATAGATTTCAGAAAGGCTATCCTCCGTCACACCTTGGTACGTCTTGAACATCAAGTTAAATTTGCGCACGTCCGTGAAGTTATGCGCTCCACATTGAGAACAGGGAATATTATGCTCATGAATATAATCGTAAAGCTCCTCGTTCTCCCATCCGTCGACATTAAGCTCGATGCCATGCGATACATTCCAATGATCGATCAGCGCGTCAGCACGTGCTCGCGAGCGACATTCTCTACAGTCAATCATTGGATCGGAAAAACCTGCGACGTGTCCCGATGCGACCCAGACTTGCGGATTCATCAGTATCGCCGCATCAATCCCGACATTGAGAGGGCACGTCTCGATAAAGCGACGCCACCACGCTGCCTTGAGGCGATTCTTCAGCGTCGTGCCATACGGGCCATAATCCCACGAATTGGCAAGACCGCCATAAATTTCAGATCCTTGGTAAATAAAGCCCCTGTTATTGCAAAGCGCGACGATATCGGCGAGGGCATGCTGCTTCTTTGACATGAAGGTCCTTTCTCGGAGTTCAGTTGATCGCCTGATCACGACGTTCCGTTGTATGTGATGATTATTCGATCGATTCTAGTTATTCAGAAGTTGCAGCCTCAGTAACGCCATTTTCGTGATTTTCAGCCTCATTCAACGCCGCTTCCTCTTCAGCAACCTTGCGTTCTTCAGCCTCAAGCTGAGCGATTAAGCGCTCAGCGATCAGTGTGGCGTCCTCAGCTGTAATACCGGCCTGACTGAAAACCTCTTCATCAGAGTAACGGTCGGCTTGACGCATAATGCGGCTTTGCTCTTCAAGGCGCTCCTCTTCTTCTTTTGCGCGCGCTTCGCGCTCAGCCGCTTCTCTCGCAGCGATAATCAACGGATGCTCAGGAACAACGACGTCCCATTTGCCGTACCGGTAGACCACTGTCCCTTCAGCGATCTCCTCACTGGCAAGCGACACGTTATTCGGCGTCTCAGAATCGACTGTCGGCCTTGCCCCAGCAGTCAACTGCCTTGCTCTTCTAGCCGTCAACATCGCGAGCACATATCGATTCTCCGCTCGCGGCAATAACGATTCAATTGAAGGATATGTCAACATTGATAACTCCAATCCGTTTATCTAATCCCATTTTCAAGTAATACAATACGATAACCTTTCAGATTATACGCTGTACGATTCGCTCTCGTCAACAAAAAGCCTTGCCACGCGCCTCTTTTCAGCTCTCATGATTGCTTTGACATCTGAAACGGCGTTTTGCACTTCGTCATTGATAACGAGAAAGTCGAAGGACTCGATGTAACCCAATTCACGCTCTGCTGTCTTTAAGCGTTGCTCAATTAGCTCAGGCTCCTCTGTTCCGCGTGCAAGTAGACGAGCGCGCAGCGCTTCTTTCGACGGAGCTATCAAGAAGATAAGAACGGCATTAGGATCATTCTCCTTAAGGATAAGAGCACCCTTCACCGTCAAATCGAGCAGGACATCAATCCCTCTCTCTGTCTTTTCATTGATAAGCGATTTAGGTGTGCCATAGTATTCATCACAGTATAGATCGTACTCAAGCATATCGCCTGCATCAATCAACGCGCTGAACGCATTCTTGGTGATGAAGTGGTAAGAAACGCCTTCGATTTCACCTTTGCGAGGTTCGCGCGTCGTCGTGGAAATCGAATGAAAAAGACTCGGGTCATCCTCAATAAGCGCATTAATAATCGAATCTTTGCCTACACCGGACGGACCGCTCAGCACGATGAGCAGCCCTCTCTTATGTCTTGCGTCACCGCCCCTCATCATGATCTTCACCTTCCCTAACGTGTTGTTCAAGTTGAAGTGATTCAGGTTTAAGAGCGGAAATCACCACGTGGTCACTGTCCATCACTAGGACAGATTGCGTTTTTCTCCCGCCAGTCGCGTCGATTAACGAGAGTCTATCGCGTGCATCTTGTATCAGTCGCCTCGCCGGTGCTGAGTCCGATGTCACAACGGCGATCAAACGTGCCCGTGCAACGAAATTCCCGTGCCCCACATGTATCATCTCATAAGACATCTCTTTCTCCTCACTCTAGATTTTGGACTTGTTCGCGGATTTTTTCGATCAGCGTTTTCATCTCGACGACTGTCTGTGTCAAAATTAGATCACCAGCCTTCGACCCGATCGTATTGACCTCTCGAAGGATCTCCTGAATGAGAAAATCGAGCCGTCGTCCGACGGGCTCAGGCGAGCGAAGCCCCTCTTCCAAAGCAGTTACGTGCGCAGCGAGGCGCGTCACTTCTTCATCGATTGAAGCTCGATCAGCATAAAGAGCTGTCTCAGCAAATAGCCTCTGGTCGTCGTACCACTCAGGCCTCTTCTCCTCAAGTAACTCTTCTGCCCGTGCTAGCAGTTTCTCACGATAAACCGACGGTATTTCAGAAGAGCGCTCTTCTACAATAATAGTTAAGTTCCTAAACTCATCGACCTTGTCGAGTAAATCATTTGCGATGAAGGCACCCTCTTCTTCTCGCGCATGATTGAGCTTCTGAAGGGCTCCCTCGACGGCTTTAACGATCAGTCCAGCGACAACCTCATCGTCCTCATCCTCTTGCCCTGCACTGAGAACACCTTCACAACGCGAAAGCCAGCCGACACGATCGGCCACTTGTGTGCCAGCCATAAGTTCAAGCTCATATAATGCGTCTAAGTACGACTGAGCGAGCACACGATCGATGACAATCTGGGTACGGGGTGTTCCGCCGCCTTCCTCTGTGACCCTTATCTCGACGCGCCCTCGCGATAAGTATTCCTGTGCTTTTGCACGTACAATTGACTCATACGCATTGAATGCGTATGGCAACCGTATCGACAATTCGAGATAGCGGTGATTGACAGATCGACACTCCACCTGAAATGTTCTGCCTTCTGCCATCGCATCGGCTCTTCCGTACCCTGTCATACTTTTCGGCATAATCACTCCTACTCAAGCCGTCTAATCGACTGTCCTCATACAATTGGTGCACTCATTCAAAACGATCGAACACACCGTCTTCTCCGATATATAATGGTTGAAACTCTAATTGATCGGATGACGCAATCAAATACTTCACACCATTAATCTTTGGTCCGTTGAGATAAAACGGCACAGCATGATGAATATGGCCGAATACACAAACATCGACACTCGCCTCCTCCAACCGCACGCTCAGGATCGAAGCATCGCCGTTTTCAGCAATGGGCGGGTAGTGCATCAGAGCAATACTCGGTCGTTTACGCCCTTCTCGTGCTCGCAATCGCCTCAGTTCCTCTAACGATAGATCGAGTCGGATGCGCTCGCGATTCAATATCTTCTCGTCTTCTTTCGAAAAATCCTTATCCTGCGGCAAAATCCATCCTCGTGCACCACATATATGGAAGCCCGCGATAGCCAATGCATCGTTTCGCAGAAAGCGCAAAGTTCGAAACCCTTTGTCGAGACAGAACTGCTCCATTTTCTTCATCGTCGTCCACCAGTAATCATGATTGCCACGCGCAAGTATCTTCTCGCCCGGCAGTGCATCTAACAAGCGAAAGTCGAGTTCAGCTTCCTCAAGTGAATTCGCCCACGAAATATCGCCACCGATGAGCACCATATCATCATCAGAGACGTCGCGATGCCAGTGCTCAACGATACGCTCGATGTGGTTCGCCCAGCTGCTCCCGAAAACATCCATCGGTTTGTCGACAGATAAGGCGAAATGGAGATCAGATATGGCAAATAACTTCATGTCGTGTTTTCTAATGCGTCTCGTCTAATGGCGCGCCTGCTCTTGAAAATGATTGTACACTGCTTCGGCCACTACTTGCGGTATGCCTGAGACACTTTTCAGCTCTTCAAGGCTCGCCTCGCTTATTTTTTTACTCGTACCGAAATGCTCTAAAAGCCGTTTTCTCCGCGCAGGACCGACACCGGGTATAGACTCTAGTGCATAACGCATCGTACGCTTTTGCCGGACATTCTGATTATGGCGCAAAGCGAATCGATGCGCCTCATCTTGAATGGACGTCAGCAAATGAAGAAGGCCGAGCCTTTTCGCCCGTGTGTCCTCTGTCTCACGCTGCTGATCGTCAGTCCGTTCACCACACTCGTCCCCACTGAGGTAATGGCAGAGCGAGCCTGATGTCGCAAGTTCAATGATGTCGCCCGTCGGCAGGACGAGTCCACGAGTACGGTGTCGGTCATCTTTCACCATACCGGCGACACGGAGTCCATGTTTTTGGACAAGCGGAAGCACCGTAGAAACGTGACCGATCCCGCCGTCGACGAGGATAAGATCGGGGCGATTCCCGAACGACTCCTCATCTAAACGACCAAGTCGCCGACTGACGATTTCTGCAAGCGCTCTATAGTCATCAATCCCCTCAAATCCTTTAATCGAAAAATGCCTGTACGACGATCTCTCAGGTTTACCTTGCCGGAAGACGACCATCGACCCGGATCGCGCGCCTTTACCGTAGTGCGAAACATCATACGCTTCAATGCGGAAGGGAAAACGATCAAGCCCAACAAGTTGACCGAGCAAAGCCAACGTCTGCTCGAGCACGTGCGGATCAGATCCTCGCGAGAGTGCCCGTCTCGTCAGTGCCCTGTCGGCATTCATCAGCGCCAACTCAAGCAATGCCTTTTTAGAGCCTCGCTGCGGGTGGCGGATTGTGACGGCACGACCGCGCTTTTCGCGCAAAAAACGTGTGAGCAGCTCCAGTTCATCTGGCAGAGCCGACACGAGTATCTCAGGCGGTATTTGCGATGGGACACGGTAATGACCGCGTATAAAGGTTGAAAAATACGTGCCGTCATGTCCGCCACTATCCTCTGCAAACGTGTGGACACATCCCGTCACACGTCCATCTCTGACCTCGAGCTTCGCAATAGCGACTTCGTAACCGTTGCGGTGAAGCGCTAGGACATCGCGATCACCGCCAGCAACATCGACGACACGCTGTTGTTCGCGTAAACGGGTTAGTGCCTGCCATTTTCCAAGCAGAACGGCAGCTTCCTCAAAATCGAGCCTATCGGCCGCTTCCATCATATCTCGGTGAAGTCTCCGAATTAAGTCATCCGTACGTCCCTCAAGAAAAAGACAAACTTCATCAACCATCTTGCGATAATCTTCCTTTGAAATATTCCCCGCGCATGGCGCAAGACAACGCCTAATATGGGCATTGAGGCACGGTCGCTCTTTTCCTATCTCGCGCGGCAAATCAAGCTTACATTGACGGAGAGGAAAGATCGAACCTAACACTTTAAGCGCACGAGACACATCGCCGCTCAGCCACGGCCCGAAATAACGCGCACCCTCCTCAATGTCATCTCCAACACGAAAAGCTTTCATCACGCGCGGGAATTCCTCCTGTAGCGTGACGTGAATGTAGGGATATTCTTTGTCATCACGCAGAAGAATATTGTAGCGTGGTCGATATTTCTTGATGAGATTCGCCTCTAAGATGAACGCCTCTAATTCATTGTCGCAGATGATGGTGTCATAGGAGGCGATGCGTGAAATCATGGAAGCGATGCGATCGTCGACGTCGGGATTAGGAGTAAAGTAGCTGCCAAGTCGCTGTCTTAACGAATTCGCTTTTCCCACATACAAGACAGAACCCGATTTGTCGAACATGAGGTAGACACCGGGTTCATCTGGCACCAATTCAAGTTGTGCGTTAAATGTATTTTTGTTCGTTTGAAGCGTTGTCATCTGAGAGATGACCCCCTCTTGACGGCAAATACTCCGTCGCTTACCTATTCGTCATCGGTTATATATCGTCCGAGCTTCTCAAGCGCCTCTTCCTCATCGTCTCCTTCGGCCGTCAAAATGAGATAATCACCTTGCTCAATTCCCAGAGACAGAACACCGAGTAAGCTTTTCGCGTTTGCGCGACGACCATCTTTTTCAATAAAAATGCTTGAATCAAAATTAGACGATATTTGGATAACCATCGCGATCGCCTTCATTAGTGTCTCCTCTTTGCAATGAAAGACGACATCCTTTTTTGACATGGTGCTCCTCCGTTTCGGATATCCCAAAAGACAGGAATGTAATCGTGGAATTCAGTATAAAAATGTATACAATACACTGTCAATCAGTGTTTGAACAGCTTAATGCGGCTATTTCGCCTAATTTCTTGTCGTTCGCACCATAAATTCAGTTATTTTGTCAAACGCCGAACGCCATTCGTATGAAACGCGAGATTCAATGCACGATCGATGTCGCCATTTCGGATGTACCACCTCGACATTATTCACCGCCCCCTAGAAGAAGATTGCCTCTCATCAGAATAGCCGCTTCACCTGTATCGAGATAGTATCTTGGCCTTCGGCCGACCTCGAGAAGACCGCTTCGAACGTATAAAGAGTGTGCCGCCTTGTTATGCTCGCGCACCTCAAGGATCAAAGACGTCCTCCCGTACGCCAGAGCTGTCTTCTTCACGGCATCCATCAACATTCCCCCCAGACCTCGACGACGGAATTGAGGGTGTACGCCAATCGACATAATCTCACACTCATCACCAAGCCACCGTGCGATGACGAAACCGACAGGCGCACCGAGCGACCATCCTAGATGATTCGAAGGACAGAGAACGAATACACCAGGCACGCACCCGATAAAACCACCGATGGCATCTCTCCCCCACGGGACGGGCTTTGTGATGTCATCAAGCGCTACGAGATCATCGAGATCGGTACGCATGGCAGCTCTTACCATCCAACAAGAATGGTCGCGTGCCTTATAACGAAAAACTATGTCGCGCTGCTCTTCCCTCATAATCATCGAAGTAGTACCTTCCTATCGAACATACGAAGATAACCTGCAACAGTGCCGTCATGATTGGCGTTCGAGGTTGGCTCGCTCCGCAGAGGATAAAAGACCATAGTACGCATCGAGCAAAAAAGGATCGGTCGTCGCATGACCGGATTCAATCTTATTAATCGCAAGTTGTGCGACGACGGAAGCGCGTACAACGCGCTGATAAAAAGGCGCATAAACGACTTCAAACGGAAGTTTGAGCCCTTCACACTCTATTGCCTCTTGGAGGACATCGACACCGTCACCTGTCATCGTCACAACCTCATCAGGGGCGAGATAGCGTTTGATCGATTTGACCCAGAGAGCGATCGATTGCGGCTCTCCTCCGAGCACTTGTTCGTCACCTCTGAACAACCCGCCGAACACACGACCGCCCCGCGCGTCAAACATGGCGAAGACAGGACGTATGTCATGGACGGTCGAGCGTGCTAGGGCATGCAATGACGAGATGCCAACGGCCTGTGAGCCAACGGCGTACGCCATCGCCTTAACTGAAGAAAGACCAATCCGAATCCCCGTAAAGGAGCCAGGTCCTATCGCCACTGCGAAAAGATCGACATCTTTCACCATGAGATCTGCTTTCCCGAGTACATATTCGATAGCCGGCTGGAGTGTCACGCCGTGCTTGTACCCTGTCGAAAGGAACAGTTCCGCAATGAGAACATCGCCATTAAGAACTGCAACAGACAGCGTCTTCCCTGATGTATCGACACCAAGTGTGATCATGGCTCCTGCCCTTCCACGCCGTCCAATAGCCGGCGAAACTTATCAACATCGTCTTCCCTTCCCTCAGGAAAAATAAAATGAAGGATGCGGTCATTCTCGTTTTGCCCAAAAGTGATAGCGAGTTCAATCGCATCATCAGAGAGTGCGTCTCGTACGCGATCGCCCCACTCAATGAGCGTAATGCCATCCTCATACGAAATCTCATCAAACCCGTGCCGGATAAAGTCGTCCGCCCCCTCTAATCGATAGACGTCGAAGTGGTTGAGTGCAGACAGCCCCTTTCTTGCAGGTTCATGAATATGGAGCAACGTAAATGTTGGGCTTGAGACGTGCCCCTTGACGTGTAGCCCCGCCGCAACACCGCCGACGAAACAAGTCTTGCCGGCCCCAAGGCTACCTGTCAATAACACGACATCACGCTCACGAAGAATCGACGCAAAAAGCACCCCAAGCTCGCGCGTCTTCTCCGCCGAACGTGTCACAACAGACAAAACCAACAATTCAACTTTGCTCCCAACAACAGCGCACAGTTATTACGCAATAAAGCTTTCCTATAGCCATTAATAAAAAAGCTGTCTCATCTTCGCTATTAAAGAGCAGTTATGAGACAGCCATTTTCGCAAATATATACAACAATGCGTGCTGAAGCATCAACGCTTGGAGAACTGAGAAGCTTTTCTCGCTTTCTTGAGTCCAGGCTTTTTGCGTTCTTTGACACGGGCATCCCTTGTTAGAAAACCATGTTTTCTCATCGTCTTTTTGTACTGTTCGCTGTCTGCATCGACAAGAGCGCGAGCAATCCCGTGGCGGATGGCACCCGCCTGACCGGCGATGCCGCCACCACGCACATTGACGACAATGTCATAGCGATCGGTGACATTCGCAGCGACGATGGGCTGGCGAACAATCATGCGAAGAGTTTCAAGAGGGAAATACTCTTCAAACGATTTTTTGTTAACTGTAATCGTACCAGAACCAGGGTATAACCTGACACGTGCCACGGCTTCCTTCCTGCGTCCTGTTCCGTAAAAATATCCTTGCTGATTAGCCATCTCTCCATTCCCCCGTCACTATAACTCAATTTTTTCCGGCTTTTGCGCCTTGTGCTTGTGATTCGGGCCAGCGTAAACTTTGAGTTTTCGGAACATCGCCCGCCCGAGCGAATTCTTCGGCAACATACCGCGAACGGCTTTCTCCAAAACGCGTTCAGGGTGTTTCGCCATCATGCGCTCGTACGGAACCTCTCGCAAACCGCTCGGATAACCAGTATGGCGGCGGTATACTTTTTGTTGCTCTTTCTTACCGGAAAGGACTACTTTATCAGCATTCACAACAATGACAAAATCGCCCATATCCATATGGGGTGTGTACTCCGGTTTATTTTTTCCACGCAGGATGGCCGCAATCTCGGTCGCCAACCGCCCGAGAACTTTTCCTTCGGCGTCGACGAGATACCAGCGGCGATCCACATCGCTTGCTTTTGGCATATACGTTTTCATTGCTATTCTCTTCCTCCAACTATTGCGCGCGACACGCGTCGGCGTGACACGGAGACAATCTTAACAGGATGTTTCGTCGCTGTCAATACATTTGCAAAATAACTTTAGAATTCGACTGATTTCGCTAGTTTCATACGATATTCGCACGTTTTCTCTTGTTTTGAACACATGATTGAACGGTCTTAGCGGCGCCGATTGCGATAATCAAAAGGGTCTCGACCGGGCGATCGATTGTCTGGCTCTTGACGCGATCGACTTTCACGTTGCGATTCATGCCACGGTTGATCTGGCGGGCGTAGACGGCGGCGTTCACCAGCGTATGGATCCAGATTCGATTTTCGACGATCTTGCACATCGTACGACTGACGTCTTGGATCGTACGTCTGACGTTCGTCATCACGCTCATATGATTGGCGACGTCTTATATCGTACTGCTGACGTTCGTCATCACGATCGTATGATTGACGGCGTCTTGTATCGTACTGCTGACGTTCGTCATTACGATCGTATGATAGGCGGCGTCTTGTATCGTTCTGTTGGCGTTCATCATCACGATCGTATGGCTCGAACACTTGAAGTCCAGCGATAAAATCGTTTGCTTGGCGTCTTGCGGCGGCAGATCTTGATCGACGCCTCCCTCTCCCTGCAATGCGCACGAAGAGCCAGATAAATAAAGACAAGACCGCCAAAAGTCCAATCACCAACAAAACTTGGAACACCACAGGCAAGGCTTTTATGCTCGCAAATACACCTGATCCGCCGTTTGTAGCAGTCGTTCCCGGAACAGTCGAGATGACTCCCGGTGAAGCGCTCGCGTTTGATTGTTCTGAATGATTGGGGAATGGTGTGTCAGAGTGATCCGACGGCACGATACTCGGAGCTTTCGTAAGAGTTGGGACGGTCGGTGACAGAAGATGGGCACGATCCTCGATGACAGGACAGCCAAGCCTTTTCGCCGCTTCCTCCATGAGCGCACGCACCGGTATGGCCCGCCCAAGCCACGAGTTACTTGCATGTGCACTGGGCAGCGTGATGCCTAGAGCGGCACAGATGATCAGTCTTCCGTCTTGCGTCACACCGGAACCGACGAGACACTTACCTGCCTGCGGTGTTGTGCCTGTCTTGACGCCTGTATACCGAACAAAATACTGTGAACCAAACATGTCTGCACCGTAAGTAACAAGCACGTTCGAATTTGACATCGACGCCCAGAGAGGATCTTTATGTTTCTCATTGGTCGGCAACCGATAACGCCTCATGCCCACAATGTGCGCTATTTGTGGTTTTTTCATCGCTTCGAGTGTAATATAGGCGAGATCGCGCGCCGTCGTGTAGTGGCTTTGATCGCGCTCATCGAACCCTGCAGGATTCGTAAAATGCGTATTCTTAAGCCCTAACATTCTGGCCTGTTCGTTCATCTTTTTCGCGAAATAATCCTGCGATTTCTTTGGGTCATTTAGATTTGACGGATCGATCGCGCCGTATGCGCCTCCGTAATTCTGAGCAATCACTCGTGCGACATCGTTGGCTGACGCAATGAGTAACGCGGCCATCGCATCGAGCGTTCTGATCTCGTCTCCCTCCTTAAGTCCTCTTATACGCGCAGAATTCGGATCCCCCAACGTAATGGCAAGCTTAGAGACCTTCAACATCCGATCAGGGTCGTAATTTTCATCATTGATTAGAGTGAGCGCTGTCATAATCTTCGTCGTGCTTGCATTTGCGCGCCGAGCGTCGGCGTTGTGCTCCAAGATGACTTCTCCCGTATCGCCATCAATGACACAATAAGCAGCGGCTTTGACCTCTTCAAAGGTCATCCAACCCTCATCGGCTACAATAACATTGGCCGGACAACCAAAAACAATGGTAAGCGATAAAATCAGAGACAAAATGAAAGCCGTTCGACCTTTGAGGATAACGTGCCCGACTCCAATTGTTCTTCGTTCCTGTCGTCTTATGCGCATCGCACACTCCTTACTAAGACACCTCATACTCGTTACCCGCTCAACAGAAAAAATTGGACGCATCATTGTATTGATGGTTCTAATGGTCATTTCATCACGAAAGCCCATTGGTCAAGCACAAACTATTCTTCGCTTTCAATTTCCCCGAACGCTTTTTTATAAGCATCTAGGATATCGCTGATCGATTCGTCTTCCTCTTCCCGTTCACTGAGTGCTGCCTCAAGCCATTCGAGACGCGTGCGTCGGTTTTCATTCGCCACAATCGACGGTCGAATCACAAAGTAAAAAATCAAAAACAAAACGGATGCAACAATCACGGCAATCAGTAAACCATAGACTAGCTTTGTTGTACCAGTGCTTGATGAATCAACGCCCTGCCTAAAATCGCCGCCTGAGCGCAGGATTTCCTCCTGCTCTCTCCTAGATGCCATCTGCACGCGGCCAGTACCGTCTTCATCGGCTGCGCGCTGCAGTATACCGCTACTCGCAAGGCTCGCGCGGACAGGCAACAACTTATGCTCTCTTCTTCTCTTTGAGCTATCACGTGCTTCTTCTCTGATGCGCTCTTCTCGCGCTTCCTTGCGCCACTCATTAATCATGGGCGCTGCGTTGGCGTCAGGCGAAGCGAGCAATACTTTTTCGAATTGCTTCTCTGCCTCAGCAAAACGCTGTGATTTTGCGAGCAGGAGTCCGTAGAGACATGACGACTCGATGAAGTGCGGCCACCTCACACTCAGTTTCTCCAATGCGATCATCGCGACATCGGTGTTGTCTGTTCTTACCTGATCAATCGCACGATTGTAAACGGAAATGATCCGTTCACGCTCACTTCCCGAGACAGGCAACTCCCGAGGCAAATTGTCAATTTTTGTGAACTTAGAGATCACCCGACCCCAATCGAATACATCTGCCTTACTTTTTACTGGAGGGTTCGTGTAATTCATATCAGTTCCTTCCTCCTAGAGCTACCTATGGAAAGCTATTTCTTTCCATCTAAGAGATCATGCACGGCAGACTTAACACCTGCCGCCAAATAGAGAGAGCCACAGGCGCAGATCAAAGCATTATTCTCCTCGGCAATCTTCAGCGCTTGTGCCATAGCAGAGTAAATATCTGCCTCCGCAACAATGAACGTCTCTCTATCATTATGCACCATAATACGAGCAACTGTTTTCGCCAATGTCTCGGCGTCAAGTTTTCGTTCGCTCGGCGGCTCCGTCGCAACAATCCCTGCGATGCGAACACTCGTATCATCGAGAAGCGCCCCCAACATTCTCTCATAATCTTTGTCAGAAAATAAGCCGAGGATATAGACGATGGGATCATCACCAGATAAACGAGAGAGCGCTTCTTTGAGGCCGAGCATTCCCTGAAGATTATGCGCACCATCGAGCAAGATAAAAGGTGACCGCGACAACACTTCCAAACGTGCAGGCCAAACAGTCGTCTCAATACCGCGTCTGATCGCTTCTGAGTCTGCAAGTCCGGCATTTGCTATGGCGAGTGCCGACTGCATCGCGTAAATTGGCTGATAGGGCCCAAGAAGTTTTGTCGAATACTCACGTCCTGTATGGCGCGATCGGAACTTCTGTCCCTCCCTTCCATACTCCAATACCTCTATGTCGTCATGCCCGATAAATGTTAGAGGGGCATTAAGATCTTGACTCCTCTCCTCAAACACACGGCGCACATCTGCTGCATCTTCTGGCGAAAGAAGCGCATCCGACGGATTGTAAGCGTAGACGGGTGTCCCATACTTAATAACGCCTGCCTTCTCGCTCATGATTTCCACCATTGTATTGCCTAGACGATCCATATGGTCGTAACCGGGCGATGCCATCAGCGTGGCAACGGGTTTCTCAAGGATGTTAGTCGAATCGAGGCGCCCTCCGAGACCTGTCTCGAGTACAGCGTAATCACAACCTTGTTCTTTAAACCAGAGAAAAGCGACTGCCGTGATCATATCGAATTGAGTCACGTGCATCCCCGTCTCCGCCGCAACTTGTTCTGCCGTCTTCCCGACAACACCCATTAGGCGGACGACATCGACATCAGGAATTTCACCTGTCGTCAGATCGGCGTCGTAGCGCTCAAGGTCAGTAGGTCCGTCAAGCACGCGTATGCGCTCGTTAAAACGGACAAGGTAGGGCGACGTATACCACCCGACTTTGTGACCAGCTTGACACAAAATATGCGTTAAGTAACTACTGATCGACCCTTTACCGTTCGTGCAGGCGACATGGAACGACTCCATGTAACGCCATGGGTCACCAAGGTGACGGTACAGGCAAAGAGCCCGTTCGCAACTCAAGTTAGCTCCGAACACCTCTGCTTTATTGATTGTATCGAGTGCCGCATCTATATTCATCTACTTTTCGATATCCTCCGGACAAAACTACAGAGAATCATAACATATTTAAAGAGAATAACACTCAATCACAATCGTCATCTGAATGAATTGATGTCGACACACTCTCTGCCTCTACTGCAGCGCATTGATTGTCGTCACCACAGCGCTGCTCTTCCTTGAACACGTAAAATTTTCCTGTCACGCGATTGCCTAGGACGACAAAGAGGAGCGCGATAAGTTTAGCGACCGGAAGCTTTGGGAATAACTCGTACGTAATATTGAGCCCATAATACAAAATCGGATAGACAAGGTAGGTGAAAAACACTGAAATAGCGATGCGCGTACCAGTAAACCTTAGAAATTCTTTGAAGAGGTTGTCTTTCGAACGGAAAACCCAGATGCGGTTCATCACATACGCGACAATGACCGAGGCAACAATCGCAGGAAAATTAGATAAATACCATTTTCCAAGACCAAGTACACCGCTGAGAAACGCGAATACGCCTAGATCAACAATCGTCGCAACAACACCTGAGATAAAGTAGCGAACAAACTCCCACGTGAAGAACAAATCTTTCAACCGTGCCAATATCTTACTCACAGCTCATCCTCATCGAGAGCGTCATCGATCGGTCTTGTGCTTTCAATACCCTGAAGACGTTTCAACGGAATACGTCGCATCGGGCGATTCCCTTTCATCCCAGGCTGTATGATCGTTCTACCTGTTTCAGCGACTACTTCAACTTCTGTATCGTCTTGAGTGACATCTTCCGATTCAGTCGTATCTTCATCGCTTGCCTCTACATCACCCAAACGTTCAGGCGCCACCATGCGCCGTTGGCGACGCGCCGACGATAATTCAACAGCTCTTTGAAGATCGGCCCACTCGCTTTCTAACGTTCGTGTCGGCGGCAGGACATTAGTAACAGTCGTCACAACTTCTTGGCCGTCTGCCAAAGTCTCACCACGCATTGTTGTTAGTTTGTCGTCAACGATCTGCTCGTGATCGTCTAAATCATCGGGTGATTCTTCCTTATTGAGGTCCATCGGATCCTCGCTACGCGTCGACTGATCTATCATATCGACAATCCCTAATTGCGCCCACGATTTCTGTTCCCACACAAGATCATCATCTGCTATCTCTTCATTGAGTAGACTCCAGTCGACTTGCTCATGTCGCTCGTCGTTTCCATCGAAAGATTCATCATCTAAAGAAAAGTCTTGTTCAAGCTTTTTTGCTTTTTTCGCGCGCACGATGCCACGAATCAGCAGCAGGAGGAGAATGACTAAAACAGCAATAGCAGCACCCGGTACCCACGTCGGAATTGTCAAGCCTAGGAAAGTCAACGTTTTTTTCTCGCTAGCACCGGTGACAAGTTCACTTGTGCTAGGTGTTGTTGTCGAGGTGAGTAATTCAGTCGGAGTTGTCGTCGGCTGATAAGAAGCGATCGGCTCATGGTAATCAAGGAATGTCCGTGCCAGCGGCACAAGCCAAAGATCTGCGCGAATCAGCGAATCGAGCGTCCGATCGTAAAAATAGAGCATCTTCTTCTCACTGTCATTCATTCTGAGAGCAACCAAGAGAAGTTCGTCTGGTATCTCGACAGAGACACCTTGCCATGTCAGCCGATCGTCCTCACCTGAAGGGTTCGTCGACGTCGGATCGTTCGAATCGCCCGTCGATTCTGGCACTTCTCCCTCGTAGACACGCCAATCGGGCACACGAGTATCGGAATCAACCTTGGACATCAGATCGTAATACGCATCGTGCGTTACATAATAACCCTTGGCAGGAAGATAAGCAGGTACTTTTACGCCACGGATGTCGTATGTCTTAAGCTCAAACCCCTGAGGGAGTCGATCATTGGGAACGATCGAAAAAGTAAAGTAACGAGACGACCACTCTGTTCTGAAATAGGGAACGTAAAGAGACGTCTCTTCGTCGCAATAATAGAAACGCGCTTCTCCCCCTTCATCTGATAACCAGAAAAGTTTATAAGGCAACGTTGATGAACGATAGATTGTCATGGGCGTCTCGTAATCGTTGATCTCTTCTGCACTGAAAGATATAGGAATATTTTCATCTGCAGGAACTGATTCCGGTACATTGAGCAAGGCTCCGTCGTACCGCTTAGCAAAGAACGCGATAACCGGCCCTGTCGCTGCTGAAGATGTTTCTGTCGTTGTGATCGGCGTCGTCTCAGTGATTGTGGTTGTGTCGGTTATCGTCGTGGTGGCCGTGGGAGTCGTGCTGCTCTTCGTTGACTTTGATGTCGTGGTCGTTGTCGTTCGCGGCGTCGTTGTTTTCGGTGTCATCGTGGTCTTTGGTGTTGTAGACGTCGTTTTCTTTGTTGTTGTGGTCGTTTTTGAAGTAGTGGTCTTCGGCGTTGTTGTCTTTGGCGTCGTGGGCACAGCAGGTGTGATTGTGATGGAGACAGGAGCCCCCGGAATAATTGTATTTTCTTCAGGATCAATGATGCCATCATTCGCTTCAAGGATTTTGATGGTTGCCTTCCCGGCAGCCTTGGCTTTGAAGGTCAGCGAAATTGCCCGTCCGACAACTGCAGACTGCGTTCTGGAAACAGTTACGCCGACATTGAGCTGATTGCCGGTGCCTCCTTCGTGAAAATCTCCCGCTAATCCGGAAACATTTTTCCCGCTGACATATTGGAGAGTAGAACTGTCGTAAGACAATTTAAACCCAAAACTGCGTGTCTCTGCTCTTGGAGAGAAACTTAGCGTAACAGTAAATGTCTGACCGACCGTTGCCTTATCACGTGACGCGGAAATCGTAGCTCTCCGTGTAGCAGCCATGACGACAAAAGATATCGATAGCGTCATGGCAAGGAAACAGACGATGATAAGGGCAATATACTTTCTAATCTTCATAAGTTGTAACCAATCTCTTTGAACAATCTTTGAGAAGTCATACTATGCCAGCTGCAATGACGGTTTCTAATCGACCGTAAATTCATCTCTGACATAATCACTTCTGAGAGATGACCCTTCCCTTGTAAATATAGTCGATAATGGCTGACAAATCGTTCGAGTTTACGACACCGTTTCGCGACGCGTCCATCGCTAAAAGCTGAGCTGGCGTGACTTCGCGACCTGCGTAGATATAGTCGATGATGTACGACATATCGTTCGAGTTGATCTTGCCGTTTCCACTTGCATCCCCGTAAATCACGAGTGTCAGCGTCGCAATCGGTGTTGACGACGAGCCTACAAGCCACTCAATTGTCGCCCCTGTGCCGAGGAGCGTATCATCTGATGCGACCTTCCCCGTCGCGTCCTTGATCTTTACGGTCATGCCGTCAGGAATATCAAGCGCCGCACGAATCCTGCCAGCTTGATTCCTCCCCTCATCAGGGTAGGCATTGAACAGGAAGTTGTCGCGAATCACATAGTCATCGTTGACGCTTGGATCCATCACGTTCTGTTCTGGCGTTGTCGAAGGCGTCGTTGTTGTCGTTGGTGTCGTGGGCGGTGTCGAAGGCGTCGTAGTAGATGTCGTGGGTGTCGTCGAAGGCGTCGTTGTTGTGGGCGTTGTGGGCGCCGTCGAAGGCGTCGTTGTTGTCGTTGGCGTCGTGGGCGCCGTCGAGGTTGTTGTGGATGTCGTGGATTCCGTCGTTTCTGTCGTTTCAGTCGGCTCCGTATCAGGCGGAATCTCCCCAGTCTTATTAACAACAACGGTGTACAGGCGTTTCGTTCCGCGTTCGGAGACAGCCTCTAGCACGATGGTGTTCTCCCCAACATCAAGCGTGTGATTCCCCACATGATTGATGGAACAGCTTGAGAGATACGGCTCAGCAGTGAGCGTGATCTCGTTGACAGAGCCTTCCACGGTGACAGCATAGGAATAGACTTCCGGGTTAAACGCCGGTGTGAGCGTACCGGCGGAAACCTCAATGGATTTCAGCCAATTGTTGAGGCTCTTGTTGCTCGTCGGATAGGGAGATGGCGTTGCGGGCATATCGGCGAGCACAGGTATCTTGAATATAAACGGCATGTTAAGAAGGTTTTCTTGATTATACATTTCGTAGACGCGTGCTGCTTCGTAGTAAGGAGCGTAGACGTTACCCATGTACTGATGCCAATAAGTACCGTACGTGTCGCCGTCCAGATTGAATTTTTGCGAATATTGCGTGTCCTGACCGGCGTTTACATAACCGCTCCCAATCCAAAAAGCGCCACCGACAATGGCTCGCCACTGACTGTCCCAAGGAAGAAGATAATTATTGCGCTCAGTTTGTGTAGGACCTGATGCGTATCTACCGTACCGCGCATATTTCAATGCGTTCAAAACAGGGTTCGTACCGGCCGTTGCGCCAATGTTGTAAAAGTTGTAGTAACCTTCATAACCGGCAACTGTTCCGGAGACAGATCCCGACCCTTGGCGGCTGACTTCCATTAGGCAACGCTGCACGAGGAAAAAGGGGCTGACATTTGTGATTTTAGCCGCCTCCATAAAAATCTCGGCGTATGTCATCGTTTTTTCCTGTTGATCGCGATGATCAATAAATGTGACTTGCTTACCATCCATAAAGGTGCCGACCAATGCTGCCTCGACGGCGTCGATATGGTGTGCCTGCTCGTTGTAACTCAGAACCTCAAACTGGAACATCTGTTGCTCATTGAGAAAATTTCGCGGATCGATTGAGTAAGCGATAATTTCGCGGCTTGCCCCGATCCAGCCACCGGCATCATAGACCTTCCACTTATTCGTCTTATAGTAATAATCGGCAGGTTCGTATGACCGATGGCTCAAACGAGAAGTCGATCCGACAACATTGATTCCCGGTTTCGCTTCCTCGTCTAAAGCCTTCTGGAAAGTCAACGGTTTGCGATTGGTCTTTGGTGAATCGACGTCTTTAATGTGTTGGGCGGTGAAGATCCATTCAGGGTGGGCACTATGCAACGAACGGAGAGCAGGCTTGTAGCTCGCCGGGAATCCTTGTTCCGTCAGATGCGCTTCAAAGTTGGGATTGCTGACAGGAGGAGGCGTATCAATGGGTGCATTAGTCAACGTCACAAGCGGCGAATGGACGTAACCCTCCAAGTTTAAAGAGACAGCTCGAACATAATACCACGTATTAACACCGTTTACTTCTCCACCTGTCACTTTCACAAAAACTTCAACGCGAGAACTGCGCGGTAACAAAGCAAGCCTCGACGAGCTCGTCGTCGGCTGACTTCTCAAATAACTGCCATTTGACGAGTTCGTATATCCGATCCGATTAATCTCCTCTCCTTCAGGAGGCGATGCGAACGGAGTGATCGTGAAACAGATAGATGCAAATAAAGCGGCAACGAGAATAAAAGTAAGAAGCCGTTTTACATTCAAGCGTTTTTGCGCCGTATCCACACTAGATTGTCGCAGGTACATTACCCGCTCTCTAAAAAACAAGACAATACTCCTATATTGTTCTTAATAACTGACATAGACGGCTATATCTTACACTGACGACAATTATTTAGCTAACTGATAGTTAAATATTTTAAAGCATTGTATTCTTTTTGTCATCATAATGCAGTATCACTGCAATCAGGGCTGTCAAAATGGAAATCGAAATTGATCTCATCGAGCGATTTCGCGTAAGCCGGGAGAGCATTCTTTTTAAACCAATCGACTTCTGGAAGCTCAAACGCATCAAGCCTCTCCCCCACTTCGATCCTCGCACGCTCAAATTCGCGATTGCCGACTTTTTGTTCGTCGAGGCACTTAATGTATGCAGAAAAACAATCAGCAGCTTTGACAAGAATGAGTGCCTCTGAAACAACAGGGTCGTCAGCATTGGGAAGCAAAAATTTCCTATACTCACATGCGAGATCGTCCGGGAGCATCGCGAGAAGGACTTCACTGGCCTCACGCTCAATCTCTTTATACGTCGTCTCCATCGGACGGTTGTGGTATTTGAGCGGTTTAGGCATATCACCCGTGATGATTTCAGATAGATCATGATAGAGGGCAAGTGTTGCAACGAATAATGGATCGGGACAGATTCTCCCGTCTGAGAATTTCAATTTTCGGAGAGTTGCGAGCAGATGTGCGATTACGGCAACATCGTGCGAGTGCTCTTGAATGTTTTCAAGTTCTGTATTCCTCATCAATCCCCAGCGATTGATGTAGCGCATACGGTGAATCATCGCAAAAAATGACGTATCCATCGGTATTTCTTTTCCTTTAACTGTGAACGGCCATCACAATCCATAGATCGTATTGAACATACGGTTTGCGTATGGATCGGTCATGCCTGCAATGTAATCGGTGACAATACGTAGCGGGTCGGCGTTCTTCTCCGGGTGGCGCTCTTTATATTCCCAAAAAGCAACAGAAGGCATCTCCTTGCTGTCCGGCTCGCCCTCTCTTGCACATTGCAAATAGTATTCAAAAAGCCCCTCCAATACATTGCGAACTTGTAACTCATACCGCTTGACGCGCGGGGCCTTGTAGATCCTATCAACGTTGATCTCGATGAGGCGCAGAAGCGCCTTGCCAATCCGCTCGCTCATCGCGATCGCATCACGGCCCATACTATTCTCGACGACATCGTTGACTAAGGTATTGACGATCTCGCTGTTGTTACGGCCAAGAATTGAGCGTAGATCGCTTGGTAACTCTTCAAACGAAAGCAATCCGCTTCGCGTTGCATCTTCGATATCACGCCCGACGTAGGCAATACGATCGGTAAATCGAACGAGACATCCCTCGAGTGTCGCCGGCGGGTCGTGTGTAAGAGATCCCTCAGCTAAGCTTTCCTCGCGCTTGTCGCGCATTGGAATGAGTATGATCTCGTCGTATTGTTCACCACAATGTGAGGCGATGCCATCGCGAACTTCAAACGTCAAATTGAGACCGTGGCCGTTTTTATGTTCAGAGAGAAAATCGATCACCCGCAAGCCGTGCCGTTCATGACGGAAAACGAAATCACTACCGTATTGGTGTAACAACTCATCAAGCGCCGCTTCGCCTGCGTGACCGAACGGTGCGTGGCCGATGTCATGCCCGAGCGCAATGGCACGGATCAAATCACGGTTTAAGCACAACGCGCCTCCGATCGTTTCTGCCAAATAGCTGACGTATTGGACGTGCTCCATACGCGTACAGACATGGTCATTCTGAGGATCGAAAAAAACTTGTGTTTTGTGACGAAGCCTCCGAAATGGCATCGAATAGATAATGCGGCCAATATCACGTTCGTAGGCTGTACGGACAGTACACTCATTTTCGGGACGCACGCGTCCTCGACTTTGTGATGAAAGCGCCGCTCTCGGATTCAATAAATGCCGCTCCATTTGTTCCTTGTGCAAGCGCGGGTACAGATGGGACGTATCGCTGTCAAACGTCGCGTTCTTTTCCATCTTGATCTCCTCACACATCATGCGTCGATCGATAATGCCGATTGGCTCGCCATGAAACGCTTAACCTGACCGTTAAAATCAATAACTAAAATCGCGTCATCACCTGTCTTCGTGATGTTTTGAATCTCTCCAACACCAAACGTCACGTGGCGAACAAAGTCGCCTGGGACGAGTGTCGACGGGTCTAGACCAGACGACTCCTTTTTCTGCTGACGCTCTATGTGACGACTTGTAACGGCCCTATACTCTCTATCGTCATCCTGCGTAGCGATGTCTCGCTTCTTTTTTGTGATGCGATTGACCATCTCTGCAAAAAATGACCCGTGCTCAAAAGAACTCGTTTCGACCGCAGCAGCATCCAAATCAAGATACGAGCCGTACACACCTCTCTTCTCAACGAGATCTTCCGAGATGTCATCGCTAAATCGCGAAGGCGCGTTGTATTGCGTATGCCCGAACAACAGCCTAGAAACGGCAGAACTGACAATGAGTTCACTCTTAGCACGTGTAATGGCGACGTAAGCGAGGCGTCTCTCCTCCTCTAAACCGTCTCGTTCTTGTAACGATTGCATGCTAGGGAAAATTCCCTCTTCCGCCCCCATGATGAAGACCGTATTAAACTCAAGTCCCTTAGCGCTGTGAACGGTCATGAGGCTGACTTTCGGGTCCTCTCGCTCCTTATCTTGATCGGAATAGAGAGCGGTACGCTCAAGAAATAATCTCAGAACACCTTTCAGTGAGCGGTCAGTCATGATTTCCTCACGGAAATCGCCTTCAGGTGTCAATTCCCACATATCGTCAATCGATTCAATATCGAGACGTTTTTCAAACTCAATAGCGTCCGAGATCAACTCCTCAAGGTTTTCTAATCGCGATACAGCCTCGACATCGCCTCTCGCCTTGAGCTCCTCATAGTAAGCGATGAGTCCTGACTCAACTTCAACCATCCTCACAAATTCGGCAAAGGAGAGTTCATCCGATAAAAGCGCGTCACGCAGTGTATCTATCAGCTGTACAAACAAGGTCAGCCTACCGGCGGCACGTTCAAGATTTGGATCTTCACTAGATCGCCTCGCTGCTTCGAACAGCGTCAGCCCTCTCTTCCCAGCGAACTCAGCCAAACGCTCAAGCGTGACGGCACCGATTCCACGTCGTGGTTGATTGATGACACGTCGAAACGCGATCTCATCTTCCGATGATTGAACCAGTGATAAATAGCCCGTTACATCTTTGATTTCTGCTCGGTCGTAAAAGCGCGTACCACCGTAAATGATATATTCAATCCCCAATTCACGAAGTGCGAACTCCAAATTGCGCGATAAGGCGTTCATACGGTAGAGAACGGCAATTTCAATCGCTTCCTGATCCTTTGCAACTTGAAAGCGGCGTTGTACTTCGCGTGCGATGAACCTAGCCTCATCAATATGATCGGCAGCACGGTACATGAGAATTGGCTCCCCCTCACCGTGTGCCGTCCACAGCGTCTTTTCCTTGCGCGAGAGATTCTCGCTAATCACTTGGTTCGCAGCAGCGAGAATCGTCTTTGTCGAACGATAATTCTGTTCGAGGCGTATCACAGTGCAGTCAGGAAAATCGTCTTCAAAATCAAGAATATTGCGTATTGTCGCACCGCGAAAACTGTAAATAGACTGGTCGTCATCTCCAACAACACAGAGATTGCGGCTTTTAGCAGATAGGAGATGGATAAGCTCATACTGAACGACGTTCGTGTCTTGGTATTCGTCTACTAGTATGTGTGTAAATTGCCTCTGATAGTGTTCCAATACGTGCGGATGTTCACGGAAGAGTCTGAGTGTCTGGATAAGGATATCGTCAAAATCTAAAGCATTCTTCTCAAACAAAGATTGCTGATACGCTCGGTAAATGGCAACTTGCTGTTTATCGATGTAAAAATCGCCCGTTCTCGCCTCTAACTGCTCAGGGGTGACATCATCATTCTTATAGCGACTCACGATGGCAAGCGCTTCTCTCGAAGACAACATGCGTTCACTTATATTCAGCTGCTTGAGCACATCGGCCATCACACGACGCTGGTCGGTCGTATCAAAAATGGTAAAAGACGAACGATAGCCGAGCTGATTGCCGAATCTTCGCAAAATGCGCAGCATCATCGCATGAAAAGTGCCAATCCAAGCGCCGCGACTTTCCAAGCCGATCAACCGCTCGATGCGATCTTTCATCTCGTTTGCCGCTTTATTCGTAAAGGTGATCGCCAAGATGCGCGCCGGGTGTACACCGAGGTGGCGAATAAGCCACGCGACGCGACGCGTGATAACGCGCGTCTTACCTGAGCCTGCACCAGCCAGTATTAAAAGCGGACCTTCTGTTGTCAGCACGGCCCGCTTTTGTTCAGAGTTCAAGTGCTTCAGCAGGACAGAGTCTTGAGACGAAGTCACATGAAACTTATCAAATGCTTGTGTATCCATATAGGTGATTGTAGCAGAGCTATTAATATTCAGGCTCAATCAAGCCGTAATCACCGTCATCACGCTTGTAGACAACACAGACTTTATCTGTCTCGCTGGAAAGGAAAATCAAGAAAGAATGGCCGAGCAACTCCATCTGAAGTGTCGCCTCATCAGGAGTCATCGCATCGATTGGAAATGATTTGCGGCGGATGATACGGAACTCATCTTCGACGGTCTCATCTTTCAGCTCCTCCTGCTGTTCAAAGTAAGCATCCATGTAAGAATAGTCTTTTGTACGCTTTTTCATACGCGACTTATATTTGCGGATTTGTCCCTCCATGTTGCTAATGGCCTGTTCAACTGCTGTCATTGCTTCTTGGGCAACAGATTCAGCACGATAGAAATGTGTTCGAATATTGATCGTAACCTCAGCACGCACATTGTTCCCCTCAGGTTGGAGCTTCACCTCACCGCGAGCACTTTCATCGTAAAAACGGTTAAACTTATCCATTTTCTGTTCAATCGCTGCCCGAAGTGTGTCATTGATGCGCATGTTCAGACCAAAAATCTCTAATCTCATTTCATCCGATTCCTTTCCTTGTGACTATTTTCAATCGGTCATTTTTAGTGCTACTATTATACAGCATCGTCTCCTTTTCTGCCGTCACTCCATCAACCAATCGTGCAAGTTTTCTCTCCTGATTCATGCAGTTGCCCATCAAAAAAGGAACTGGTAAAAGGATGACGAGTGGTATAGTTGATACACGAATATAATAAAAACGATCATGTGATAACATCAGAATCCGCGCAGAGGAAAAAATGAACTCACCTCTACAGCCTTTCTAAACGATGATAAACAGTACGTTAACTAGATCAACCTGAGGTGGAAATGAGGGAGATTTTCACTTCAAAATCTACGATATGAGGTTAAATCGTATGAAGAAGAAACGCACATCGATCAAACACCTGACATGGCGTGCCTTGTTGCTCGCCATCCCTGGAGCCATTTTAATCACGGCATCTTCTAGTTATGTCGCGCTCCGCGCGAGTGCCCTCCCGTGGCCGACAATCTTCGTCACTGTCTTGGCCATGATTGTCATGAGGATGTTTAGACGTCGTGATGTAAATGAAATCCATGTTGCCTCGACTGGGATGACGGCAGGTGCCATGGTTGCAGGCGGTCTCGTCTTCACACTCCCTGGGCTCTTTATCACGGGCATGTGGAAGATTGATCGTTCTTCCGGACAAACAGCGGGTGACTTCATTCGACAGCACCTTCCCACTGTGTTATTGATCGCTCTTGCAGGCGTTTTGATCGGCACGACACTCTGCTGGTTCTTCCGCAAACGCAATATCGAAGAGATGGAGCTACCCTACCCGATCGGGAAAGCTGCTGCTGCGACTATATCAGCTGGAGAGACTGGCGGCATTAAGGCAATCGTGCTCTTCAGTTTTCTTGCGGTCGCCGCCGTTATTACACTTCTTCGAGATGAGTTTCATCTTATCCCCTCAATGTTTGCTTTCTCAATTGCTGGAATCCCTCTTACGCTCCAAGTCTCTCCCATGGCGCTCGGTATCGGGACACTCATTGGATGCAAGTCAACGATCTACTGGCTCGTCGGCGCCGCGATCACGACGCTTGGACGCTTCATTCTCCTCCGGATGGCCGCCGGTGGCGGATGGTCAGGCGTGGAGACGGCTTTTGCCGGCTGGAATCTGACGACTGCCATCGCGCTTATGGTCGGAGCCGGTGCAGGCACGCTTATCACCTTTATCTTTGGATCCTTGCGAAGGGATAAGAATGTAGCGTCACACAAAGGAAGAAAGAAGCGAGACACGACGAAAGCAAGTCCCGGGACATCAAATAGAGGGGTCAGCTTTTTCTCGCTCATTCTTGTCGCCGTCGCCTTTGTATTATCGATTGTGATCGGATTAAAAGTTTTGCCGGCAATCCTCTTGATGGGTGGTGTCTTTTTCGCGGCGATGATGTCTTCGATTATTACGGGTCAGACGGGCGTCAATCCGATGGAAGTATTCGGCATCATTGTCCTCCTCGCCATACGTATCGCTGTCAATGTCAGTTCGACACACGCTTTCTTTATTGCCGCGATCGTCGCCGTTGCGTGTGGCTATGCCGGCGACATGATGAACGACTACAAAGCAGGTTCCATCCTCAAAACAAACCCCACAGCACAGTACCTCATAGAGCTGATCTGCGGTGTTTTTGGAGCAGTGACTGCTTCCGTCGCCATCTTAGCCATTATCTATTCTGCAGGCGGCATCGGGGCTGATACGGGGCTCCCTGCTGCTCAAGCGCACAGTGTAGCCGCCATGGTACAAGGGATCGGTGACCCTGCCTTCTTCATCATCGGAGCCGTCGCTGGGTGTCTTCTCACAATGTTAAAAGTGCCCGCGATGATCATCGGCATCGGCATGATGCTCGCAGGGTATGGACTCGCAATACCGATCTTTATCGGCGGGCTTATTGAACTTATCACACGCAAAACGACGACAGAGAACAGCCAGCATTCCATTCAAATGGGCGCTGCCGGCACGCTCGGGGGTGAGGGATTGACAGGCACGATACTTGCTATCATTGGACTTTTCAGATGACAGGTGCCGACTGGAGATTTGATGGCGTGTGGAAGACAGCACAAGTGGCCGGTCGATAGAGAGAACGGCTCATCTTCACTTATTCTCGACATCTCGAGGTTACTATGTGAGAAGAAGAATGCCTTTGCGCCTGAAGTACAGGGGTATGACCGGCTTTTGCATTTCAAAACTTTGCTTCAATTCCTTTGCGCCTGAAGTACAGGGGTATGACAGGTTAGGCGAAACACATTATGCCGGAGACGCGTGTGTCTACTTGGCTAGCGATATGTCTTTCATTTCAGGTCAAATTATCAATGGAGATGGCGCTGGTCATTTTGGTTGTTTTTAAGATGGACCGATTTCTATCTCATTAATTTCACTCGTGCTTCAGGTAAGGGGCTTGCTCCTTACCTGTGAAGATCATCTCTGAGGTGCTTAACGCTCTGAGACGCGCTGCCGAGCTGCTCTGCGACATATCGCATGCGACTAGATAAAACCGAATGGGAGAAAAGCACAAAAACCAAAAAGTTTGCGTGCCTCTCCTTCTGAGCGACGAAATCGAAAGGAAAAGCGCCAAAATCATCACGCGCCCCCTTCAGAGAGCGAGGGTGCGCGTGACATTATTATATTTGTTATTTGGTTCGAGAGACTGCCTCCGTCGGCTACTACACACCGGCCTTTTCGTCTTCATTTGCGACATAGAGCAAAAGGTCAATCGTTCGCTCGGAGTAGCCCCACTCGTTGTCATACCATGAGACGAGTTTGAAAAAGCGTTTCTCATCGGGAAGATTGTTCTTGAGCGTTGCCTCAGAGTCGTAAATCGAGGAGTGCGCATCATGAATGACGTCGGTTGAGACGATAGGGTCTTTTGTGTACTTCAAGATACCCTTCAAGTATGTCTCTGACGCTTCTTTCATCATCGCGTCGATCTCTTCAATGGAGGTGTCGTTTTTCAAAAGAACGGTCAAATCAACGACCGAGCCTGTCGGCGTCGGCACGCGGAACGCCATGCCCGTCATGATGCCCTTCACAGCAGGAAGGACCTGGCCGACAGCCTTAGCCGCTCCTGTAGTCGTCGGGATGATATTATCCGCTGCTGTACGGCCAAGACGCCAATTCTTGAGCGATGTGCCGTCCAAGACTCTTTGTGAAGCCGTATACGCGTGGATGGTCGTCATCAGCCCCTTCTCAATTTCAAGTCCATTTTTCAGAAGCACGTAAACGACAGGCGCCAGGCAGTTAGTTGTGCAGGAGGCATTAGAAACGATGAGATCTTCTTTCGCATTATACTCATCCTCATTGACGCCCATAACGAGCGTGCGCACGGGGCCTTTACCAGGCGCAGTCAGAATTACTTTCTTCGCACCAACATCGATATGTCCCATCGCTTTGTCGTAGTCATTGAACTTACCAGAGCTGTCAATGACGTAGTCAACACCTAAGCTCTTCCAGTCAAGATCCGAAGGGGACGTTCCGGCGAGTATGCACTTAATCCTGTGCTTGCCGTCGACGACGATCACGTTGTTCTCTTCCTGCGAAGGATCCGACTTCTCCGCTGTAATATCGCGCTCCCAACGATGTTGTGTGGAATCGTACTTCAGCTGGTAAACAAAGTAGTCTGCTTTCGTGTTTCTGGCGACGATGGCGACGAGCTCAACGCCGTTATCCAACAGTCCGCGCTCGACAAGTCCTTTGAAGACGAGACGTCCGATACGCCCAAATCCGTTAATTGCAACTTTAATTGCCATATGATTCATTTCCTTTCTCGAGGAAGTGAGAGAAGAATTCCATCACCTCCGAATTCATATCATCAATAGCTACTAGAACATGACATTTTTAGCAGATGGTCGAGTTAGCAAGTCGTATAAGCCCAACCTTGTCAACATTATGTCATATGATCAAGCCGCATGTTATTTTAGCATATCTACAGAAAAGCTCCCCTCGTCGTTTGCACAGCGATTATCGGTATTTCGGACATCTTAAACAACATGTTAAAGAACAAACCAATCAAAGGCTCGTATATCGAATGCTGCAAGCACTCGATGAAGTGGAGGCAAGTACAACGACGAATAACGCAAAAGCATAATGAAAATGTTTGAATATGAATGAAACAGTAAATAAGTCAAGTCAGTACGAGAAGATCTCTGAAATTGGTCAAGACAAGACGCCTAGCCTGCTTAGTTGGTCAAAAATGACACTTTCAGCAAGAACCCCTTACCTAAGGTGTAAATTTTGACCACAATCGGTTAAAAAAGCCCGAGTCTGGTCAAAAGTGACGCTTTCGGCAAGAGCTCCTTACCCAAGGTGTAAATTTTGACCACAATCGGTTTGAAAAAGCCCGAGTCTGGTCAAAAATGAC
>DUVN01000014.1 GCA_012841015.1 Clostridiaceae bacterium
AGCTGCTTTAGCAGAAGCTGAGAAAACCGGTGCGCGTGGTAGATTTTCAAAGGACGATAGTCCTGCCGGCAACAACCCCTTATAGGGGTTAAGCAAACCGCCGGCTAAGCCGGCGGTGCTGATTTTATCTCTGTTTAAAAAGAAGATGATTACGGTGAGTTCTCATCGCGATCAGTTTTCATGATGCGATTGCTTTGTTCACATACCTTTCTTCTTTATTCTTATTGCGTAGATGAGGTAACCTGCTGCGCCGCCGATGAGGCAGGCAGCCACCACAGTGATGCCAATAATTAGGGGCAAGGAGGGCTCTCCCGGCGCATCAGTCTCACCGCCAGTCGGTGCGGTGGTCACTGTGAGAACCATATCCGGATCACTCGTTGTATCCGGCTCTGATATCCACGCGGTCGTCTCTTCAACAGTTGTCGGTGGTGTGATCGTCTCTTCAGCGGTTGTTGTTTCTTCCGTTGTTGTGGTGGTTGTAGTGGTTGTGGTGGTTGTGGTGGTAGGCGGTGCTGGCGATTTCCAGTGCGCAAACAGCTTGATGTCTTTTTGGATCGGTTTGCTGAAATCAAACAACTTGCCCCCCTCAGCGCTTGTCCACCACCCGTCGAATATGTAGCCGGTTCTCGTCGGAGCTACGGGGGGGTCAATAGTCTTGTTCCTCCTTACTGTTCTCATCGAGGTTTTAGGGGTGCCTCCATTTCCATCTAAACGGATAATACGATAACTCGTTAAGTCGGCGAAAAATGTGTACTTCACATGGCCACCATGGTCAGACTGTATAAACATTAGTTTAAAATGATCCAAATAATACTCTAATGCTATCCAATATTCCGGATCCTCAAATGTCTCAGAGTCTCTCAATGTGATATCCACGGTCAAGCGATACAGTTTGTTCAAGATCATGCCGGATGTTATTTCGTGTTCCTCTGAAACTTCGTCTTCAGACCAGTAGAGATGAATGTCCACTTCACTAATGTAATCCCAAGGAGGCTCTGCCAAATCGATACTTTCTAGGTATTTCCGCGAATCGGTCCCAACCTCAAAAAACTCATTCGAGTAAAGCATGACCGAGTTCCATGATGCGAAAGCTGTTTGCACTGCCATGAACAGTACGCCACATAAGAGTACGATGATTAGCGCGAGTGCGAGTGTTTTCAGGGGTCTTTTCCTTTTGTTCATACGAATTCTCCTTTACTATCGCCCGCTGGTTCACGAGGTGAGATACATAACGGCTAGGGTGTGCTGCTGACAACATCGTCTCAAACAGTTGTCCAAGCAACAAGATACAGTCAGTTCCGTTTCGTCCCGGCAAATGCAGGTCACACAACCAAAAACCGGCATCCCCGGACGCTCGAGATACTTCCTGATGATCTTATCGTCATTGTAATACAACAATCGATCGATTGTTGTATTTTTATACTATGAGAACATTGATTTTTGCCCGAATGACTGTCTAAACGGGCAAACCTACCATAAAAGGTAGTGTGCATTGTGAAGCTCATTTTGCATTACGAGAACAACAATAAAAGGTTTTTGTCGTTGCTTTAATCATAAGCTTTAACATTGTCTATCTTGCCCCCTAATCACCCAACCAGCCCAAACGGCTAACCTTATTCTTCGGGAGTATCGATTAGAAGTGAATGGATCAGCATGTTGACAACATCGTCTGATCGTTCTCGCCAAATCTGAGATGCTTTTTGCGCCATCTCCTCGGTCGGAAATCGAATTTTGAGAAGAAAACTCGTGTCGTTACCTTCTTTTTGCCGACAGGTGAGCTCGTATTGGCCGTCTGAGGTTAACTCGATTTTGACAGTTACAGTATCGGCCATTCTGTGCCGAAAACTATGCTCATCAAGATATTGGCTGATAAAACGCCTCGTTGCCGGAGGGATTTGGTGATTGAGAGCCTCGATGACAGCCATTCCCTTTTCCGTCAGGTCATACCGCTTGATGATGCGATTGTGAGCATCGATGGCCTCTTCACCTTTGCGTGCTCCAACATAGACGAGGCCCATGTCGATCAACTCATCGAGCGCACGTGCCATATCGAAATAGTTCATTGAAAGCGTCGCGAGGGCCGTATCTTGGAGATATGAGCGGCGAAGTCCCGGTGCCTGCTCGATTATGTAGAGCAACGTTAATTTGTGGATGGTAATGTTTTCACCGTACATCATCTATTCCTCCGGGCAACACGTTCTGTCTGGAATCGATCATATCACAACGTATTCTCGCTTTCTCATCATGAAAAGTAGATGAAATCGAAATCTTGACTAGAGGAGTAATCATTACTAAAAAGGGTCGATATTGCAAAAGATAGGCATTCGTCCAAGTATTCTTGGGTACTAATAATAATTACGTAGTTCTTTACATTCAACGTTATCTTATTTGCTATAATGATTTCTGTAGCTTTGAGGGGGTGCGTGACCTTATATGACATGCGATGTGTTAATTGTTCTTATCTTGCTGCTTTTCGCATGGCTTGGATATCGGCGAGGCTTGCTCCTGACTGCTGTCAGTTTTGTCAGTTCATTGATTTCTATTTTAATTGCATTTCTTCTGGTTCGGCCAATTTCTAGGTGGTTGCTCAACCTCGGTCTCTTTAGTGGTGCAATGAAGGATTTTTCCGATAAAATACATGAGAGTGCCGGTTCTTATCCCGCTTCGATCGCTCCCATTCTTGAAAAATTGGGGATGCCTGAATCTTGGACGAGGCGGATTTTGCAAACGCCTTCCACGACAGGAGAGGCGGTGATCGATAGGGCGGTAACGTCTGTCTGGCAGCTCATTCTCAGCGCACTAGTGCTTGTCGTCGTTTTTTTAATTATTAAGCTAGTCCTCGGTCTTATTGCACGATTATTGACTCCAACTCTTAACGGTATTCCCGTGATCGGATGGCTTAATCGTTCTGGTGGTCTCGTTCTTGGATTAGCTTGGGGTATTTTTACTTTGTGGATCGTTATGATGGTGCTCACTTCGTTCAGTTTAATGAGTTTCCCGATACGCCATTTCATTGATGGTTCAAAGATCCTCGCGTTTATTTCGGAAAAAGACATATTCAGGTCACTTTTGGACACGATCTTTTGATTTCATGTAGTTGACAAAACGTGCAGATATTATTATATTGTTTATTGGTTGGCACTCGCCGTCGTCGAGTGCCAATTCCGAGAATAGATGATATTTTTACATGGGAGGTTATGAAATGAATATTAAACCATTGGCTGACCGCGTGGTCATCAAGAGGCTGGAAGCAGAAGAGACGACGAAAGGTGGCATCGTGTTACCAGGTTCGGCGAAAGAGAAGCCGCAAATCGTTGAAATCGTCGCCGTCGGTCCGGGGGGTATTGTCGACGGGAAAGATGTCATCATGGAAGTTGAAGTAGGCGATCGTGTTCTGATCAGCAAGTATGCCGGAACTGAAGTAAAGATCGATGATGTGGAGTATACGATTCTGAGACAGAGCGATATTCTTGCGATCGTTGACTAAGTGCATTACATAGAAGGAGATACATAGTATGGCAAAAGATTTGAAATACACTGAAGACGCACGTAAAGCATTAGAAATCGGCGTCAACAAACTCGCGGATACGGTTCGTATTACACTCGGCCCGAAAGGTCGCAACGTTGTCCTTGACAAAACATACGGGACACCTGCCGTCACGAATGACGGTGTGACGATCGCACGTGAGATCGAGCTGGAAGACCGCTTTGAAAATATTGGTGCGCAACTTGTCAAGGAAGTCGCGACAAAGACGAATGATGTCGCTGGTGACGGAACGACAACAGCGACGCTCCTTGCACAGGCCATCATCCGTGAGGGGATTCGCAATGTCGCGGCAGGCGCCAACCCGATTATTCTGAAGCGCGGCATTGATAAGGCCGTTACAACGGCTGTCGAGGCTATCGGTCGCAACAGCAAGGCTGTCGCCGATAAGAATGACATCTCACGTGTCGCCGCTATCTCGGCAAATGACGATGAGATCGGTCTTGAGATCGCCAAAGCGATGGATTCCGTGACGAATGACGGTGTCATTACCGTTGAAGAGTCGCAGACAATGGGTACTGAACTCGAGATTGTAGAAGGTATGCAGTTTGATCGCGGTTATATCTCAGCCTATATGGTCACCGATACGGCAAAAATGGAAGTCGTCTATGATGACCCTTATATTTTAATTACGGATAAGAAAATTTCTAATATCCAAGAATTGATTCCTCTTCTCGAGAAGGTCATACAGAGTGGTGGTCGCCTATTGATCATCGCAGAAGATGTCGAAGGTGAAGCGCTATCCACCATTATCCTGAATAAGCTGCGTGGAACGTTCCAGTGCACAGCGGTGAAAGCTCCTGGATTTGGTGATCGCAGAAAGGAAATGCTCCAAGACATCGCCATTCTGACAGGTGGTAGAGTCGTGTCGACAGACCTCGGCATGGAGTTGAAAGAAGTTGAGCTTGCTGATCTTGGTCGCGCACGTCAAGTTAAAGTCGATAAAGATACCACTGTCATCGTCGATGGTGCCGGGTCACCTGAGGCTTTGAAAGATCGTGTCAACGCTATTCGTGCTCAAATTGAAGAGACGACATCAGATTTCGATCGTGAAAAACTGCAGGAGCGTTTGGCTAAACTTGCTGGTGGTGTCGCTGTCATTAAAGTCGGTGCAGCCACGGAAGTTGAGATGAAAGAGCGTAAACTCCGCATTGAGGACGCCCTCTCGGCGACGCGTGCGGCTGTCGAAGAAGGTATTGTTGCCGGTGGTGGCACAGCGTATATCGATGTGCTTGATGAAGTTTCTGCATTGCTCAACGACATGCAGGGCGACGAGCGCACAGGTGTGGCCATCATCCTTCGCGCACTTGAGGAACCCGTTCGTCAAATTGCCGTGAATGGTGGATTCGACGGAAGCGTTGTCTGCGAAAAAGTGAAATCACGCGAAAAAGGTGTCGGCTTTAACGTGTTGACAGAAGAGTATGTCGATATGGTTGCAGCGGGCATCGTGGATCCTGCCAAGGTGACGAGATCGGCACTTCAGAATGCCGCGTCCATCGCTTCCATTCTGTTGACGACAGAAGCCGTTGTGGCAAATATTCCTGAGCCAGAGCCGATGATGCCTCAGCAGGGTGGCATGTATTAAACAGGGTAAAGTAACAAACGTAGCTTAGCCTTTTGAGCAGGCATTACTGATAGAAGCTGAGTTTTAGGAGAGTTCTCGAAACGATAGCGTTTTGCGAGGGCTCTCCTTTTGTTGGTGAGCTTTTCTGATTTTTGAAGCGTGCGGATACGTTGTGTTTGCATGCCAAAAATACAGATATGAGCCCTTGTAAACGCGTCTATCGATGCAGGTAAGAAATAGAATCCACCCGCCTTTCCTATAGTCCGAGCAAGCGCATGTTATGATGTGCGCTCTAATTTGAAATATGCAGGTAGTATGTGAGGTGACACTGGTGGCCGTGGTATAGTGTTCTATGAATTAATTAATTGAGAATGTAACCGTGAACAAAGAGAAAGAACAAACAGACAGTATTGAATCACCCGATAGGGTGCAGGTGTTTCATCGTCCCGTTATTGTGGCAGTCATCATCGCATGGGTTGTTTTGTTTTTGTCTGTTCTCGCTCTTGCTCAGGTATCGAAAGAGCGAGACGTATCGCCTGATGACACCAAGAATAGTCTGGTAATCAGTGAACCTTTTTCACTGCAGAATGCACCAGCAACATCCATAAGGATTCATTCAAGCGTTCCGCTTAGAGTTGAAGATGATGGGCTTGCGATTCTCGATGTTGGTGGCCTAGAGCAGTCATTTATTCAATACCCTTATCGCTTTCCAAGCCTTTTCGAGGTTGGCGATGCTCTAATGATCGTCCCAAGAAATGGCACAGAGATCATGCTCGTATTGCCTGATTTGACGACGCGAGAGCTCAGTGTCGAGGAGGTCGTTCAGTGCGGCGACTATCGTGACGGGTATGTGCTCACTCTCGGACTAGCAGCTAACAATATCATCCATGTGTCCCTCTATCATTTGACGCAATTAGCTCCCCTCCTCAAGATTCCGATTTCTGAACAGGGGCGACCGATTCGAGTTGCCTTTGCTAAGAGCGGCAAATGTTTCGATGTGCTACTTGTAGATTTTTCAGAGGGGAAACCGGTGACACGCGTACAGCGCTTCAATTTTTCAGGTGAATTGATCAGTGATCGCCGATTTGAAGATTATGGATTTTTACCTGCAATCCTCCAACTTAACGAAGAGGAACAAGTGCTTTTCAGTGAGTGTGAGCTTGTCGAAGTCTACCTAGAGACAGGTGAAACGAGACTCTCGCGATCTTTTGATCAGATCATGCAGACAGAGCTGAGGTCCAGTTGCTTAGGTATACGTGCTTTCGATGGGGGGCGGATATCTTTATGGTTCCTCCGTGAATCACCTTCTCGGATTGACCGAGAGCTCGTAGAAGTGGAGAGTGAAGAGGAGTTGATTGACTTTGCCCTTTCAAGTGATGGCGTTTACGCGCTAGGCGTGACGGAGAACGGGCTGACGCTTTTTGATACAATGACGGGCAAGCTTGTTGCAGAACAACGAGATGGCTTGACAGGGATAATAAAGGTTCTGACGCTCACAGAGCGCGATTTTCTAGTGCTGACGGAGGAAGAAGGCGCTATCGTCTCTATTCGCTAAAGTTTCAGCCGGGCACTAGGTTCGTCCTGAGCATATCGAATAACATAGACAGCATCAACAGTTACGAGGTTTGGGGTTGGACACAAATCATCACGCAATCCATGAGCTTGATTTACTGATCGTCGGGGGTGGAGCATCAGGAGCTCTCGCAGCGCTCGGCGCCGTTTATGGCTGCGGCTTCAACGGTTCGATCATGATCGTCGAAAAAGAGAGCCTTCCACTTCGCAAATTGCTTGCAAGTGGTAACGGTCGTTGTAATCTCGCCAATATGTCAGGTTTTGAGGGACACTATCATGGAACGAATCCGTCTTTTGTGGAGGGTGTGCTTCGAAGGTTGCCTGCAACGGAGCTGCTTGAGCTTTTTGGAAGGTGGGGACTTATAACAAGAGTTGACCACGCTAACCGCGTCTATCCACGCTCAATGCAGGCGAAATCAGTCTCGCTCATCCTCTTACGGGCACTAGCGCGTTGTGGGCTTTCAGTGCAAACAGATACTGAGGTTTTATCTGTAGAACAGGTGGAGAATGGTTTTAGAGTCGCACTTTCTGATGGTACTGCCGTCAAAGCACAGGCCGTTGTTATAGCGGCGGGGAGCCCTGCATCACCTAACTTAGGCGGCTCATCTTCAGGTCTTTCGATTCTTAAGCTTCTTGGACATACGGTTCTTGAACCCCTACCCGCACTTGTGCCTCTGAACTTAACGAAAAGCGATGTGATGAAAGGGGCAGAAGGTGTACGCTTTCGTGGCAGCGCCATTTTTGAATCATATGATGGTGAAACATCGCCGCCTGTATCGGGTGAATTTCTCATTACGTCTTACGGCTTGTCAGGTATCGCTTCGATGGAACTTGCGCGTTATGTCTCAAAAGCACAGGAGCGTCGCGATTTATGGAGCAGAAAACAGAATGACGGTCTTGGAAAAATTGTTATCGATTTTCTCCCTGAGATTGGATTAAAAGAATTGGAATCTCACCTCAAATCATCTGCGTATGCCTTTTCTGTTGACGAGGTGAGATCGCACGTGCTCTACGATTCAAGACGTCTTCGCACAGAGCAACTAGTATCGTCGGCAAAGACAGAAGAAGATGTGACTGATTTGAACATACTGTTAGCCGGAGTTGTCCCGGAAAAGATAGGACGAATCATTCTTTCCTCAATCAAGTGCGAAAGCATCCATAAACAGCAAATTTTCACAAGGATTGCTAACACGTTGAAAAAGTTCGAGCTTAAAGTTGAGGGAACACGTGGGTTTGAGTTTGCCCAAGTCGCAACGGGCGGAGCCGTGACGGATGAGTTTGACGCAGTCACCTTGATGTCTGAGAACATTCCGGGCCTTTTTGCTTGCGGAGAAATACTTGATGTCGATGGCGATACGGGCGGCTACAATCTGCTCTGGGCTTTTTCATCGGGATATCAGGCAGGTATTAGCGCTGGACGCTATGTAACGGGCGGCTGAGTCGGTGTCTAGCGAAGTAAATCAAAATCGATTGCCTTCCATTTCCTGCCAGCTAACCGTCGCTGATTTACTGCTTTCGTGGTTTGACCTGCATGCGCGTGATCTGCCTTGGAGAAAGAGCGTCCCTCATCCTATCAGCTCAGTTTTTTTGAATCGCTTAAAAGAGTTTATAGGTGATAAGGTATGTAGAGACCGTCTGACGTTGAGGCGCGATCCGTATACGGTCGTTGTGTCGGAACTGATGTTGCAACAGACGCAAGTCAGTGCTGTTATCCCTTACTATGAGCGTTTCATGGAGTGCCTTCCGACTGTTGAGGTGCTCGCACTTGCTGACGAAATGGAAGTGCTCAAGCTGTGGGAAGGGCTTGGCTACTATCGGCGTGCACGTTCTTTGAGTGCTTTGGCAAAGCATGTCGTCGAGAATTACAAGGGCATGATCCCTCCGAACAAAAAAGTATTGTTGTCCTTGCCCGGGATCGGTCCCTATACGGCTGGAGCAATTCTGTCCTTTGCTTATGATTTACCTGAACCGGCAGTTGACGGGAATGTTGTCCGCATCTTTTCGAGGCTGGACGCTCAACCTCACGTGCGGGGCGACGTGAAAGCCAGTCGATTTGTGCGAGATCGAGTGCAAGAATTGATGCCGGACGAACGTGCAGGAGATTTCAACGAATCACTCATGGATGTAGGGGCGACTATATGCACCCCTTCGTCACCTGCGTGTGCGCATTGCCCTTTGAAAAGTCGATGTCAAGCTTATGCTCTCGATGCAGTCGACCAGTTCCCCTTACGCAAAGACAGCGAGGAAAAGCCGATCGATCAGTTTTCATACGTATTGCTGCACCGCGATGATCTTGTCTACGTCCAACGTAGACAGAAGGGGCTGCTTGAGGGATTATTCGAGTTCTATTCATTGGCTCACCATTTCGGCTTGGAAGAGGAGGCATCGATTTGCAAATCGCTTCATCGAGAGTTCACGGTTGAGCGATGTGATTCTTTATTGTCAGAGAATGAGCGTGTCATGTCAGTCCATTTTGTTGGTGAACGAAAAGCTGTGTACTCCCATCGAATGTGGGAAGTATCGTGTTGGGAAGTTGAATTAATATCCCGTTCTGATATGTTTCTGCAAATTGATGCTGAAGCGGTGGGGGATTGGGTGACACTTGAAGAACTCTCTGAGCTTCCCTTTCCCACTGTGCTCGTCCCTTGGCGTGACGCATTTGTCGCACGTCACCGGTAGTCGGCTTGTTTATTTTGAGTCACTATGATACTATGTCGTACGTTATTAATTCATTCATTGCCGATTAGTGTAACGGTAGCACACCTGACTCTGACTCAGTTTGTCCGGGTTCAAATCCTGGATCGGCAGCCAACCGTATAATCCCTGTGGCTCTAGTGTTGCAGGGATTTTGTTACTCCTGTGACTACGCTTAGTCTATCGGAGTATTTTTTGGATTAACTTCTTACACAGGTTGAGCAGGTTCTCTAAAGCTGCAAAAAAATAATAAAAGATGACATATGGTCACACGACAAAAAACTATTTCAGCTTAAAATAGGATCAAAAGATAAGAAAGATAAGGAGTGTATACGGGCAAACGCGCGGTCATGTATACGATGATCAGTATGAATATTTAATAGACGATCAATGACCTATGATTGAAACCTGTCACCATTGTACAGTCGTCGATTTTTTTGGAGTGAGAGATGAAAAAAACACATAAACTGTCAAACAAACTGATCATTGGTTTCGTGCTATTGGGCATCTTGATCTGTTTGGCAAGCATTTTCATTTCATATTTCAAATACAAGGCTGCCGTGGGCAAAAAGCAGAATGATGTCGCCTATCGTATCGCCAATGTGGGGCTTTCCTATGTGGATGGCGATGATATTGAACGGTATCTCGAAACGGGTCAGGCCGATGAGGCTTATGACGTCATGGGAAGATATCTTTCTGAGTTACGTGCCAACATGAATGTCAGCCGCCTCTTCATAGCCAAGCCGGAGGGTATTGAACTGACCTATGTGTTTGATGCGGACAATCCTAACGATGAATTCGAACCGTTCACATTGGGCGATAAAGGCAAAATCAATGCAAAATTTGAAGAGGATATCGGTCGGATTGCAAACGAAGGAGTGCGCGTCGACAACTATTTTTATTCGCACAGTGAATTCGGCTATAACACTTCCGCAATCGTACCGGTGTACAATTCAAATAATGTTATCGTCGCAATACTGGTCGTAGAAATTTCCATGGGGATACTGCAGTCTATCCTGACAGAATTTGTCGTTTTTATCACTGCAGCTTCAGTACTGATCATTGGAATCTTCATTGCCGTTTATCTGACGTATTTACAGCGGAAGGTCGTTTCGCCCATTCGGATCATGACCGACGAAACCGACGCATTTATCAAAAATGAAGCCGAAGTATCGGAGCGCCTTAGCAGCATTGTCACCGGGGACGAGATCGAACAGCTGGCAAGCGCCATCTATAAGATGCAAGTGGACATCAAAGAATACATCCACAATCAGATGTCGGTGGCCGTTGAGCGTGAACGTATCGTTGCCGAACTCGATATTGCCAGACAAATCCAGACCGGCATGCTGCCCTGCAGCTTCCCGGCTTTCCCGGACATCAGGGAGATTGATCTTTATGCTTCCATGGTACCTGCGAGGCGAGTCGGTGGAGACTTTTATGATTTCTTCATGGTTGATGACCATAAACTGTGCTTTGTCATTGCGGATGTCTCCGGTAAAGGTATCCCTGCCGCCCTGTTTATGATGATGACGAAGATCCTGATCAAGAATCAGGCGATTGCCGGTCTATCCCCCTCAGACATATTCTCTACGGTGAATAACCAACTTTGCGAAAACAATGACGCGAATATGTTTGTCACTGCCTGGATGGGCATATATGACATCCGAACAGGCAGGCTTGCCTGTGTGAATGCCGGCCATAACCCTCCCCTGTTATGTCGCCGAGACGGAACGTTTGAATTCTTTAAAGTGCGCAGCAATTTTGTGTTGGGCGGAATGGAAGGGATTTCTTATCAGTCGACCGAAACGCGGCTCAGTGAGGGCGATACCTTGTTTTTGTATACCGACGGAGTCACTGATGCCATATCTGCCGATCTTGAGATGTACGGAGAAGAACGTCTTCAAATCGTACTGAACATACTCTCCGGCGGTCAGCCGCAGGAGATTTTAGAAAGAGTAACTTCTGACCTTCAAGTGTTTGTCAAAGACTCGCCACAGTTTGACGACATTACCATGCTGGCGCTGAAAATTATGCTGCTCAAACCAACACAACTATCACTGACCGTCACATCATCAGAAGAAAATTTCGAGGGAATGCGGACATTTATCGACGACACGTTGGAAAAGACCGGTTGTCCGGAGAAGGTTCGAACAAAGTTTTTGATCGCGTCGGATGAGATTTTATCCAATATTTTCTTGTACAGCAAAAGCACTAGCGTGACTGTGGAAATTAAAGGGGAAGGCGGTGAAACCGCCCTGACGTTCTCCGATGACGGGATTCCTTTTGACCCGCTGGCGATAGAGGATCCAGACATTTCTTTGCCCGCTGAGGAGCGCGAACCAGGTGGACTGGGGATTTTTATCACAAAGCAACTGATGGATGAAGTAGCCTACGTGTATCAGGATCAAAAGAACACACTGACCATCCGAAAGAAATCTTCTAGTCATTAATTTCGCTTTAACCCTCTCCTCCGATCTGCAAAAAAACAAAAAATAGTGACAAAAGGTCACACTACAAAAAGATTTTTCCATGCAAAAATGATCCTAAGGACCGATGTCTACTTTTTTCATGGGGGGATTTGAATATGAAAAGAGAGCCGATCTCAGAGGTAAAAGCACAGGATAACGGTGTTTTACTGGTGAGTTTTGGTAGCGGCAATTCAGTTACCTTGGATATGAAGCCGAGATTTGGCTCTTATCGCTTCGGAGTTCTCTCCAATCCCGAGATTTTTGCAAGCGTAGACACGGACGGTAATTTTGTTCACTGGTATAAGAACGGAATGGTGGTGGCGGAGTTAGGATTTGGAGAAATCATGATCATGGTTCTCGGAGAATCGTATTGAAGCGGGGCTCCGCTAACTAAAGTCGTTATTAAATGAACGAAACGACCAGAAGTATCAGGAGAAGAAACATGGGGAAATATGCATTTCAAAAAGCAGCAAGGATCAGCATTTATCGCTTGAGGAAACAGGTGCGTAGCATATGAGCAAACAACAAATAAGGCATTATAAAGACGCCACGCCCCAAGACACCCTGACTTACATAACTGAGATCCTTTCCGACATTGGGATCGAGCTCCATGAGCACTGGAACGATGAAAGCTCTATTGGAACTCATTCTCTCCGCGTCACCGTCAATGGCACCGACATGGGCACGAACGGCAAGGGCGTCACGCGCGAGTTCGCCAGAGCCAGCGCCTACGCCGAATTTATGGAGCGTTACCAGAATCTGCTTTTTGACTTCTGCTGTATCTACTCCGATACATCTTACGGTTTCCGTCATTTCGAGGACGAACGGATCATGAGCGCTTTTGAGCTCGCGGCGCTGGATAATGCTTTCATGCGCATCTTTTATAAGGCGAGGGGACTGAGCCAAGACGCCTCCTTTATCGAAAAGATGTCCGCTTTACGCATCGCCGACAAGGCAGAGGAGTATATGCTCGGTGAGCCTAACAGGTATGAAGTACGTCCTTTCTACAACATAACAAAGAAAAGGGTTGAGTATCTGCCCTACGTACTGGGGACACTGCACTGCGGCAGCAACGGGATGTGCGCCGGCAACTCCCCCGAGGAAGCGATGGTACAGGGGTTGTCCGAGATCTTCGAGCGTTACGTGCAAAAGCTTGCCATCAAAAACAAGCTGTGTTTCCCCGACGTGCCTGACGAGGTCATTGCGAAGTATCCCTCTATCGAAACAATGTACAAAAAGCTCAAAGCCGTCAAAGGGTATTATGTGGCAATGAAAGACTGCTCGATGGGCGGGAGGTTTCCGGTAGCGGCCCTTCTGATCTCCAAAGAGGATTCCGGTCTTTTTGGCCTAAAGTTCGGGTCGCATCCGGATTTCGGCATCGCGATGGAACGCACTTTGACTGAAGCCTGCCAAGGCCTAGACGTATTTCAGTACGCCAGAGGCAACGACGTGGACTTCAATAACACAGGCGTGGACGACGTCATCAACACCTACAACAGCTTCAAATTAGGAACTGCAAACTACCCTTACCAGATACTGGGCACAGAACCGGACTTTGAGTACGCGCCGATACCCGACACCTCGCAGATGACGAACAAGGAGATCCTTGCCAGCATGGTGGGGCTGGTCGAGCGTGAAGGTTTCGAGGTCTGGGCGCGCGACGTGTCTTACTTAGGCTTCCCAAGCTACTTCATGCTGGTGCCTGGCATGTCCGAAATATTCGAATTGAATGACATACACCTGCGTGCCTCCAACACCCGCTTCTATATCGCAAAATACCTGAATCGACCCCAATTTCTTGATGATCGGATTTGTCGCTTGCTTATAGGCACACTGGAGTTCTGGGCGCCATCAATGCTTGACAATCAGATGCGAAATCACTACACGTACTCGGTCAACTTCACTTTTCCCGGCGAGGAGGTAGGGCTCGGCTGGCTTTACCTGTCCTCAATGTGCCACGCTTATCTTGGCGATTACGAAGGAGCAGCCACCCGCATGCGGAACCTTGTTTTTGCGATAAGAACGCAAGTTATAGATGAGCAGGACGAACAGCGCAAAAACCTAACGTTCTACTCCGCCGCATACCATTACCTGACTGCGATGGCGAACATGAAAGATCACGAAAAAGCCATGTCCTACCTCAGGGTGTTGTTCAACCGAGAGCTCTGCGACAGGCTGGATCACCTGTTCTGCGACAACAAGCAGATCCTGATAAAGCAGTATCCCGACCACGACGTCAGTGACAGCGAAAAATGCATAAGGGATCGCTGCTGTGATTATCAGGTCATATTGGACTTGTCGCGGAAGCTGAAGAAGCGTCAGCTGGATAACCCGATCAACCAAGAGAGTCTATCTGCACTATTTAGTTAATCAGAATAAATCTGTAAAAAACAGATTTAAATAAAAAAGTCATACGGTAAAAGGAGATTTTATTATGAAAACACCAAAAGGCGAAATAAGCGATTCCATTATCGCCCTTGCAAACGACGAGGCCCTGTTAAAGAAGATGAGTGAGTGCAAAAGCCCTGAAGAGGTCTACGCGCTCGTGAAGGATCGGGTAGGCATGCCCTTTGAGCAGTTCACTGCCGAAATGACGATTGCCCACTCCTACCTTCAGGAAATGGAAAGCAGCTTGTTAAGCGAAGACGACCTGGACGCTGTCGCCGGAGGGAAAAGCGAAGAGAGTGAAGCCATAGGTACGAGTGTGGGTTTAGCTTCCGCGCTGTTAGGGACAATGGGCTTGGGCCTTGCCACAGCCGCTGCCATATAAGCTAATCTCACTGTTGCCACGGCGCAATACCCGGGTGTCGATCCTTCAAACATGAGCGCCGCAGTGGTCTAAGTCAAACACACACGACAAAGGCAATCAGAGTAAATCTGTAAAACAACAGATTTAAATAAAAAATCATTCGGTAAAAGGAGATTTTGTTATGAAAACACCGAAAGGCGAAATCAGCGATTCTATTATCGCCCTTGCGAACGACGAGGCTCTATTAAAGAAGATGAGCGAGTGCAAAAACTATGAAGAAATGTACGAACTTGTAAAAGATCGTGTTGACATGTCCTTTAAGCAGTTTACCGCCGAAATGGACATTGCCGTCTCCTATATTCAGGAAATGGAGTCCGGCAAATTATCCGAATCTGAACTAGATGCTGTTGCCGGAGGAAAAGATAACTCACAATGGAATAATCTTGTCGTACCCGGGCCATTCATCTAATTTTAGATGATTTTGAAAAAGGAGATCTTATCTTGAAAACACCGAAAGGCGAAATCAGCGATTCTATTGTCTCCCTTGCCCATGACGATGTCCTGTTAGAGAAGATGAGTAAGTGCAAGAGTCCCGAAGAGGTTTACGCGCTTGTAAAGGATCGGGTAAATATGCCCTTTAAGCAGTTCGCCGCTGAAATGGACATTGCCCGATCCTGCCTAAAAGATATGGACGCCGGCCTTTTAACCGAAGCCGACCTTGATATTATCGCCGGCGGTGAGGCAGCGGATTCCATGACGAGCAAGATTGCGTTAGAAAGACTAATTAATGTAGCAGCTTTATATGCTTGGGCATAACTCAAGGCATATCGGCCGAAAGTTAGGTGACAGAGCCTATGGCTTCGGAGACAGTCATAATGAGCCAGCAGAAAGTGGCACACCGTCTTTTGCATAGAAGGGTTCCAAACGATCATCGGAACTAAGTTATTTGTTGGCAGATGCAATTGAAAAAATACCGCGAAAGGAGATCCACCATGAAAACACCGAAAGGCGAAATCAGCGATTCCATTATCGCTCTTACCAACGACGAGGCCCTATTACAGAAGATGAGCGAGTGCAAGAGCCCTGAAGAGGTATACGCGCTCGTAAAGGATCGAGTAGGCATACCCTTTGAACAGTTCACCGCCGAAATGACGATTGCCCACTCCTACCTTCAGGAGATGGAAGCCGGCCTTTTATCCGATGACGACCTTGACGCTGTCGCCGGCGGCAAGACACTGCTACCCTACCTAGACGGGCCCTACGTAATAACACCTGAGGGTCCAATTGCTTTGGCTACGATCCAATCTGCCCTATAAGTCAAGGTACACCCGTTGAGGGCTACGGTGATAGAGCATAAGGTTTCGGCGACATCCACAATAAATCTGCAGAACACGGCAGCACTGTGTTCTGCATAGAAGAGTTCCAAACGATCATCGGAACTAAGATATTTATTGGCAGATGCAATTGAAAAAATACCGCGAAAGGAGATCCACTATGAAAACACCGAAAGGCGAAATCAGCGATTCCATAGTTGCTCTTGCCAACGACGAGACCCTGTTAAAGAAGATGAGTGAGTGCAAGAGCCCTGAAGAGGTATATGCGCTTGTTGAGGATCGGGTAGGCATACCCTTTGAGCAGTTCATCGCCGAAATGACCATTGCCCACTCTTACCTGAAAGAGATGGAAGCCGGTCTTTTATCCGATGACGACCTTGACGCTGTCGCCGGAGGCAAGCAGACAAAGAAATTCTTCGACATTATTACGATCTTCTAGATCCTCCTCCTGCCCCTTCCGTCATAGCCGGCACGGGGGGTATCTCTTCCCGTAATGCCCTTGCCGGCCTAGGGGTATCAATCTGGATATTGCTAAAGATGACGGGAAGAGAAGCTACGGCCGTAACCGTATAAGTTAAGCCACACTCGTCGGAGAGCACGGGTCACTCGATGGAGCATAAGGCTCCGGAGCCCGACGCATGAACCGACAGAACACGGCAGCACCGTGTTCTGCATAGAAAAGTTCCAAACGATCACCGGGACAAATCTGTTAAAGGACAGATTTAATTTTAAAAGTTATTGAAAAAGGAGAACATATTATGAAAACACCAAGAGGAGACATAAGCGATTCCATTATCGCCCTTGCAAGCGACGAGGCTCTGATAAAGAAGATGAGTGAGTGTAAAAGCCCCGAAGAGGTCTACGCGCTCGTAAAGGATCGGGTAGGTATACCCTTTGAGCAGTTCACCGCCGAAATGGCGATTGCCCACTCCTACCTTCAGGAGATGCAAGCCGGCCTTTTATCTGAAGAAGACCTTGACGCTGTCGCCGGCGGGAAAAGCAGCTCACAATTACAAGAAAATATTGAACATATCGGAGGGGCAGCTTTAGTAACCGTTAATCTTCTTATAGCGTTCGCTATCTAGTCACTCCGTTTCCGCGGATTATAGGAACAAATCTGTTAGATAGCAGATTTATTGCAGCTGATTTTGAAAAAAGGAGGTTATATTATGAAAACACCAAAAGGAGACATAAGCGATTCCATTATCGCCCTCGCAAACGACGAGGCCCTGTTGCAGAAGATGAGCGAGTGCAAAAGCCCTGAAGAGGTATACGCGCTCGTAAAGGATCAGGTAGGCATACCCTTTGAACAGTTCACCGCCGAAATGACCGTAGCCCAGTCCTACCTGAAAGAGATGGAAGCCGGCCTTTTATCCGATGACGACCTTGACGCTGTCGCTGGCGGCAAAACACAGCATCCCAACCTAGACGGCCCCGGGGGCTACCCCGGCTACACTCCAAGTCCTATATCTCCTATTATTGCTTATGCTACTTACCAAGCAACCATATAAGTCAAGGTACACCCGTCGAGGGCTATGGTGACGGAGCATAAGGTTTCGGCGACAGCCACAATGAACCGGCAGAACACAGCACACCGTGTTCTGCATAGAAGAGTTCCAAACGATCATCGGAACTAAGATATTTATTGGCAGATGCAATTGAAAAAAATACCGCGAAAGGAGATCTTATCATGAAAACACCGAGAGGAGAAATCAGCGATTCCATTATCGCTCTTGCCAACGACGAGGCCCTATTACAGAAGATGAGCGAGTGCACAAGTCCTGAAGAGGTCTACGCGCTCGTAAAGGATCGGGTAGGCATACCCTTTGAACAGTTCACCGCCGAAATGACCGTAGCCCAGTCCTACCTGAAAGAGATGGAAGCCGGCCTTTTATCCGATGACGACCTTGACGCTGTCGCCGGAGGAAAATCAACCGATCCCTTCATAACTGGCCCCGAGGGCATTCATCCAAAATACCGTCCAAATTATGTTATTGCTTATGCTTCTTCCCAAGCAGCCTTATAAGCCAAGGTACACCCGTTGAGGGTTGCGGTGACGGAGCCATTAGGTTTCGGCGACATCCACAATGAACCGGCAGAACACGGCACACCGTGTTCTGCATAGAAGGGTCCCAAACGATCATCGGAACAAATCTGTTTATTAACAGATTTCAGTTTAATAAATTATGAAAAAGGAGATCTTATCATGAAAACACCGAAAGGCGAAATCAGCGATTCCATTATCGCTCTTGCCAACGACGAGGCCCTATTACAGAAGATGAGCGAGTGCAAAAGCCCTGAAGAGGCATACGCACTCGTAAAGGATCGGGTAGGCATACCCTTTGAACAGTTCACCGCAGAAATGGAAATTGCCTACTCCTACCTTCAGGAGATGGATACCGGCCTTTTAACCGAAGAGGACCTTGACGCTGTCGCCGGAGGAAAGAGCCAAGAAGCAAAAAACGTGACTAAAATCGTCACCACGACTGCAACAGTCATTGCAAGTGCGGCAGGCATATTCTAACCACTCCATTGAAACAGTAAAAATGCAAAAAATACTAAGAAAGGAGATCTTATCATGAAAACACCGAGAGGCGAAATCAGCGATTCCATTATCGCCCTGGCCAGCGACGAGGCCGTGATACTGAAAATGAGCGAGTGCACGAGTCCTGAAGAGGTATACGCACTTGTAAAAGATCGGATAGGTATACCCTTCGAACAGTTCACCGCAGAATTAGCGATTGCCCACTCCTATCTGAAAGAGATGGAATCCGGCCTTTTGACTGAAGAAGACCTTGACGCTGTAGCCGGAGGGAAATACGACCCGAATAAACCGGGGTTGCTTATCATCGAAGCCATCGGAACTGGAGCAACGGTCATAACCATCGCCGCATCCGTGGGCTTGCCATAGTCACACATTTACAATGATTAAACATGACTAAAAAGGAGATCTTATTATGAAAACACCAAGAGGCGAAATCAGCAATTCCATTATCGCTCTTACAAATGACGAGGCTTTGATACAGAAGCTGAGCAAGTGCACGAGTCCTGAAGAGGCATACGCGCTTGTCAAGGATCGGGTAAACATGCCCTTTGAGCAGTTCAAAGCCGAAATGACCACTGCCTACTCCTACCTGAAAGATATGGACGACGGCCTTTTAACCGAAGAAGACCTTGACGCTGTCGCAGGAGGAAAGAGCAAAGCGTCACAAGAAGCGATTGATGACACATGCTTGGCACTCACAGGCGCAGCAGCTACTTTATCCTTGGCCGCAAGCCTAGGCGGCTTCTAATCAATCTGTAATTATTATGAAAAGAGGATTTTATCATGAAAACACCGAGAGGCGAAATCAGTGATTCCCTTATCGAACTTGCCAAAGATGAGGCAATCATACAGAAGATGAGCGAGTGCAAGGACGCTGAAGAGATGTACGCGCTTGTCAAGGATCGGGTAGGTATACCTTTTGAGCAGTTCACCGCCGAAATGGGCATCGCCTACTCCTACCTTCAGGAAATGGAAGCTGGCCTTTTAACTGAAGAAGACCTTGATGCTGTCGCCGGAGGTAAAAGCGGCAAAGAGGTTTTTGCAACTACAACCACTGTTGTCGCAACGGGCGCAGCGGTTTTAACCATGGTCGCAAAACTGGCCACCATTCTCTAATCACTTCGTTTCCACTCGGAGGGGATCATTGATTAATGAGATCCCCTCCCTTTGGTATGCCTGGTAATGTACTTGACGCGGAGATGTAACGGCGCATGATATTCACTCGTATGCAAAAGGTGCTGCGCGATTTCGCATTCACCGAGGTGGATATGTCCAAGGCAATCATGGGCGCATCGCTTATGGATGACCTCGGGCTTTCCTCACTGTCGCTCATACTGCTAATCTGCGACCTTGAGGAGGAATTCGATATCGAGATACCTCAGGAAGATCTGCACGGCTTCGAAACCTTGGGCGACGTACACGCGTATCTGTGTGAGAGGCTGAATCGGGACGAATAGCTGCCATAAGCAGTTTCCTGCTTTTGTTCCGGTTCCTTAAACATCCTCTGAAAAAGGAGGGCGGTTTGTTTTAGTCATGACTTGAAGCAATACTTTCTGCCTGACATCGCGCAATTAAGGAAAGGCAAAGATATTGGATGTTGATTTAAAACAACTCAACTATCTGGAATACGCAGCAGGTTTCCGGCCCATACTCGGCTCAGCGTTGCTGGATTACTACGTGCGGCTTGCAACTCCTGTCGATTATGTCCTCGGTTTTTACGATGAGGGAAAGCCGGTGGGTTCCGCTGTGCTTTTACAACGAACCTGTCCGCCCGGCTGCCTTGAGCTGACGTATTTCTGCGTAGCCCCGACGGTGAGCGCACGCGGCTACGGTCGCGCTGTTGTCGAAAAAACGATCGCCTTTGCGAATGATCAGGGCATACGCGAGCTGACATGCCGGCTGATGAAAAGCACACAGTTTTTCGACGCGGCGCTGCATATCATTGAGGATGCAGGGTTTCAATATGTCGAGGATGCGCGTATTTTCCGATGCGAGATTGATGACCCTACCCGAGAAAATTGGCAGTACTCGGTGAGCATGTATTTTGAAAAATTGCGCGACAGGCTCAACAGGCTGGGATTCTCCTGTGTAAGCTTTGCACACGCCGATGACGGACTTCTGCAACGTGTCACGGATGACTCCAATAACGGTTTCGATGATCGTTATCCCATTGCCCCGCTAGTTTCGGGTGTGTATGGGTGTTTTCTTCCCGATTACAGCTTCATCGCGCATAAGGACGGAATTCCCGCCGCAGTCACGATCGTATTGCGCGCGGATAGCGAATCGCTGGTATTCCAGCTAATCTCCGAGGCAGATGCCTTCAAAAGCTCCGGCTCCTTGATATTGCCGGTCATGTGCTCTTTGGAACACGCGATTTCCTCTGATTACAAGCGTGTGTCCTATTGTGTTTTCTCAAGCAATAAAGCTTCCCTCAAAGCAATGAAGGATCTTTTCGGAAAGCTCACAGCCCACGAAACGATCATGTTCTGCTATCGCTTAGCGATAGATTAACTCCAAGTTAGTCAGTTAGGAGTTGGTAAAATGTCCAAAATCTTCAGAAAAGCATCTCTCGAAAGATTGGCGTCCCCCGAGCAGCTCGACAAAATGATACAGGTCACTTCCCCTATGGTATGGCTGGCCTCCGTCGCCATCGTGTTGGTAATCGCTGTGACGGTCGTATGGGCTTTTGTCGGCAGGCTGCCTGAAAAGGTAGAAATACATGGTTTATATACGAGCGACGCCCAAGTAGAAAGTATATATGCCCCCGAAAACGGCAAAATTGATATACTCGTTTCAAAAGACGACGTTGTGAGAGCGGGGCAAGTGCTTGCCGTCATGGACGGCAGCGAAAGGCAGACCTCCTTAAACAAGATTGAACAGACTCTGAAAGATCTTGCGAGCATCACGCTGGACAGCGAAAACGATCCCGCTTCCTCAGATCTAAGCCCCTTGCTTGAGATCAAGGCAAACTATAATGCCGCGACAATTTCTGATGAGCAGCTTGAGCTTCAGATCGCCATGTTGGAAGAGGATTGCGCGAAAAAGGAGAAGGAAGTCAAAAAGCTTCAGGGTGAATATAATGCCGCGCGTAATGCCTATATACGCAGTATGCGCAACAATACACTTAACGCCACCACGTTTGATTATCAGAAGGCGACAGAGCTTTTATCCGCGTCCTCAAATGCGTATCAGAACGCTGCCGCCACAGAAGCTGCAGCCTTGCAGGCCTACCAGACGGCTCTAGCTACCTATGGTGATGCTGACCCGATAACACTTGCGGCTCAGCAACAGTATCAGCAGGCACAGCAGGCAGCGAAGGTGGCTCAGCAGGATCTGGCTAAAAAGCAGAAGAACTTCAACACAAAATTGGCGAAATATGAAAAGGCTGTGAAATCACAGGACAGTGTCGCTGCCAACACGCAAAAGCTATACCTTGCCTTCAACGAGAAAAACTCTTTGTACAGCAGCGCGTACAGTACGCTCAGCAGCATGCGCTCCAATCTCCAGAGTATGAAGATACAGCTTGGGGGTAACGAAATGGGTACAGACGCGAACCTGCTCGCCCTTAAGGACAAATTTAATATGACTAAAAGCGCGCTGTTGTCTGAGCTTAACGTCGAGCGCGATAAGCTGAATAAGGCCCTTGACAACCTTGAGATAAAGGCAGTAGGCGACGGTATCGTTACGTCACTGTCCATACAGAAGAGCCAGATCATCGGCGCAGGTACAGAGATACTAAAGCTCAAATCCATAGACGTGGACGATATGATTGCGGTGTTCTTTGTTCCTTTAACGGACGCCAAAAAGCTTAAGCCCGGCATGGAGGTTAGGCTTACCCCCAGCACTGTCAACGAGCAGGAATTCGGTCATATGAACGGGAAGATAACTTCCGTCGCAAGCAGTCCCGCCTCTACGCAAGAGATGCGCGATCGAGTCGGTGACGATCTTATGGTCAGCGGTTTGCAGCAGCAGGGACCGTCCCTGGAGGTCATAGTCGCCATAAACCGTGATGACACTACCGCAAGCGGCTATGAATGGTCGAACAAGAAGGGTGCTGAGATTTCCATAGGCGATGGTACCGTGATCTCCGCCAATGTCATAACAGACAGCAAAGCCCCCATTACCAAGCTTCTGCCATACCTGAAGGAAAAACTGAAAGTCAAAGTAGAAGAGTCTGATTAGGAGGGTGTGTTTTGAAAAAGTATGTAAAAACGCCCACTATTTTTCAAATGGAGGGTACCGAATGCGGCGCCGCATCGCTTGCCATGATCATGGCATACTATGGCAAATACGTACCTCTTGACAAGCTGCGCGTCGATACAGGCGTCAGCCGCGACGGTTGTCGCGCCAGCAAAATCATGCAAGGTTCGAGAAAGTATGGCTTTGAAACAGAGGGTTATCGAATGGGCCTTGATGCGTTGCTGAAAGAAGACCGTCTACCTTGCATCATACACTGGAACTTCAACCATTTTGTCGTGTTTGAGGGTGTCAAGGGCAAATATGCATATCTGAATGATCCTGCACATGGACGCAGGAAACTTACGATACAGGAACTGGACGAAGGCTTCACCGGCGTCGTCTTGTTTTTCTGGCCTACTGAAAGCTTTACCAAAAGCAAAAAGGTTCGCACGCTGGTCAACTATGCCAGGCAGCGCTTAAAGGGCCAGAGATCAGCGATACTTTACCTGATACTTTTAGGTATATTCTTAGTATTCCCGGGACTTTTGACCCCGATATTCTCGCAGATATTCATCGACGACATACTGATAGGAGGCAGTACGGACTGGCTCAAAATACTTATTATCGCAATGTTGGGCTCGGCGCTTTTTCAGGCCGGTATCACGTTCTACCGCAACACAATACTGGTAAAGCTCCAAAATAAGCTGGCGCTGATATCGGCGCACGGGCTCCTGTCGCACATGTTCCGCTTGCCGATGTCTTTCTTTGACCAGAGGTACGCCGGTGATCTGGCTTCCCGCGTATCCAACAACAACAGTGTAGCTGAATTCATCGCGGGCGATCTTGCTCAGTCTATATTGAACCTTATCGTCTCTGCCTTCTACCTCATACTGTTGCTGTCGTACAGTCCGTTGCTGACGCTTATCGGCATCGGCTCCATCATCATTAATTTCACGATCATCAAGCTCACGTCGGACACCATCTCGCGCTCCATCATGAAGATGCAGCAAGATCAGGGCAAGATGACGGGTGTCATATTCTCCGGCATTAACATCATCACGACGCTCAAGGCGTCCGGCGTTGAAAACCAATACGCAAGCCGCGTGCTGGGCTATTACGCGAAATCATCGGTGCAGAAGCAGTCCTACGGCAAGCTGCAGCAGATTGTCAACTCCGTTCCGGAGATCACGTCGCAGATCTGCAATATACTGGTGCTCATGATCGGCGGCGTGTTCGTTATACAAGGCAAGTTGACAGCAGGTATGCTGATCGCCTTCAATACACTGCTGGCCGCTTTCATCGCGCCGGTTAATGAGCTGGTAGGCTTCGTGCAAAAGATTCAGCAGATTAAGGCGGATATGAGCCGCGTGGACGACATCTTGCGCCATGAGGAGGACGAGGTCTTTAAGGAAAGTGAAGACAAAGTCGAGCGCACCGGAAAACTGTCAGGCCAAATCGAACTGCACGACATCTCCTTCGGCTACAGCAAGCTCGAGAAGCCGCTGATTGAGGACTTCAACTTCAAGCTCCAAAGCGGTAACAGCATCGCCTTCGTGGGCGCGTCCGGGAGCGGCAAGTCGACCGTATCCAAGATCATCAGTGGACTTTATATGCCGTGGAGCGGCGATATCACGGTTGACGGCGACTCGCTGCGCAACATCCCTCCTGAGATACAGAGCAGCTCCATTTCTACGGTCAGTCAGGAAATATCGTTGTTCTCAGGCACGATACACGACAACATAACGATGTGGAACGACACCTTGCGTGATGAGGACATCTTACAGGCGGCAAAGGACGCGTGCATACACGATGTCATAACAAAAAGACCCGGCGCGTATGACTCCTACTTATCCGAGGGCGGTCGCAATTTGAGCGGCGGTCAACGACAAAGGCTTGAGATAGCGCGGGCGCTGGTTTCCAATCCCACAATACTGATCATGGACGAAGCTACAAGTGCACTCGACCCCATGACCGAAAAGGAGATTATGGATAACATCAAGCGCAGAGGCTGCACATGCATCATCATCGCGCACAGGCTGAGCGCGATTCGCGACTGCGACGAGATCATCGTCATGGACAGGGGTAAGATCGTCCAGCGCGGCACACATGAAGAGCTGATGAACGTTCCGGGGCATTACCAGAAGCTCATCAGCACGATTTAGGAGGTGTCAGACGTGAAGCATATTACATTAAAAGGTCCTCAAGCTCACCTTACGTATGATCCCTTCCGCTCCTACACCGTAGAAAACGGAATCGCGCTTGTGTACGCAGTGCAGCTGATCGATGAAGACGAGACCGGGCGCCGCACCTTGATAGCCGAAGTCGAGCAGGGCGGCCGGATACCCGCTATGTATCATGAGACTGAGGAATTCGGCACATGGATGTTCATGTTGGTCGGACTCAACGAAACGACGCTTACAGAACATAACGAGCTGCTCAAGGAAACGGTAGCCGACTTTGCAGACAGGATCAAGCTGAGTCTCTATGACATTGAGGATTTCGCAGATGAAATTGTCGAGCGCGTGAACATGCGGCTCGTCACCGAGGAGGGCTATATCTACGCCGTCTCGGAAGAGCAAAAGACGACCTATGAAAAAAGTCTCTCCGTCATATTAAGACTCTTCAAAAAGAAAAGCGCACTTGGAGCCAAAGCGTACAGCTCCGGCAACCTGCTGTATGACACCCTGGCTGTCCTCTGTCATCACGAGGGAATACACATCGCGCCCATCGACGACATCAGGGAAGCCTGCGGCAGACGCTTTACCATCGAGGATATCTCGAGAGTATCGCACTTCATCTATCGCGACCTTTTGCTCGAGGAAAACTGGTTCAAAGCTGACGCGGGTCCCCTCATCGTCTATGCGGCTGAGGACGGTCACCCGATGCTGTGCCTGCCGAAAGGCATGGGCAAATATGTACTTGTCGATCTTGGGGGCGGTAAAGTGGTACGCGTCACCGCCAAGGTCGCAAAGACAGTGCGGCCTCAGGCACATATGATCTACCGCCCTTTCGAAAATAAGAGCATCGGCGTAAAGGATCTTATTCGTTTCGGTATGAAAAGTGTGCGGCGAAGCGATATTTTCAACATGTTGCTTTTTGCGCTGTTCGGCACGCTGATCGGTCTTTTGCTGCCGTACTTAAATGAGAAAATATTCGACAGTTATATTCCTCTGGGCGACCAGAACACACTGGTACAGATCAGCCTTCTGATACTCGCGTTCTCATTGGGTAACCTCGCATTTACCATGGTCAAAAACTTGGCGATATTCCGTTCTTCCAACGCGATGGAGATCGGCGTACAGAGCGCGGTGTTTGATCGCCTGTACAACATGCCCATCAGCTTCTACAATGACTACGAAAGCGCGGATCTTGCTACCCGCGCCCTTGGCATTTCGGCGATATTCAAGCTAATCTCCGAGGTAGCAATGACAACGCTGTTATCTGCCATCTTCTCGTTGCTGTATCTGTTCAGAATGTTCAAATACGCCAAAAAAATGGCATGGATCGGCATCTTAATGATTCTCATCAACATGGCGATCACGGCAACATTCGGTCTTTTGCAGGTAAAATGCGAGAAGAAAATTGCGGAGGGCAACTCAAAGCTCTCCTCACTGATGTACCAAATACTTAACGGCATTGCAAAAATAAGGATCGCCGGTGTGGAAAACAGGGCGCTTCTGCAATATCTTAAACCATATGTCGAGGTAAAAAAGGTACATATTAAAAACGAGCGACTATCAAACCTCGCCTCTAACGTCAACCTGTTTCTAGGCGTGGTGTTCACCACAGTATTCTATTACATGATGATTGCCAAGGATCTCGGTATCTCTTTCGGTGAATACATAGGCTTCACCTCAGCCTTCGGAGCATTCTCTGCCGCGATGATCGGCGTTGTATCGGCATTTTTACAGGTCAACAACGTGATTCCCACGTACGAGCGCGTAAAGGTAGTGCTCGAGACCCCGCAAGAATACGAGGAGAACGCCGTGATCACCGGCAAGCTTGAGGGTAAGATTGAGGTCAACAATCTGTCTTTCCGTTACAGTGAAGAAGGCCCTATGATCCTAAACGATATTAATTTCGTCATAAATCCGGGCGAATACGTAGGCATAGTCGGTTCCTCCGGCTCCGGCAAATCAACGTTCCTAAAGACCCTTCTGGGTTTTGAAAAGCCAACGCTTGGCAAAATATACTATGATGACAAGGACATCGACAACCTTGACAAGCGTGAGCTTAGGAAGCGCTTAGGCGTGGTGTTGCAGGACGGTCAGCTCATCGCAGGAAGCATATACGAAAACATCACCATCACCGGCGGAGACATATCTAAGGAGCGCGTCATAGAGGTCATTGAGGCAGTCGGCTTAAAGGATGACATCGACGAGATGCCCATGGGACTTCATACAGTCGTTTCGGAGGGCGCCGGCACGATATCAGGCGGCCAGCGTCAACGCATACTCATCGCGCGCGCCATCGTAAATAACCCGAATATCATCTATTTCGACGAGGCGACCAGCGCTCTTGACAACGTGAACCAGGCGCTTGTATGTGAAAGCCTTGAAAAGCTCCACGCAACGCGTGTCGTCATCGCCCACCGCTTAAGCACCGTCATGACCTGCGACCGAATATTGGTTTTGGAGGACGGAAGGCTCGTCGAATCCGGTAACTATGAGGAGTTGATGGCGCTAAACGGCAGGTTCGCAGAACTTGCGCGCCGCCAGATAGCATAAGATAAGCATCAAAAGCCGCCGCGAAGCAAAAAGCTTCACGGCGGCTCTTGCACCCATGTTTACCCGAAATGACAGTGTCTTCTCAAGCTATGTGCGGATCATACGTGCATGGCAACGTCAATCACGCCTGATATGGCGTATTTTCAAACTATGTGCGGCTCATACGATGGTCAGTATATTCGCGAAACCTGTCATCTCGAGCACCTCCATGACAGACTCGTTGACGTTTCGTATAACAAATTTCCCGCCTGACGCATTCATACGCTTTTGTACATTGAGCAACACCCTAAGGCCCGCACTCGATACATAGTCGAGCTTGGCAAAGTCCATCTCTACGGTGCGCATATCGGTAAGTCCCGCCATCTCAAGATCGAGCAGAGGAGCCGTTTGGGTATCAAGCCTGCCCTCAAGAATGATCTCAACCTTATCTTTGTCTACATTTTTTTCTATTGTCATATGATTCTCCATCCTGTGCATTTATTATAATGAAGGCACGTTTTGCGGTTCAAGCGCCAAGGCAGTGATATGTGAGATTGCACGCAAGAATGCAATAACTTAGATTACAGCCCTATCCCTTCACGCTCCAGCGCGAGATGCAGCTGAAGCGGCGAAAGTTCACCGTGCGCTTTAACAAAGTTAACAACCTTTTCCGTAAGCTCCATCGCCCGCGCTACCCACAAAGCCAGTTCCTCGTCGCTTTCGGTATAGTTCGCAAGCCGTCCTCCCGTCCTGTATTCGCCGCTGTATATTCCGAGTACCCTTTGTGCTAAGGAAATGTCATATTCCCCAAACGCCGCGAAGATACCTACGCAATCAGCTAAGACCTCGTCGCGCAACGTTTCCTTGTTAGCGGGAAACAGCCTACGGCTTACAAAGTGCGTCAGTTCGTGATATTTGCGAATGGTCAGAGACGCGCGTATCCACTCCTCATCGCTTTCGCAGTTTGTTTCAGTGTAAGGCAGCGCGCTGTACGCGCCGTTTGACAGCGCGATAATCGAGTCGCGATAATTTTGAGGCACGGCGGTAAATCTCTTAAATTCCTCTTCCCAGTCAGTCTTGCCAGACAGCAGGTAAGCGTTTTTATGTGCCTCTATTCTGCGCCAGTTGTTTATGTTGTTTATTGTGACGGCACCCATCGATGGAGGCACCTCGCGGGGCTCACAACGGTACGCCATGACCTGCACGAAGCGCACAAAGTCGCTCCTGTCCGGCAACACGAGTATCTCCACATCACCGGTTTCGGTATGTTCTGTATAAAGTTCGGTAGCCTCGCAGTCAGAAAAGGTATATGGCAGAGCAACTGGCATCCTCCCGCGCTGAGTGATCGCCCTGTACTCATCAGACTGAGACATACCGGCTTCAACCGCAAGTGTGAGCTGCGGATATCTTTGCGTCAGCACGGCAAGCGGTCTGTTATCCTCGTACATCCTCATCCATCCCTAATCTTGTTTCGAGATTCCCCCGTCCTTGCCCGTCATGCGCAACAACGTACGCAGCGTTGGCGGCACGATACCGGTCATCACGAGACTGGCTCCTCCATACCATTCCCAGACGGTATTCTCGCCGCACTCCGCAAGCAACAAGTCGTTGCGAAGTTTCATAAGCTCACGGAATCTATCCGCTTCCTTGTCCGTAATTTTCTCACGAAATGCCTCAAGCTCATAAAACGCGTCAAGTTTCTCAAGCTCCGCTTCGTATAAAAGCTCAAGATAACGGCGCTTATCAGCATCCTCCATCGCCGCATTACTCGTTGAACAGCTTTTCCCAAGAGAATGCATTCTGATATCCCACATGCCCGCCTCTGAAAACAACTTGGGCACAAGAACAGGATGACAACCCAAAAGATAATCCTTTTTCGGCAGCACCTCTTCGTACGCGGCATAAAGTTTGATAAACAGTTCCGCCCATTCCTCGTAATACGCAAGATGATCCTTTTCGTAGAAACCCGGATGCGCAGGAATAAATTCAAAGGACTGAGCCGTGATCGATGTGACCGGACTCAGCGTGCGTCCGACGCGCATCATTTCACGCAGCGCCAAATGAGGATCCGGCACATTGGTCAGGAAAGTGTGCGACACCACAGCGTCAAAGGAAGCGTTTTCAAAGGGCAACTTCAATGCGTCACCCGTCACAAACGTAAAGCTGTTACCGCCTTTGGCGTACTCTTCCTTCTTTTCGTTGGCAATGGCTATGAAGTGTGCGTCAATATCAAGCCCGACAAACTCGCAGCCGCTCACACCTTCAGCTAGAAAGAAAGTCAAAGCGCCGGTGCCGCAACCCACATCCAGCACGCGCATCCCGTTCTTGATGCCCGTCCACTTAATAAGCACATCTCGCGTATCAGGATCGAACATCATCATACGTGTGGCTTCAAGAAATGTCGGAGTCTGAACATATTTCGACCATTCAGTCATAAGTGTACCTGCTTTTTCTATTATTCCGATGCTAAAACCAGCCGACTCGGACCATTCTTTACACTCGTCGACATGAACCCGATAGAACGACATGGAGCATCGCCCATCTCATCATCGCATATTAACAACGTTAACAATACTCGCGTTCTTTAAGCATTATCATACTCTATTTTTGACCGTTCTGAATACCTCTTCATGTCAATAATCAGGCCATAACTTGAAGTGAAAAACACAAAGATATAAAATAATGGTGAACAGGAAGGCGTTTCGCACGACATAACAGAAGGAGCTTGCTGTGGCCATTTCACACTTGGACGATATTTTTATAACGCAACGTCTAAAAGACAGGCTTTCCGTAATCGGTAACCATCCGATTACAACGGTGATCGCTCCTATGGGGTATGGGAAAACGACCGCCATCAAATGGTGGTCGACACGCAGAACAAAAAGAAACGAATCTTCTCTTTTCTTTAGACAAATCATCATGTCAAATTCCGTTACCGATTTTTGGACGGACTTCTGCAAGATGTTCAGGGGGATCCCCGATTTGTACGAACAATTGATGACACTCACCTATCCGAGAGATGTTCAGGCGCTTTCCATGTGTGCAGAGATTTTGGATGCCGCTTTTTCGAAGTTTAAAAAGGATATTTACTTTATTATCGATGACCTTCACCTTCTGTTTTCAAAGGTGATCACGTCACTTGTATTGTTTTTCGCAAGGAACCTGCCGAGCAATATTCACATTGTGCTCCTGTCGCGCAATCAGATTTTCAATGAAGAGGAGAAAATGAGACTCGGTCATCAGCTTTACGAGATTGCCGTTTACGATTTGAGCTTAAACAAACAGGAACTGTATGACTACGCGGAGCACTGTGATGTCAGGGCATCGGCAGAAGAGCTCGACGAATTGTCGATTTTAAGTGAGGGTTGGTTTTCCATTGTCTATCTGAATTTCAAATCGTATGCCAGAAATGGAAAATGGCTCTCCAGCTCGACCGATATATTCAGTTTAATCAACGAAGTTTTATTGGAACCTCTGAGCGAAGAGGAACGGGAGTTCTTAATTTTAATAGGAATATGCAACGAGTTTACTCAAGAGCAGGCTGCTTATCTGTGGGGAGAAAGCGGTCACGATAACGATAGCGCGGAACTCCTGAACTCTCTCTCTAAAAATAATGCCTTTATTACGAGGACAGATTATCTATACCGCTACCATCACATGCTCCAGCAGTGTACGCGATATTTTTTCTCACAAAAACCGTTGGACTATCAAAAAAGAAGCTACACGCGTTTAGGCGATTGGTTTATTGAACAGGAGGATTATGTGCCTGCCTACTTTGCTTACGCAAAGGCGGAGAACTACGAAAAGATTTTATCTTGCATCGAACAAGACAGAGCCAAAAGCTTGAATGCCGAACATGCACAGAGTTTTTTCTCATGGATAGATAACTGTCCGGAAGAAATACTCTTGCAGAATCCTAACGCCTTGACGGCATGTATGGTAAAAATGTTCGCTTTTAATAATATCGCGGAGCTGAAACGATTAAAATCACTTCTTTTGAGATCGCTCGAAAAGAACAAGACACTTTCAGATGAAGAAAAGAATAATCTTTTGGGTGATGCGGAGATTTCAGAGAGCTTTACCGCCTACAACAACATTTCTGCGATGAGCGCGTACCATAGGAGGGCCTGCTCACTACTCGGGAGAGCGACATACAGTATAGATCAGAAAGGTGCATGGACCTTTTCAGCGCCCTCTATTTTGATGATGTATCACAGGCGTGTCGGTTTTGCCGATGCCGAGAATGAAGAGATGAAGGACTGCATGCCATATTATTATCACGTGTCGAACGGACATGGCAACGGTGCTGAACACGGTTTCGAGGCAGAACTCCGCTATGAGCGCGGAGAATTTATTGACGCCGATATTGCAAACAAGATGGCCATGTCGGCAGCCAAAAGCAACAATCAATTCAGTGTGATGCTTACGAGTGAATTTTTGACGATGAGGCTGGAACTCTTGCGTGGAAACTACGATAAAGTCAGAAAGAGCATGCAGAATTTTGGAGAGTTGCTCCGTAAAGAAAAGCAATATACTTTGCTGAATACTTTGGATATCTGTCAGATGTTTATCGCTTCGTCACTGAACCGTCCTCAGGATATACCCGCATGGCTGGCGGAAGGCAGTCTCTCCAAGACGCTCACGATGTTCCCTGCCAGGCCCATGCTCCATACGTATTACAATCAGCTGCTTTTGGCCAAGGGCGAGTACACAGCTCTTATTGCAAGAAGAGAAGAATGCAAAAAGCTATATAGTATATTCAATAATGTGCTGTGTATGCTTTGGCTACATATTCAGCTTGCGGCTGCCTTCGAAAAAATAGGTAGAACGGAAGATGCTCTGGAAGAACTGACAACCGCTTTAAGTTTGGCTATGCCGGATAATATCCTTATGCCCTTTGCAGAAAACAAAACCTATATCTCAAAACAACTATCGGAATTCAAAGAGAAAGAAGAATACGCAGAATATATCGATAAAATACTTGAACTTTCAGAGACGGTGCAGGCAGGACGGGACAAAATACTCCGTGAACATTTTGAAAAGTATGTGGATTACGGGCTTTCTGAAAGAGAACTCGAAATAGCAAAGCTTGCAGCTCAGCGGATGACGTCAGCGGAGATTGGTAAAAAACTTCATATTACTACTGGAACTGTTCAAAATCATCTTTCACGCATTTTCGACAAAATGGGAATTTCCGGTGTTAAAAAGAATAAAAGGCTCGAACTTGAAAAGTTGTTCAAGGGGTCGAGAACGCAGAGGTAATGAATTCAATTTGTCGATGATACCAGGTTTAAGTGTTTTTTCTTGTTTTCTTTAAAAATTCAATGTAGGTTCGCAATAGTTGATACTTCTTGAGGTAAGATAAATCAAAACCCAATTAATTTCTATTATATGAATTTTAATACACTTTTTTCGCTAAAATACTTTTCTGAAAAGCTGTAGTTTGTTCTATAATGTAGAACATATCAGAGTAACATCTGGGAAATTGTAGATATCGATCTTTATAAAAAGTGTGGGGTGAGAGGTTTGTATGTATTTACAAAAATATAAAAATGATATAGTGTCCGCCAAAAAATTCTTGGCTACGTGCGATACAAAGACCAAAAATACAGCCTTGGAGTTTGTCGCCAAAGCTCTCGAGGAAGATAAACATATTATAATCAGCGAAAACGCCAAGGATGTTGCGGCAGGAAAAGAAAACAACATGTCGAAAGCTCTGCTCGACAGGCTCTATTTGGACGAAGGCAGGATCGACGGCATGATTAAATCCATCTACGATGTTATCGGTTTAGAAGATCCTGTGGGCAAATCAACTTTCGTCAACACTCTTGAGAACGGCTTAAGATTGATCAAGATTTCAGTACCTCTTGGCGCTATTGCCGTCGTTTACGAGGCAAGACCGAATGTAACATTGGACAGCTTCGTCCTTACATTTAAGTCATCAAATGCCGTACTACTCCGAGGCTCGTCCAACTCCATGAAATCGAATATAGCCATCGAAAATGCCATCAAAAAAGGACTTGGAAACGCCGGTATACCGGAAAGCGTGATCCATCTTGTTAAGGATACGGACCGAGGTATTATCGATGAAATCTTAACGGCAAATGATGTGGTAGATCTTGTTATCCCTCGCGGCGGTAAGAATCTCATCGAGAGAGTCGTCAAGAATGCTACTGTGCCTACAATTAAAACGGGCGAGGGCAACAACCATATGTATATCGATAAGGACTACGACAAAGAAATGGCGGTGAAATTATTTAAGAACGCCAAGCTTCAAAGAGTCGGAGTGTGTAATGCTATCGAAAAATTGCTTCTGCATAAAGATATAGCGGAAGAAATATTACCCATACTTTTTCAGGAGACATCTGCTTATCTCGAGTTTCGTACAGACGACGTATCACACGCCATACTTCCTAATACAACACTCATAAAGGAAGACGAATGGTCTATAGAATATCTCGATTACATTATCGGAGTAAAGGTGGTCACCGATGTAGACGAAGCGATCGAGCATATCAATACGTACGGTACGATGCATTCAGAGTGTATCGTTACCAATTCCTATAGAAACGCACTCAAATTTCAGGATCAGGTCGATGCAGCGGCCGTATATGTCAATGCATCGACAAGATTTACGGACGGAGGAATGTTTGGATTAGGTGCTGAAATAGGCATATCCACACAGAAGATGCACGCTAGAGGTCCCGTAGGACTCGAAAATCTCGTATCGGAGAAATATATCATATTTGGTGACGGTCAAATAAGATAGGGGCATGTGATGGACATGATGCACAAAAAAGATATCATCAACAAAGCTGGTAAAATAATTATAAAAATTGGTTCGTCCACGGTTGTCGATCAGCACGGCAAGATCGACGAGGAGTTTTTGAGGAATTTATCCACCCAGTGCAAAAAACTGATGGACAACGGCAAAAAAATCATCATCGTGACATCTGGTGCCAGAATGACAGGAGTCGGCTCAATCAATAAATGGTCCAGAAAAGAAGATATGAACTACAAGCAGGCACTGTGCGCTATAGGGCAGGTGGCATTGATGGGGGAATATAGACGCATTTTCCTTGAAAAAGACCTGCACATCGCTCAGATACTGCTTACAAAAGACGATATGATAGATGACAATCGTAACTTACACATCAGAAATACTTTATTTACTCTGATTGATGAAGATGTCATTCCTGTTATCAACGAAAACGACACAGTTTGCGTTGAAGAGATAAAAATCGGCGACAATGATTTGCTCGCCGCAAGAGTGGGCACACTGTGGGCAGCCGATTTGGTCATCATTTTGACCGATATTGAGGGAATTTATGACAAAAACCCTAAAGAGCATAAAGATGCCAAGCTTCTTGAATACATAGAAGATTTAGATACGCTCGAGGTAGAAGAAGGTGAGGAAGGAAGCTTCGGCACAGGAGGTGTAACGACCAAAATAAAAGCCGCAAAACTGCTTTCACAATACGGTTGCTCCCTCGCCATTACTAGGGGCAAGCCTTCACCGACAGCAGTCCTCGATATATTTGATGACAAAGTTCGGTACACGTTGATAAGGGGGAATGTTGAATGAAAATCGGAATCATAGGTGGCGGTAATATGGGCCTTGCCCTATTTAAGGGCATGACAAAAAGCGGAGAATATGACGAAAGGGATTTTATCATTTCTGACATTAACGAAAAGACTCTCGAAAACATAAAGAAGAATTTCGATCCGGACGTTACAAACGTCAATGCTTATCTCGTCGAACATTCTGACATAATCGTTCTCGCTGTGGTTCCCAACATGATCGAAACGGTGCTTACCGAAATAGACAGAACGCTGAGCTCCGATCATATAATCATTTCTTTTGCAGCAGGTGTGGAGATCGCAAGGCTCACCTCATATTTAACGGATAAAAGCCTAAAAATCGTCAGGGCCATGCCCAACATTCCTATGTCTGTAGGGAAAGGTATGACGAGCGTAGCGTTTAACGATAATTGTACAGACGAAGACAAAGATACGGTGTTTAAAATCTTCAACTCCTGCGGCATCGTTAAGGAACAGGAAGAAAGACTGTTTAACTTGATGACGGCTCTCACAGGAAGCGGCCCTGCATTGATATTTGTGTTTTTAGAAGCTCTTGCGGACGGTGCCGTAAAATGTGGCCTAAGTAGAGATGATGCCTATTTGGCAGCTGCACAGCTCATGAACGGTAGCTCTAATCTCTTTCTCGAGTCCAAGACACATCCTGGAATACTCAAGGATAATGTTTGCTCACCGGGAGGTACTGCGATAGAAGCCATCGCTACACTTGAAAAAAATTCGTTCAGATATGCTGTCATAGAAGCGATAGAAAAATGTGCAGAAAAGGCCGGTAAGATGTAGCTTGTTTTCTTTCTCCTTCGATTTTAGGTATTAGCACCGTGATCAGTACGAACAAAAATGAGGCATCGAACTTATTTGCGTGGTGCCACCCTGATTCTTTTACATGCCCCGAGCTATCGCTCGCTTGTACTGCAATAGCAGTCCGTTGGCAAAAAAAGACGATGGTACGGATGCAATCCGTTAGTCAGCATTAATATTTCTTGATACAGTGACTTTTCAGAGCATATTTGGGAATAATTTAACAAACTGAACGTTCTAAAGGGTATATTTATGCTCAAAAAATAGTCTGGAAAATGTTCGGGTTATGGGGCACCATAGAGTGCATACTATGATACAGTGTTGCACTTAGCTCGATAATTTACAAGGAGAAGATAGAGGTAAAATGGAACGCATCGTCTGTAAATTTGGCGGAAGTTCCCTTGCGGGAGCGCGAGAGTTTAAAAGAGTAAAAAAGATCGTGGAGGCAGACCCCAACCGACGGGTGGTGGTCGTCTCTGCTCCGGGGAAGTCTTCAGAGGAACCATTTAAGGTGACGGACATGCTTCTTATGTGTGCTCAGCTTGCCTCAGCGGGTTTCCACTACGATGAAATCTTTGAACAGATAGCGGGGAGATTTCGAAAGATTAGTCTTGAATTGGGGCTTTCACTCGATATTGAGGGGCTCATCGAAGAGGTCAATCAGCATATTGGTTCGGGTGCAAGTGCCGCCAGCTGTGCGAGTCGAGGAGAGTATCTGTGTGCGCAGTTGATGGCAGACTACCTTGGATGGCATTTTGTCGATGCCGCCGACGTCGTTCGTTTTTCTTTTGAGGACGAGTTGGATGAAGAAGAGACCTTCAGGCGCATCGGAGAGATCGTAGATCCTCTAGAGAGAGTCGTTGTGCCGGGTTTTTATGGTGCTCTTCCAGACGGCACACTGACGACATTTCGCAGAGGTGGCTCGGATGTATCGGGTTCACTGCTAGCGGCCGGCCTGAACGCGTCTTTGTATGAGAATTGGACGGATGTGCCGGGGCTTTTAATGGCTGATCCTAAGATCGTCAAGCGTCCGAAGCCGATGCGCTATATGACATATCCCGAGCTCAGAGAACTCAGTTACATGGGTGCCCAAGTGCTCCAAGCGGATGCGGTTTTCCCCGTTGCCAAGGCAGGGATTCCGCTACAGATTCGATCGACTCTTCTTCCGGAAGATCCCGGTACATTGATTTCAGACAACGGTGTGCAGAGGGGAATCGTGACGGGGATCGCTGTCAAGAAGAATTTTCGAGTCTTTACTCTTGAGAAAACAAAGATGCGAGAGGATAGAGGTTTTCTGCGAAAGCTTCTGAGTGTCTTTGAAAGCAACAGGGTGGCTGTGGAAGGTACGCCTTCGGGTATCGACTCAGTCAGCGTCATCGTCTCGGAAGAACAGCTCGTTGGAAAGCTAGACAAAATATTAGAAGAGATTCGCATGTACTGTCGACCACATAGACTGATGACGCATCCTGGTCTTGCACTGGTGGTCGTTGTCGGGAAAGGTATGATCCGTACAAAGGGTGTGGCGGCAAAGCTTTTTACGTCTCTTGCCCAAGCGAACATTAATATCCGTATGATTTCACAAGGATCAAGTGAATTAAGCATTTTGGTCGGAGTAGAAAATGAAGACGCCGACGAAGCGGTTGTCGCTTTGTACGAGGCTTTTAAAGAGCAAGGTAGTTGCTAAGTACTACGCAGATGTGCAAGAAGTTGGTGATTTGATCGTCGCCGACAATGTGGGAAAAGGTACCGCATCATATGTGGTATGGATTGTAGAGAAATGACTAGGAGGCAACCATGATCAAAATTGCCCTTGCCGGATACGGGACAGTAGGTCAGGGTGTTATGGATCTCTTTCAGAAAAGGAGAGAGGAAATTCAAAGACGACTCGGGGAAGAGGTCGATATCTGTTATGTTCTCGTGCGCGATCGTGAGAGAGAAAGAGACGTTGGTCTATATGGTGCCGAACTTATCTGTGATGCAAAAGAGATATTTAATGACGGTGAGGTGGAGATTCTTATAGAAGTTACAGGGGATATATCCCTTGGCTATGCACTGATTAAGGAAGCGCTGGAGAAAAGGATACACGTTATCACGGCTAATAAATCAGTGCTCAGTCTACATCTTGAAGAGCTCAGTGCTCTTGCTGAGGAATATGGGGTCTATCTTCTCTATGAAGCAAGTGTTGGGGGAGGGATGCCTCTCATCAAACCACTTCAGGAATTAAGTGTACATGGTGAAATTCGAGCACTACGTGGTCTTTTGAGTGGAAGCTGTAACTACATACTTACTAAAATGCAAAAGGAACAGACATCCTACGAAGATGTGCTCGAAAAAGCAAAAGCTCTCGGCTATCTTGAAGCCGATCCGATCGACGATGTCGGAGGATTTGATGCGAGGAGAAAGCTCCGCATACTCACTACTCTTGCATTTCGCGGGAAAGTAGATGAGAAAGATATTGTATTAGAGGGTATTACTGGTATTGAGCTGAGAGATATTTCTTGTCTTTCTCACATGGGATACGCAGTGAGGCTTGTCGCCCAAGCGTTTAAAGAGAATCAATGTATCCAAGCCGCTGTACATCCTTTGGCTCTCCCTCATAGCGACTTTCTCATATCCATGGATGGACCTGAGAACGGCGTGGAGGTTTTCGGAGATCATTTTATTAGTTTTGGCTTCCGGGGTTTCGGTGCAGGCCGTTATCCGACGGCTCATGCGATGCTTTCTGACCTTGAAGATGTTTTCTTTTCGCTAAGGCGAAAAGAAAGTCCTTTGGGTGTTGAGGGGCTTCGAATCATTCCCTATCAAAAAAAGGCCCGCTTTTATATCCGTAGCGCTGTTCCCCTTGAGTTTGGTGTCGATCAGCAACTGGAAGAAAATGTCTGGATAACAACCCCTGTGGCCTACAATGTACTTAAAGCAGCTTTGCCGCGAGAAGCTGTAGCGATAGCGCTGGGTGAATGATGAAGTATATAAGCACGAGAGGGAATGCTCAGCCAATCATAGCAGAAGAGGCGATCTTAAGAGGGCTCGCGCCTGATGGCGGGCTTTATGTCCCTCAGTCTTTCCCCGCCCTTTCAAGTAGGGCGGCTCTCAAAGAACTCTCCTATTCAGCCCTTTGTGCAGAGGTTCTGAGTCCCTTCTTTTCTCTGATAAGCAAGGCGCAGCTAGAAGAAGCCGCTCAAAAGGCGTATGCGCGTTTTGCAACGGTTCCTCCAGTCAAACTTGTCAAAAGAGAGTCCTTTTATGTGCTCGAGCTTTTTTACGGTCCAACGCTTGCCTTTAAAGATATGGCCCTTTGTCTGCTTCCGCATCTGATGACTTATGCGAAACAACATCTCAGCTCATTTTCAAAACATCTCCTCTTAACGGCGACGAGCGGCGATACGGGGAAGGCAGCGATGGAGGGTTTTGCTGATGTGGAGGGTTTTGAGGTTATTGTCTTTTATCCCAAAGGCGGTGTCTCTCCACTTCAGGAAAGGCAGATGCTCACACAAGCTTCAAAAAATACGACTGTCATCGGGCTAGAAGGTACATTTGATGACGCACAACGCGGCGTCAAAGCCATGCTGAAAGACGCTGCATTCCGCGCGAAGCTCTCCCGCTTTGGCTATGATATTGCATCAGCCAATTCCATCAACCTTGGAAGGCTCCTTGCGCAGATTGTGTATTATGTATTCGCGGCGCTTCATACAGAGGAGATGACGTTGCGATTCTGTGTACCGACGGGGAATTTCGGTAATGTTCTTGCCGCTCACTGGGCGGGAAGAATGGGTGTTCCCATTGAGGAACTCTTAGTCGCCACCAACGAGAACGATGTCCTCGATGTCTTTTTTAAGACGTGTCATTATAATGCGGGGCGAGAACTCATTTTGACGAATTCCCCTTCTATGGACATCCTAGTCAGCAGTAATCTCGAGCGACTTCTCTTTGAAAAGGGAGGAGAGAAGGCGCTTAGAGCTGCCATGCATGAGTTGGAGGCGCATAGGAAATTTATCTGGGAAGATATAATCGACGGTTTTTCCTCCGGGCGCGTAGCGGAAGAAGAAGTCAGAGAGGAGATCGTGCGCATGTGGAGAGAAGAGGCGATACTTCTCGATCCCCATTCTGCCGTTGCCTCGGCACTACTCCATAGAAGAAAAGAGAAGGGTATCGTCGTCGCGACGGCAAGTCCTTTCAAATTCCCGCGCTTTGTACTTGAGAGTCTCGGTGAGACTCTTGGGAGGAATCCTATTGAAGACGTGGAGCTTCTCAGTCGAAAGACACGCATTCCCATCCCGGAAGCGATTGCGAAGCTTGCAGACGCACCCATTACTCAGAATAGAGTCTGCACTTTCGGAGAGATGGAGCGGACAGTATGGGAGGTGTTGCGTGTTTGAAGTCCGCGTTCCCGCCACGAGCGGTAATTTAGGTCCCGGCTTTGACAGTCTGGGGCTCGCTTTAGACATCTACGGACGATTTGTCTTTGAGAGTACATCTTCTCCCGATCCGGAGCACCTCACGATCAGGGCATATAGAAGAGCTCTCGAGTGGATGGACGCAACGGGTCCCGATCTCAACGTGTACACGCCGCATGCGATACCTGTCGGAAAAGGATTAGGTTCTTCTGCCGCTTGTATTGTGGCAGGGGTGCTTGCTGCTCAGCATATAAGTGGAGAGAAGATCTCAAAACATGAGATCTTACAGATAGCTACTGCCATTGAAGGGCATCCCGATAATGTCGCGCCTGCTATTTTCGGGGGGCTCGTGAGCTCAGGCATGCGCGGTGATGAAGTCTATGCGGGAAAGTTGCCCCTATCCGACAAACTTGCTTTTGCAGTTCTGATTCCACCCTTCACTCTATCGACTTCGAAAGCAAGACAAATTCTCCCTAAGAACGTCGCTTTTTCGGATGCCACCTACAATCTCTCGCAATTAGGTCTGAGCATTTGCTCCCTAGCAAACGGAGACCCGCATCTCATCCGCCATGCATTTGACGATCGCCTCCATCAGCCTTATCGATTTCCTCTTGTAGAAGAGGCAGATCAACTGATCGAGATAGCAAAGGAGAACGGAGCACTTGCCGTCACTTTGAGCGGCGCCGGTCCTAGCCTTCTCCTTATTCGAGAAAAGGGCGATAAGCTCGAGGGGTTGATCCCTCAGCTTGCAGAATGCAAAAATCAGTGGAAAGTTAGACTGTGCTTGACCGATACGGAGGGAGCTAAGTTAACGGAATTGTAAGAAGTCCCGATTAGAAATTTTACTTTTTTAGTCTGGGCAAATCTGATTTTCTGTGGTACAGTGTTCGACATAAATGCGATGACCGGAAACAAGTAGTTTCATCGAAAGCTTACAGAGATATGCCGGGTGGTGCGAGGCAAATAGTGGACGATGAGGTGAATGCATTCCGCGAGCAGCGTCCCGAGACCGTGCGATCGGAAGTAGGAGGCGACGGGTGCGCCCGTAACTGCGCAACGGTATAACCGGTTTGGTGAAGACGGCCACTTTGTCTTCGCAGCGAAGAACCGACGTACCGACAGAGGCTTTTTCCGTGAGGTAAAGGCGAAGAGAGGTGGTAATCGCGTTGAAAGACGTCCTCTCGGCAACATCATTGTCGGGGAGGACGTTTTTTTATTTCCATTCGTCCCCCGGCCCACAGGCACGAAGTGCCGGAATATGCGAACTTCCAAGGGGTATCGCAAAAACAAAGGAGGAACGAAAACATGGAAACCATCTCATTCTTCGATGGCAGGAAAATCCCGCTCGAGCGCCACAAGGTGCGCATCGTTCAGAAGCTGAATCTGCTTCCGGTTGAAGAGCGGCTTGCCTGTATCAAGGAAGCGTCGAGTAATCTCTATCTGCTGCACAACAAAGATGTTTTTCTCGACATGTTGACCGACAGCGGCGTCAACGCTATGAGCGACCGCCAGCAGGCGGCAATGATGCAGGCCGACGATGCGTACGCCGGCAGCGAGTCCTTTTACCGACTCGAAAAAACAGTGCAAGAAATCTTCGGCATGGAACACTTTTTACCGGCTCATCAGGGTCGCGGCTGTGAGAAAGTGATCGCCGATCTGCTCGTGCAGCAGGGCGACATCGTTCCGATGAATTACCCCTTTACGACTGTGAAAGCGCATATCAAGCGTTGCGGAGGCGAGGTTGTCCCGTTGCTTTACCCGGCAGGACTCGAGTGCCAAAGTGACAATCCCTTCAAGGGCAATCTCGACACCGATGCATTGGAGAAGCTTTTGGAACAGAAGGGAGACAAGGTACCTTTTGTCCGCGTTGAAGCAGGAACAAATTTGATCGGCGGACAGCCGTTCTCATTCGCCAATTTTAGGGAGACAGCGGCAATCTGCCGAAAACATGAAGTTCCGCTTATTTTGGACGCATCACTTTTCCAAGATAATCTTTATTTCTTAAAGATCAGGGACGAGGAATGTAAAGATCTGACTTTACGAGAAATTACACGGGCAGTCGCTGACTTATGTGACATCATCTACTTCTCGGCGAGAAAGCTCGGTTTTGCGCGCGGCGGCGGCATCTGCTTGAGGGAGAGCGAGCTCGTCAACCCGCTGAAAGAGCTGATCGTGCTGAATGAAGGTTTTCTCACTTACGGAGGAATGTCAGTGCGCGAGATTGAAGCGATTGCCGTCGGACTCGAGGAGACAATGGATCTCTCCATCACTTCGCAAGGTCCGGAATTTATCGCTTACATGGTCGCAGAACTCGAAAAACGCAGTGTGCCTGTTGTGACGCCGGCGGGCGGACTCGGCTGTCATCTCGATGCCTCTCGCTTCGTTCCGCATATCCCTCAATTGCAGTATCCGGCCGCGGCTCTTGCCGCCGCGCTCTATATCGCCGGAGGGATTCGCGGGATGGAACACGGTACGTTCAGTGAGAGTAGAGATGCTGATGGCAACGAAATCTTGGCCGATATGGAACTTCTGCGCCTCGCCATGCCTCGCCGCGTCTTTACCATGAGTCAGATCGACTATGCGATCGACCGCGTGACGTGGCTCTACGAAAACCGCGATCTGATCGGCGGCTTATGCTTTAAGCGCGAACCGAACATTCTGCGTTCCTTTATCGGTGAACTCGCCCCGTTGTCCGACTGGCAAGAGAAACTGGCAGAAAAATTTTCCCGTGATCTGCCTAACTCGCTCTAGATAAAGCACGATGATCGGCACGATATCAACACGGCAGGGGGATAGGTTCACGTACAGTTTACCCTTCCAGATAGAGGCCAGAAAAAAGAAAAAAGCTGAAAAAGATTAAGAAAAAATTAACAACTCCATGTCTAGGCAAAGAAACATTTTTGTGGTACAGTATTCGACATAAATGCGATGACCGGAAACAAGTAGTTTCATTGAAAGCTTACAGAGATATGCCGGGTGGTGTGAGGCAAAAAGTAGACGGTGAGATGAATACATTCCGAGAGCAGCGTTCTGAGACCGTATAATCGGAGGTAGGAGGCGACGGGTGCGCCCGTGATAGCGCAACGGTATAACCGATTGGGTAAAGACGGCCACTTTGTCTTTACAGTATAAATCGGCGTACTGGCTGAGGCCTTCACTGTGAGGTGAGGGTGAAGAGAGGTGGTATCACGTTGACAGACGTCCTCTCGGCAAAACTTGTCGGGGAGGACGTTTTTTATTGCCTTTCGTCCCCCGGCCCACCGGCTTAGAAGAATGCCGGAAAATGCGAGTAGCCTAAAGTGCACCGCAGAATGTAAAGGAGGAACGAAAGTATGGAAAACATCTCATTTTTCGACGGCAAAAAAATCCCGCTCGAGCGCCATAAGGTGCGCATTGTACAGAAGCTGAATCTGCTCCCCGTCGAAGAGCGGCTCGCCCGCATTAAGGAAGCATCGAGTAATCTCTATCTTCTCCGCAACAAGGATATATTTCTCGATATGCTGAGCGACAGCGGAGTCAATGCAATGAGTGATCGCCAGCAAGCGGCGATGATGCAGGCAGATGATGCGTATGCAGGAAGCGAGTCCTTTTTCAGGCTCGAAAAAACAGTTCGCGATATTTTCGGCATGGAACACTTTTTGCCGGCTCATCAGGGCCGCGGTTGTGAAAAAGTGATCGCCGATCTGCTCGTGAAACCGGGCGATATTGTCCCGATGAACTACCACTTTACGACGTCGAAAGCGCACATCGTGCGTTGTGGCGGTGAGGTCGTCGAGCTTATCTATCCAGAAGGGCTTCAATGCCAAAGTGACCACCCGTTCAAGGGTAATCTCGACACCGAAGCGCTGGCAAAGCTTTTGGAAGAAAAGAAAGGCCGGGTGCCGTTTGTCCGCGTCGAAGCCGGGACAAACTTGATCGGCGGACAGCCGTTTTCGTTCGCCAATCTTAGAGAGACGTCAGCGATCTGTAGGCAACATAACGTTCCGCTCGTCATGGACGCGTCACTTCTTCAGGACAATCTCTACTTCTTAAAGGTCAAAGATGATGAATGTAAAAACCTTTCGCTGCGAGAAATTATGCGGGCAGTTTGCGACCTGTGCGACATCATCTACTTCTCTGCGAGAAAGCTCGGTTTTGCGCGAGGCGGTGGTATCTGCATGAGAGAATCAGAACTCGTCAACCCACTCAAGGAACTGATCGTGCTGAATGAAGGTTTTCTCACTTATGGCGGCATGTCGGTTCGCGAGATTGAGGCGATTGCTGTCGGGCTTGAAGAGACGATGGATCTCTCCATCGTTTCGCAGGGCCCCGAGTTTATTGCTTACATGGTCGCAGAATTCGAAAAACGCGGTGTCCCAGTCGTGACGCCAGCAGGCGGACTCGGCTGTCATCTTGACGCCTCACGCTTTGTTCCCCATATTCCACAGGAGCAGTATCCTGCTGCGGCGCTTGCAGTCGCCACCTATATCGCCGGCGGTATCCGCGGGATGGAGCGCGGCACACTTAGCGAGAGCAGAGATGCCAATGGTAATGAAACGTTAGCTGAAATGGAACTTTTGCGCCTTGCCATGCCGCGCCGCGTCTTTACTATGAGTCAGATCGATTACGCGATCGACCGCGTGACGTGGCTCTATGAAAATCGAGAGCTGATCGGTGGTCTACGGTTTGCGCGTGAGCCAAAGATTTTGCGCTTTTTCCTCGGTGAACTCGTTCCCTTGTCCGATTGGCAGGAGAAACTTGCTGAAAAGTTCTCACGCGATCTACCTAACTCACTTTGATCAAAACTTAATTGTCTGCCATCATTGAACTGAATGTTTTATGATGGCAGACGCAATCTTTTATGGAGAAACCTCACCTCATATACGGGTGTCGCTGAAATGACATCTGGCGTGTAGAAATCGTCAACTGTTCTGCTAACAGAAAAAACGGGGGTATAAGCGTTATGTTCGGCTACGTGAGGCCTGAAAAATCTGATCTTCTGATGCGCGATTACGCCCTATACAAGGCGATTTATTGTGGGCTTTGCAAAGCGATCGGAAAACGAATCGGTCAGCTGCAGCGCTTTACGGTGTCATATGACATGACATTTTTGACGCTTTTGCTCCTTGCGTTTTCGACGGTTGAGCCTGTCGTCAAGTACGAGGGGTGTGTCTTGAATCCTTTCAAAAAAAAGGCGATCATTGCGGATCATCACGTGCTAGACTACGTAGCTGATCTCGCGTGTCTCTTCGCTTACGAATCGGCAAGAGATGACGCTAAAGACGACAAGCCGATTCGTGGCCGTGCTCTGTCACTCCTTCTCCACCGTTCAGTAAAAAAAATTACCCGCAGAAAGCCCGAACTTGCATCTTTCATCCATGCAGAATTAACAGAGTTGGAGGCGATTGAGAAAGGGCTTTCGTCATGCGATCCTGCCGATTGTTTTGGTAGCATATTAGCCCGGCTGTTTGAGGACGGTTTTGATGCTATCGTATCGTCGGAAAATATCTCAAAGCAAGAGCATGACGCCGTTTCAGGCAATCTTACATGGTATGCGAGTGAACAAAATGCTGACCTTTATAAGACGCTACTCAAAGATGCCGGCCGTGCGCTCGGTCGATGGGTTTATCTTATCGATGCACTCGATGATCTCGTAGATGACCGTGTAAGGAACAATTGGAATCCGCTGTCAACGCTGGAGAACGGCAGAGAGGCCGCGAAGAAACGGCTGATTGAAGCAGAGGAAGCAGTCGATAGAAATCTCGCTCTATTGACGTATGAGCGTTACGGTGGACTTGTGTATAATATCATTACAATTGGTTTGCCCATGACCCGCAGCCGTGTGATGACAGGGGAACCTCTTCCGAATATCTAAAATCCTAAACATTTGTAGGAGTAAGTGATGAGCAATAATCCATATTCAGTCCTCGGCGTCTCGCCAGGAGCGTCTGAAGAAGAAGTCCGCGCAGCGTATCGGGAGCTCGTTCGCAAGTACCATCCCGATCAGTTTCAGGATGAGCGTGCAAAAGAACTCGCTGAAGCAAAAATGCGCGAAATAAACGCTGCGTATGATCAGATTACGCTCGGCAACGTTCAACAGACATCTCAACAGCACTCGGGATGGGGTCATTATGGACCTGGAGGTCAGCGGTGGACGCATTACCAATCGCCATACGGTAACGATCCTCGAAATCAATCTCCTTATTATCGCTCGAGTGGTCAAGGCGATTCATGTTGTCAAACACTTTCATGTCTTTGCTGTGCTGACACCTGTTGTGAATGCATGGGCGGCGATCTCTGCCTTTGCTGTTAAGACGGTATGGCGAGGGGGCTGAGATCGGGTTCTTCTGGGTCTGCTCAAATCGCGTTGGGCGGCATTCTTTCTGCCCTTTGCTGGCTCTTTCTGATACTGGCCGGTGTGATGCCCACCGGTCGCTTTTTTCTTTTGACGCTCGCTTCACTCGTGATTGTTGTCGCTTATTTAGAGCTTGGTCAGCGCGGCGCATTTCTTGTCTATCTCGTTACTTCAGTTCTCGCCATGATCTGGCCAGGGATCTTTTCCGGCGTTTTGTTCGCGCTGTGCTTCGGACTTTTGCCGCAGTTGATCGTTTTTTTGCGCGCACGGATAAGCATGTTTATTACAAGACTTGTGACGCATATTCTCATGTCAGCAATGGCGTTGGTCGCACTTTTTATTATCGGAATCGATCGTTTTGCATTTAAACGAATTGAGTCATCAACACTTGTGATCGTCGTGCTCGTAATGGTTACACTGCAACTGTTTCTCTTCGTTTACCATTACGTTTTGAAAGTGTTCGAGCAATTTTATTTGGACAGGATTGCGCCTTGGTTGAGACGTCGCTCTTAGTGTTCTTGTCATATCGCAGATGATGAGCTTCTGTCTTTCTGTTGTTCACCGATGAGGATAGAACGTGCTGCTTGTACAGTGTCTTCAAGTGATTTCATGCGTCGCAAGTACGAAAGACTTTTGATTTCTCGGATGATGACAAACAGAAGAGCGAGCGATAGGATGACAGCGAGTGCTAAGATGCTGTAAGCGAGATTTGGGTTGCGGCTCATCTGTTGTATGCCGCGACTTAAGATGTTGTTGCTCGCAAGAATATCGGAGTCCGATCCGACACGAACGGGGATACGCGTGCCGTCTTTCAGTGTGAAGAGAACTTGTCCAGTCATGATGCCCTTTTGAACAGGTAGGGGATAAGGTGCATTCCCGATGTAATCGAGTTTTGGGAGGAGAAAGTGATCAGTTTTCGGATGGATGTAATCGACGGAATCGAGATACATCAATGAGAATAATTCGCCGTTCTCTGCTGCTTCAGGAGCCCCGGGGTACTTTTCTCCAGAACGCGTCAAGACTGATTTTGTGTAGAAAGTGTCGATCTCCTGATAGAGCTGGAGTGTCGGCTGTATCATGCCCGTTTGGTTGAGGGATGCTGTCAACGTCATGATGGCGATACCATCGACCGTCGTCCCGACAGAAATCGCCAAGGAGTAGCGATCTGACATCATCAGCCAAGCACTCGTGATACGATTCTCAGATAGTGTCCTGAGTCTGCTCGCAGGCGAGCGCATTGCAACAACACGGACACCCGTTGGGAGTGTTACTTGTGTCAACTCTTCCTGAAGGGTAATGATGTTTTTTGCGCGCGTATTTGCCTGTATAGCGGCGACGAGTCGCGCCACGTCACGGAGCGTCGTTTTCGCTGTCGATACTGTATTGGCTGCTTCAGGAAGTGCTGGGGCACCCAGTAAATTTTGTTCGTTGTACTCGTCTAGTATGATTGCCGCATTGGTAATTTCGATCGGGATATGTGCTTCTCGCTCTGCTCGTACCACATCGCATGCGAAAAAAGTTGTCTGATTCATACCGAGCATCACGGCTGTCTTCTGCATTTCGGAGATAAATTGTTGTCTAGAGTCGGCGATCTTGTCAGCAAGCGCAACGGCTGCTGCATCCGATTGCTGAAACATCAAGCGCAACAACATGTACCGAATCGGAAAAGAATCGCCTTCGCTCAGTGGAATATCAATGTTAGTCTCTTGTTCGGCAAGTCTCGCTGCTTCACTTCCGATCACAATCATATCGTCGACGGCGAGGCGTTCCGAAGCGAGGTATAGTGTCATCAGGCGCGACACGGCGGGAATCTCCAGAATAAGATCACTGTTTTTTGTGTATAGCTCAGAACGGAGTGAAGAATCGAGCACGAGCACGGCAGGGAGTTTAATCGATGGTGTAAAACCTTCGCTAATACGAGTTTCCGACGGTTCAGTCGGTTGCTTGTTATCAGCGGAAACTCTCATTGGGGAAGGAAACCAGCATAAAATGAGCGCGGCGCACAGAAGCGCAGCAACAATTAACCGTTTAAACGACAACGGAAAACAACCTACACAAAACGATTGTATGGCAATCTTACCCACATCCAGATCATACCATACGAGACCTACTGTGCGACGAGTAAGACGCTTCGAGTATGATACAATTAACTCACTCAACTTCATGTACCTTGCAGTGCAAAATTGATGTTAGAGGTAGAAAAGGCAGGCATGTCTCGACAGATGAAACGGTCTCCGTGTAGAACATCATATCCCCGTTTTTTTTCGCTAATTATTGTGATCATTTTTTCTCTAACGGCTTTAGCATGTTCTAGAAAGACGGACAGAGAAAGTGTGCGCATCGCAGATTATGGAAATAGCGGTGCTGAATTCGCTCGAGAGCTTGCTACAAAGTTTCCGCGGCGTGAGGCTTTTTCCAATCAGGAAAAAGATGCGTCTATTATGATCGCCAATCGGCTGAGAGAGATCGGTTACGATCCAGTGATTCAAGAGTTTAAGGCCGTTGCCAGCGATGGTAGCACGAAATATTCGCAGAATGTCGTAGCCCGTCTTAAAGGTCGTGGGTTTCGCTATGCGCCGAAGACAAAAGGCACGGATAATCAAGCGACACGCCAGCGAATTGATGATCTCGTTTTAATTGTCGGTGCTCACTACGACACGCCTGCCGTTAATCTTGTGCGCGATGAGAATGGTTTCGCCGAGCCTCTTGTCGCAGACGGTATCCACAACAATGCGTCTGGTGTTGCTGCTGTGATCACGGCCGCGCGGATTATGCGCGAGACGAAGCCGGGATACGATATCATCTTTGTGTTTTTTGGTGCCGGAACTGATTCTTATGCCGGCTCTAAGCATTTTTTGAACTCCTTGACGGACAAGGAACGTTCGCGGATCGATGCGATGGTGAATATTGGCCCAATCTTTGCCGGTGATAAAGTCTATGCGCACGCAGGACAGAATTCTGTTGTTGGTGGAGAGTACAAAGATTACGTTAACCGGAGAAAGCTTTATCAGATGACAGATATTTTCTTCGAAAACAAGCTCAATACACGAAACGGATACGCCATTTATACGAACCAAGCCTCTTTTGTCGCGGAGACGCACAGCGGCAAAAAAGGTATTTTTCGTGAATGGACGACGAAGTTGTCTGATCATACGCCGTTTGATGAGGCGGGGATTCCCGTTGTTTTTGTGGAGTCGGGCGAGTATCGCATCAAGTCGGTGGATGAAGTCGGTCTTGAGAATAAGAACCCCCTGTTTATGGCGTCAGATGGTGTGATTTCAGGGACGCAATTCGATCGGTTGAGTACGCTTGAAGCACTCTTCAAAGATATTGAGGAGCAGAGAGCGCGGCAAACATTGCCAATCGATTGGGATACTCGAGAGGAAGAGATAAACGTGAGCGAGAGCGCTGGAGAGAACGAACAACAGCGTTTGCCGCGCTTGCCGCTACGTGTGAATAATACGGCTTTCGTCATTGTCCAGCTCGCTCGAAAGGGGCCGCTCGATTATGAGTTTGACGGCTCGTAAGATGAACGTAAATGATGGTGCCGCTCTACATGACGTTCTCGTGTTTTTGCTGTGTAATTGAAACTAGGAACAGTAGTTGCCATTAAAGTGGGCATCTTGATCTAAGCGGAGATACATGAGGAGGAATGAAATGGTGAACTTATTTATAGCTCACGTTGTTTTGGGAGTGCCAGATGTGCTTTTTTGGGGCATTATTCTTGCGATCGCCGTTGTTGCTGAGCTTGCCACACTGAACCTAGTCTCTCTTTGGTTCATTTTTGGAGCGCTGTCTTCGCTGATCGCTACACTACTCGGCGCCTCTGTCGTGTTGCAGTTTGTACTTTTTATCGTTCTGTCTGGAATCGGTTTTTTCATTTTTTTCTTCGCGATCAGACCGAAGCTCGCTAACCGCGTCGTCAGGGCGACGAATGCTGACCGCATCATTGGCAAGGAAGGCGTCGTCATCGAACTGATTGATTCGATGGCGGGTACAGGCCAGATCAAAGTACAAGGGCAGATCTGGAGTGCTAGGTTAGAGGAAGAGGGGAGAATCGAAGAGGGAGAGCTCGTCAACATTCTCGGTATTACAGGCGTCAAAGCGATCGTCGAACCGATCAAGAGAGATGCGTCAGAATCTTCTGCCGAGATCGAGCGTCAAATATAACGTATTAAATGTTCGATCAGTCGAGTGAAAGTACAGCTGATGAAAAGAATGTAGCGGCGCACTTGACGTCGTGAAACTGCTAACAAGCAGTTTGATATGAAACATAACTAACATGGTCATCTCGACCATGAGGGATATCTAGTTACAAGGAGGACACTATGTCTATTACAATTTCAGTATTGTCTGTGCCCCCGTTGGGGTTAATCGCCTTAGCCATTCTTGCTCTTGCTATATTGATTCTGCTCATCAGGAATGTGCGCGTTGTACCCCAGGCTCATGCTTTTGTTATTGAACGGCTCGGTACGTACAAGACAACGTGGAATACGGGGCTTCACGCGAAAATGCCGTTTCTCGACAAAATTGAACGGCGCGTTTCGTTGAAAGAGAGAGTTGCCGACTTTCCGCCTCAGGATGTGATTACGCGAGACAACGTCACGATGCAGATCGATACAGTCGTGTTCTATCAGATTGTTGATCCCGTTCTTTACTGTTACGGTATTGAGAACCCGATCATTGCGATTGAGAACTTGTCAGCGACGACGTTGCGTAACTTGATCGGTGATCTGGAGCTCGACGAAACATTGACATCGCGTGATGTGATCAATACGCGTATGCGTCAGACGCTCGATGAAGCGACTGATCCTTGGGGCATCAAAGTAAACCGTGTGGAGCTTAAAAACATCATCCCGCCGAGAGAGATTCAGACAGCGATGGAACGTCAGATGAAGGCAGAACGCGAAAAGCGCGAGAAAATCTTAATCTCAGAGGGAGAAAAGGAAGCCTTGATCCGTGTCGCCGAAGGTGAAAAAGAGGCGGCAATCCTTCGAGCCGACGCTAAGAAAGAGCAAGCGATCCGCGAGTCGCAAGGCCGTGCTGAAGCGATCTTGACGATTCAAAATGCTACGGCGCAGGGATTGCGCATGATCAAGGAAGTTGGAGCTGACAAAGCGCTGATCGCGCTAAAGAGTCTTGAAACTATGGTGAGTGTCGCTGATGGTCGTTCCACCAAGATCATCATTCCGTCAGATATCCAAAGTCTTGCAGGGATGGCAGTTTCTTTGAAGGAAGTGCTCAACGATTCAAACATTGATAAGTCTTCGGATGGAAAACCGTCATAAATGAATGTACCGATTATAGAATCGGTGTTTTTTCGATATGAAATACTTTCAAGAGTCGAGCGAGGTGACATATGCCGCAAAGCGAAGTGTCTCCTCGCTTTACATTCACGTTCCCTTCTGTCACGATCAGTGCAACTACTGTGGTTTTTACTCAATCGCTAAAGCCGATGATCGCCTTATCCATGCTTGGTATCAGGGCATACGGCTTGAGCTTCAGCGTATCCGAGACGAGGCGGAACGTCACGGTGTCGTCATTGAACCGCTCGAGACAGTCTATTTCGGTGGCGGGACACCATCGTTTCTCAGTCCAATCATGATTGACTCGATCATTAAATATGCAGCTTCACTTTTTACATTGAACGACGATTGTGATATTACGCTGGAGGCCAATCCTGAATCGATTATCGGTGAAGTAACGTGTTGGGACAGTGATCGGGGGAGGGAGGTTGTATGGCGTTGGGTTGAGGCAGGAGTCAATCGCATCAGCTTCGGTCTCCAGTCGGCGACTGATTCGCTCTTACGTCTCGCAGGTCGCCGTCACACGCTCGCACAAGCGGTCGAGGCGGTGCACATCACATATGACATGGGGCTTCGTGATATTTCCGTCGATTTGATGACTGGTCTGCCATCACAGACGATTGACGACATAGAATACGCCCTTCAGGTTATCGCACATCTTCCGATCAATCACGTCTCAAGTTATGCGTTATCCGTTGAGAAGGGAACGCACTTCTACCGTATGCGACACGATAATCCTGCGCTGTTCCCTGACGATGAAACGGAACGTCTGATGACTCATCGCCTAATAGACGGGCTATCCGAACTTGGATTTACTCACTACGAAATCAGTAATTTTGCGCGTTCCTGTTCGGAATCGAAGCACAACATCGTGTACTGGAGTGCTGATCCTTACTTAGCGGTAGGTCCGGCGGCAGCGAGTTATATGGGCGGGATAAGGCGCTGTAACGATGCTTCTATAGAACGCTGGCTCGCCTGCGTCAGCGATACGAACGAGGGGCCGTACGGTCGGTCGACCGTTGAAGAGGTTGTCGACGAATCGGCTGCCCGCATCGAGACGATGATTCTCGGATTGAGGTTATTGCGGGGTGTCTCACGCTCACGTTTTTTTAGGCGGCACAATATCGATTACGACGAAATCTTCAACGATCAAATGGTATATCTTGAGGGAAAAGGGCTTCTCGAGCGTTTGGAAAGACGCGTCCGACTAACGGCAAAAGGACTTGATTTTGCCGATGTGGTCGCACGTGAATTTCTATAATTGAATCGATTTTTTTATTTCTTCTCAATTGTTCATGACGTTGTCACGTTCAACACGCTACCTTTGTTGACACATCAATTAGAAGGTGATATCTTTTAATTAGCACTCGAGGCAGTCGAGTGCCAATGCGAGAAAGGACAAGTGACATGGACGATCGCAAGAAAATCATTTTAAAAGCTATCGTTGACGACTACGTCAGGACGTGTGAACCTGTCGGGTCGAAGTCGCTTGTCAGGAGACATAATTTAAGCTATTCATCTGCGACGATTCGTAACGAGATGGCTGAACTAGAAGAGATGGGGTTGCTTATAAAACCTCATACTTCAGCCGGTCGTATGCCGTCCGATAAGGGATATAGAGCTTATGTTGATAATTTGCTCTCACTTCCGGAGATCCCTCTTGAGGAAGAGATTGCTGCCCGTCAATTCTTGTCTGAGAATCTCAGAGAAGCGCGTGAGATGATCGAGCGCACGGCGGAATACCTAGCGGAAAAGACGAATTATCTCTCAGTCGTACTTTCACCTCAGTATTCTGATACGAGCTTAGAACAGATCAAAATCATGATGATTGAGCCGGGGAGAGCAATTGTCGTTCTCGTGTTATCGCCTGGTGTTGTACATGATAGGCTGATAAGAATTCCGTCATTGATCGATGAAAAGGATCTCCAGGAGATTGGGCACGCGATTGAGCGCTGTTTGGCAGGCAAGAGGCTCGACGATATCACGCTTGTCACGATTTCTTCAGCTGCAGAAGCGACAGATCTTCCGGAGGTTCTCGTTAACCAGGTCTTATACGAGGCGTATATTGCGATTAAGCAGACTGAGAGGATTGACGTTTACATCGATGGCAAATATCAACTGCTTAAACACCCCGAGTTCCGCGATGTTAATCGTGCCAGTCGTTTTTATGATGTGGTACGACAGGAACAAATGGTAGCGGGATATATGCGAGAGATGGAGCAGGAAGAAGAACAAAATATTGTAGAAGGTCTCGATAAGATCGAGAAAATGGAGTCTGCGCCAAAAGCTCTTGCCACACAGAAAGACAGACCAGCTTACATGGTCAGGATCGGGCAGGAGATTGCCCTGAGCGGTATGGAAGATATGTCATTTATTACGACGACGTATAGGATAGGGAGACAGATCTCGGGACAGATCGGTGTTATCGGGCCTAAACGTATGGAATATGGAAATATTATCTCGCAAATCAGTTTCGTCAATAGGGTACTTTGCGATGTCGCAAAAGATCACTACGCACGCGGCGGTGATCACCCTGCGATTGAGGGTTGATAAAGTATAAGAGACAAAAGGAGTGTATGCCAGCGATGAGCAAACGACAAGGAGAAGCGAAAGCAAAGATGAAAAACGATGCGACCGGTGACGACATTGTCAAGGAGAAGCACGTAGAAGAGTTGCCTGAAGCAGAAGGAGCCAATTCGGAGGAAGTCGAACGGGAAGAGACAGATCACGAAAGGTTTCAGGAATTGAACCAGCGTTATCTGCGCGTTTGTGCCGATTTTGATAACTATAGGCGCAGGACACGTCAAGACCAAGCCGTAAGCTATGAGGAGGGAATCATGGAAACAGTCCGCGCCCTCATGCCCGTCATTGACAGTCTCGACAGCGCGATCAAAGCGTCGCAGCAGTGGCAAACAGACGAGGCACGCGAGATAACAGAAGGGATTGTCTTGATCGGCCAGCAGCTTGATGAGGCGTTCCGGAAGCTCGGCGTCGTTGAAATCGAGGGTGTCGGTTCACAGTTCGATCCCAATGTTCATGAAGTTGTTCTGCATACAGAGGAAGAGGGTGAACCGGAAAATACCGTGACGGAGGTGTTCCGGAAAGGATACAAGAAAGGCGACCGCGTCATTCGACACAGTATGGTCAAAGTCGTCAACTAGAGGAAGAAAGACGTGCTTGCGCCTTGCCATGGGGGACGTGAGCTGAGTTAAACCGTGGCGCAACAAAAAAATAACGAAATGAGGAAATGATTATGGCAAAAATTATTGGTATTGACTTAGGAACAACGAACTCTGTTGTGGCGGTGATGGAAGGTGGAGAGCCTGTCGTGATCCCGAACGCTGAGGGAAGCCGGACGACACCATCTGTTGTCGCATTTACGGCGACGGGCGAGCGCCTTGTGGGGCAGATCGCCAAGAACCAAGCGCAGAAAAATCCCGAGCGCACGATTTTATCGATCAAGCGTGAAATGGGAAGTGACCATCGCAACGTCATCGACGGAAAATCGTATTCTCCACAGGAGATATCAGCAATGATTCTCCAAAAGCTGAAGCAGGATGCAGAAGCGTACCTCGGGGAAAAAGTAACACGTGCTGTCGTGACCGTTCCTGCATACTTCTCCGACTCGCAACGTCAGGCGACGAAAGATGCAGGGCATATAGCCGGGCTTAAAGTCGAACGCATCATTAATGAGCCGACGGCGGCCTCGCTCGCCTATGGACTCGATAAAGAAGCCGACCAGAAGATCTTGATTTTTGACCTCGGAGGTGGAACGTTTGATGTTTCGATTTTAGAGATCGGTGACGGTGTCTTTGAGGTGAAGGCGACGTCAGGTAATACGCGCCTCGGAGGCGATGACTTCGATAACAAGATCGTTGACTGGATGGTTAGCGAGATGAAAAGAGAGCAGGGCCTTGATCTCTCCGGTGACCGCCTAGCGATGCAGAGACTTCGCGAGGCAGCAGAAAGGGCGAAAATTGAGCTGTCCAGCGTTCTGACGTCGAGCATCAATTTGCCTTTTATCTCAGCTGACCAGCATGGCGCGAAACATCTCGATCTCTCACTGTCGAGAGCTAAATTTGATGAAATGACGTATGATCTCGTCGAGAAAACGAAAGTGCCGTTGAGAGCTGCAATGAATGATGCCGGCCTTAAACCTGCTGATATTGATAAGGTTCTCTTAGTCGGCGGTTCGACAAGAATCCCCGCCGTACAGGACATGGTTCGTGATTACTTCGGTAAGGAACCATTTAAGGGAATCAACCCTGATGAGTGCGTCGCGATGGGTGCTGCCATTCAAGGTGGTATCTTAGCGGGTGAAATCGATGACATGGTCTTAATCGATGTCACGCCGTTGACGCTCGGTATCGAGACGCTTGGAGGCGTCATGACGCGCATGATCGACCGCAATACACGCATCCCGACGAGCAAAAAGCGCATTTTTTCAACGGCGTCTGATGGACAGACCCAAGTTGAAGTCCACGTGCTGCAAGGTGAGCGCGAAATGGCAGCAGGTAATAAGTCGCTCGGTCGCTTCATTCTCGACGGCATTGCGCCGGCACCACGAGGCATTCCGCAAATTGAAGTCAGCTTTGACATCGATGCAAACGGTATCGTGAATGTTTCCGCAATTGACAAGGGGACAAACCGCCAACAGCACATCACGATTACGGCGAGTACAAACTTGTCAGACAGTGAAATTGATCAGGCAGTGAAAGACGCAGAGCGTTTTGCTGAGGAAGATCGCCGGAAGAAAGATGAAGTCGATACGAAAAATAGGGCAGAGACGACGATTTACGAGACGGAAAAGCTCTTGAAAGAGACAGGCGATAAATTTGATAGTGCCGACAAACAGGCCGTTGAAGAACATTTGGCGAAGCTGCGCGATAGCCATGATCGAGGTGATTTAGCTGGCATGAAGCAAGATATGGAATCGTTGAGTCAAACTATCTACAAGGCATCCGAGAAGCTATACCAGCAAGCTCAGCAGCAACAGCCGCCACAGGCAGATCCTTACCAACAAGCAGGTGGTCAGGGCGCTGGTCCCGGAGCTTACGAGGCTGACTTCAAAGATGTCGGTGGTGACGATCGGTAAGTAGAATCATGAGAGTCTCGGGCGGTACAATATTCCGTCTAGTATGAATGACGTGAGAGCGGGGAGCCGCCCCGCTCTCATGCATGATAAAATAGAGTGGCGGAAGAGGGAGAATAGCATCCGCACAGGAGGTCACAATTGGCTGCAAAACGCGATTATTACGAAGTGCTTGGTGTTTCTCGCGATGCAAATGAGGATGAGATCAAGAAAGCTTTCTGGAAACTAGCAAAACAGTATCACCCTGATGTCAATCCCGGTGATAAAAACGCTGAAGAGAAATTCAAGGAAGCGAACGAAGCCTATGAAGTTCTTTCCGATGCTGAGAAACGTGCCAAATACGATCAATATGGTCATGCTGGTGTCGATCCGTCGGCCTATGGCGGGTTCGGTGGTGGAGCTTACAACATCAATTTAGATGATCTCTTTTCAACACTTTTTGGTAGCTTTGGTGGCTTCGGTGGTTTTGGCGGTTTTGGAAACACGCAGACAAGGCGCAAGACTGGCCCGACGCGTGGCTCTAATTTACGCTACCGTATGAATCTCGACTTTGAAGAGGCGGCATTCGGCGTTGAGCGCGAGATTTCGATTCGTAAAGCAGACCGTTGTCCAACTTGTTCTGGCAAAGGGACGGCCGACGGATCAGATCCTTCTATTTGTCAAGTCTGTGACGGAACTGGTCAGGAGCACACGCAAAAGCAGACGCTTTTCGGGTCGATGATGACATCGCGTCCGTGTTCGAATTGTGGAGGTTCAGGACACGTGATCACGAACCCGTGCCCGACGTGTCACGGTGAAGGTACTGTCATGCGCGATAGGAAGCTCCTCGTGGCCGTCCCGGCGGGCATCAATGAGGGGGAAATGCTGACATTGCGTGGCGAGGGAGAGCCGGGACGCAACGGCGGTCCTTTCGGTGACCTCTATATCCAAGTCTTTATCAGGCCTCACCCCGTATTTACACGTGAAGGTAATATGACGTTCTGTGAAGTGCCAATTACGTTTGCACAGGCTGCACTTGGCGATGAAATTAACGTTCCGACGATTGATGGTGAACAAAAATTCAAATTGCGGGAGGGGACACAACCGGGGGACGTTTACACCATGCGTGGAAAGGGTATTCCATACATCGGGCGCCCGACGGCGCGCGGCGATCACCAATTCCGCGTTTTGATCGAAGTGCCTCGCCGCCTATCGCCGGAGCAAAAAGAGTTGTTGCGGGCATTTGACGATTCGTGTTCTGAGCAGCACTATGCAAAGCGTCGAGGTTTCTTTGAACGAGTGCGTGATACGCTGAAAGGCAATGCGTCGACATGAACCTCATTGTCGTCGACTTAGAGTGGAATTCTGCCTCGAGATCACAGAATATTGATCACGACCTCGCATCTTTGATGAGATTTGAAATCATTGAACTTGGTGCCGTTAGGCTGAAAGAGGATTTGTCGCTTGGTAAGAGCTTCCATCGTTACGTGACCCCTGTCCTGTACAAGAAAATCCATCACCACATCGCTGTTGTGACGAAAAGGACACAGCAGAGCCTGCAAGAAGGTGTCTTATTTACGCACATGGTCGATGAAATCATACCGTACGCCGGTAAGAATCCTGTGTTCGCGTCGTGGGGAACGGCTGATGCAGACGTATTTATTTCCAATTGTCAATTCCATGAGATAGCAAGTGATTTTCAATTCCGTGCTCTCAATGCGCAAGCAGTTTTTTCCGGAATTGCCGAGGGTATCTGTTCGCGTGAGCAACGCTCGGTCGAATATGCACTTGATTTTTTGAGGCTTCCAAAAGATTTACCGTTTCACGAGGCGATTACTGACGCAATCTATACGGCTCGCATTTTGTCGCGCACGCTGGAATTAGAATTGGCAGATCGTCCAAGTGAGACGGCAGCATCACTTCTCAGACCATACATATTTGATCCATACTTGACGCGGCAAAGTGAAAGCGTTGTCACACTTGAACAAGGTGCCGATATGATGGCATTTTTAGAGACATATGCTTTCACGTGTCCTGCATGTGGGACAAGGCTCGAAGTAGTACCGATTGACACAGGTGGGCATTGGTATACAGTCAATCCCGGCAAAAGGTGGTTTGCTGTTGCGGCATGTGAGAAACACGGTGACATAGAGATCACCGTGAGGAAAGCAAGACGATCTAAAGTTCCGCGGTACACGATACGCACGCTCATCCCTGACCGCCCTCTCAAGATCCCTTCATTGCATGAAGAAAAATCGTCACTTGTGTGGATTGATCCCGATGCATAGGCATGGACGGCAGGGAATCAGGTGGTGTGCTGTGCATGTTCTTTGAGGACACTCTTGGGGAGATTAGCCCTCCTTACTAGATATTGATTGACTTCCTTCATGAGTTCTTCAGAAAGCGTTTGCATAATGCGATGGAAGACTTCGATTTCTTCTTCTGAGAAGCGGCGTTCGATACGCTTTGCGAGAATCGCCGAATAACGTTGGCTTGTCCCGTATAACTTAATGAATTTATCGGTGACTTGTAGCAGGACGACGCGACCATCCTCTTCGGAACGAATTTTCTTCACAAAACCCTTCCTTTCGAGGTTTGCGATTTTGTAGGCGGCATTCGGCTGAGATACGTTGATAAAATCGGCGAATTCAGTTAGCGTCGGAAGGCCTAGGCCATAGATTGCTTCAGCGCAAAATGTCTCAAGCGCAGTGAGTGAATCTTTTTCCTTTGTTTCCATCTTTCGAAAAATACGTCGATAGTAATAAAGTTTAAGTTTCAGATAGATCGAATGGATATCGTCTTTTAGCATTTTTTTACCTCATATCGTCTTTACCGACAATCTTAACAGATTTTATCACGAAACGGCGACGAGTTTCAGCCATGTACACAGTGATCTGTGCCACATAGTTATTTTAGCATCAGTGCGGTATCGCGTGACGATGCTAGTTTGAGCACTTCTCGATTCGTCAGTCATCTCACCTGATGTGATGAAATAGTCTTTGCGAATACTTTGAGCGGAGATAGCGTGTACGCAACTACATAGCGAAAGCATCTTGTCATTGTCTCAAGGAGGTGCGATTGATTCTTGATACAAGTAAAGCCGGCTCTACCAAGCGAATGAAAAGATTGGCTTTAAACAGGAAGAAGGATCAGCCGAGTTTTCCTTGGATCAAGTTCACCACATCACCAACAGTTTCTAGCTGCTCAATCTCGTGATCTTCGACTGTAAGATTGAACTGATCTTCAAGCTCTAACGAGAGCTCGACGGCATCAAGAGAATCGACTGCTAAATCTTCAATCAAACGCGCGTCATCTGTGACTTCTTCTGCAGACACTCCCAATAGATCGACAAAGATATCGACAATTTTTGTTTTTACCATACGATAGAACCTCCATCATTTTCCCTTTGTTTTCATTCCTGTTGCTGTAGACAGTCTCTCAAGGAATGAGTGTTAAAAAAATTTGAATAAATTAATTTAATTATTTTGTAGTATAGAGAAGGAAAATCATCGTGTCAAGCGGAAACAGCATCGTCAAAATGAACAAGTCTTAACAGAAAATATTATGAGTTTTTCAGATTGAAGCACTTTACGCGTAACCACTCTGTTTTTTTGTCGTCTTATGGTATGAAAGGAAAATATTGATGTGCCGCATGATACAATTTCCGATAGAGAGACGACAGTTGCCGGCTAGAAGATGCCGGCCAGTCAACTTATTTTCGGAGAGAGATCGGCGCAAAGGATGGCATCGAGTTACCAAACGGATGAAACGATTATCGAACTCTTTTTTGAACGTTCGGAAGAGGCGATTGAGTCGGCGATGGATAAATACGGTGTCCTGTTGCGCGGCTTGGCTTGGAATATTCTCGAGAATCGCGAGGATGTTGAAGAGTGCTTAAATGACACTTATTTAGCCGTTTGGAATTCGATTCCGCCAGAGCGTCCTCAGTATCTAAAGGCCTATTTATGTAAAATAGTTCGCAATAATGCGCTTGATCGCATCAGGGAGAAGAGAAGAGATAAGCGCGGCGGCGGACAGATCAACCTGTTATTGGACGAACTGAGTGAATGCATTTCGTCCGAGGCAGATACGGTACGGTTGTTAGAAAATGCTGAAATGGCGGAGGTTATCAGTGACTATCTGCGGGCACAGACGAAAGAACGCCGAACAATGTTCATTCAACGATATTTCTATGCCTCCAGCTTGCGTGAGATAGCCGAAGAGCACGGTATGACGGAGGGAGCCGTCAAGTCTTTGATGTTTAGAATGCGATCGGAGCTGAGGAAAGAATTTTCAGGAAAGGGGTATGGCCATGATTGACGAGCAAGATATGGTGAATCGCTTGATGCAAAGTCTTTCTTCGATCGACGATGATTTGCTTCTCGATGTAGAACCTGCAAAGAGAGGAAATATTGTCTCGATGCCGGTCAATCATGTCGATGGAATTCCCACAAGTGAAAGAAGCCATACTACCCGCCACGTTCCAGCTGATCGTGAGCATGTGAGGGTTCGTGACAAGTATAAGCGTAAGTCGAGTCGAAAGGTATGGGTTGCCGTGGCAAGTATCGCGGCGTGTCTCATCGTTGTGTTTGGTGTCCTTTATGTGTGGCAAGCTGGTCTGAATGGTGCCGTGAAAGATGCCGCACGAGATTACAGCAATGAACATGCAAAGGCGCCGAAAGCTTTAGATGGATCGTTCGATCAAACATCGTTTGAAGTCGTCATGTCTCCCGACGATCAAGTCTCGTTCGATCGGGCATTTGTCAAAGTCATTGAGGCGCTCAGTGTACCATCATTAGAGGCGTCTGCCAACGTAGAGAATGAGAAAGAGGTTGTTTTATCGCGTGTGATCACACGCTTGGCCGATCAATCTGCCTATCAAGTTCTTGCTTCTTCAGAGCGGAACGCTGTTTATTCTCCTCTCAACTTGTACCAAACGGTTGCCCTTCTCGCCGAGAGCGTCGAAAATGACAGGCGCGCCCCTTTCGATCCGTTGCTTGTTGACAATGCTAGTGGTGACACGATGACAATCTTTTCTCCGTATTATGTCCTAACAGAAGAGTGTACCGCTCAAAGTGCTGTCTTGATGGGTGCGCATTTGTATGAGTTGTGTGATCAACCGTTGTTGACTTCTATCAGCAATAGATTTTTCTACGATGTCTACACATGGAACGATGGAACAGATCGTTCTGCATCGGCTGTGAGCCCTCACTTTGCGACTGCCATTGAATGGAATCCTTTGAATGAACTGCTATTCATGTTTCAGTACGATGCCGATGTCACTTGGACAAAGAGCATGTCGAGTGTTGCACTTAGAGAAGGGCTGTTTCATACACCTCAGGATACGTTGACCGGTGTGTCGTTTTTTGATTCGGATGATGCATCGCTTCGACATTGGGAACTCGACGGAGCCATCGCGTGTGAATTACCTGTCGTAGGCGGGAATCTCTACCTCGTTTTGCCAGATGAGGGTTTGAGACCTGACGATCTGCTTGAGCAGGATTCTTTCTTTACGAGGTTTCTCACGGCTGAGCCGGCAGGTAAGAATGCCGTCGCCCGTTTCCCCGCGCTAAACGTGTGCGACCAGCGCAATCTTGTGGGAGTTTCAGGAGTAGAGGAGCTCCGTAAGCTCATAGAAGCGCCTGTCCGCCTTCAGTGGTTGAAAGGCGAAGACGTCTCCATTCCTCTGTTTGAGCAGGACATCAACTTCTCACTTGATGGCCCTGTCCATCAAACCGATGAGCGTGGTCCCGATGCCGTTGATCGCATGTCTCTTGAGGCTATTTTTGATCGCCCTTTCATCTTTTGCTTGACTGAAGAGACGTACAATATTCCGATTCTTATCGGCGTATGTAGGTATCCCGATAGATAATCAACAGAGAGCTTTCTAGATCGATGTGTTTAGGGTTGAGCAGGTCTTAGTTCTTCGAGATAGCTGGTACGAAAACGTTTAGAGCTTCTCTTTAGAATTGTTTAAGAGCTAAAGAACAATAGGCTTTTGCGATATATTTGACTTTCAAGGCGTTTCTGTTTATGATCAGCATATTAGGGATATAGTGCGTTCAAGCGAAGGGAAACAGGTGAGAAACCTGTGCGGTACCGCCGCTGTAAACGAGTGTTTTTTCCTGATGTAGATCAGCCACTGAGAAATTGGGAAGGCGGAAAAAACAGAAGCTCCAGCTTCGCCTCGTGAGCCAGAAGACCTGCTGAGCGCATAAAGAGTAACAGTGCAACGGGTTATTGTGCGTTACGGGTTTTTGGTGCGCATGTAGTGAAAACGGACCGCGTGTTCCGACCGAAAGGCGGACGTGCGGTTTTTTATGGCATCGCACCCCGAAACAAACAAAACCCCAAGGTCCATCGCTAAGAGGAACTGGAGGTTTTATCGATGAAAGGACTGAAAAAATGGGGCGCCGTCGTTGTGATATTGGCGCTCATTTTGTCGTTTGCGCCTTTTGTTCTGCCGACAACGTACGCGTCGGCTGAGGAGGGCGCACCGACTGTGGAAGGGATGGCAGGCAATGAAACGCCGCCACCAGCAGAAAGCTTACAAGATGAGACGAGTGGAGAGGCAAAAGTCCCGCCTGTAGAAGGAGGCTTGTCGCCCGAGGGGATAGGCGGGGAAGAATCATCATCTCCTTCGGAAGAGGGTTTGTCTGAAGGGGCAGGAGGGGAAGAAACGCAACCTTTGCCAGAAGAAGGCTTACCTGAAGGAACCGATGAAGGGGAGGCTCCCGTGAACGAGGGAACTGACGGTGGTGAACTGCAAGGTGACGGTGAACCTGACGAAGGACAAGCTTTGAATGAGGCTCCCACAGAGGAGACTCCGCCTGAAGAGGAAAATACATTAGCAAGATCGCAAGGTGCGCGCGGCACAGGGACGATCACCGTTACATTCACCGTAACAGGCTCGAAGATTCTCGAAACAAAAGAAGACCATGCGACGGCGTACGAAGACGGCCCGTGGTTGACAGAAACCGTCGTCATTGAAAGCGGAAAGACAGTCACTGATGTCACAAATCAATTGCTCGATAATCCGCTCAACGGCCGATCAGTCGTCATTTACTCGAGCACCTATGGCTCTTTTCTGAACGAAATATCTGTGGACGGCAAGACGAATACGGGCGGTATCACCAACGGGCAAAACTCTTACTGGTATCTGCTGATTAACGGCAACTCCTCGGAAATGGGAATGGACGAAACGATTCTGACGGAAGGCGATGCGATCGAGTGGAAATTCGTCAATGATCCGAGATTCCCGCTCACTGTTGAGCAGGAGACGGCCGATCCTCCGCTCGAACTGACACCGATCCCCGATTATTGGACGAGTTTTGCATCGAGCAATTTCCACAATGCTGCCAAGCTTGTTGACGGCACGTTAGAAGATCATTTTGAGCTTCTTTGGGGCAAGCCGTACGGAGAGAAGTATGAATCGCCGTGGGGTGATTATTACGCCACGAAGTCTGACTTTCTGATCATTGGCGATCATCTCTACTTCGCTGCAGCCAATGAGCTGTTCAAGCTTAATAGAGACGGTGATATTGTCGCTAAAGAGAAGCTCCGCAACACCATCGGCTTCTTTGGTCGTCTGGCGTATGATTATGGGCTGATTGTTGTCCCTCTTGATGGCGGCGCCGTTCAAGCAGTCGATGCGAAGACGATGAAGACGAAGTGGGTCGCTGAGGCTCAAGATCTTATGACAATCTGGAAGCCCAACGATGAAGGCATTTGGAATCCTGTTAATTACAAAATCCAAAGCCTTGCGACGCTTCTCATTGCTGATGAAGTAGCCTATTCCACGACGACGGCGGATGGAGGCTCAGGACCTTCTCCCGGCGGCATCATCCGGGCGATCAGCATGGCGACGGGCGAGACGCCGTGGCAGTACCAAAACTCAAGTTCCGGCTATTACTGGGCTGGCCCCGTAAAAATCGGGAAATGGATTGTCATCGGTAATGACGGCGGTGATCTTGAGGTCATCGATTCTCTCACGGGAAAGCGTGTATTTGAAAACACTGTGAACGTCGGCGCACCGATCCGTTCGACGATTGTTCACGCCGATGGAAAGCTCTACTTCACCTCGCGTGATGGTACGTTCCACGAGATCATGTTCAAAAAAGAGGACGGCAGTTTCGGGAAGCGCCGAAGTGTTCAGATCGGTCAAATGTCGACGTCGACACCAACAATTTACAAAGGGAAAGCTTACGTCGGAGGAGCCACGGAAGGTGGCTTCCCTGGCAAAGGAGTCTTCTTGGTGGTTGATCTTGCCACCATGTCGATTGACTTTCAACACGAAGTCACGGGAGATGTGAAGGCTACGCCACTCGTAATCGCGGGAGATAAGGGTGATCCATACGTCTTCTTTACAGCGAATAATGACGCTGGAGCACTATATGTCTACGACGGCAAAAAGGTCAAAGAGGCTTATAAGCCCGATCAAGATCGGCAGAATTATTCGATTTTTAGTCCTGTTACAGACGGGAAAGGAACGATCTATTATTCCAATGATAGTGGGAACATCTTCGCGATCAAAATGAGTGTAAAGGAAGTAAAGAAGCCTGATACAGTAAAAGAACCGGCGGGGACAAAACCGGTTGATGGCATACCGCCGACTGGTGAAACACGAGTACTTTTGTTCAAAGGTTTCTTGTTGATTGCTCTGGCATCAGGGCTCGCATTTGCGGCAAAGGTAAACAGGAAAAGAAAGTCAACGGTTTCTGATGACGACAACTGCTCGTAATCGTTCATATGCAGATGGAAGGCTTACGTACGTCAGGCTTCAAAAGCCTGATGTGCGTGAGCCGCAAAAAGTTGCCGTCATACACCGTAGCAAGTAAAAGAGATGTTGAAGAATAGCAAACTGAAAACTAAATTAGCGTGGCAAAGAGCTGCCTTTCTTGTGGCATGTCTGCTTGCCTTGAGTTCTGTCGCGTGCGTATCGCCTTTGAACGAACGTGGCGATCCGACAACAATTGCGCTCGTCGAAACGTCATCAAGCATGTCTGCTAGTACACTTTCGACCTCGTCTAGTTTGTGCGCAGAATCGATTAGTACGGCTGAAAGTGAGTTGTCGGTCGCAAGCGGAACGACGGATGACACTTCGTATAGCACAGCGCCGTCCTCGACAGAACATCAGCCTACGTCGAGCCGTGTTGCTCGGACATCGACGAGCCGGACCGCTTCAACGACGACATCTACAAGGCGCTCGACAACGAAGACGGCAAAATCAACCTCAACAAAACAGTCGACAACGAAGACGACAGCTTCCAACAAGGTCACGGTTACCTTTATCGTCGAATGTCGCAACGCCGTCCAGCGCAAACATGAATTTCCCGGTCTTGAGGATAAAATTGATTACATGATAGAGAAAAAACTGTGCTCTCCTAACGGTAACATGCTTAAAAAAACAGCTACGTTTCCACGGGGCACGACGGTGTATGATGCTTTGCTTTCTTTACCTTTAAATGTCACAGTCAGCACATTCAATCCTGGCTATATTGCTGCGATAGGAGGACTTGCTGAAAAAGAAGCGGGATCTTACAGCGGGTGGGTCTTTCTAATCAACGGCGTCTTTTCAATGAAAGGGAGTACTCAATGCGTTCTGAAAAATGGCGATGTCATACACTGGGGTTACACGATACAGAAAGGTGACGTTAAATAGCGACAAATCTCAGGAAAAGGAGATATTTGACTGTTGACTCTAAAACGTTATCATCCGGTTGTTATCTTCCTCTATTTTGCTGCTGTCCTTTTGGTGACGATGCTTGTCCAGCACCCTGTTATCGCAGGTATCTCTTTTTTCTTTGCTGTCCTTTTGAAATGGCGTGTGGTGGGCGTTGTAAAAACATTGAAGTCGTTGTGGCACCTACTACCGATGTTGGCCATCATTACTTGTATCAACGCCCTTGTAAATGATAGCGGCATGACGGTACTGTTCACGATTGGCCGCAGGTCGTTCTCTTTGGAAGCACTGTTGTACGGACTAGTCGCCGGATTGACGCTCCTTGCAGTTATTTTGTGGTTTTCAAGTTACAGCGATTTGATGGAAAACGGTCGTTTTCTCGCAATGCTGGGGAGGCGATTACCTGTGATCAGCATGATGGTGTCCATGATCTTTCGGTATATCCCCGATACGCTTCAGCATGGACGTGAGATCGACATGAGCCAGCGTGCGCTTCTCGGCTCTGACGATCGTCATCGGAAAACAAAAGTTGCGCGCGCCATTCGCTTAGTATCGATTCTTATGGCATGGAGTATGGAAAACGCCATCGAAACGGCCGACTCGATGAGAGCTAAGGGATATCAGGCGCAATGTCGTAGACCTTATGCGCGAGTTCGTTGGACACTACGCGATGTGATGTCGCTTTTACTCATTGTATTATTGAGTGTTCTTGCGGTGATCGGAGTTGCGATGGGCGGTGCAGCATTTCTTTTTTACCCTGAGTGGTTCATACCCGCTCGCGCTCTTGCGGGCGGACGTCTTTACATTCTCGCAGGGGCCTTTGTAGCGTTGGGTGGACTTCCTTTTCTGCTTGATGTAGAACAATGGCTTCGTGACTTCGCAAGCCATAGACGACGTCCTTCCTCTTGCAAGATCAGCCCCTTTGTCGCTGCTATGTTACCTTGTTGTGGCAGTGCTAGCCAGCGGCAACAGTTGCCTTGAGAGATGATCGATCGAAGGGGGGGTGAATCATGACGAAGACGCATGTACGGTCAGGCGGCATTGAGATACGTGGATTCAGCTTCCGTTATCCTAGGAGTGAGACGAAAGCGCTTGATGATGTCTCTTTCTCTGTCATGCCCGGTTCTTTCACGATCGTTGCAGGCCCGAGTGGAAGTGGCAAGACGACGCTCTTAAGGTGTTTGAAACCTGAACTTACACCACATGGAGAAATTGAAGGTGTTATTAGCTTTGTAGACAGTGCCTCTGCTAGCAGACCCACACATCAATCATTTCACGATATCGCTTTCGTTATGCAGAATCCGGCAAACCAGATCGTCTTAGATGTCGTCTGGCACGAGTTGGCTTTCGGCCTTGAGAACATGGGGTTATCGCCTGAATTGATCGAGCGCCGTATTGCGGAGACGGCTCACTTTTTTGGGATATCAAGTTGGATTCACAAGAAGGTCAGTGAACTGTCGGGAGGAGAAAAGCAAATACTTAACCTTGCCTCAGCCTTGATCATGCATCCACGCCTTCTCATTCTCGATGAGCCGACATCTCAACTCGATCCCATCGCGCTCAAGCAATTCCTCACGATGTTACAGCGAGTTCATCAGGAGATTGGCACGACGATTATCTTATCAGAGCACAGGATGGGCGATGTGTTTCCGATGGCAAGCGACGTGCTATACCTCGAGGAGGGCAGAGTATCCTTTTACGGGTCACCAAACGACTTTGCTGTCTATCTTCTAGGCTACGATAAACCGTTCAAACGTTCATTGCCTGCCGCTACACGAATTGTCTGGAATGCCTGCAAAGTACTTGATGGATCGAGTATGGAGATGAACAAGGAGAGTAATAAAGTGCTGCCGCTCAATGTGCAACAAGCAAGAGAACAGCTCTCCAACATCTCGACATCATTACAACAGCACATCAGCGCGACGGAGGCACTCGGTACAAAGATGCGCCGAGATCAATGCTCTGCGTCATCCGTGAAAAAGTGCACAAAGCCAATCCTCCAAGCAAAGCGACTTTGGTTTCGCTACAAGAGCGATGCGCCTTTTGTGTTAGAAGAGGCGAATATCGACCTCTATCGCGGCACCATTCATGCGCTCATCGGAGGTAACGGGAGCGGAAAAAGTACGTTGCTCTATCTGCTCGCAGGTGTGCTGAAGTCGCAGCGCGGAAAAGTCTCGCGCGTTTCTGATGTCAAAGTCAGCCTTCTCACTCAGAACCCGCAGGCTGTTTTTACACGCGATACGCTCTTTGATGACTTGATGGAACATCGCGCGCTCGGAGATTACGATGAGCAGCGCGTATTGGACATCGCAGAAAGTTTAGGATTACGTCATCTTTTAGATCGTCACCCTTACGATTTGAGTGGAGGCGAAATGCAAAAGGGGGCTCTTGCTAAAATCTTGCTCTTAGAGCCTGATGTCCTTTTACTTGATGAGCCGGTCAAGGGGCTCGATGCCGTGAATAAGCATGAGATCGCGGGGATTTTTAAGCGACTTCGCGACAAGGGCATAAGCATACTTATTGTCACGCACGATCTCGAAATCTCTGCAAACATCGTTGACGAGTGTTCACTTATCTTTGACGGTCGTATTGTGGCAAACGGGGAGACGACGTCGTTTTTTCAAGATAATGCTTTCTACACAACCGATACCTTCCGCGTAACGCGCGGAATCGTGAAACCTGTTGTGACAATGGACGCATTTGACAGAATGCTCGGTGTCACGCGTGAGGAGCAAGGCGATGACCACGGATAAACGCTCAATCAACAGGGGCAGAATCGTCGAGGTTGCCACGCTCATCGCTTTGCCTGTGTTTATGTTTTTGTGTGCCTATTACGAGATTGAGCAGACGGCTCTCGTGACGTTGCTGGCGGCGATTTTTGCCAACATTCCATTCTTCATCAATTTTGAAAAATCGCGCCCAAAGCCACGCCATATTCTGCCCATCGTGATTATGTCGGCTCTTGCGACGGTAGGAAGGATCCTTTTTGCCCCCATTCCACATGTGAAACCCGTCTCTTCGATCGTGATTGTGACGGGAATTGTTTTCGGAAGACAAAGCGGTTATTTGACAGGGGCACTGACTGCGCTTGCATCCAACATGTTTATGGGGCAGGGACCTTGGACGCCTTGGCAGATGTTCGCATGGGGGCTGATCGGCTTCCTGGCGGGTGTGATGGAAAGCGTCGGTTTGTTTCGACATCGGTGGGTCGTTTATGTCTACGGTTTTGCCTCTGGTCTTTTGTTCGGACTGATCATGGATTCATGGCATATCATCAGTTTTATCTCGCCTTTGACGTGGACAGGCGCAATCGCAGCATACGGGGCAGGTTTCTTTTTCAACCTAGCTCACGCGATTGCCACGGTCGTCTTTCTCGTTCCTATCCTGAAACCGTGGACAAAGAAGCTCACGCGCATCAAACTTAAATTCGATCTCGATCATTCAGTTGAGTGATCCATGTTGCTGTTGTTGTTACAAAAGCTAAGCGGAAAGGCAGAGGGTTCATTTTTTATTCGGTTAACGTTTTAGATGAGTTGTTATCGTGCTTAATCACGATAATTCGTATCCAGTGAATCTTCTCGTATGTTACTATTATTAATAGATAACGAATCAAAACGAATCTTGCTTTTTCTGGGGAGGTTAATATGAAAAAAACACCATTATATCAGCGCCATATCGACCTTGGTGCTCGTATGGTCGAGTATGCCGGCTGGAACATGCCTGTGCAGTACACCGGCATTCGTGAGGAAGTTTTGGCTGTTCGCAACAAAGTAGGTATGTTCGACGTTTCGCACATGGGTGAAATCCGCGTATACGGTCAAGGTGCCGGCGAGTTTCTCAACTGGCTGATGACACGTCGTATCACTGGCAAAAAGCCTGATCAGATCACTTACACCATCCTTTGCGCTGCTGACGGAGGCACAGTCGACGATCTGCTCGTCTACACTTTAGATGAAGAAGATTATCTGCTCGTCGTCAACGCGGCCAACAAGGATAAGGACGTCGTCCACATCGAAGCCAGTCTTCCGGTCTATGGGGAGAAATATCCCGACCGCGACATTTCTGATATCAAGATCGTCGATGAATCAGATCTCTACGGTCAAATTGCTGTTCAGGGGCCTGAGAGTCTCGCAGTTCTTCTCGACCTTTCCGAAAAACTCGGTCTGACGGAAGAACAGCGTGCACAGCTTGAAGGACTTAGGCGTTTCCGCGATATGTCGGTTCCGATCGAAGGTGAAGAACTCCCCATGATCATCTCACGTACAGGTTACACAGGAGAAAATGGCTTCGAACTGTACATTCCTGTTGACAAGACGGTCTACTACTGGGACGTCCTCGTGGAGGCCGGTATTGAGCCATGCGGTCTCGGTTCGCGCGATACGCTCCGCCTCGAAGCCGGTTTGCCATTGTACGGTCATGAAATGTCGCCGACGATCAATCCGTTAGAGGGCGGCATGGGATTCTTTGTCGATCTTAAGCATGAATTCCAGGGAGATGTCATGAAAGACAACGTAACTCGTCGTCAACTGGCGCTTGTCAGTGACACGAAAATGATCCCGCGCGAAGGCTATGAAGTCTATCTTGAAGGAGAGAAAATCGGTGTCATCTCATCCGGCACGTTTTCTCCCGTACTCGAAAAAGGTATTGCATTCGCGCTCGTTGACGTTGAGACGCCGGAAGTGGAAGCTGTCGAAGTTTTTATCCGCAAGAAGATGCAGCCGTTCACGGTCGTCAAACCGCCATTTGTTGGTTAGTTGAACATAGGCAAGTTTGCTGATATGCTCGGCTGTTGTCCCTAAGCAGCTAGGCGCAGCAACAATAGGTATCTGGGCAAGGCTCTTTAATGAGCGTGCCATGAAACAACCGGTTGAAATGATTTTGCCTTTAACCGGTATACAAATGAAACACAAACAGGAAGGAATCAGAACTATGAAATTTTCCAAAACACATGAGTGGATTAAAGTTGATGGAAACGTCGCAACGATCGGGCTGACCGATTATGCGCAGGATCAGTTGGGCGAGATCGTTTACGCGGAAGCTGAGCCGGAGGGAACTGTCGTTGAACTCGAAGGCATCATCGGAACTGTTGAATCCGTCAAGGCGGCATCCGACCTCTACTCGCCGATCAGCGGTGAAATCATCGAGTCGAACGAAGAGATCGAGGATGCTCCAGAAATGATCAATGAAGCACCGTGGGACACTTGGTTTGTCAAAATTGAGATAGCGGATCCCTCTGAGCTTGACGCACTCCTCGACGAAGACGCTTATAAAGCATTCTGTGAGGAGGAGTAATCATGATCGGCTATCTCCCGATGGGCCGTGAGGAACGCCGACGGATGCTGGCATCCGTCGGCGTTGACCTCGACAAACTGTTCGACATGATTCCTGAATGCGACAGGTGTATGGTGGATGAGTATGAAGCTCTTCCTGACAAAGGCATGAAGGAAATGGAAGTCGTCGAACACGTTCAGGCGTTAGCTGACAAGAATTTGAATACCGTGAAATATGACTGCTATCTCGGCGCAGGTTATTACGACCATTACCAGCCTTCAGCCGTCAAGCACATTATTAACAGATCCGAGTTCCTGACATCGTATACGCCTTATCAAGCGGAGATCTCGCAAGGTACGCTTCAGGCTTATTTCGAATGGCAAAGCTACATCACGCGCCTGACAGGACTTCCTATCGCGAATGCGGGACTCTACGACGCGGCATCAGGTGCCGCCGAGGCTGTGCTTCTCGCATGCCGCGATAAACGCCGCTATAAAGTTTTCGTATCGGGTGGAATACATCCCGAAACACTCGAGACTGTTCAGACGTATTGTCATGCTGCAGGTATTGAAGTCGTCATTGGTGATGTAGACGAAAATGGTCAGCAGACTGTCTACCCCGACAAGAAAAATGAATTTGCTTGTTTTATGATTCAGAGTCCGAATTATTTCGGTATTGTCGAAGATCTCGATTTGTTAGTAGCGAAAGCACACGCAGTAAACGCGTTGGCAGTCGTCTCTGCCGATCCTGTCAGTTTAGCGATGTTGAAACGTCCCGGTGATGCCGGTGTCGATGTTGCGATCGGTGAGGCTCAATCGCTCGGAATCCCGACGTCGTACGGTGGTCCCGGCATCGGGTATATGGCTGTGACGAAAAAACTGATGCGCAAGATGCCTGGTAGGATCTGCGGACAAACGGTTGATCGTGACGGGAAAACGTGTTATGTCTTGACCATTCAGGCTCGTGAACAGCATATACGCCGCGAGCGCGCGACGTCGAATATCTGTACATCGCAGGCGCTGATCGCGACGGCAGCCACAATTTGGCTTGCCTTACAAGGCGGATCGGGATTGTTGGATGTTGCCGAGCAGTCGGCGGCGAAAGCGATCTATCTAGAAAAGAAATTGACCGCAAGCGGCTACTTCAAGCTCGTCTATGACAAACCATACTTCCGTGAATTCCTGATTGAGGCGAAAGATGGTGTCGATCTCGAGAAGCTTAACAAAGCGCTCCTCGAAGAGAATATCATCGGTGGACTCATCGTCGACGGCAACAAGCTCTTGATCGCCGTGACAGAGAAGAAGACAAAGGATCAGCTAGACCGCTATGCGGAAGCGATGCTTCGTCTTTGTGACGCACAGGGAGGGAAATGATTATGTCAAGATATAAAGATACACCACTCATTTTTGAACTCGCGACTTGCCACGAAGGTAGCCGCTATATCCGTCCTTTAGACGTCCCTAAACCCGACTTTGCCGAGTGGTTCGGCGATGCTTATCGTGAAGGGAAACCGAATATCCCTGACGTTGATGAGGTTTCTGTTGTACGCCACTTCACAAATCTTTCGGCGAAAAACTATCACGTCGAAGTTGGAACGTATCCGCTCGGATCCTGCACGATGAAGTACAATCCGAAAGTCAATGAGGATATGGCTGCCCTAACGGGTTTTGCGGCGACTCATCCCATGCAGCCGGACGAAACGGTACAAGGGAACCTTGAGATGCTCTATCACCTCGAGAAGCTGCTGAACGACGTGACGGGTATGACCGCCCACACGTTCCAACCCGCGGCGGGCGCTCACGGTGAGTTTGCCGGTATTCTCTTGATCAAGGCGTACCATGAAGATCGAGGCGACATGAAGCGCGATACGATCATCGTCCCCGATGCTGCCCACGGAACGAACCCCGCAACGGCGGCGATGGCCGGTTACAAAGTCCGCGAAGTCAAATCGAACGAGTACGGCACTGTCGATCTAGAATCATTGGAAGCGGCGCTCGGTGACGACGTCGCCGGATTGATGTTGACGAATCCGAACACGCTCGGTCTTTACGATGGCAACATCGAAAAGATTACGAGCATGATCCATGAATGTGGCGGACTTTGCTATTACGACGGCGCCAATATGAACGCGATCATGATGCATGCCCGCCCCGGCGACATGGGATTCGACTGTGTTCACTGGAATGTCCATAAGACGCTCTCAACTCCTCACGGCGGCGGCGGTCCTGGAGCTGGCCCTGTTGGCTGTAACAAATTGCTCGAACCCTATCTGCCGAGACCGATCGTTGCGAAAAAGGATGATATGTATTATCTCGACTATGATCGCCCGAAATCTTTCGGCATGATCAGGTCTTTTGTCGGTACATTTGGCGTCCTTGTGCGCACATACGCATACATGCTGACGAACGGTGCTGAAGGTCTCTACGAAGTATCGGAAGGTGCCGTTGCGAATTCGACCTATCTCCGCGAGAGATTGAAGGATTACTACCACATCCCGTATGACACGCCGTCGATGCATGAGTTTGTCATGACAAGTGAATGGCAGAAGAAGGAAAGCGGTTGCAATACACTTGACATCGTCAAGCGTCTGATCGATTACGGATTCCATCCGCCGACCGTGTACTTCCCGCTTGTCGTCTCTGAGGCGATCATGATCGAACCGACTGAGACAGAGACGTGGCGTGACCTCGACGCTCTCGCCGACGCATTCATCAAGATTGCAGAAGAGGCGAAGGAAGATCCTGAACTTCTCAAGGGAGCACCACGCTACACCCCGATTGCAAGACCCGACGAGACAGCCGCAGCCAGAGATCCGATCTTGGCAGGCTAATTTAACTAACGTATTATAGCTGGCCTGCCACTGTCAGAAATCCTGCTCTTGGCAGGCCAACGCATTGTAGTGATCCTGCCGCAGCCAGAAACAATAATTCAAGTGGATTGTGGCCAAAAATTCCGATTTGGGTACCAATTTCTTACCGAAAACGTTATTTTTGACCAGATGCGGGGGATTTTGGCCAAAATTTACACTTTGAGCAGAGAATTTCTGCCTAAAGCGTTATTTTTGACCATTTTTGAGCGCTCCTCACTCGGTTGTGGTCAAAATTTCCGCTTTGGGTATTGATTTCTTGCCTAAAATGTCATTTTTGACCATTTTCGCATGGTTTCTGGCAGATTGTGGTCAAAATTTCCGCTTTGGGTATTGATTTCTTGCCTAAAGCGTTATTTTTGACCAACTTAGCGCACTAAGTGTTTTTATAGGAGTCTATAAACTAGGATAACCTTAAAGTGTAAGTATTTCGGTGTTACAGGCCAATACATTTTAATAGGCTAATAGAAGAATGCTATGTGGAGTTATGGACCAATTTGAAAGTCATCTCCTGAAACAGCGTGCAAATACACTTCTTCAACATCTTCTTTCGATCGTTCTTTCACTTCGTAAACGAGCTCAAACTCATGTGCCAATCTATTGACGCGCGTCAGCAACTGCTTCCTTGCGATGATGCCGAGAAAACTTTTGTCTCGTTCGGTGACGCAAAGGTAGTTAGAGTTTACTAGGACGTGGAGGATATCTTCAAAAGGAGAATCTCGATAAACGAGAGGGACGTTAGTTGTCATGACGTCTTTTACTTTGCGGACGGGTAGCAGATCCCAGTTATAGTCTTCATTTTCAAGCAAACCATTGATGATGGCTGGCATTGCAATGATGCCAGCGACGCGAGACGATTCGTCTAATACGGGAACCGAAGTGAAGCCGACACTTGACAATAGTAACAACGCATGAAGCAATGTGTTTTCAGTTCTGACGGTGGCGCACTGGGCGGCTTCGATCATCAGGGGATCTTCACCTTGTATCAGAAACTTCCCAATATGTTTACCAATCATGAGCGATCCTCTCAATTGTTGGACTCCAGAGAAGCCATTGACGTTCGTTTTGAAAGTACGACAGACTTAATACCACGTTGTAGGATATGGGTGCACATGAACAAATTTCTTCGTTCAGTTGATCTGTTCGAAGAAATTCCCCATAGCTCCTTTCCTTGAAACTATTCATATTGTACAGTAATACTCCTATAAAAGGGCAAACAAATTGTGAACAATGATCGCGCAGATGTCACAAATAAGTGATGCAAATTATGATAACGATGATAAAATATAAGCATGGAATCACACATGATGAAGCTTGATGAAGCAAATCGACTTCTCGACGCTGGACAATTTTCCAAGGCGCGAGATCTTTTTTCTGCGCTTATTTTGGATGTTGAGGCGACACCTCCCATTAAAGGTCGTGCGCGTCTCGGTGAGGTTCGCTCTCTGATTGGACTCGGACAAATAGATGAGGCAATTCAATTAGTTGAGCGAATACTTGCAGGTCATGAGCGGCAAGTTCATCCGAATCTTCGTCCTTCTTTTCTACACGAGCGGGCGAGGTTGGCTGAGCTTCAGGGTGACAGACAGGGGGCCATCGTCTATTACCGTGAGGAGTTGCTTTTTTTGTCATCGTCTATGCCTCATTATTTCTCTAGGCTCGCTGACAACTACATTAAGCAGGGGACAGTTTTCTTCGAGCTCGGGGACAGGGCGGAATGCGAAATCTATTTGAGATTGGCTCGAGATTATGCCGACCGAGTGACATCGGAAAAGGCATATGCTGCTTTATTGGTGTTAAAGGGACGTTGTTTCGCGGAAGACGGTGAACTGTCGAGGGCGCTTGATGTTTTTTGTGAAGCGCGCGATCTGTACATAATTAAGGGGTTATTTTATGAATCTGCATCTGTCAACAAGAGGATTGCGAATGTTCGATGTAGAATGGAGAGAGGCAGAGTATTGTGAAAGATGAAGGTAAAGAGAAACAACTGACATCTCGAGCTATTAATAGCGAAGATATTTTGAAAGGATCGATTGTCCCGGTCCTTTTTTCTGTATCCGTCCCGATGATGATTACCAACTTAATCAATGCTGTATACAATCTGGCGGACGGACTATGGGTAGCGCAACTCTCGCTCGTTGATTTCTCTGCGACAAGTTTTGTTTGGCCTCCACATTATCTATTTGTATCTTTGGGTGTCGGCATTTCGATTGCGGGGACAGCGATCATCTCACAGCTAATCGGTGCTGGTGAGGATGAGCGAGCCGAATCGTATGCGACACATATTTTCATTTTTTGTTTTGTTCTAGGTTTATTTTTCTCTATCGCTGGCTATGCTTTAGCGCCTTACATTATCAAAGTCATGGGTGCTACGGGAGAGCTTTATGCTGCGGCCACGACGTATCTTTCTATCCTGATGGTTGGATTTGTATTTGAAATGGTCTACTTATCGTTTAATGCGATCTTAGGAGCTCAGGGTAAAACGCGCGTGACAACGAGGATTAGTGCAGTGTCGGCTATCCTTAATATTGTCCTCGACCCGATTTTTATTTTTACACGCATTCCTTTCGTCAATCTTCCCGGGTTAGGGATGGGGATCGCAGGTGCGGCGTGGGCGACTGTTATCTCGCAGGCTGTTCGTATGCTTTTGGGTGCGATGGCGATTCGTTCCGATGTCAATGAGGTGAGACTGCGTTTTAGAAATACAAAACTGACTTTTTCACAATTTACTAGACTCGCCCGCACGGGTTTCCCGACGGCGCTCGGGCAATCGAGTGCGGCGCTCGGATTTACTCTAATGCACTCGCTCATCGTCGATTATGGCAATGCGACGATTACTGCATACGCTGCAGTTAACCGTATCAATAGCTTTGTTATGATGCCGGCTTCCGGTATCGGCAGTGCACTGACGCCGCTTGTCGGGCAGAATATGGGAGCTGACAATCGCGAAAGGGCGAGAGATTTTGCTCGTACAGCCTTTCGCTACATCACGTATATATCGGTCGCAGGCGGCTTCTTAATGTGGCTTTTGCGCCATCCAGTGCTCTCGCTCTTTATCCGTGAAACGGGTGAACATGCTGATCTTGTCTGGGAGCAGTCATTGGAATATATGATTTATTCTGCATTCATGACACCCCCAATGGGATATTTTAGTGCGTTCGCGGGGATTTTTAGCGGTGCCGGGTACCATCGATACGCCGCGTTCATTTCAATTTTTCGATTGTGGGGTATCCGACTTCCACTCATCTACTTCTTTAAGTCGGCAACTTCACTCGGTGCGACAGGCGTTTGGATCTCCATGCTCGCATCTAATATACTTATCATCCTTGTGGGGGCGATCATCTATCAGAAAGGCAAGTGGTACACGGATCCGATCGTCCGTCACTGATGTGTCGTCGTTTCATGTTTACGGTTGTATGTCGTAGAGTATGAGACATCACATAATAGTATCTGTGAATATATCTTGGGTACTTAGTGCTTTCATTTTTTACGTATAATAAAAGATAGATACGACATTTTGATAAAGTGCTCCTAGAGTTTTTTCTGTAACGTTGAATCAAGCGATGAGCAGTGATGAGGTTAGATGATGGCTGTTTTATTGAGGTATACTTTGTTATTGTCCAATGCGGTGTTTGTGCCGAGTGTCTGTGCCAGTACGCATCCGGCATTGATTGCGTCAATTGTTATCGGCGCTATCCTTCTCGTCTTCTTATGGTTTGAGATTTCTCTAGGTCGTGTATTGTTTCGTTACGCGACGAAGCCGCCAGAAGGACAGACCATTCAAGGTAGTGTATCGTATGTCTCTGAAGAGACGGTCGCATACTTTGAATCAGCGAAGAAGGTCAAAGAGGAATTGCTCACAGGTGGTGAGACAGAACTTGAAATAGAGCGTGATGGTCTTAAACTCCGCGGAGTCTATATTCCTGCATTTCCAGGATCAGTTGAGAATTGTGCGTTCGGGAACGGATGTGTTATCCTTGTACACGGTTGGCGCGATACGAGCGGAGCGAGAATTCTCGACGCGCGACCGTACCTTGAGGAGGGTATTTCTGTCTTTTTACCTTCACTGCGGGGGCATAACCTTAGTGAGGGAAAGAGGATCGACATAGGGTGTAAACACTACGACGATTTATTCGTATGGATGGATGAGCTCGACAGGCGTTTAGACGCGAATGCTCCAGAGTGGTATGTACTCGATGGGCTGTCTATGGGTGCTTCTGCTGTACTGACAGCGAGTGGCGATGAGCAACTTCCGAAAAAGGTTGTCGCTGTGATTTCTGATTGTGCGTTTACATCGCTTATCGATCAGGGCAAATGGCTGACGCGCGGAATAAGTCCGATTTTGCGTGTTCCCGCCTTCTTCTTTGCTAAAATCTTTTTCTATTTTATGCAAGGATATAGGCGACACGATCCGACTGCACTCTCGAATGTGGCAAAGGCGACCGTTCCGATTTTTATCATTCACGGCAGTGGAGACAAGTTCGTGCCTACGTGGATGTCGCAACAATTATTTGAAGCGTGTTCTTCAGAAATTAAAGAGTATTGGGTTGTTGAGGGTGCTCAGCACGCTTTATCTGCTTTCGTCGCAGGTCCTGAATATCCGAGGAGGAAACTATCCTTTATCGGGAGAGCGATTGCCAAGAGGTACGGTACCAACACGTTGTAGAGGTGAGTGGATGACGTTAATGCCACGTTAATATGCCGATCAATGACACAATATATAATAAATACGAATAGAAAGAGAGGAGTATCAAAAGAGTACGTAATCATCATGTTAATGCGGAATCATTGCACGCCCTTAGCGCAGGCTGCAAGTTACCCTTTGATATGTGATTCAACACACTTTCACAGCATGAACAATCAAATTATATTGAAGTTACTTAAAGAAGCAGATGAATCGCTATCGGGGGAACGGATAGCGACAAAACTCGATGTATCGCGCACGACCGTTTGGAAAATGATCGATGCTCTTAGAAAACAAGGATATGTGATTGAAGGCGTCCAAAATCTGGGGTATCGCTTGGTTAGTGAACCGTACCTTTTCTCCGAAGAAGCGCTTAGAAATCGACTGTCTTCCGATTGGAAAGACCTGTATATTCGCTGTTTTGAGACGATCACGTCAACTAACATTTTTGCACGTGCAGCGGTCAGTGACGGAAAGCTTCCATGTCTCATCGTTACGAATGGACAGACTTCTGGAAGGGGGCGGCGTGGGAAGGCTTTTTTATCCCCTTATCACGTTGGACTCTTTTTTTCGCTTGCCTTTCCTTGGAATTGTGAAGAGTCACCAGTTCTTGTGACGACAATGTCGTCAGTTGCCGTGTGTCGCGTTCTCGAAAGAGAATTAGGGGTGCGTGCCGACATCAAAAGGGAGAATGACATTTTCTTTGAAGACAAGAAGATTGGTGGTATTTTAACTGAAGAGATGTCCGATCCTGAGTCGTCAGAAGTAAAGGTAATCATTCTAGGTATCAGCATGAATTTGGAGCACCCTTCGGAGGATTATTTTGTTGAGTTGCAGGATAAGGCTGGTGCCTTGTCAGATGCTATAGACCGTACGACTATTGATGCTGACAATCCAGTTTTTGCAGAGGATGAGAAGGGCAATCTTGCATTTAATCGTAATACCCTTACAGCGATGATGATCAATGAGCTTGCTAAGATCATGCATGAGCTCCCCAGTTGAGAGTATCTTGACGATTACTGTAACCGTTGCTTCATTGTCGGGAGGCAAGTTGTTCTCGACGATGGTCGCACTATTGTGCCGACCGGTATTTCAGGTAATAATGGTGCGCTCACTTACTGTGATGCGGACTGCCGAGATTGTGAGCTCGTGCAGGGTCTTGCCGATTGACAGTCTCGAAATATATAAAACATACCTAAATTAGAAATACAATAACTGATCATTCTATTCAATAATCAGTCATTTTTTGATTAATATCTACTCTATTTCTACATATTCATATGCTACAATAACATTAGTATTGTTATTTAGAGCTAAATCGTTTACTGCTGACTTTGTATGAAATAAATGTGGGGCAATATTATGCTGGACAAAAATAACCTTTTGATTGAATTAAGGGATATTTTGCAAGTCAGTTTGTTGAAAGATGCTGAAGTATTGGCGGGAGGCGACGGCATGACCAATCGTATTGTCTCTGTCAGTATTTTGGATGTTCCTGAAAATATTGATTGTGTTCGTCCCGGAGAATTCCTGTTGACGACGGCTTACATTTTTAGTAATGATCTTGGGTCGTTTGAGCGCCTTATTTCCCAGCTGAAGGAAAGACAAGTCTGTGGAATGGGCATTAAATTGCAGAGGCATATCAGTGAGGTGCCTGATAGCGTGTTGAGGATAGCTGATGAGATCTCATTTCCCATCATACGGATTCCTCAAGCTGTGCCGTTTGGAGACCTCATTAGGGAGATCTTTAACCAGATTGTCAACAAACAGACGAAATTACTCGGCCGCATCAAAGACTTTAACTCGAATGTGCGCAACCTTATGTTGCGCCGCGGAGGTATGAAGGCGATTGCTGAACAGATCTACCGTTTCGTATGTGCGCCTGTCGCGGTCTTTGACGAATTCTTCCGCGATGTTCACTTTCAATGTATCGATCGAAACAAGGAGATGATAATCGAAGATGACTTAAAGGATGTGCTGGCCAATGCTTTCGTACGACGATACCCGCAATTTTCTGAAATACGTATTGTTCAGTCGATCGTGACGAAACATTTCATTAAGCGTTTTGTTATCCCTATTTACTTTGACAACGTGTATTACGGCAGTATCTTTTTGTGGGATACGGAGAATTCTATGCGGATGCAGGACTTATTTGTGATCGAATCGGTGACTCCGCTCATTGCGCTCGATATTCTGAACCGGATTACACTCGTAGAGCGCGAAAACGTCGATCAGACAACATTTTTAGAGCAACTGCTCAGTGAAGATGAAAAGGAACAGAGTAAAGCGATCGAGAGTGCTGAAATTTTTCTGTTTCAACCAGAGATGCCGAGCCAGTGTATCGTCATTATGATGGAGCAGGAGAAGCAGTACCAGTTGACACCCGATCATGCGCACATGGCCAATAACCTCAATACAATTCTATTACATTTGACAAACCGTTTGAAACAGGAATACGACGGATATTTCCTTGTGGCACGCAAAAGCGATCGCGCTGTCTTTCTATTGCAATTTGACAATAACGACACAGCAGACAGGAGGTATGCCAGTACGAAGAGCTTTGTCGATACACTGATTAAATGTATCGATGAGAAAGGGGAGCTCGATCATACGTACATTGGTGTTGGCACATGTGTTGACACGTATCGTTCTTTATCGTTGAGTTTACTACGCGCGGAGCAGACCGTCCGTATACTGATGGGTCGGAAGGAGAGGGTGACTCCTGTTCTCTATTACGATGAATTGGGGCTGCTCCGCGTTCTAGGGCATCCGTTCCTCAGAGATGAGGTTCTCGCTTATGCCGATGAGATTCTCTTGCCGCTTGAAGCGCACGATAACAGGCAGCAAGGTGACCTGATCGAAACGATTCGCGCGTACTTAGCTACCGGTGGAAATTTAAAGCGTGTGTCGGAGATTTTGTTTACCCACTATAACACGATTATTTATCGTATCAACAGGATACGCGACGTTTACGGTATTGATCTGCGTGATCCTGAAATGGCATTCCGTATTCAGCTCGCGATGAAAATAAGAGAACTCATCCGGTAATGCTAAGCAGTTACAATCAGTCGACACTTAATCGAGGGTGACCAACTGGACTTTTTTCTGTACAATAGTCAATGTCTGGTCACTTATGGTCCCGTAGCTCAGCAGGATAGAGCGGCCGCCTCCTAAGCGGCAGGTCGCGCGTTCGAATCGCGCCGGGATCACCAGAAAAGCCATGTTATTGAGTGCGATTACATCGCTTTTATGTGAACAGATGAGTGGCGTGCCGTTCTCAGTTCCTCTACGAGGAATAGTGTATTGTAAACGGTGAGGGATGGCTGTGCTTGAGTGCTTGACCGTGTTGATAAACCTGTTATAATTAAGTGGCACAGCGTGTATCGGGTCGAAAGAGCGGGGTGGTCCGCTCTTTTGTACGTAAGGGTCGATCATCGACAGTAAGGAGAGTTGGCGTGCGTTTAAGAAAGATGAATAGAGGGCGCATCTTTGAAGCGGTCACGCCTGTTGCGAAGTCGCTGGGTCTTGATTTGCTTGATGTGATTTACGTGTATGAGAATGGGAGGACTATTCTCCGACTGATTATCGATAAACGTGGAGGAGTCGGCATAAAGGATTGCGAGTCGTTAAGTGAGATTGCTGATTTAATCATCTCCAATGAGCTCGGAATCGACGATTTCGATGTTTTTGAAGTCTCGTCGCCCGGGATTGATAGACCGCTAAAAACGATGGATGACTTCATCCGCCATGAAGGAGCTTATGTTAAGTTAAGCCTTTACAGGGCCATTGATGGAGAGAAGCGATTGTTCGGTCACCTCATCGTTGACGGTGATCGCATTGGTGTAGAAGTGGAAGGCGGGGGACGGCTACTTTTTGATTTAGAGCAAGTCGCGAATGTGAAGCGCGAGATTGTTTTCTAGCATTAAAGTATGAACTGATTGTTGGACAGACTGGAGTGTGCTTGAAGGTAGATTATGAGGACGGCCGATCATTCATAAGATCGGGATGATGTTGAAGGAGATTGAATGAACCACGAATTTATTGAAGCACTAAAGCTTCTTGAAAAAGAACGCGGCATTGAGATGGAAACATTGATCGAGGCGATCGAGGGTGCACTTGTCGCTGCCTATCGGCGCGAATTTGAAATCCGCTCAAAAGATCGCGACAAATCGCGCGAACGGGAAGCTCTAGGTGGTGGCCAGGAAAGTGAATCAAAAATTATTGAAAATGATGGTATTACAGCGCATATTGATCGTCGCACCGGTGAGATGCGTGTCTATCAACCGATGACGGTCGTCGAGAAGGTACAGGATCCCAACAGCGAACTCTCTCTTGAACAGGCACACGCACTTTCACCAGAACTGGAGCTCGGAGACCAACTCGTGCGTGAAGTCGATCCTTCACATTTTGGCAGGCTCGCGGCACAGACCGCCAAGAGTGTCATCAATCAAAAACTCTCACAAGCGGAGAAAATGCGCATTCACGAAGAGTTCTCAGGTCGTGTGGGCGGTCTTGCGAGCGGTATTGTTCAGCGGCGAGACCGTAATGAGGTTCTCGTGGACATCGGGCGCGCTCAGGCCGTGCTCCCGTATAATCAACAGTCGCGTCTCGACAACTATACGTTCAGGAAACACATGCGTTTCTACATTCAGAAAGTTGATCAACGTGACCATCGCCCCGTGATCATGATCTCGAGAAGTCATCCGGGTCTTGTCAGGCGTTTATTTGAACAGGAAGTGCCTGAGATTGGTGCCGGCATCGTTGAGATTGTGAGTATCGCGCGTGAGGCAGGTTCGAGAACAAAAGTAGCTGTGACGAGTCACGATAAGAATATAGATGCTGTCGGAGCCTGTGTCGGGCAACGCGGGATGCGCGTCCAATCGGTTATCACAGAACTCAACGGCGAGAAGATTGATGTGATCGAGTGGAATCCCGATATTGCTGAATTTATCAGTAGCGCACTCTCGCCGGCGCGTGTCATGCGTGTTGTACTCGATGAAGAAGAGCAGAGCGCTCGCGTGATTGTCGCCGACCACCAATTATCGCTCGCTATCGGTAAAGAAGGTCAAAACGCCCGTCTCGCTGCTAAGCTGACAGAATGGAAGATTGACATCAAGAGCGAGTCTCAATACAGGGAATTGCTCGAGGCGAGCTGGTTGTCCGATTTCGATGAAGCTGTTGCCGCTGACGAGGCGGATCGTGCTGAAGCGATGGGTGAAGATACCCCTGTGGTTGTTGACGAGCTGGACGACATGCCCGTAAAGATACCGTCACCTGAGAGTTATCTCAATGTGATTGAGAGTGCTATTGATGCACTAGAGGAAGATGTTGATGAAGACGTCGACGAAGAGAGCCAGCAAGATCTAGTGGAAGGTGGCATCCGTATTGAGTGACCGGCGACGTAAAAGGCAACCTTTGCGCACTTGTATCGCCTGCCGTGTAAAGCGTGAACAGCGTGATCTGATGCGTGTGACGGCGTCGAAGGATGGCGTTGTCATGTTGGACAGTGAACAGAAGATGCCCGGCAGGGGCGCTTACCTATGTTATCGTAACGAATGTGTTGCAAGGGCGAGAAAAAGAGATTCACTCCAAAGAGCGCTGAGATGCTCTATACCGGAGGAGATCTGGGAAGATATTGAGTGTGCCTTGGCAGAAGTGTTGGCTTTGGACGACACATTAACATACCAGCGGGTGCAGGACAGTGCAGCAAGTGAAGAATGCATCGGTGCGGAAGGCGTCGAAGGATGGGAGGAATGAACTGAGTATGGCAAAACGTGAAGAAGCAGATTCAGGACTCAGAGCAGGATTTATCACAGAAGATGAGGCGATGCGACAGCGCCGCGAAATGGAAGCGCGCGCGCTTCTTGAGACGCTCGAAATTCCGGAGAAACCTGAAAAAGTTGAAGAAGAGTCTGTCAAGACGGAGCCTTCACCTGATGAGAGGTTAAAAGCCATCCCCGGTGCCTCGACGATTGAGATACAGGGTATTTCTGGGAAAAGTATTCCTGGTGTGATCAAAATTGTCAAAAGGCCAAAGCGAGATGTCGTGAAAGCCAAGGCTGAACCGCCTGCTGTTACTGTGATCGAACCTGTTGCAAAAGAAAAGCCGGCTGAGGCGATACTAGTCACACCGCCTGCAGTCATTCCTGTAACGGAACCAAAGAAAAAAGCGCCCGAAAAATCTATTCCCATCACTGAGACAGTCGCGATTCCGAAGGAAGAAATCAAGACAGTTAAACGTGTAGAAGAGCGAGAGAAGGTAAAGCCTGCTGATATAAAACGCGAGGAAAAACCTGATATACCATCGGTGCCAAAAGTGGAGAAAGACGACAGTAAAGGATTGTCAGTGGTGGAAGAGGTCGTTTCAGAAGTTGTCAAGACACGTTCTGCCAAAGATGAAGCACGTGATCTGCCGACGAAGCCAGAGACACCTCGACCTGCTGTTGCGAGAGAAGCGGGCGTTCAAACTAAGAAGCGTTCTGCGAAGCCGACACCACGGCCAAAGAAAAAGGAACAGGTACAAGCTGTAGAAACAGCTAAAAGAGAAGTGCCCGATAAACCTGCGCCGCGGCAATCTTCAAGGTCGACGCGGAGGGAGCGCAGAAGTATTGCGGAACTCTCACTTCCGATTACAGAACGTATTACGACACCAGATCCCGTCACACCGCCTAAACCTGCACGAAGGCGTCCTTTGACGACGAGCGACGGACGCCCTGTCAGGCCTCAGCGGGGCAGCTATGTCGGTAGGGACCGCGATATCCCTGTGAGCGAGCAGAGACGTCCATCGCGACCTCCTGTTCAGCCGACACGTGAGGAGCGACGACCGACAACGCCTACTACTTCTACTACTTCAGATCGCGAGCAAAGTTCACGCCGATCGAGACCGAGACGCCAGTCACCGGCCGTCCCCATGATGCCTGTTGAGACGCCAATCGCTGAAGAGCCACCGCCTGTTGCCATGTCAAGGCGACAACGAGATCGTGGACGTCAGCGTGACCAAGAGCATCGCGATAGGCAGATTCGTCGCGAGCAACAGGAGACGATGGAGAAGAGTATACGTCTGCGCCGTCAAACAGCACCGAGTTCCCCGAAACGCTCTGTTGCTCAGCTGACGCAAGTTGTGTTGCCTGAACATCTGACGGTCAAAGAGCTGGCTGAGGCAATCAAGAAGTCAACGGCCGATGTCATCATGAAGTTGATGGGACTCGGTATGATGGTGACGATTAATCAAGACATCGATTATGAGACGGCTGAAATCGTAGCGGCGGAATTTGGTATCACAAGCGAGAAACTCGTCGAAGTGACGGAAGAGGATATCTTGTTTGATGATTCTGATGATGATGAAAAAGACCTCGTTGCGAGACCACCTGTTGTCGTTGTCATGGGGCATGTTGACCACGGGAAGACATCGATTCTTGACCACATTCGTGAATCGTCCGTAACGGCTGGTGAGGCAGGAGGCATTACGCAGCACATTGGAGCGTACTCCGTCAAAGTCAATGGCCGTACTATCACATTCCTCGATACACCTGGTCACGAAGCATTTACTACACTTCGGGCGCGCGGCGCGCAAGTCACAGATATCGCGATCCTAGTCGTTGCCGCCGACGATGGTGTCATGCCGCAGACTGTTGAGGCGATCAATCATGCCAGAGCGGCCGATACGGAGATTATTGTTGCGATTAACAAGATTGATCGTCCTGAGGCTGATGTTGAGCGCGTCAAGCGTGAATTGGCGAATTACAATTTGATGGATTCTGATTGGGGCGGACAGACGACCATTGTTCCCGTCTCCGCCAAGACAGGCCAGAATATGGATGAGTTGCTGGAGATGATTCTTCTGACTGCTGATGTCTTAGAACTTAAAGCCAATCCAGATCGACAGGCGAAGGGCACAGTCATTGAGGCTAAGCTAGATAAGGCGCGTGGCCCTCTTGCGACGATTCTAGTACAGCGCGGTACGCTAAGACAGGGTGATACAGTTGTTGTAGGCAGTGCGATCGGTCGCGTTCGGATGATGTACAACGATCGTGGACAGCAATTAGAAGAGGCGGGGCCGTCAACGCCAGTCGAGATTATCGGGCTCGATGAAGTGCCCGAAGGTGGCGATATTCTCTACCAAGTTGAAAATGAGCGAATTGCACGCGATCTTGTCGAAAAACGTAAGACGGAAGAGCGCGAGTCGGCCCTGCGCCAATCGTCTCGCATGTCACTCGATACACTGTTCTCGCGGATGGCCAATGCAGAATTGATTGACCTCAACATCATCGTGAAAGCTGACACGCAAGGTTCCGTCGAAGCGATGACACAATCTCTGACAAAATTGACAACGGAAAAAATTCGTGTCAATGTGATCCATGGTGCTGTCGGCGCGATCACAGAATCCGACATCCGTCTTGCGGAAGTTTCGGATGCGATCATTATCGGCTTCAACGTAAGACCTGCGACGACAGCGGCTGGGATTGCAGCCGATTCTGATGTTGATATTCATCTCTATCGCGTCATTTATGAAGCGATAGAAGAAGTTGAACAAGCGATGAGGGGTATGCTGGCACCGGTCCTCAAAGAAGTTATCGTTGGACATGCAGAAGTTCGCAATGTCTTTCATGCTTCAGCTGTCGGTACCATTGCCGGTTGCTATATCACCGAAGGTCGAGTCAATCGAAACGACAGTGCGCGCCTCGTACGAGACGGCATCGTCATCTATGAGACGAAGATCGCTTCATTGCGCCGATTCAAAGACGACGTGCGTGAAGTCCAAGCAGGGTACGAGTGCGGCCTCAGCCTCGATCGTTTTAACGATATTAAGATCGATGATGCGATTGAGTTTTATACGATGAGGGAAGTACAGGAAGATGCGTAGGGCAGACAGATACGGCGATGAAGTATACAGGATTCTTGCCGATATCATTTATAAAAAAATCAACGATCCGCGTATATCGGGCATCGCATCTTTGACAGGCGTTGAGGTAAGCGGTGACCTTACGGTCGCCAGAGTCTTTTATAGCGTGTATGGCTCCGATGAAGATCGTAAAAAGGCGAGTGACGCATTTGATAGAGCGAAAGGTTTCCTCCGTAAAGAACTTGCCTCAAGAATGCGCTCTAAGAAAGTGCCGCGCTTAGTCTTTATGGAGGATATGAGCCTTCGTTACGGTGAATCGATCGATCGACTCTTGAAGTCGGTCGCTGGCATAAGAGATGATAAGGAGTAGAAAGGTCGTTCGCGTCTGTAAGTGAATAGAGTAATCGCGAAGCCGATGCGTGTGACATACCCACACGATCTCGCGGTTCAGAGTTTTGGGGTATGTAATGAGTAAACAACAAGATAAAAGAAGACTGCTCCTTGAAGTCGTTCTTAACATAGCTGCAGACGGCGGACACGTCGTGTTCCTGCCTCATGAGCGATTTGATCCTGATGCGATCGGTGCGTCTATATCGCTCGCCGAAGTGTTCCGGGCGATCGGATGCGAGACGACTGTTTTGGTCGATGCAAAGCCGCCTGCAGCGATGTCCCATCTTCCACTTCTCAACACGATACAAGTTTATGAACCTGGTTTGTTCTGTCTTTCTTATGATCTCGCCTTGGCGATCGACTGTCATGAAGCTGACCGTATAGGTGCACGTGCCGATTGTTTAGCTCAATCGCGATTCCGTGGTTCTGTTGATCATCACATTGTTTCGACTGAATTAGGCAGGCTGGATCTTGTCGTGCCGTCTGCGTCCTCAACGTGTGAAGTAGCCTTTGAGATTATTTGGGACTTAGAACACCACCTTGCGAAGCCGTTGTTCAATGATGATATTGCCATCCTTTTGCTCGCAGGAGCCATCACTGACACCGGTAGGTACTCCTATAGCAATACGACGCCTACCGCTTTCCGCCAAGCGGCTTTTTTACTTGAACGATTCGACATCGACCTCGCAGCGCTTAACCACGAGTTGTTCGAGCGCACGACGATAGGTCGGTTGCAGATCAAAGGAGACATCCTTTCTAATATGGTTGTAATCGACGATGGGCGCATCTTAGTCGCTTCGGTGACACGCGATATGCTAAAGCTGCGCGATGTTGAAGATGATGATCTTGCAAATTTTGCTTCAGAAATGAGGGGGGCAAACGGTGTCGAAGTGACGATGCTTTTTACCGAGTCGATCAACCCTTCAGGTGTACGTGTCAACATTCGCTCAAACGGCTGTTTCGACGCCGCACAGTTTGCAAAGCAATTTGGTGGTGGTGGACACCTGCGAGCTGCAGGGATGACGCTGCAAGGTATCACATTGGATGAGGCGAAGGACTGCGTCTTACGGGAGGCGAAAAGAGCTCTTAGCGTATGCAGAGGAGAACTTCGCTCATGACGCACGTAGCAGGCGGTGTTCTCATCATTGACAAAGAAGAGGGCATGACGTCGGCTGCCGTTGTTTCACGTGTACGTGTATTGCTTGGAGAGAAGAGAGTAGGGCATACGGGGACGCTCGATCCCTTTGCAACGGGTGTTCTGCCGGTCTGTTTCGGTCGTGCGACGGCGGCTGCGCAGTATATGCTCCACTGGAACAAGCGGTATCTTTGTAGCATTTCCCTTGGTATGTCGACTGATACGATGGATTCAACGGGCATGACGGTGGAGCAAACGCCTGAGACAAATTGGCGACGTTTCGCCTCGGATGACCCTCATATCCAAAGGGAGCTCGAGGCTGTTACGTGCTCATTTATTGGCAAGCGTATTCAGGAGGTGCCGATCTATTCAGCTGTCAAAGTTGATGGAAAGCGCCTCTACCGCTATGCTCGCGAGGGGAGCGAGGTCGATTTGCCAAAGCGTGAGATCACAGTCTATGATGCGATCTGTCGAGGTGTATCGATCGACAACGAGACAGGATTCCCAGCCATTTTGGTCGAATTTCTTGTCAGTGCCGGAACATACATCCGTGTGCTCGCCGAGGAGTTCGGACGAGCGCTCGGTTGTTTTGCTCATGCACAAAGATTACGTCGACTCGCCGCAGGACCTCTGACCATTGAGCGAAGTATTACGCTTAACAGCTTGTTCGAGTTATTCAACGCGCTTGGCCGCGATCCGAAACGTCTCAGAAGGCGTATAAGGGAGGAAGGGATCGTTTCATCGCTTGGCTCTGTATTCGCCGATTGGCGCACTGTGATCTTTGACAGAGCAAGTGCGATCGATCTAACATACGGACGAAAAGTATCTCTGACTGCGGGCCGTCTTGTTTCGCCATTTCGTGAGTTTAAGTCACAAGTAGTAGATGATGAATTGTTCGCTTTTTATTACGGTGAACAGCTGATAGCAATCGGTTTCATAGAGGGGGAATACTACCGTGTGAAACGTGTTTTTTTGGAGCCGGCCGATATGAAATCATTTGAGGGGATGTCAAGTTGAGATGACATTTAACGTGTATAGACAATTAGATCAGCTCCCATTTGCGCATCGTGGTATCGCATTGGGCGTGTTCGATGGAGTACATAAGGGGCATCGCCACCTCATCTCGATGTTGAAGTGTCGGTGCGAAGATCTGAGCCTACGCTCGGGTGTTTTTACTTTTTCGTATGAGATGGGAGTAGGCTTTAATGAAAGAAAAGTCAATCATGATTTTCTTATGACAGACGATGAGAAAATTGACATACTCCACGGACTCGGTGTGAAAGATGTCTTTCTTATCCCGTTAACTTCTGATTTTTGCCATCTGAATAAGGAGTCCTTTTTACGCAGTGTGCTAGAGGAGAAGCTCCATGTCCGATTGTTGGCGATCGGTGAAGATGGACGATTCGGCTGGAAGGGCGAAGGCGATGCTGCCTACTTAAGAGAGTACTCCAAACACCACCAGCTCGAACCTTTGATTGTTCCCGATCTCACATGGAAGGGGAAAAAGGTGACGAGTACGAGGATTCGTGAAGCTTTGATGATCGGGCATGTCGTGGAAGCGGCCAAAATGATGGCGAGAACATTTCGTCTCCAGGGCACCGTCGTAAGCGGCAGTCATCTCGGATCGAGGATCGGGTCTCCCACAGCAAACTTCGTGTATCCATTGACTTCGGTATTATTGAGACGAGGTGTTTACGCAACGCGCACACGAGTGGATGGCGGCGAAAGACTGCCGTCGATCAGCAATGTTGGCGTTGCACCTTCTGTACGAGAGAAAGGGAGCGATGTGGTTGTCGAGACGCACATCTACGACTACGCCGGTAATCTGTATGGACGAAAGATCGATGTCGAATTCAAAGAGTTCATACGCGATGAATGCGTTTTTAGTTCAGTTCATGATTTGTCGGCACGCGTCCGTGCTGATCTTGACGCTGTCAGGGCATGGCATCAGACAATTGGAGCTGTGCAGTTTCCAGACGCGTCGTATATGGTAGAATGACGACATTCTCGGAGGTCGGATTATGCATGCCATTTTGAATTACAATGTTTCGTTTCCGGGGCTGGGGATCCATGATCTGTCCATTAGCCGGATTGCTTTTCAATTTAACCTTTTCGGACGACAAGTGGTCGTCTACTGGTACGGATTACTTTTCGCTATTGCGATGGTGTTGTGTCTCGTCCTCGCCGCGCGTCATGCCAAATACCATCATCTGGCGAGTGATGATATTGTTGATTTATTCTTGTGGATGGTGCCGTCTATACTAATCGGTGCGCGTATTTACTACGTCATCTTTGAATGGGATCAGTTCAAAGGAAACTGGAAATCAGCTTTGAACTTTCGAGAGGGCGGACTTGCTTTCTACGGAGGTGTCATTGGAGGCATTATTTCCGTCGTTGTTGTGGCGAAGGTCAAAAAGATGAAACTTCACCGTCCACTTGATTTTTTAGCTGTTTACGTTCCGCTCGGACAGGCAATCGGGAGATGGGGGAACTTCTTTAATCAGGAAGCATTCGGGACAAATACGTCACTCCCTTGGGGGATGATTAGCGAAGGGACGAGACGTGGGCTTGCTTCCGTTAATCCTGATCCCGCCAATCCTCTACCCGGTATTGATCCCGCCTTACCTGTTCATCCGACATTCCTTTACGAGTTTATTGCGAATATGATCATTTTCGTTATCCTCATCTACGTTCGAAGAAATATTAAGCGCCCATGGGTGACGTTTCACTCGTATCTATTTCTCTATGGGCTTGTTCGATTCTTTGTCGAGGGGATTCGCACCGATTCATTGATGTTTACGTTTTTAGGTTACAATTTACGCGTGTCACAGGTATTGTCTGCCCTTATGGTACTCGCCTCTGTCGCTTTCCTAATCGCGATATATCTGCGTGGACGTCAACGCGACCGTATTATGGCGAGTCTTGCCGGGGTACCCGCTGACATTGTAGAGGTCAGCGAAATAGTTGCTGAAGATACGGATGAGGATGTAGAGGAGTAAGTAAGCAATCATGACGATGTTGCCGGGGAGCGATTGAAAGTGAATTGGACGGAAGGGAGTATGAGAAGGACTGTCGATGCGAATCGACAGTCACGAGCCGATTATTTTTTTAGAGCGCTTGATTACCGTATGCTCGTTCCAGTTCTCGCGCTTGTGATGATCGGGCTCGTTGTTCTGAACAAGGTGCTTGCGACAGGGTATGGCGTCGCCGCCTTTGAATATCCGATGAATTTCTTCAAACAAATTGCCGCTGTTCTGATTGGTATCGTGGCGGCTTTCATCCTTTGTCTATTTGATCCGCCGACGATGCGCCTGATCGGTGGTATCTTGTACTTCATTAGTCTTTTTCTCTTGCTAGTTGTTAAAGTGGATGGGTACCAAGCAGTTGCCGGCGCAGATAGCTGGTTGCGTATTCCTGTGTTCGGATCGTTCCAACCATCGGAGCTATCTAAAATAGCTGTGGCGATGGTATCCGGTTCAATTTTTGCCGCGATGAAGAAAGGCAAACTGTCTGTTGCGCGTGGTTTTCTTCGGTTAAGTGTTATCTACGGTGTCCCGTTCTTGTTTGTCATCACTGAGCCTGACCTCGGTACAAGTCTCGTTCTGATTTTTATGTTTCTCTGCACGACTTTTGTATGGGGAGTCAGATGGCGCACGATTCTATTGTCTGTCGCAGGGATGATCTTTGTTGTTTTACCGCTCGGCTGGAATTTCGCACTCAATGCAACACAGAAAGACCGCATTATGACATTCCTTTTTAGAGGGCACGATAAAACGGCATCGTATCACATCAATCAATCGTTGGCATCTGTCGCCTCAGGTGGTTTAACAGGGAATCGTAGCGGAGTGAATATCAGTGTCCCCGTCAAAGAATCTGATTTTATTTTCCCCGCTATTTCCGAACAACTTGGATTCATAGGGACGACAGTCGTCATTTTACTGGCTGGCTATTTTATTTTTCATACAATTCGAGTTGCCGGTTTGATTCACGCGCGATCGCCTGAAGAATCGTACATCATGGTGGCGCTTATTTCATGTATCGCCTTTCACTTTATTGAAAACATTGGCATGACAGTCGGGCTACTCCCTATCACAGGTATCCCGCTCCCTTTTATCAGCTACGGCGGATCGGCCATGATTTCTAACTTTATCCTTTTAGGCGTACTACTCAACTACTCGATGAACAACAATGAAAAAGCTAGATTGTGATGTTGAGGCTCGGTATATAGAAGAAGAGGGTTTGACCATGGGGATTTGCATTCAACTTTCTGCGGCTACTTGTGTGTACGGTGATGTTAAGGCTAATCTTGCGACAATTGAGCGGGAGGCTGAGCTTGCCAAGAACGCGAACGTTGACCTTGTTCTTTTCGGTGAAGCATTCTTGCAGGGATTCGATTCGATGACCTTCAATTACCATCACGACGCAGACGTGACGTTCGGCTTGGGTAGCGTGCCCATAGCGCATCTACGAAAAATGGCAAGCGATTACAGCGTTGGGATTGGCGTTGGGTTTTACGAGAACGATCACGGAGCTTTTTATTCTTCCTATTTGGTCATCGATAAGAGAGGTAAGATTGTCCATCGATACCGGCGTGCATCCGAGGGATGGAAACTGCCCGGTGCGAACGCCGATTATCGTGAAGGTAATGACTTTCTCCCGTTTGAATTTGAAGATGTGAAGATGGGTGTTCTTATCTGTGGTGATCTATGGGAAGACCATTTACTTAAAGCGATTGCTGACCTTGATGCACATGTCGAATGCATTTTGTGGCCAGTACATACAGATTATTCCATTGATGAATGGGAGGGCGGAGTACGGAAAGAGTACATCGAGCGAGCGTCCATTCTCGGTGCTCATGTCTTTTTTGTCAATAACTACGTTCAACATGAAGATTTGGCGAAGGGCGGTGCCTACGTGTGGTACCAGGGGCGAGAGCTTGCCGCCTTATCGCCCGGCCATCCTGGCCGACTTTTGTTCGATTATTAGCTGCGATATCTCAATCTCAAAAAGCGAATTACCGATTACGTCGATTTAAAGATCGACTGTTTGGTGTGCGCTTCTTCCGCGCGAAAACCCTTACTCTGTTATAGGTGCAACATAAAGTAGAGGCAATTCCAAGGTGATTTCTGGAAAAAGGTGGGAGAATATGGGGGAATGGGTACATTTTGGTTATGATTTGTGGTAGAATGCTTGCAAAACGAAGAGGAGAAAACTCGTGGCGCGCTATACCCACACAGTCGATAACAAAGGACGAGTCATTGTGCCAGTCAAGTTGCGTGAGCAACTTGACGGTGTGTTGATCGTGACGCAAGGAATCGACAAGGGTTTTTTGGCCGCGTACACTCCTGAGGAATTTGAAGTGATCAAGGACCAGATCTTGAATCACTCCAGTACAGGTTATGAAATTCGTAAATTGAAGCGTGAGGTTCTCGGTTCATCGACCATTTGCGAATTTGACGGACAGGGGCGTATTTCTGTACCGGCATTCCTATGGGATCATATTTTCGTCAATCCAGGTGACGAAATATGCTTCATTCACGTTTTCGACAAGATTGAAATATGTTCGCAATCCTTCTACGACAAACTGCAGGAGGAAGAGACGCCCTTATCAGAAATGGATTTGAGCCGTTATGAAATCCGTGGACTGTAACACGTGGCACGTACCTGTACTCCTCGACACCGTGATCGATTATCTCTCGATTGAGCCGAACGGTCTTTACATCGACCTCACAGTGGGTGGTGGCGGGCACAGCACGGCGATCCTCGAGAGGCTAGAGGAAGGTGGTAGGCTCCTTGCGGCAGATCGTGACCCGGTTGCTCTGACCGTCTCCTCTGAGCGATTGAAAAGCGTCGAGACGAAAGCTGCTTTTGATATGATACAGGCGAAGTTCAGCGAATTTCCTAGCTGGCTCGCTGAAGACGATATAGGGCATATCGACGGACTTTTAGCTGATTTAGGTGTCAGCTCGTACCAGCTAGATGCTTCGGAGAGAGGCTTTTCGTATTTACACGATGGCCCGCTCGACATGCGAATGAATCCTGACCAAAAAGAAACTGCAGCCGACCTTATTGCTAAGCTGAGGGAAAGTGATCTTATTGCTCTTCTCAGATTATACGGGGAGGAGCAGTATGCCTATTTGATCGCAAAGGCGATCGTTGAAAGACGCGATAAGACCCCCATTACAACAACAGGGGAGTTAGCTGACATCATTGTGTCCGCCGTACCATCACATGCAAGACGAGGTGGTAACCCTGCAAGACGGACATTTCAAGCTCTACGTATGGCGGTGAACCATGAACAGGAAGAGCTTTCATACTTGTTACAAGTGCTTCCTGAAGTTATGGCCCCGAACGGTCGCGTCGCCATTATCAGCTTTCATTCACTAGAAGATCGGATGGTGAAACAGGCTATGCGACGCTGGGAATCTCCATGCGACTGTCCGCGAGATTTTCCTGTCTGTGTGTGCGGGAAGAAGCCGCTAGGGCGCAGCATCACAACTAGACCGATTATGGCTAATGAAGCGGAGTGCGAACGTAACAGGAGGGCGCGCAGTGCAAAATTGCGTGTTTTCGAATTTGGGGAGGTAGATGTATGAGATATTATTCTGACGGCAATCTTGCCGAGCAATTGAGCCAGCAGCCCATACCGTATGAGCTGCCCGATGTCTACATCCCGCATCCTGATGAAGTAGAGGAACAAAAGAGGAGAAATCGGAAGAGACTTGAAGAGGTCAATCACGTTCGCTACCAATACAAGAGCATCACGCGCTCTCGTGCGCGCGTGTCTTTGCGGCTACTTTCTGTCCTTCTTGCCTTGGCAACTGTTGTCGGGTATATCGTCTGGAGAAGCGCTAAAGTGACAGAGATGAGTTTTTATAATGCTGGACTTAAACGTCAAATCAAAGAACTTGATAAACAGAATAGTCTTCTTCAAGATAAGATTTTCAGTAAGTCATCGCCCCTTGCCGTGAAAGATGTCGCTACCTCTGAATTGGGCCTCCAGAAGCCAAGCTCAGAACAGATACTCTATGTACCAGCTGCCATTCTCACACCGGCTTTGAGTGATGAAGAGGCGGCAGAGGTTCACCAGGACAATACAGCCCGGATATCTGTTGAAAATATGAAGCTGATTGAATCGTGGGTTCGCAGCCATTAGCCTGCTTCATGACTACGCCAATGATTTAGAGGTTCAGTATGAAGCGTCAGCAAGATGTCAGGGCGACATATAGCCAGAACGTTAAGATGTCGATTAAAGCGTTTAACGTCAAATTGTTGGTGGTCGTTATCGTTTTTCTTTTGTTGGCGAGTGTTCTCGCTTTTCATTTTTTTGACCTGCAGATTGTACAACATGATGTACTTGCAGCGAAGGCGGCAAGTCAACAGTATATGACAGAGAGGAAAAGTTCCAGACGCGGCATGATTCTTGACCGCCACGGTCAACCGCTCGTCCTTTCGACGTATGTCTACCGTATCGGTATCACGCCGCGAGATGTGAATTCAAGAAAACCCGACGTCACCGACATCGATATTGTCAACCAGCTGTCTTCTCTTTTGGAGCTTGATGATGAGAAACGCGACCGTATTCTTGAACAGATCCGTGCAGATCGTGTGACAGGCTGGACGGGACTCAAAAAACAGCTCATCGGTGAGAAGACGATGCCATACATGCAGATAGCTTCTGAAGTCCCGGAGACGAAGGCAATGGCTTTGAAAGACTGGCTCTCTGCTAAAGGCGTCGGTGGCGTGCGATTCGATGCAGAAGAGCGTCGTATCTACAACAATCAGATGCTCGCCTCGCCTGTTCTAGGGATGACACGTGTCATAGACGGAAAACTTGTCGGTGTTTCAGGCTTAGAAGCTAAGTACAACGCATTGCTTTCAGGAGCAGATGGCTATCTGTACGCTAGGCGCAACAATTACTCAAATAAAGGTGTAACGCCATTTAGTACACCGATCAGTTACCCTGTTGAATCGAGTCTCAACCTTGTTTCTACGCTCGATATGGAAGTGCAGACGATTCTTCAGGAGGAACTTTTATCGATTGCCACCGCAGCAGGATTGAAAAATGGTGTGCACGGGCTTGTGATGGAAGTCGATACAGGTGATATTCTCGCTATGGCGCAGGTAGGTGGATACGATGCCGCACAACCGGCGGCGATGCCTCTTGGTTTTACAAGTAAAGAGTGGGACGTCTTATCGGCAGAAGAAAAGACGCGCTACCTTTCATCAAATCTCTGGAACAACATTAACATTACTGATGTCTATGAACCGGGATCGACATTTAAAGCGGTAACACTCGCCATTGCTTTGGAAGAGAACGTCGCCTATGAGGGTTCAGTCTTCAGCGATGATCCGATCACGATACAGGGCAAAACAATCAGTTGCTATACGGTACACGGTCATGGCGATGTCACGCTGCGCCAATCATTTGCTTTGTCGTGTAACCCTGTGTACGTGGAATTAGGCAATAGAATTGGAAAATCCACATATTATGACTGGATTAGAAAATTTGGATTTTACGACAGAACAGGAATTGATTTGCCTGCTGAGGCGGCAGGTGTGCTTCACAGGAATCCCGCACCACTCGACTTTGCCAATCTGACTTTTGGCGAATCGTCTTCTGTGACTGCTATACAGATGGCTCGATTTTTTGCTATGATTGGCAACGATGGCTATCTCGTGACACCTCGTGTCGGATGCGCTGCGACATCAGATGGGTTGGATGTAATGCAACCATTCCCTCTCTGTGAGGCAAAGAAACTATTGTCAAAGAAAACGTGTGAGCGTGTCCGTTCAATGATGGTTGATGTCGTATCGGAGGGGACGGCTGCGGGAACTTTCGGTGCGATCGGACTCGATATCGGAGGAAAGACGGGGACGTCGAGAGACTCGCAAGATGATGACCGACGCACATTTTCGTTCATCGGCATCAATCCGATCAATGACCCGGAATACGTCGTTCTTGTTACGCTCAGAAAGCCGGAGACATCGATCAATGTGAGTACGGTTGCTGCTCGTGCGGCAAACCGCGTTGCGGCAAGGATCGAAAACAGTCATGAGAAAGGTCAGCAATATGATGCACATGATTTAAGTGTATTGTCGCAACACGTCGAGATACCTGAGATAGATGGCATGACAGTACGAGACCTCGCTATGCACCTAGTCAAACTTAATCTTGCTCCGAGCGTCCCGACAGATGAGTATCTGCTTGACCGACCCTGTGCTGTTGTATTGCCTAAGCCGGGCACGAAAGTTGGGGCGGGATCTACCGTATGGCTTTACCCCGAGGGCAATCGTGGAGTAGAATGGGTAACTGTGCCTGATTTTCAGGGTTTGAACTACCATGAATGTGTTTGGCTGGCCTCGGAATACGGCGTAGTGATCTTGCCTGACGATATACCGGTGGGAGTTGCGACGGGGCAAGATATTCCAGCGACCATCGTCACGAGTCATGAGCCGGAATACGATGATTCCGGGGCGCCCATTGAGGCTGCCGGATCAGACGTGCCTGATGACGGGAAAGTTAGAAAAGGACAAGTGATTCATGTATCATTCGGTAGGAAGAGCCTGCACGAAAAAACAAATACGACCGATGACTTGGGTGAAGAATAAAGATTGACTGAAAGATGATGATATGACACGTTTCTTGCCTACACAAATTAAGCTGTGGACCGATGGAGAACTTCTGCAAACGGTTAAGCATGCAGAAGATTCCGAGCGCTATTATCCTTCCATTTCGACAGATACGAGATCGATTACCTCTCAAGAGGTATTTGTACCGCTTCGAGGTGATCATTTTGACGGGCATCACTTTCTCAATGAAGCGTACAAACGCGGAGCAGGCATGCTCGTCATCGCGTATGATGCTCCTGAGAAGGATGAATTCTTAGCGCTTCTCAACTGTGACGAAGACGCACCAGATATTCTCCTCGTTGAGGACACGTGGAGAGCGTATCAGGACATTGCAAGCGGCTATCGTAATGTGCTCGAGGCGAGCGTTATCGGCGTGACAGGAAGTGTCGGCAAGACGACGACACGCCGGATGATTTACTGTATGATCGAATCGCAAGTTAGGGCGGAACAGTCACAGCGAAATTACAATAACCAAGTAGGGTTACCTCGAACGATTTTGTCGACGAATCCCAAGACACAAGCTTTGGTTGCTGAGTTAGGGATGGATCGAAAAGGTGAGATTCGAACACTCTCTCATATATCCAGACCCGATATCTCGATTATCACCGGTGTCGGGATTTCCCACGCGGAGCATCTTGGATCGACGCGTGACATCCTCGAGGAGAAAATATCTGTTATAGATGGCATGAAAAGCAATGGGCTTCTCTTACTCAATGGAGATGATGCCTTGCTCGAGAACTGGGTCATCCGTGAAGAGCCCGATATTTCTCATTGGTACGTTTGTAGCGAGAAAAATGTAGGCAGACTAGAGCGTGATGGTAGTCCTGTTTTCTGGGCTGAACACATCAGCGTTAATTCACATAGTTTATCGTTTATTGGACGATCGAATTTAACGCCCGACGAACGGTGGCCGATTGACCTTCCCCATCCGGGATTCCATCTTATTCCCGCTGTCTTATTTGGCCTCGCTGTCGTCTATGCGATGGGATTGAATATGCAAGAAGCAGCGGCATCGGCGAGAAAATTTGTCACGACGGAGCATCGTCAGGAGCTTTTCAGCTCTGGGTCAGTCGATATCATCGATGATACGTATAACTCATCGCCAGAATCGCTACGATCTGCCCTTCGTACTGCTTCCATGATGGCGGGCGGACGGCGAAGGCTTGTGGCAGTGATCGGTGGTATGCGCGAACTCGGACGATATTCAAAAAAGGCACATCTTGACGCCATTGTTGAGTTTTCTCGTGCACATGTCGATCGTGTTTTTCTGATCGGGGAAGAGACGAAAGTCATGCGCGATGCGATGTGTAAAGACCATCATTTTTCATCTATGTATTCCGGTTGGTATGGGACAGGCGAGGAGGCGATCCCCGATGTGCTTAGAGAAGTATCAGGAGATGATCTTGTGTTGGTCAAAGCTTCTCGTTTCTATGAGCTTGACCATATCGTGACGGCGCTTGTCGAGAGGGATTCGTGAGGAGGCGGCTTCATGTTTCCTTATGATGCTATGCGTTTTGCTGTTTTAAGCTTGTTGATAACGGCAGGCGGAACGATTGTGAGCGGGTGGATATTGCTCCCATGGATACGGCGCAAGCGCTCAAGCCAGCCGATCCGAGATAACGGACCGCAGTCACATCTTTCAAAGGCGGGAACACCGACATTTGGCGGGCTGTTTTTTCTTCTTCCGATCACCCTCTTTGCGATCATCGGTCCAATTATAAAGCGTGAGCTGCTACCTATGACAGTTATGATTGTCTTTATGATGCTCTTCGGAATCGTCGGTTTCGCTGATGATTACGTCAAGGTTAATATTTCACGTAAAGGTCTGAGTGTCAAACAGAAGACGGCGTGGCTTGGACTATTTTCGACGGCGGCTACTGTTTTTTATCTCTGGGTTTCACCTTATCCACCGTTCATTCTGACGCTCTCAGGAAAAGTCATCCCCATCATCGGAGCGTGGAAGGTCATCTATGGGCTTATCATGATCCCATTTTTGTTTTATATGAGTAATTCCGTTAACATAACAGACGGGGTCGATGGCTTGTTGTCATCGCTCATGTCGATTGCCGGTATCGGTCTTTTCGCAGTGAGCGGCCTGTTGGCACCTGTGATCCCGCACGTTTTGTCAACGATGACTTTGTCGTTAGTCATTACAGGTGGATGCCTCGGTTTTTTAGTCTTTAATCGTTACCCAGCCCGTATTTTTATGGGGGATACTGGGTCGCAGGCACTCGGAATCGTATTTACTCTCTTGACTGTCGTGATGGGTGTTCCTTACCTTGCTTTGATCATAGGCTTTGTCTTTTTCTTCGAAGGTTTCTCGGTCGTCATGCAGGTGATTTATTTTAAAGCGACAGGTGGAAAGCGTATCTTTCGTATGTCACCCATTCACCACCACTTCGAGTTGGGCGGGTGGCATGAAAAGAAAATAGTACTCGTCTTCAGCCTCGTTGGCATCGTGTCCTCGCTCGTAGGATTTTTGGTGATGTCGTATCCACTTTTTAGGAGGTAGAGATGTCGGGAACTGATAAAAAGTTTCTTACATTTAGTCAATCTGGCAGCCAAGTAATGGCTGATACTCAGAAGACAGTTCTCGGCTATAGACAGCTCTCTTCGCATAGGCGTATGTCGCTTGTCTTCCTCTTTATTTGGCTCATCTTAATCGCTTTTGGATTGACGATGATGTTCAGTGCCAGCTATGGTGTTAGCTTTGTTCAATCCAGTTCTGCAATACGCTCGCAATGGAAGCAGACAGGTGCTCTAGATCCTTCGTCTCCTGTGGGTGTGATTGTAGAAGCAGACGCGACAAAACTTGCTCAGAAGCAGGCCTTTTACACGATAGGTAGCGCACTGTTAGCTCTTACACTTGCGATCATCGTTCCGTTCCGTCAATTGACACGGCCATCGTTTAAGTGGATAGTCTATGTTGTCATCACGTTTGCTCTTCTTTATACCATCGTCGCTGGGCGAAGTTTTAACGGCGCTAAGCGTTGGCTCACAATTGCAGGGATAACGTTCCAAGCGTCGGAGCTTGCTAAGGTTGGTGCTGTTTTTTTCTTAGCCTCATATTTTTCGGACCGCCGAAAGGCACGTCTGCAAGAAGCGGGTTCAGTGAAGACAGGTCGCTCGAAAACCCGCACATCAAGGATAAGGCGCTCCTCTTGGATGAAGCAGGCTTTTATGGAAGTAGCGTGGCCGGGGTTCTTGATGTTCGTTTGGGTTGGTCTGACTGTCGTTCAACCACACCTCTCCGGGGCGATTATTTTGACGTCAATCTGTCTTGTAGTATTCTTTTTTGCGCAGATGCCTCTTAAGATTCGCTTGGCTGGGCTTGTCCAGTTGCTTATCATCGTTCTCGTGATTTGTATAGCTGCCGGCGCCCTCTTTGAAGCATTGACTGGCAGATCGGCCGTTAGTTTCATAAGTCAACGCTTTGCCCACGCATCGCGAAGACTCGATACATTTCAGAATAGAGATGCCGTCAGTGAAGATGATCGCATGCAGATTGAACAGGCGGAGATTGCACTCGGGTCGGGCGGTTTGACAGGGAAAGGTCTAGGTAAGAGCGTTCAGAAACTCAACTGGCTGTCGGAAGCGCACAACGATTTTATCTTATCGGTCATCGGCGAGGAGTTAGGGTTTTTAGGCATCTTAGCAATCATACTCATGTTTTTAGCTTTCCTTGTGGCAGGCCTCATGATTGCCAAACGTGCAGCAACACCTATGGCGAGACTCATCGCAGCAGGCTATACGTTTATGGTCGTATGGCAGGCATTTCTCAACATGGCGGTGGCGACCAGTTTAATACCTGCGACAGGTATATCCCTTCCTTTCTTTAGTTATGGAGGGACAGCTAATATTTTCTTCTCATTAGCAGCAGGTCTGGTGCTCTGTGTTTCTAAAAGTGGCACAAAGCAAAATCGAGAATTGGCGAAAATTCTTAACAGTTCGCGTTACAATAAAGAGCTAGATAGAGATGATGGAGAGCTTGAGGATGACGGCACCGTAGGTTACGCTGTGTAGGTGTGATAACGAGTGTTTGCAATGGTAAGCAGATGCAGGTTGAACGGAAGTGTCAAGACAAACAATGATTAGGGTGTGGTGTGTAGGATGACTTTTGAGGAAGGTCATGAATGTAAACGCGAGCATAACGAAACAAGGACGGTTCTAATTGCTGCTGGGGGTACGAGTGGTCACATCTTCCCAGCGCTCGCTATCGCGAGGGAGCTTCGAAGCCTTTGTCCTCTCTGTCATGTCGTCTTTAGCGGTATCACCAATGGTCTCGAGCACAAGATGGCACTGCAGGAAAATTTTGAATTTATACCCATCACAGCTCAAAATCTTCCCTCACGTTTCGGCCGGCGTTATTGGAATTGGCTGAAGCGTAATGTGCGCGGCATGCGACTTAGTCGCAAGGCGATGAAGGAGATGAAACCCGACATCGTGATCGGTACGGGCGGTTTTGTTTCTGCACCAGTCATCGCTGCTGCCAAGATGCTACGGATCCCCTATGTTCTGCACGAGCAAAATTCTATTCCGGGCAGGGCGAATCGCGCCTTCTCAAGAGGCGCTAAGAAAGTTTTTATCAGCTACGATGTTAGCCGATCGCATTTTTCTCGAAAGGCGAACCTTATACTGACAGGTAATCCCGTTCGCCCCGAGTTTCATCTTTTGGAAAAGGGAGAGGCGCGAACATCACTCGGTATCGATCCGGAAGCCTTTGTCGTTCTCGTCATGGGAGGTAGTCTTGGCGCAAAAGCGATCAATAACGCTGTCCGAGGACTCGATCAGGACGGTCGGTGGTCAGAGTTGATTGAGCAATATCCTAACTTGTCTTTGATTGTTAGCACAGGGACCTTACATGATCCGTGTATCGTAGAGCAGATGAATGCTTTGCCTCACATTTCGGCAGCATCATTTTACGATGATGCGCCAATGCGGATTGCCGTATGTGATTTATATATTGGTCGAGCCGGGGCGATGACATGCGCGGAAATTGCCATTCTCGGTAAACCGTCGCTGCTGATACCTTTTCCCTATGCGGCCGATGATCACCAAACGGAAAATGCTAACGTTATGAGGAGAGCTGGGGCAGCGTATGTCTGCGATGAGAAGAGCTTCGATAGCTACACACTGCTTGAAGTCATTAGAAGCGCTATCAAGGAGAAAGATCTTCTCAGAGAAATGGGTGAGAAGGCAAAATCCCTCGCCACACCCGATGCTTCGCGAGTGATCGCAGAAGAGATTTTAGAGCTGTTGTACGCTGTATGAGTCGCCGAATCAATAAAAAGCGAAAAGCTAGCGTGGGTAGTTCTGCGAGGAGAGAACTAAGAAAACGCACGCGTAAACAATCTAAAGAGGGTGCCCTCTACGACGGTTACCCCAAGAGTTTCAAGCCATCGCCTTTTACAGAAGAGAGCCGTAAGAAGCGCGCAAGTGAAAGGCGCCGACGCATGATCGTCGGCTGGCCGCTCGCTATTTTAAGCGTGATAGCGATGATCCTCATCATCGTCACACTCATCGCCTATCTGCCGCAGTTTTACATAGAGCGTATTACGATCAGTGGCTTAAGGTTAGTCGACCGCGAAGAAGTAGGGGCTTTGATCGATAAAAAGCCGGGGGAACACTTTATTCATGGAGTCGGTGGGGGACTGGGTCAGTACATTACTCTTCGTTATGGAAACATTGAGAAAACGATTGAAGATACCTTTCCGCTCGTCCGTTCAGCGAAAGTCCAGTTTCGCTTTCCCTCAGAAGTGCACGTCACCATCGTAGAAAAAACAGAAATACTTGCCGTTCGTATTTCAGGCGGGTACGCCCTTCTAGATAGCGGTCTGTACGTGATGCGCATGACGAGTGAACGTGATTTTGATATCCCAGTACTTGAGGGGATAAGGGTGCAAAGTACACCTGTCGTCAATGAGAAGATTGACGTTGATGATGAGGCGCGTCTCTTTGCGGCGATCAACATTACGGCAGCGCTGATCGGACACGATCAAAGTGATACAGAGTATAATGCCGTCTCTTTGATGCAGCACGTGAAGCAGATCAGGCAACTTTCAGATCATGTGTTTTATCTCTTTGTTCCCCTGTCGCAAGGAGGGGAGATTCGTGTTAGACTGGAAGACAACAGGTCATTACAGGATAGATTGAAAGTATTAAGTTACCTTCTTGGAGAAGGTGATCTTAGAAGTCGAGGATCGGGTGAATTAGACTTAACGGGTCAGTCGGTGTTTTTTCGGCCTGATGCGACTTGATTTTTTAAAATTGATGTCATGACATCTCATAATATCGTCAGTTAAGATGAATGAAGGGAGCGAAAAGGATTGGTCATCTTGATAGGCTTACTCATCGGCCTGATCATCGGTCTATTCGTCAATGTGACGATTCCCGCCGGGCTAACGCCCTATCTCGCTGTCTTGACACTCGTTGGTATAGAGGCGCTGACGTCATCTTACAATGCTATGTTGCGCAACGAATTTGCAGCGTCAAAGTTTACTATTGAGTTTCTTTCAAACATCGTCATATCAGGGCTTTTAACGGGTTTGGGCATCCAGCTTGAATTTGATTTTGCCTTTGTAATCGCCTTTGTATTTGCTTATCGCATTTTTAGAAATATCAATTTTATCTCGCGCCATTTTTACTTGCGGTATAGGTCTTGGCGTGCATCTCGTCGCAAGTCAAGAGATTCTGACAACTGATGAAGTTGAGCCGAAAATTCGCGATGGGTGATACAGCTCAGGCTTGTAAGAACGTCCTTATGAGCAAAAGTCAGTCGAAATAGTTCTTCAGGCAATCTCTTTAAAGGTTGCGATTCATGTTGGTGTGGTGTAGAATGACGGCATGACGCAAACAGACTCGCTATTTGGATAGAATGAATGCGATTTTGTTGATGTTAGATTGTAATGACAATTCCGTACTGTGCGGTTAAAACGTTTGGAAGGAGCTAAACGGTGGTGGATTATAATTTTGATATTGGGATGAGTGATGATCTCTACGCAACGATACGTGTTGTCGGAGTCGGTGGTGGCGGATGTAATGCTGTCAATAGAATGGTTGATGGTGGCGTTCAGGGAATAGAGTTTATTGCTGTCAATACGGATCATCAAGCTTTACTGCGTTCAAAGGCGAGCGAAGCGATTCAGATTGGTGAGAAGGTTACACGAGGGCTCGGTGCTGGTGCCGTTCCTGAGATTGGTCAAAAGGCAGCTGAAGAGAATATCGAAGAGATTTCTAAGGCGATTGAAGGTTCCGACATGTTGTTTATCACGGCAGGTATGGGGGGCGGCACGGGAACTGGTGCAGCACCTGTCGTTGCTCAGGTCGCGGAGAAGCTCGGCATTCTGACGGTTGGCGTCGTGACAATGCCGTTTAGGTTTGAAGGTTCGAGAAGACGCCAGAACGCCGAAAAGGGTATCCGTGAACTCCAGCAGCATGTTGATTCGCTCATCGTCGTGCCAAATGATAAGCTTTTGGAGATTGCTAGTGACGATACAACGATTGATGAAGCATTTGGACTGGCCGACCGTGTTCTACAATATGGCGTATCGAGTATCTCCGACCTTGTTGCTGTGCCCGGATTGATTAACCTCGACTTGGCAGACGTCAGACGTGTTATGACAGATGCTGGTGTGTGTCACATGGGGATCGGGCGTGGTAGCGGTGAGAGCCGCGCGGCGACAGCTGTTAAACAGGCGATGTCTAGCCCGCTGCTCGAGACGACCATTGAGGGGGCGCACAGCATCATCATTAACTTTACCGGCGGACACGATATGAAGATTAAGGAGATCAACGAAGCTGCTTCGCAGGTGCGCGAAGCTGTCTCGCCCGATGCTGATATTATCTTCGGTGCCGTTATGGATGAAAATATGCAAGATGATCTCATCATCACCATTATTGCGAGCCGCTTCGAGCCAGATGGTATTCAGGGAAGGCCGTCGAAGCTAGGACAAGCACAAACGCCCTTATCGTCCTTTAATGTGCCTTCACGTGGACAACAGGAAACATCGAGGTCTACGATTGATGATCTTCCTTACTTCCTCCGTCCGCAGCGTGGGAATGAGCCGTCCACGAGAAGTCGCGACAATGTACAGGCGACAGGTTTTAGTCGAAGCAGTGCAAGACAAACAGATCAGGAGATGGCAGATCTGATCCATAGGGCGACGGATAATGCGGCAAGACAAGAGGCAAAAGCGCCTCGCGTGTTAGATGAGGCTCCGGTCGATTCACGCCAAGTGAAATCTCGTCACAGTCGCCAAGAGGGGCGTACGCTCCCGTGGTTCTTGCAGGATGATGACGACGATCGCTCTTAATCCGGTGAGGCGGCAGTCTCCGCAGAATCATGCGGCGCTTCACCGCAGCGACCGCTGTATAGATTAACCACATGGCCGGATCGTCGATCCGGTCATGTTTTTCAAAGGAGGCATTCATGAAGTGTCCAGCTTGCGAAGCCAATGATGACAAAGTGATCGATTCACGTCCGGCAGAAGACGGAAGTTCAATACGTCGTAGACGTGAGTGTCTGGTCTGTGGCTCTCGTTTCACAACTTACGAGCGTGTGGAAGAAATGCCTCTTATGGTGATCAAAAAAGATGGGAGCAGACAACCATTCGACAGACAGAAACTGATCATCGGTATCATGAAAAGTTGTGAGAAGCGTCCGATTACAACGGAACAGATAGAGCATTTAATTGACAACATCGAACGCACCGCGAAAAACGCGTTCAGGCGCGAAATATCGACAGCTGAAATTGGTGAGCAAGTACTAAAACAGCTGCGAAAAATCGACGAAGTTGCCTATGTTCGGTTCGCTTCTGTCTATCGCGCTTTCAGTGACATTAATTCTTTCGTATCAGAGATAAGCACTTTGACAATAGGCGAAGAGCGAGATGAACACATGAGTACCTCTTAGGTTTCGGACGATTAATGCTGCACCGGCTTTGATGGTTGAATGAGGAGTGACGGAGAGATGGATGAGACGAAACGTGTCTTAATTGTAGACGATGATAAACATATTATTGAGCTTCTTAGGCTATATTTTGAGAAAGATGGATTTGAGGTTACGGCGGGATATACAGGCGATACTGTCATACCTCTTGTTCGCGCTATCAATCCCGATGTCCTGATTCTTGATCTGATGCTTCCCGGAATGAGCGGTTTTGACGTTATGCGAGAGTTGCGGCGAGAATCAGACGTTCCTGTACTCATGCTGACGGCGCGAAGCGATACACTCGATAAAATTGTCGGTCTCGAGCTCGGCGCCGATGACTACATTCTCAAACCTTTTGAACCGAAAGAATTATTGGCACGTGTTAAGGCTGTCTTACGCCGCATTACGCGTAGTGCGCCGGTTGCTGTGAACGACCAGGATAACACGAAAGATAATGTCGTATCGTACCCTGAACTTGTCGTTGATCGCATTCGCTATACAGTCCGGATCGGTGATCAGGAGATCGATATGCCGCCTAAAGAGCTGGAATTGCTCTTTTTCCTAGCGACGCACCCAAACCGTGTTTTTACGAGAGACCAGATACTTGAAAATATATGGGGAATGGACTATTACGGTGAGCAGCGCACGGTTGATGTTCATATTAAGCGTATCCGTGAAAAGCTCGATGTGATCGATCACCCGCTGTGGCAGATTAAAACAGTATGGAGTGTAGGCTATAAATTTGAGGTAAAGGACGACGAACGATCGTGAAACGGCGTGGCATCTCCATCTATGCTCGCACACTGTTGACGACTTCAGCTGCGATTCTTGCCGTTTTTCTCGTGCTTGCGATTGTTTATGGAACGGTCTACAAAGTCTCGACATCGAAACAACGCCAAGAAGAGTTGACGCGCTATGCTCAGGAGCTTGCACTGCTTACAGAACGGCGCATGGATGTCTCTCTTACTACGTTTACCGGTTCCGACATTACTGGCTATATCTCCTTTGCGACGCGTTCGACAGGCGCGTACATATGGGTTGTCAATTCAGAGAAGGAGATCATCTACAATACAGGAATTCCCTCTGACACGATCGTAAAGCTTGAGAGAGGTGAGGACGACGCGGGAGGTGATTTCATATTGCCAGAAGTCGCGAGAAATGAAGGACACGTTGCGTACTGTGAGCGAGGAAGTCAGACAGGTTTTTACGATTTGCTTTCGGATCCAGCATCATGGTTCGTCGCCAGCGCTCCTATCGGGACGCGAGGCGATCTTTATACCGGCGAGGTGCTTCTATTCAGACGACATGTACCCGACTCTTTTATCACTTGGCTCGTCGATCATAATGTCCATATTTCATTTGCTGTTGCGTACGTTGTCTCTCTAGCTATTATCATATGGCTTTCACGCAACATTACAACACCGATTTCTGCTCTCGCTAAGACAGCAAATTCAGTCTATCGCGGCGACTTGACAGCGCGTGTTCAGCTTGGAAAGGAGCGAAAGACGCTAACACTTCCCGATCATGCTGATGAAGAGAGTGCAGAATCACTCATGCGAGAGGACGACCTGACAAGGCTCGTTAGGACATTCAACATGCTGATTGCCAAATTTGAGATGCGTGAAAGTGAACACTTGGAGTTTCTCGGGAATGTTTCGCATGATTTGAGAACACCTGTGACGTCTATTTCCGGCTTCATTGAAGGTATGCGCGATGGGACGATTCCTAAAGATAAGTTCGAGTACTACCTCGACATTATCAAAGCGGAAGCAGATCGCCTTGAGGACTTGATCAACACTTTGTTCGAACAGACTGAGAGAATGGACTCTCAGGAACTGAAACTGACTGTTTTTAATCTCAATGAATGGATTCGCCGTGTAAAAGTCTCCTTCGAGCCAATGCTCCGCGAAAAAAAGATTCACTTGCTGCTTAATTTCGATACGGGAGTTAAGGGCGATTTGAGGGCAATAGGAGATGTAGGGCAGCTGACACGAGTTCTCAATAATATCGTGTCAAACGCGATTCGCTTTGCGCCTCGCGGGGGCCTTGTGACGATTAGTACGAGAGCAAAAGAGCGTTCCGTCTGCGTTATCGTCGAGGATAACGGCCCCGGTATTAGTACGGAAGATATTCCCTATGTCTTTGATCGCTTTTATAAAGCCGACAAATCGCGTGGCCAGGAGGGGTCGGGATTAGGATTATATATCGCTCGGGCACTTGTGAATCGTCATGGACAAAGTATTGAGGCGGGTATTTCCACGGAACTTGGCGGTGCTAGGATTTCTTTTACTTTGGCTCGTCCATGAGGGCTGTTCACATATTTGTCAAAATCAGACATTACAATGGTAAACAACGGTAGAGGACTCTCTATTTTCTGAACTTAGATGATGTCAAATGAGGGAGGTGAACGCATGAGCGTGCGAGAACGATACAGTACGATCCTCTTAGCGTTGTTTTTGATGATTTCGATGGCGATATCGCTTTCTTGTGATGAATCTACGCCGGCTGCAGAAGAGACTTCGACGACGGTCTCAGAGACGACGATAAGCACAACAAGTTCATCGAGTACAGCAAGCGCAACGAGCATTTCGAGCACAACGTCGAGCACGTCGAGCACGTCGAGTACAGCAAGTACATCGAGCGTGTCTACAGCAGATCCGCTGCTATCTGTCGTGCCGACTCCTTCGACAAGTATCTCGGACGTTTTAAGTATGACGACAACGGCTCATGACGATCATGCACCAAGTAAAGTGACGTCCGACCCACCGAACGAGGAAACGACCAACACGCCGGGTCATTACGTGACATCAGCTTTTCCTGTCGCTGAAATCTATGAGAATGTCTCGCCCGCCGTTGTTTCTGTGCGCGTCTCAATTCCTGCCACGTCGCTGTATAGAAAGCGAGATGAGATCTTCTCAGGACTGATCATCGACGAATCGGGGCTCGTCATTACGACGTATAGTCTCATGGAGCGTGCGCTCGATTACCGCGGAAGGCTCTTGAAGAATGCGAGCATTAGTATTCTTGTGAAAGGTATACCGAAAGCATTCACGGCGACATTAGTCGGCCATCAGTCCTCGACCGATTTAGCTCTCCTCAAAATCGGAAATCCTGATAAGCTCATCTTTCATGCTATTCCTCTTGCCAAAGATGTTGACCTATACGTCGGGACACAAGTCGCGAGCATCGGTTACCCGCCGATGATGGTGTCGGCAGGAGGGCTTACGATGGGTTACGTGACATCGTTTTATCGCAGGACATACGAAGAGGATGGAGCGCCGCTCGGACTGATTGAAACGAGCATCTCGACCTTACCAATTTACGCCGGCTCTCCGCTCGTCAATGCTAAAGGAGAAGTTGTCGCTATCGTGAGTGGCTATCTGAAGCGTGTCTACGTACAAAACCAAGGTTACGCTGTGCCGTCAACGATTGTTGCCGATGTTGTCAATCGAATACAAGAAAAGGAGAATGGAGGGCCAACGAGAAAAGCAGCTCTCGGTATCACAGTCCTAAGCGACGAAGATACGCTAGAGATAAGAGAAACGTACGGCTATCCTAATGGTTTATACATCTCAACTGTTAAACCTGAGAGTGCGGCGTACACAGCTGGACTTAACCAAGGAGACATCTTGCAAACGCTTAATGGCGTGTCGATGGAGCTTACGCAAGATCTCATCTTCTTTCTTGATGAGCAGGCAATCGGTACGCTCGTAGAGATTGTCGTTTATAGACCGTCAGAGGATAAAACTTTAACACTGACAACATATCTCTTGGAGGTTCGGCCATGAAAAAGAGTTGTGAGAAGGAGCGGGAACGTGCACAAACAATTGTTTTACTTCTCTTAGAGCAATACCCGCAAGCCGCATGCACACTGACACACGAATCTCCATGGGAACTGCTCGTCGGCGGTATTCTCGCGTCACAATGTACAGATGAGCGCGTGAATAAAGTAACACCTGTTTTGTTTGAACGTTATCCTGATGTTGAACATCTCGCTTCTGCCAATAGGGACGATGTCGAAGATATCGTGAGGAGTTGTGGGCTATATAAATCAAAGGCGAAGGCGCTCGTGAATACGTCTATGATGATTCTTGATCGTTTCAGTGGACAAGTGCCACGGACGAGGGAGGAGTTGATGGAGCTTCCAGGTGTCGGACGGAAGATTGCCAACTTAATCTTAGGTGACGCATTCGGATTCCAAGAGATTGTTGTTGATACGCACTGTGGTCGAATCAGTCGTCTGCTCGGGTTCACAAAAGCTGAGAGCCCTCTCAAGATTGAGCAAGACTTACTGGAGGTTGTACCTAAAGATTCGCGTACTCTCTGGGGACATCTGATGGTTGCGCATGGCCGAGCCATTTGCAGGGCGCGTTGCCGCATGTGTTTTTCCTGTCCTATTCGCTTGCACTGTCATTATGGTGCAGCTTTAGAGCTGTCTTATGATGTTGGGGAGGACGATTGTGTCTGATTCGCATGTCTGTGAAGACACATCGGACCATCTTTTCCGACAAAGCATCACGACTTTACCGCGCATTTCAGATAAAAGAAAAAAGATGTTTGCCAAACTTGGCGTTGAAACAGTAGGCGATCTGATTTGGCTTATGCCGAGGTTGTACAATGATTGGAGTCAGCGTATACCTGTCGGTCACCTCGTAGGAGGTGACGTGGCAGCGTTTGAGGCTGTCATCGAGAGTGTTCCATCTCTGACGCGACGCGGGAAACTATCTTATATCCGAGCTCGGCTCAGCGATGATACGGGTTCAATTCGTGCTGTATGGTTTAACCAACCGTGGCTGAGTGATCGGCTGAAGCGCGGCGATCGCTATATTTTTCGCGGCAAGATAGAGGGCAGTGGCAGAGCGTGTTCTGTCAACACGCCTGAGATACGTGCTCTCGATGACGAGAGTCCAATGTTTACGCCCGTTTATCCTTTGACAGCTGGTTTAAGTCAGGCGACTGTCAGACAGGCAATTGAAGCAGCCTTTTCAGATCGCAATCTTGTGATCACGGAAAGTCTTCCTGCAGAGATTCGTTCTGATTACCGTCTCGCGACGGCTGATTTCGCATTACGCAAAATTCACTTCCCTGAAAGTGAACACGATATTGAGGTCGCTCGCAGACGATTAGCGTTTGAAGAGCTCTTTCTACTGATCGCAGGGTTAAGATATATGAAAGCGGGGCGACGTGAGGAGTGCGGACCTAACATCGAACTGACGCAACCTGTCCTGAAGCGTTTGAAAAGCCAGATCGACCGATTGCCCTACTCGTTGACCTCGTCACAAGAAAGTGCGATCGAGTCGATATTAAATGATTTTCGACTGACTTACCCCGCAAACCGATTGATTCAAGGCGATGTTGGATCGGGCAAAACTGTCGTCGCAGCCATGGCCATGGCCGTCGCAGCCTGGAGCGGTTTTCAATCTGTCATGATGGCACCAACAACGATACTCGCATCACAACATGCAGAGAGCGTCGCGTCGATACTCGAAGGAAGCGGGTTAAGTATTGCTCTTTTGACAGGAGGTGTGACGGCAGCGCGTAAGCGACTTTTGATAGACGCACTTGCGGAAGGAGAAATCGATATCCTGATCGGAACGCACGCTGTTATCGAAAAAGACGTTCAATTTGCAAAACTGGGATGTTGTGTGACTGACGAGCAACACCGATTTGGTGTACGGCAACGCATTAAACTGTCAGGAGATGGCGACATCATTCCGCACATGCTTGTCATGTCGGCTACACCGATACCGCGCACGTTAGCGCTGATACTCTACGGTGAACTCGATATCACAGAAATGAAGGACATGCCGTCAGGACGGAAGGACGTAAAGACGTATACAGCAACAAGTAGAGACCGCTCGCGTATCGATCGTTTGATCGAGCGCGAGACGAATCTCGGGCATCAAGTGTTTGTCGTCTGTCCGATGATTGAGGAATCGCCAGAACTTACCATAAACTCTGCGGAAACTGTTTTCGATCGTTTGTCAAGGCTCGTTTTTCCTGATAGGCGCGTTGCATTGATGCACGGGAAATTGAAGGTGAAAGAGAAATCAGATGTGATGCGAGAGTTTGACCGAGGAGACATCGATATTCTCGTTTCGACGACTGTCATTGAGGTCGGCATCGACCAGCCAAACGCTACACTTCTTATCGTTGAGAACGCCGAACGCTTCGGGTTGTCTCAGTTGCACCAACTGCGTGGACGCGTCGGGCGCTCACTGATTCAATCATATTGTGTTCTGGTGAGTGACAGTGAAGATCCTCTCGTGCGCCGTCGCTTGACTGCCCTTTGCAGGAATAGCAGTGGTTTTGCAATCGCTGAGGAAGACTTGTTGCTCCGAGGCCCCGGCGATGTCTTTGGCGTCCAGCAGCATGGACTGCCCGATTTTCGTGTTGCGAACTTGTACGAGGACAGTGCTCTGCTGAAAGAGGCTTCAAATGCAGCCGAACAGATTGTTCGAGTCGATCCTCATCTGATAAATCACGAAACCCGTGTCATTCTCACGGAGTTCAAAGCACGATATGGTGATCGCTTGGCGCGTCCAGGATTATGAGGAGGAAGTATGCCCAGAATCATTGCCGGTTCTAGAAAAGGTATGAATCTATATGCGCCGCCCTCCAAAACGACGAGAATGACTTCTGGTCGTGCGAAGGAGGCTCTTTTTTCCATGATCGGCGATACCATCGAGGGAATGCGTGTTCTTGATGTCTTTGCCGGCTCTGGTCAGATTGCTTTCGAGGCGCTCTCGCGCGGAGCGACACACGCGACACTCATTGAGCGTGATCGCGATGCTATAACCGCCATTCAAAAGAACATCATCAAGACGCGTTGGAAAAATCAAGTGTTCTTGATGGCGGGCGATTTTCGCCGTAACTTAGCGATTTTAAAGCGACGAGGTGAGCAGTTTGATTTTATATATATCGATCCGCCGTGGAAGGCGGCAGATACGCTTGCCATGCAGTTTCATGATGTCATCCCTGACCTCTTGTCTGAAGGAGGTTTGCTCGTTATTGAGAGTGAACGAAGGAATCGTATCTTAGATTTTGATGATGTAGGATTAAAAAATGTTAAAAGTTGTCAGTACGGTATCAGCGTGTTATCCTTTTACCGATCGATTTGAGGCAGTGCTTGATACACCATCATTAGAGCTTGTTAACCCAATATTTGGCAAGGTCATTCGTGTATCTCAGCTGACTTCTTTCTGAATGATAACCATGTTTTTTGCGTGTTGAAGTGAGGAGAGATTTGCAGAGGCAGTGACCATGCTACAAGTGAATAAACCATATGAAAGGTCGATCTATGCAACAGAATAAACTACTGGGCTCGTTTGGGTTGGCCGTGTTTCCTGGCACATTTGATCCTTTCACCGCCGGTCACCTCGACCTCGTGGGGCGTGTGAGGCGCTTTTGTTCGGAATTGCGTATCGTTGTCTTTGACAATAGTGCGAAAATGCCTGTCATGCCCAAAGGGGATAGGATGAAATTAATTGGTCGTGCTGTCGCCCACATGAAGAATGTGACGGTTGATCGAGGCGAAGGGCTATTGGCGGACTACTGTATCGAACACGGTGTCGATGTCATCGTTCGAGGTGTTCGCGACAGCTTTCAATTTGAAGAAGAAAGCGTGATGGCTAAGGTAAACAAGCGTTTAAGTCATGGTGTCGAGACGATTCTCTTGCCGGCAGGTGAGCTACAGCATGTGTCGTCAACACTCGTAAGAGAGATTGCGCGGCATGGTGGAGAACTCGAGGGTTTAGTGCCGGATGTGATCAAGGATGATATTGAGAAGGTTTACGGTTTCTAATACTTTGTACAATGAGATACAATAGATGAATATAAGGCAAATGCAAGCATGTCGCACAGCATTTAGAGATATTCACTTACCGGGAGGTAACTATTATGAATGAATTTGAAGATAGCCGCGATTACGATTCGGGCGTACCTGCGCAACGGGGGGCGAAAAGAGCTGCGCGTGATGATCGCAGTGTGGCAACATTACTTGATCGTATGGAAGCGGAATTACTTGATGCGAAGAGTGTTCCTTTTTCGGACAAGTGCATGGTAGAAAGAGAAGAGATGCTCTTCCTCGTGCGTATGATGCGTGAAGGTCTACCAGAGGAGTTGGAGCGCGCCCGCTGGGTTCTGCAACAGAATCGCCAGCTTATCAATCAGGCGAGACGTGAGGCTGATACGATCATGCGCGATGCGGAAGTACAGATGGCGCGTATGATCGACGAGCACGAAGTGACGCAGCAGGCGATTAATAATGCCTCCTTGATGATCGAAAAGGCAAACAGGCAGAGCAACGAAATTCGTAATGGTGCTATCTCTTACACGCGTGAGATGCTGACTAACCTCGAGAATCACCTCACGGATATTTTGGTCAACATTACGAGAAACAAAAAGGAGCTCGAGTGATCATATGACGGGAAAAATTCATCTTGTCGTCCTTTTTGGCGGTCAATCTGGTGAGCACGAGGTCTCCCGTACGTCAGCTTCCTATATTATCGATACGCTTCTGACTTGTGAAGAATACGACATTTACCCTGTCGGTATCACGAAGGAGGGGAGCTGGTATTACTACGAAGGTGCTATTTCAGCGTTACCTGACGGCAGCTGGTTTGAGTCAGGTCCCATCGCTCCTGCGACCTTAATTCCTGATACAGGGCGACATTTTCTTTACGTGGAGCGTCGAGATGGCATTGAGAAGTTCCCGGTAGATTGTGTCTTTCCCGTACTCCATGGATCGAACGGCGAAGACGGGACAATCCAAGGGATGCTGGAGATGGCGGGAATTGCGTTTGTCGGTTGTGGGATGACATCGAGTGCCCTAGCAATGGATAAGGTGTTCGCCAATGCACTCTTCGATTATTGCAACATTCCCCAGACGAAATGGCGCTGGATCGACGAAGCGTCATGGCGATGCGATCGCGAAAACGTCTTAAGTGAAGCACTGGAGGGGCTGAAATACCCCCTCTTCATCAAACCTGCACGAGGAGGATCATCGCTCGGTATTACACGTATCACATCGCCAGAAGAGGCGGAGTGTGCGTTTGAATCGGCATTTAAACATGATCGTAAGATCATCATTGAAGAAGGTGTAGTCGGAAGAGAACTAGAAGTTGCCGCGATCGGTGGCTATGAAACTCCTTTCTTATCCCCTGTCGGTGAGATCATTCCAGATCGCGATTTCTATGACTACGACTCAAAATATAAAGAGAGCTCCACATCAAAACTCATTATCCCGGCGCCGTTGACGACAGAGAAGTTGAATGAGATCCGACAAGTCGCCACACGTGCCTATCAAGCGCTCGATTGTTATGGCCTTTGTCGGATAGACTTTTTTCTTACGGATGATGATCGCGTCCTTTTAAATGAGATCAACACAATTCCCGGATTCGTGAGCATCAGTATGTATCCGCGGCTACTTCGGTCGGCAGGCTATGGAGACGCCGAAGTTTTGCGGGAGCTAGTTCGCCTCGCTCTCGTACGCGACAAATCGTAGTTGCAAACAAAATAGCGAAAGTGAATCATTAGTAGAGGTAAGGCAAATGTTTTTAATGGAGATGTCAACTGTCATAAATGCAGTCGTTCTTGAATCACCAGTCCAGATAACAGGCACGGCCGTGATCGTATTGTCCGCTGTTGGAATTCTCGCTCTCGTGATGATTGGTTTGGTAGTCACAAGGGTACTTGCCAACCGCAAGTATGTCGAATTTGCGAGAGAGTTGGCGGAGGACGCCGTTGACGCTTTGGATAGTGCAGGTCATAAAGAAGGCGAAACAGCTGCGGAAGCTGTTCAGAGAGCGTTTTCGTCCTCACGTCAAGCTTTGCGTCGGTTCGGCGAAGCGATGCGTGAGACGAGCGAGGTGCTCTATGAGGGGCGTTGGATTGCCGATCCGAGAGATATCTTCTTGACACAGGGTTTTTTTACGACGACTGCTGTACAGATGCGGACAAGACTGGTCGCATGGCTCTGTTTCGCGATTAGTTCTGTTGCGGCTGCTGTGCTTATACCGGTGATGACCTATATGGACATTCCTGTCAATCCTCTCTACGTTGCCATTCCTCTATTTGTCATTGGTCTTGTTTGCGGACTATTCCTCTTGATACTGAATGAGCGTACTACATTGAATAAAGTAGAGGATTGCGAGCGGCATGTCACCGCTGCTCTTGCGTCCTTTGTTCCTGTATTTCAAGACAAGGTAGGTGTTGCAATACTCGTGAATGAAGTGATTGGATACGGTGAGAAAATGCGCGAAGAAGTAAAATCTTTCAGCGTCATAGCAGAAGAGCTCGCTAAAGGCGAGTTCGCAGAGGGCATTAAGGTTGGCGTGCGCGATATCATGACGGAAGAAGTTGTCCCGCCGCTGCAAGAATCGAACTATGCGTTGACAGAGCTTGCCACATCACTTGCAAAGAAACAAGAGCACGGTATGGAGCAACTGGCAGACACGTTCTCCGAGTCGGTGGCACGTTATCTATCGATTCATATGTCGGCATTTCCCGAGAAGCTCCAGGCACTTCATCGCGTCATCGACCAGAGTGCGATCATGATGGAGGAATCGAATAGGGCGCTTGAGCAGGCGAAAAAGGAAAACATGGAAGTCAATAGTGATGTCCGTGAAGTGCTTCGTTTGATGGCGCTAGCCAAGGATGATATGGCAAATGAGATGGCGTTTATCAGCGACAATCTTGCGATCATTGGGTCAAGCACCGACAGGATGACTGCACTTTATGCAGGTGAAGAGACAAACCTAGCCTCGCACATCAATCAGATGACAGAACAGCTCCGCATCTATTCAGAAAAGCTCGATAAAGGAATCGTTGAGAGCGCTAAGGCGATCGATGCTTCCGTTGACATGGCTAGAACTCAAAACAGGCAATCGCTGGCACTGCTCGACAGACTTGATGCGCAATTACACTCGCTCGACGAACTTGGCAGATTGATCTCACAAAATACAACGCACTTTACACGCGAGTCGAGCGAATACGTCATCAAAACTCTTAATGAGTTTGACGCAAACTTAGCTGAAGTCGTTGAGCGACTGACATTTACAACAGCGGAGATTCGTGATGCTATTGATCCGCTTCCGCCGACCATCCGCAAAGCAGGACTCGGACGTGAAGTATATGACGTATAGAAGATAGATGAGCATGGTGATGGACGAGAGGGGAAATCTTAATCGAGCTCAGAATATAGAGGGTGAAAGCACGAGAAAACGTGTAATCCGTCCTCTTAGGCTTCCCTCCATTCTGAAGGAGAAGTCGCCTCGTGACGATAAATTCACGCTTGGTTCTCCCGAGCTGATCGAGGCGGCTGAAGAACTGTTGAAGTCAGACAAGAGTACTGGACGTTCGACGGAGCGCGTTGAAGAACTGCCGAACGCAAGTGATGATCCAACGATATCTTCAGTTGTTCCTACTGGGCCCTTGGGCGTTCGCGAACAGTCTGCGAGAGCTGTTATGATACGACCGTCTAAGCCTTTAAGCGTTGGTGATGAGCGTATTCGAGGAACAACACGTCCTAAATCCCTCGATGTCAGAGATGAGCCTGTGAGAGTTGCAGTACGACCTGCTGAGCCTTTTTTGGATGAAAGTGACGATTATCTGGCAGATGCAGTACCTGCTGCCCCTCTAGCTAGCGATGCACTTGAGGTAGGTATAACACCTTCTGAACCGTTTGATGTTGACGAGGGGTCTGATACAGACAGAGCAGAACAAGCTGAACCCACATTACCTATGCTTGTAAGAAGGCCGCGAGAGTTTCGGATAAGCAGAAAGCACGTTCCTGAAAAGGATAGTGCTCGTGAGGGAAGAAGTGTCAAAAAATCACTCATCCCTCTCCGCTACAAATCGCTAGAGGAAGCGATGGGCGGTCTAAGAGATTTTCACCCTTTACCCTTTGAACTTATTCTTACGCAGACGCCGCACTATTCGACATGGATCATGACACAAATCAAGGGTGCCAAAACAAAAAAAGAACTCAAAGAGCTCGCATTTAGTCTTTCCTATAAAGATTTGAGTCTTTTGTTTACAACGCTCTCTACGAAAAAGAAGCGAGATGAAATTGATCAGATTGTGAATTTGATCCGTCTACGCGCGAGCCATTATCTCTATCTGTGCGGATGGTTGACGCTTCAGTACTGTTATCCACGTTCATCTGTTTCGCGTGCTCTTTCCGATCTCTGTACAATTCTAGAAGATTTAACTTACGTGAGAGACAACCGTCTTCACAGCCAACGAATCAGCCGAGAACCTTTGGCGCTTCCCGTTGTTTCGCTCGGGAGGGGACGTGTTATCTGGACGCGTGTACCGTTGATTTCGCGGATTTCTTCACCGAACAGTCGTCATTTTATTGCCGATATCGTGACTGAGATGATTGAGTCCAAAGTTGATCCAGAGGCTTTCTTCACAGAGTACGCGATTATTCCAGGACAGCCGCTGGCCAACGCGATTGAAGTCCGCTACAACGAAATGGTCACAGGTGTCGCTGCTAATCCGTTGCTCTCGAGCGATTTCTTCGATCGTTTCAGGCGCTAGCGTGGACATTCAGCATCAATTCTGTGGTAAACTATTTGGCGTGCCAGCTACCGGATGGTCGTCTGGTTAGCTAACATATAACAAGTGGAGGCGTACCGAAGTGGCCGTAACGGGGCGCTCTCGAAAAGCGTTTGTCGGGTGACCGACACGTGAGTTCGAATCTCACCGCCTCCGCCACAATTTGTCCTAAAACGCCGTCATACTAGGCGTTTTGGGACTTTTTTTACCCTGAAGGTATTAAGCCCTGAAGGTAAACTGCACCCTATAGAACGGATACGAGCAGTTTTCAAAAACCCTGATGAGCAAAATGAAAATATTGATCACAGTACTTACCGTAATTGTGTAGACGTCAAACCTGCCGGCGGTTCCTACTACCGACATGTTTGACGTCTATTTCTAAATCTGCCAAAAACAGCGTACAATCGACCCAACCACCGTCCTCGTCTGAAATAATGACATCATTTAAGTTTAATATCAGATCATGCCGAATTGGTTGTACCCGCTTCGTATGCAGTCATATCACCATCCAATTTCGTTACTGTATCTGCCTTTCATGCTCGCCTCGGCAAGAACATGCCCTTTTATGGCCTCGTCAAATTGTTCTTTTGTAAATCCATTTTCAAGCTGAACTAAGGAATCAAGAGCATAAACTGTAATGACATACGTATGGGGTTTATCGGGCGGTGTAGGGCCGCCGTAACCGATTTTTCCGAAATCATTTTCCCCCTGCACCATGTCCGCCGCCATCGTAATGCTTGCGTCTTCGGGCAGCTCGTTGTCTTTCAAGTTTACGACTGTCCAATGAAACCATTCATAACCGCATAACGGCACAGAGTCCGGATCGGTCATTTTGATCGCATAACAAACAGTATTGTCAGGTGCATAGTTTATTGAGATCGGGAATGATCGCGTCGGCACATCGTCTTCCATCTGCCCTCCAAACATGCCGTACTGCGGCCATATATCACCATCTACGATATCCCTGCTACTCACCTCCATCTCCATTGTTCCCGTGGCGTGTTTCAAGGCACAGTTAACGGCTTCCTGCATCGGAAATGATCCGTCAAAGTACTTTGTGCCTTTTATTACTGTAATTGATGCGGGCGGATCACTACCTATGAAGCTTTCAATCCATGTTTCGGCGCCGGATGTCATATCGATGTAGGATACATCAATTCGCCATCGGATCGCGGGCAGTATGCCTGCACCGTAGGATGTATAAGTGAAAACTGTTTCGGGAATGGCGGTCATTTGAATAAACGTATCGCACGCTACTAGGCTTGCCGGAATATTATCTTTCGGCAATTGCGCCATACAGTCGAGGAATAGACCATTTTTACCTTTCAGCGAAGCTTCAGTGTTTTCATGCTGCTTATAGAATATTAGTGCGCGCTTGCCATCAGCGTGGCTTACGTTCAAGTCATATTTGTCTATTGGGAGAATAAATCCGTTGCGCATGACACCAGGTTTTTTAAAATCGACTATTTTATCTTTGTTTTTCTCCATATATTCTGCAAAAAAAGCGCCAAAGTCGTCCGGATTAGTTAGCAGCCTCTTTGCTGCTTCGGCAATGTTCCCAGTTGTTACTTTGCCGTCCATAAAATAAGGCCCGTCAGTTGCTAATGGCTGCGGTTTGTCTATTGTCAATGCGCTTTTTATCGGTGCGTTGCCGGGCTGACTACTACAGGCTGTTAACAGTAGGACAAATACGATGACAAGAGCTAAATTTGATCGTTTCATTCGTTCAATCCTCCACAATGGAAATCAGTTTTGATTAAAGTCGCCAATAAGATAGAAACGTCAGCTTATGTTATCCCACCTATCGCCGACCGTCATTTGCAGCTTCCGGATTTATTTTCACTTTCAGTATACGCCTCAATGCCCCCTCGGTTGTCTGCTTTGAGCATACAACTGACCTTTATCTTAGCGCTACTCTACTAGAAAGACAGCGTTGGAGTGGTGATGAAGGCGTAGCAATGCCCGCCAAGTTAACGAATAATGGAGGTTTTCAGAATGGACATTTTTTTAACAATTATTGGTGCAGTGGTCATCGTTGCATTCGTATTTTTTCTTATTGTTGTTATACCGATAATCTTCGGAAAACTCTTTCTTCGATGGTCGGGTAAGAGGATGCGTTACGTATTTTCAGAATCGCTTTCGACAATTCTAGCTGCAGTGATCGGTTCATTGGTGTTAACCGGCTTGATTTTGTTGATCGGTTTAGTATTTAAGAAGCAATGGGCTTTCTCAGGGGGACTCCTTCTTGTGTACACATTTTGGATTGCGATTAAGGTGGTTCGGGAAAATATATGGCGTTCAAGAGGACTGTGATAAACAGGAAGTAAGGAAAAGAAGAAAAAGAAGAAAACAATTCTTTGAGTGTCTTTTCAGGTTCGTGGGGCTGAGAAGCCGGTCTCTATGACCAAGGGTATCATGTTCTAACCGTCCCAATCAACGCCCTTATATGCAGCTGGCCTCTACGACTATTGGTATCACGTTTCGGTATCTCTACAGACGTTTGTTGTCCACAGCTTGCCTCTACGACCATGAGTATTACCGAGCTATCCATCTATCGCGAACATAAATCGCTAATCGGTCTCTACGACCATGTGTATTACAATCCGGTCTAAGTTCTCGGATGACTCTAGGCAAGTCGGTCTCTATGACCAAGGGTATTACTGTTGTCTTACATCGGTTGGTCAAAATTTGCACCTTGAGTACGACCCCTTTGCCTAAAGCGTCATTTTTGACCATTTTCAAGCGACTTCAAGACAATTCTGGTCAAAATTTCCACTTTGAGCACCAAATGCTTGCCGAAAGCGTATTTTTTGTCCAGATTAGAAAATATGTAGTGACTCCGGAATTGCAAGGAGGCGTTTTAATCTACAACCTTAAATAGAAAAACAGTGCGGCATGACCACAAACAATGGAGGACACTGCATGTTTGCTAAGCAAATTACTGTCTGTTCACGCACAATTTCAGGTCGATCATTGACCACTCTAGGTTGAGTTTGCCCCGTTGCCCACGCCTATTCTCGCATGCTTTCGGGTTGATTCCTACGCCCAAGTGCGCGATCAATGCGGTGTGGGGCTAACACGACGGAAAGTAGGTCGATCCCCACGCTCAAGTGCGCGCTACACAAAAAAGCACCTATTCTCGCACGCTTTCGGGTCGATCAGAGCCACTAACGGACCTGGTGCGCAAAAACTGTGTGCCAGATTTGAGCGCTGGGGAAAAAGCGGGCTATCTCGTTTTGAGACAGCCACGACACTTTATTCCGAAGCCAACTTATGTCCTAATTCGCGGCAGGCAGCAAGTCCGTCTATGTCAGGCATTAGGTGGCAAATTAAACCATCGGCCACCAACCGGATACCGAGTCCTTCACAATCTTCTTGCCAGTTTCTCATCCATTCGCCATCACCCCAATCATAAGAGCCAAACAGCGCAATTTTCTTGCCGGACAACTTTCCCTTCACGCTGTCAAACATGGGCGCAAACTCGCCGTCCTCTAATTCTTCAGACCCCATAGATGGGCACCCGAAGGCAATCGCTTCATAGCCAGACATCAATTCAGCATTAAAATCGCTTGCATGGTACAAATCAGCGTTACAAGTTTTGGCAATTTCTTCAGCCATCGTTTCCGTATTACCAGATCCGCTCCAATAAACTACAGCTATTTTAGACATGAATGAAACCTCCTTAAAATAATAATTTGTATGTCAAGCAGCGTGAACAATCTGCAAAACACTCTGTCCTTCTCGCAGGCATTCTAGGCAGTGCTCTCGGCATCGTTGGAACAATTCGAAACGCTCTTTTGCTATGTCTGGTTGTGAATATACTTTCCAAAGACCTGAAAAAGCAAAATTTTTGCCTTTGTTGGTGATAAAACCTAGGACGTCGTCAAGAGGGTAACCTAAAAATAGTCCAATCTCATGAGGAAAATCATCATACTCAGTCAATTTTTTCAGTAAATGTTCAACATTAGCCTCGTAACCTTTGTTAACAGGATAGCCTAATTCGCATAAGAAGCACTGAAGCTCCGGTTGGGATAGCATAGCCTCTATCAGCTTGGGTCGATAAACAAAAATGAGCATAGAACCACTATTTCTATCTATCATATGGATTTGTACGCCTTTTTTGTGAAGTGCTTGATCAAGCGTCCTAAGTTTCTCCCGAAACATTACGACGCAAGAAGGACGGTGGGAAAAGAGGCTTCCGGCCTTATAACCTTTTAATGTCGCTGATGTATGATGCACAAAAATTTCTTCAAAGGTGTCTTTCATAATATCCCTAATAATGTAGTGGAATCACCGAGGTTAGCTACCCCTAACCAGTAAAGTTAGTCTAACCTAACCTTGCTGAATTGTCAAGAGGTTTCAACCATCGAAATTTTTCTCTGAATGAAGGAGTTGTATTATTCATTGCTTTTTTATACAGATACGATTTGGTTGGTTTGGCGTTAATGGAAAGACTTCTTTTGCTAAATATTAATGGTTAGTTTATTCTAACTATAGGCAGCTTTTCACGTGATTTTGAATGATTTGGCAAGAGAGGATATTCGATGATACTCAGTAATAAATTAATTATGGGAGCTCTTTGGCTGTTGCATTTTTTGAATCCACCGACTCTGGATGTGGACGCCATTTATGCGCACGCTAAGAAGCATAACGAGCGTCAGGTGTTTAAGATCCCTAGGGGTAGGGGGATTGATTACGATGACCTGAGCATTCACACTGAGATCGATTCTTATCATTGTCTACGTATGAAAAGGAAGGGGCACAAGCCTGAAAGGGCTGTTCTTTATATTTGTGGCGGCGGAGGTGTATACGACTATTGCCAAGCACAACTTGTCCTAGCGAAAAGGCTTTTGAGACGTGTGGACGCCGATATTTATTACCCGTTCTATCCTCCTGCGACAAAGAATCCCATTAGAGAAACTTATAGAATGATTTTTGAAACGTACAGAGCTATGCTCAAACATTACAGCAACGAACAAATAGGAGTTCTGGGCTTGTCCTTCGGAGCGACGGCGGCCATGACAATGATTTCCTGGAATAATTTCTATGAGGAAAATCTACCCATGCCTGCTGTCACGATAGGATTATCCCCCGGTCATGTGCCTGCCTGTCAGGATGAAAAGGATATGCTCGAAACTTACAGAGGCATAGATCCCTTCATTCCTGTTGAATGGATCGATGCGTTTGGGCATATCCAAAAAGGGGGAGTGGATTTGGATCATTGGATGATTCACACCTGCCATGGAGATTTTCGTAATGCCGGGGAAATTTACCTTTATTATGGCGAGAAAGAGAGTCTGGTTTATGCAGCTCCCATCTACGAGAAGTCACTTAAGAGGTCAGGGGCAAAATACCAAATCCATATAGAGCTGGGTATGCCTCACTGCTATGGGATCGGTCGGATAAACAAAGCCACTAGAACAACCTATGATGAAATTGTGGGCTTATTGAATGAACTGTAGAACCGTCAGATAACAAGTGTAAAACATGTTTTGCTTAGCTTGAGATCGCGGCAAGTTCATGCAAGCACTTTCATTTCTTGCTGGACGACAGAAGCTTTTGCCATTTTCTTTGCCGATGAGTGTAAAAGGCCTTAGCCCACAGAGCGACAAACGGTGTTTTCCATCCGGCACCGATCTCCACCTCGTCCGTATAGCGCGTCGTTGCTCGATTGATCGCTTCTAGGTAGATTCTGTGATTCCAGATAGGGACGTGTTTATTGTGCTCCTCAGTACTGATGCCTGCTTCTTCACCAGACGTCAGAACACGAATCGTATGGATGCCGAAAGGAATAAAGCCGAACAGATAGAAACGGAAAGAAAACGTCGAGCCTTCTTCCCATATAATGTCTTGGTCGTCACCGACCGGGATGAATTTGGCATACGGGGCGGCGACATATTGAAGTGTTTCCAGTTTTAGCAGTTTCTGAAACACTTCACTTTTTCCGGCTTGAAAATGCGTCGAAATGGCGATTGTCTTCGTTTTTAAGAAACATTTATTCATTTTGCTTATACGTCCGTCTCAGGTAGAACTGCCTTCCTCATTAAAAAGTGAATCCATTGTCTGCCATCAATGTACAGGCAAGGTGTTCTTGCAATATGAATGATTTGTAAAACCGGGACGGATGAGAGAACCGTTTGCATACGATCCTCAGTCATATTGGCCATGAATGAGCCCAATTGCTCTCGCCATTCTTCCTCATCGCCCTCCATAAAACTGGCGTAAACGTACCCTCTTGGCTTAAGGGCTGTAGCAATACGTGAAAAGGCATCCGGCATAGCTCGTCTTGGAATATGCAGGAGAGAACAGCAAGCCCACACCGCATCGTACAAAGCGACGTCCGACAGCTGATCGAAGCGGAGGCTCTGTACAGGCATGCCGAGTTTTTCAGAGGCGATGCGGCAGCAGGCGATAGACGCATCGGAAGCGCTCACTTGGAACCCCAATCGCTGGAAAGTAAGAGCGTAATGACCTGTCCCACAACCTAGATCAAGAATGTGATCGCCGTCTTTAAGATAGGGTAAAAGAAACTTTTCCCAAGAAGGATACCGATCGCTAGGTACCGCTTCCTCTTCATCTATAAACCGATCATATTGGTCGATCGTTTTCTGGCAATACAGCGCCTCCTGGTGAATCATCACTTCATCTCCGATCATCATATTTTGCGCGAACTTTTTACCAGTTGAGTACGACACATACACTATCTGTTGCACTCTATTAGAGACATCGCGTTTGATAGAGTCAGCAATCGTTTGCCTGGCGGTTAGCTTAAGCTAACATCATGTTATCAGACAGAATATCGGCAAGCAAACGGAGCTGAATGCCAAAGTGACTTGGACAGTGAGAAGCGGGGGTCGTCCAGTTTAATCTGGCAAACCGTCTGTTCTGCTTAGTTTGACACAACGTTCATCAATCTTCGTGGCCCGCAGAATGCCAAAGTAAACTGCACCGTCGAGTAGATATCGAAGAAGCGACTCAAACGTAGCAATCGATTAACGGTTATCGTCGTATTGACTTATGTGTTGATGTAAAATATGATCATAGTTAGCAATAGCTAACTACCTGGCAATCTACTGTGCATGAGGAGTAATTATGTGAGAGAAAGACTTTCAAATGTTTCCTAGGTACCTCTGAGATAATACTGCCCCCTGTTTAAAATACGTGGATGCTGTTGACTTTTTATAGGAGTAAACATGATAAAACTAAGCAACGTTTCAAAGATATATCAAAGCGGTTCAACCGAGATCAGAGCGCTCGATAAGGTCAATCTGGAAGTCAAGAAGGGTGAATTTGCTGTCGTCCTCGGTCCATCAGGGTCTGGGAAGTCTACTCTTTTAAACTTGATCGGCGGAATGGATGTCGTCACTGAGGGCGCCATCGAAATTGACGGAGAAAACATAAGCACAAAGTCAGCCGCCGAAATGGAAAATTACCGGCGGGACATGATTGGTTTCGTTTTCCAGTTTTATAACCTGATTCCTTCTCTGACGGTGAGAGAGAACGTTGATATCGTGACGTCTCTGACGAAGGATCATCTCGATGTCGATGACATCATCGATTCCGTCGGTTTAGGGGAGAGAAAGTCTTTGTTTCCTTTCAATTTATCGGGCGGCGAATTGCAGCGATTGTCGATCGCACGAGCCGTCGTGAAAAAACCAAAAATTCTCCTCTGTGACGAGCCTACGGGAGCTTTGGACACAAAGACAGGCATACGAATCTTGAAGCTGTTAAAAGAAACGGCGAAAGACTATGAGATCACTCTGATCATCGTCACGCATAACTCCAAAATTAAAGAAATCGGCGATACCGTCATCGAATTAAAAGACGGCAAGATCGAGAGCATCACGGAAAACATGAATCCCATCGATATTGAACAGGTGGAATGGTAATGAAACATCTTTTCCTAAAGACGCTCAGAGATGTGAAAAACTACTGGACTCAGTTTCTCGGCGTATTTTTTATGACCTTAATTTCGATCACAATCTATGCGGGGATGGCTGTCGTCAGCCATGGACTCGACGTATCGGTTGAGCAATACGTCAACGAGAGCAATCTTGCCGATCAGTGGATCTACACGACGGGCATCACGGATGAAGATATAAGCCGCTTTGAAAAAGACGAAGGCGTTCAAGAGGTGACTTATGCGAGTCGTCTCAGAGCTGATGTAAAGGGCGGACATCAATTCTTGGAACTTACGGCTTTGAGCAACGACACGTTCATGAAGTCGCACCTTGTGGAAGGGGTGGCGTTCGACCCGGAAAGTGTAGGGCTTTGGCTAGACAGCAAATTTGCGCAGGAAAACGATCTAAAGTCAGGCAATGCGATCATCATCGAATATGCGGGCTTTGAAAAAGAGTTCGAGATTAAGGGACTCGTGCTCAACATCGAGAAGATGTTGTTTACCGGTTCCAACCTTTTGACAATCCCCGATCACAAGACTTTCGGCTATGCGTTCATTGGTAAAGAGAGCCTAAATGAGCTCATCCCTTTGTATCCATACACGGAGATGAGGCTGGGCAACGGGCAAAGTCTCTCTGATGATCAACTTGAGTCCGTATTGGGCGATCGCTTTTTGTTTTCCGAGACGCGAGAGGATAAAGATTTCTTAGAGGAAGTCGCAAAAGAGTCGAATCAGATGATGAAAATGTCGATCTTGTTTTCGTTGGTATTCGTGCTCTTATCTGCCTTGACGATGTATTCTTCCATGAGTCGATTGATTACGAATCAACGGACGATCATCGGCACGATGAAAGCCCTCGGTATCGAGGCGTGGAAGATAAAAATTCACTACGGCTTATACGGTGTCATCATCGCAACCATCGGATCAGTATGCGGCCTCTTCTTAGGACCTGCCATCGTACCGCCCATACTGATCGGCGTCAAAGAGACGTACATCACGTTGCCCTATTGGCACACCGTGCATCACAAGTCCGTGTACTTGATTATCGCGGGTCTCGTCTCTACATGCACTTTTGCCTCCATAAAAAACACGAGAAAAACACTCAAAAAAGTACCGGCGGCAATCTTGCGAAACACGCACAACATGGACATCGTGCTGAAAAAAAGTCTCTTGGAAAGATTTGACGTTTTCTGGTCACGGCTTCCCAACGGACTGAAGTGGAGCCTCCGAGACAACAGCCGCAACAAAGTCAGATTCCTCATGGGAGTCGTCGGCGTTGTCGGAGGCTTAGTCCTGCTCGTCGCCGGACTAGGCGTGACGAAGTCGATCGAGCATGCCAACGAATACATCTTTACGGAGCAGTCGACATACAGCCACATTAGCGAGATCAAGATGAGCCGTCATTACGAAGAAGCTTTTCAAGACATTGGCGGCGAGCAAGAGTTTTGTTTCATGTTGCAGGGAACAGCGTCTAAGGGCGACAAGAAGAGAAGCATCGCCATCAGCGCCGGTGAACACAAAGGTCTGATGATCTACAAAGACCTCGACGGCAACAACATCAATCTCGACAGTGAAGATATTTTGATCACCAGAAAGTTGGCAAGACAACTCGCTGTCGATGTCGGAGACGTCATAGAAGTTGACATCAAAAGCGTTGGCGAAGAAGTACTAAAGGTTACGAAAATAACGAGCAACATTTCGCCGCAGGGCATCGTAATGGGCAAGGAGAAATACGAAAAGAGTTTTGCCGATTTCATGCCGAATCTCTTGTTGACGAAAAACGCTAATACGAGCGAGCTTGATGAGAATGGTCAAGTCCTGTTTACCACAACGAGAGAGCGTCAGCTGGAACAAGCCAATATCTTGGCCGAAAGCGTTGAAGCGATCATGTACATCTTGATCTTGGCTTCTGTCGTACTGGTCATCGTCATCATTTATACGCTTTCCACGCTCAATTACATCGAAAGAGAAAGGGACTACGCCACGTTAAGAGTTCTAGGCTTCAGGAAATATGAGATCAGAAACATCCTTCTCAACGATTCTATTTTAACCGTGTTGTTAGGATGGATTGTGGGTGTTTTTACAGCGGCGAAATTTCTCGATATCTACTTGAAAGTCGTATCACTAGACAGCGTCGAATGGGTCGCTTATCTGGACGGCAGAATATTGGCGTTGGCAACCGTCATCGTCGTCGGCGTCTCCTTCTCAGTCGTCTTTATCTTGAGTTCGAGAATTAGGAAGATTGACCTCGTCGCATCGTTCAAAT
>DUVN01000020.1 GCA_012841015.1 Clostridiaceae bacterium
CGGACGACCAGGTGCCGACGGTGTAGTCCATTACATAGTAGAGGCCGCCCAGACCGGAGATTACCGAGCCGATGATTACGGCGAGATATTTATATTTTATTACATTCACGCCCATGGCGTCCGCCGCGGCGGGCTGCTCTCCCACAGCCCGAAGATTGAGGCCGACCCTGCTTTTTCTGAAAAAACGGCTCATTATTACAGCGATTATAAGTGCCAGATAGAACATGAATCCGAGCTGCGAGAGCACGTCCACCTCTCTGAGGAAGGACGGAGTCCACCTGAAGGCGGCGCTGGTTTCGCGCAGCGAAACCTGCCCGACACCTCCCGCCAGCTTGTTCATAACGCCGCCATAGAGGTTTGCGACGCCCGAGCCGAAGATAGTTATCGTGAGTCCCGTGACATTTTGATTGGCTCTCAGGCTTATTGTGAGGAAGCCGTAGAGAACACCCATAACAGCAGTGGCCAGAAGAGCCGCTCCGACGGCTATGAGTATACCTACGAACGGATAGTGCACTGCGGAGAAAGTCTCGTAGAAATAGGCTCCGGCAAGGCCGGCTATGCCGCCTATATACATTATGCCGGGAACACCGAGGTTTAAGTGGCCCGATTTTTCGGTGAGTATCTCACCTAGGGAGCCGTAGAGTATAACGGTTCCGAAGACCAGGGATGCCTGCAGAAGCGCCAAAAACACCGTCATGCGCTCAGCACCTCCTTTTTACGCTCTCTGAATTTTATTTTATATTCTATGAAAAACTCCGCGCCCAGGATGAAGAAGAGGATGATGCCCTTGATCATACCCGAGGCGTAGTCGTTTAAGTCGAACTGAGAGGCTATCTGCGAGGCGCCTTTTTCTAAAAACACGAGAAGTAAGGACACCAATATCATCGTGAAGGTGTTGAACTTTGAAAGCCATGCCACGATGATGCCTGTGAAGCCGCGGCCGCCCGCAGTGGAAGTCGAGATTGTGTGACTCGCGCCCGAGACCGCTATGAAGCCCGCTATGGCGCCGATGGCGCCCGAAAAGGCCATAGTGCGCATTGTGACAAGCGGAACATTTATGCCTATGTATTCCGCCGTCCTCACGCTCTCGCCGGTGACCGCTACCTCGTAGCCGTGCTTGGATTTTTTGAGGTAGACATAGACTATAATCGTGATTGCAAGAACGATTATTACATTGAGAACATACTGCTCTCCGAAAACAGCGGGAAACCAGCCCGCCTTGCTCCCGCGGTTTATTATGCCCACCGAGTTTGAGCCGTAGGGGTTTTCCCAGAATGAAACGCAGAAAGAGGTGAGCTGAATTGCGATATAGTTCATCATCAGCGTGAAAAGCGTTTCGTTTGTGCCGAACTTTGCCTTAAAAAAGGCGGGAATGAAGCCCCATAGGGCTCCGGCGAGCGCGCTTGATACAAACATTAGTATGAGTATGAGCGGTGTGGAGAGCTTCTCTCCCACATAAATCATTATGGCCGCCGTTACTATGCCGCCGATTAAAATCTGACCCTCGGCGCCGATGTTCCAAAATCGCATCTTAAAGGCCGGCGCAAGGCCGACTCCTATGCAGAGGAGCGTCATAACATCGCGGATAAGCACCCATGTCCTCTTGCCGGTGCCGAAGGCGCCCTTCCACATGGCCGCATAGACTCTTAGCGGGTTGAGCCTTACCATGGCATAGATGACTACGGCGCAGGCTAAAAGCGCCAAAATCAGGGATATGCCCCTTATTGCCCAAGCGTAGTATCTGTTTATCTCTGTTCTCTTGGAGATGCGGATAAAGGGTTCTTTAATCACTTGTCCGGCCTCCTTTCAGTCTGGTCATCATCATTCCGACCTCGTTTTTGTTTGTCTTCCTCCCGTCTAAAATAGCGGAAA
>DUVN01000023.1 GCA_012841015.1 Clostridiaceae bacterium
AAAAAGTATAGCGGAAAGGCCACACAGATGAATGAACGTTATGCCACAGTAAACAGAACAGCCGACTTGCCAGATTAAACTGGACGACCCGCGCTTCTCACTGTCCAGGTTACTTTGGCATTCATCCTTCCTGTTTATTTCGTTATTATCCTTGCTTTCGCTCTGGTGTTATATGTATTTTCCTTGTATAATATAAACTGCATATGAATTTGGTAAAGGATTTGTATGGACTACAAGCAGACACGTTGCTCCGTTGCCTAAGCTACTGACAAATGTATCTCATATTTTCAAGGTTTTGTCTTCTCTTTCCATGACAAAATGGCCGTCGTGGATAGAATTGGAAAAGTAGGAAAAGTAAGCATTGCTTAAATAATTTTATTAAAATATTTTTGATTATTTGCGATATTTCTGTCACTTTTGCTAAAGAAAAAGCCGTTGATTTGCGTTACTATTTGTAGGCACCCACTAGCTAAGGGCTTTAGATTTTAGAAAAGAGGGGAGGTGGGTTCAATTGAGAAAGCCAAGGCTTCATGTCTTTTTCTTAATATTTAATATTCTTTTTTGCTTCGTCGTAGCGTGTGGTCTAAAAGACACCGTCGACGGAAAAGACTACCCGACTGTTGCTTCGATCAAGACTTCCTCAAGTACGATGCCTTCACCATCGACAACTGTCCCACCAAAACAAGGAATCGCTTTTTTACAACCGGATCAGTCTGCGCCGACAACTACATCGTCCAGCACAACTACTTCTTCCAGTACAACGACGACCACCAGTGACGAGGAGGAGACGACAACAAGTCTACCAAGCAAGACGTCACGAAAATCGACTTCGAAAAATTCGACGACGACGACATCACGTCCATCTTCAAAGAGTACGACAACTAAACCTCGAACAACAACGACGAGGCGAACGACAACTAAACCTCGAACAACAACGACGAGGCGAATGACAACGAAACCTCGGACGACAACGACGAGCCGAATGACAACTAAACCTCGGACGACAACAACGAGACTAACAACAACTAAACCTCGGACGACAACAACAACGACAACGACGACAACAACTAAGAAGACGACAACGACAACTAAAAAGGATGTAGCCGTTGCGGATTCAGGGAGATACCTACCTAATTACGAAAATGAAGTCCTCAGGCTTATCAATGCTTTGCGTGTGAAAAATGGCAAACAAACACTAAAGCATAACTCTTCACTCCATAAGTCGGCGAGAATTCGAGCGAAAGAAATTGTCGAGAAATTCAGTCACACGCGTCCCAACGGCAAAACGTGTTTCTCTGCCATCACTGTAGCTTATACGGCCGCTGGTGAAAATATTGCCATGGGGCATCGTACACCCACCGCGGTAATGAATGGATGGGAAAAATCGAAAGGCCATCGCGATAACATGCTCAATGGTGACTTCAACTCGATCGGCATCGCCTGCTTTGAAAAAAATGGTGTCATCTACTGGGTGCAGATGTTTGTAAAAACGCGCTGATAACGCGCTGATTAGGCATATCGGTGCTTTTTGGAAAACTGAGGTAATGAATGAAGAAGCATAGCGTTATCATCTTACTCATTACTTTCGCGCTCGCTTTCAGTATTGTTGCGTCTTGCAATCAATCTGATCCATCTATGCCTAGTGACGAAAAGGATTCCCAGACGCTCACTGCGAAAGCGAACGCCTCAGTGTCGCAGAACATAATAGCGGTAGATGAGGAAACGTTTCGATTTGATTACGCGGATGAAGTCGTCCGACTCGTGAACTTGTTTCGTTCGCAAGAAGGAAAAAGCCCGCTGAAGCCAAACGAATCACTACATGCATCTGCAAGATTAAGAGCGAAAGAGCTTGTTCAAAAATTCGACCATACGCGTCCGGACGGAACTCCTTGTCATTCCTCCATTACTGTTTCCTACATGGCTGCAGGTGAAAACATCGCCGAAGGGCAGAAAACGCCCGACGAAGTTATGAGCAGCTGGGAAAATTCGGAAGGTCACCGAGACAATATGCTCAGTGACGACTTTGATGGAATCGGAGTTGGCTGTTACGAAAAAGATGGCATTTTATATTGGGTACAGCTGTTTATTGGCGAAAACTAATTACTTCATTCCCCATAAATGAACGATAAACCTCGGTAGAGTGATCACATCTCCCGGTGATACAATAATGGTATCTAGACGGGAGATGCGATTATGAACGTAGAGACCAAGTTAGAGCACTTACGCGCAAAAATGAAAAAATACAGGATCGATGCCTGTTACATCGGAACGGGTGATCCTCACAATTCTGAGTACATTGCTGAACATTTTCAGGCGAGAGCGTGGTTGTCAGGCTTTAAAGGATCGGCAGGAACAGCCGTTGTGACAGCCAGTCAGGCTCTTCTTTGGACTGACGGGCGCTACCACATTCAAGCCATCCGAGATCTTGACGGAACTCCTTTTGAACTGATGAAACAGGGATTCCCGGGTGTCCCTCGCCCCGAAGAATGGCTTAAACTAACGCTTCCCTATGGTGCGCGCATCGCGATCGACGGCTTTTTGTTGCCTGATGCAACAGCTAGATCAATGGAAAAACTGTTTTCAACACGTGGCATGGAACTCGTGACCGATCTTGATCTGATCAGTCTTATTTGGACAGATCGTCCTCCTCTCCCCTCAGGCAAGATATACGAACATAAGCTTGAGTTCACGGGTCGCGAGGCGAATGATAAGATCGCAGAGGTTCGCGAAAAAATGAGAAACGACGGTGCCGATTACGCACTCTACGTCGGTCTAGATGATATTGCGTGGCTCATGAACTTTCGCGGGAGTGATGTGCCAAATAACTGCGTCGCGCTGGCTTTTGTTCTTCTAACGTCTGAGAAGGCCATGCTCTTTATTGATGAGAATAAAATTGACCGCGATATGTTGGACGTTTTTTCTCGACAGGGCATTGAGCTTCGTGATTATCATGCGATATTCGATGCGCTCAGCGAGCTACAGGAAGGTGTGCTCGTCGCTGATACTTCGCGCGTCAGTCGTGCCATGGTAGAAGTTGTCCCGAAAGACATCAAAATACTTGAAAAACGCGACTACCCCTATTTGATGAAAGCTGTTTTGAATAAAACAGAGCTATTAGGTCAGTTCCGCGCCGGCGTGCGTGACAGCATTGCCGTTACTAAATATTTATACTACATCAAGCACGAGGCGGCTCTGCAAAGATTAAACGAGATGGAGGTAACAGATAAACTCCATGAGCTTCGCGCTACATCCGATGCGTTTATCATTGAAAGCTTCCCGACTATCTCCGCTTACGGTGCAAACGCAGCCATGATGCATTACATGGCAACACCGGAGCATCACAGTCGGCTCCAGCCACACGGTTTTTATCTTGTTGACTGTGGTTCGCAGACGTATGACGGCACGACAGATATTACGAGAACATGTTCGCTTGGACCGTTAACACATGAAGAGAAGGTCGATTATACCTTGACCTTGAAGTCTCACATCGCCCTTGCGTCCCTTCCTTTTCTTGAAGGAGCGTGCGGAACGTCGCTCGATGCCGTCGCTCGTTCCGTCATGTGGCGTCATGGGCTTGACTACAAGTGCGGAACAGGGCACGGTTTTGGTTTCGTTTCCGGCGTTCATGAAGGTCCGCAGCGCTTGACTAACAACCCGCACTATGGCGACTATTATTTCCGAGAAAACATCGTCATCACGATTGAGCCCGGTGTCTACCGCCAAGACAAATACGGTATACGGCTTGAAAACGACTACGTTGTCCTCCGTGCGAATATGACGCTTGCAACTCGAGACGGCGATATCGAAATCATAAAGGAACCGGATAAACTCAATGAGTCTGGTGATCGTTTCTTGAGATTCCAGGCGTTGACGTTCGTCCCGTTCGACCGCGGTGCCATCTTGCCTGAACTGCTCTCTGCCGAAGAGATTGACTGGCTGAATGCTTACCATGCTTCAGTCCGAGACGAGATTCTGCCCTATCTCGAAGGTGATGAGCGCGTTTTTTTAATCAAGGAGACTGAACCTTTTGTCGTCGGTTCGTGACCGGCGGATCGCCATAAAGGGAGATAAGTCAATGGTGTTCATGCTATCGGATGAAATGATAGAGATTAATGGTTATGAGGCATTAACACGTGAACTGCCGTTGCGCGGACAAGTATTTTCTAATCGCAGTCTCATCGTTGGTGTTGCAACGCCTCTTGTCCGTGTTGGTGATATCTCTTTTAATGAAGAAGCCGTCTTGACGATTGTGACTGAGGCAATCGATGCAGACATCGATATTCTCCTCTTCTCCGAACTGGCACTTACAGGCGCGACATGCGGAGACTTGTTCCGCCAGCAAGCGTTGCTCGAAGCCGTCGATCAGAGCCTTGAGCGTATTGTCCAAGCGACAGCAAATGCTTCGATCATTCTTTTACTCTCCGTGCCACAAGAAAAGGATGGCGAAATCGTCAAATTGACGGTGATGATCGAGCGCGGTGTGATCCGTGAAATCACGGCAGCACCATTGACTTCATCATATAAACATTTTTATGCTGACGGTGTATCGGATCTTGTACCTCCCGATTGGTTCACCGAGGACGGCATATTTCTTCCCATCAATCTCTCAGATATCACACAGTCACAAAAAGCAGATTGTTACTCTTTTCCTCTTACGTTTGATTTCAAATTTCACGAGGTGGGAGTTGCTGATGAATCATACGGTATCACGTTCGATATCTTCCCGGACTCGCGGCACAAGTGGACAGGTGATTACAGGCGTCTTCGTCATACGCTGATCGGCCATTCCCTGTCACATCATTCCGTCGTCCTCTACGCCGGTGCCGGCGAAGGCGAATCGGTCAATGAAGGGGTATTTGCCGGTCACCGCCTTATCGTCTGTGACGGATGCGTCCTAGCAGAAGGTCAAGCCTTTACAACAGGCTTGACGAAGGCTGTCATCAAGCCGGAGTATCTTAAGGCGATTCGTAATAACTGTTCTTTGCAATGGGGTTCCGCCATTGGCGACGTAGATGACATAATCGCGAAGAAATCTGACAAAAAACACGAGCGATACCCTTTCCTGATGAAAAGAGAGCTCGATGAATATTCTTTCTATCGAGAAACGTTAAGAATTCAAGGGCAAGGGCTCCGGTCGCGGCTCGCTGCGACTGGAACACGTCCGATATTGGGCTTATCGGGTGGTCTCGATTCGGCACTAGCGCTCCTCGTATGTCTTGAAGCGGCAAGTGTCGGCAACTTCTCCCCTGAAGCTATCATCACGGTCTCGATGCCCGGACCCGGTACTTCCGAGAGGTCGCGCCTGCTCGCACGCCGTCTAGGCAGTTCGACACGCGTCGATTTTCGAGAGATCGATATCTCGGAAGCAGTCGCTTTACACCTCAAAATGATCGGTCACGACGGTCTGACTCACGATGTCACATACGAAAACGCACAGGCACGTGAGAGAACACAGATTCTCATGGATCTGGCGAATCTAGAACGCGGTCTCGTCGTCGGCACTGGTGATCTTTCTGAATCTGCACTCGGATGGTGTACGTACAACGGCGATCACATGTCGATGTATTCAGTCAATGCGTCAATCCCAAAGACTGCCGTGCGCTATCTCATCGAGACAGCGGCAACTCTTTTTGGAGAGGGCATGTCACCTATCGAGCTGTCAGATCGTGATCAAAGTAATATCTCGGCGGCACTGCGCGAAATTCTTAGCCGTCCGATCTCGCCGGAGCTTCTGCCTCCGCATGAAGATGACAGCGTGCGCCAGATCACTGAGGACGTCGTCGGACCGTACGAAATAGTCGACTTTTTTCTCTGGCACATGGTTTTCCACGGAAAGAAACCTTCCACCGTGTACGATTTGGCAACTGCCGTATTTTCTGACACGTACGATGATTCGAAGATTGAAAAATGGCTTAAAGGATTTATTAGGCGTTTCTTCCGAAGTCAATTTAAGCGCTCTGCCTCGCCTGAGGGTGTCGCCGCTTTCCCGTGGCGCTTATCGCCACAAAGAGCGTGGACGATGCCGAGCGACATAATTCCTGCATTGTGGTTGGAGGAGCTTGAATCTCACCTTGCAGGCTATTGATGCTATTTTTCCATCGTCTTTTTATACCATAGCCTTCCTCCATCATGTTTCTAGTACTTGACGCACCCGCTTCACGTGAAACATCACACATATCGTGTTATTCTTAACTTATACGATTACTATTTGAAAACAAGACATGGAGTGATTGGATTATGCAAGCAAAAAATAAAATATATCTCGATCAGAGCAGCACATCATTTCCCAAGGCACCCGGTGTCGCAGACGCGATGTGGACGTTGCTGGAACATCATGGAGTCAACATCAGTCGCGGCAATTACCAAGAAGCTTACTCTGTCGAAGGCGATGTTTTAGATACGCGCATACGATTAGCAAAGCTCTTTAATGTGCAAGACCCCCGCAATATAATTTTCACACCGGGCGTCACGTTTTCATTGAATACTTTTTTTGAAGGTTACTTGCATCCTGGCGATCACGTTGTCGTGAGCGGAATGGAGCACAATGCGGTGATGCGTCCTTTGACGCGTTTACAGCAGAGACGCGGTGTTCGCTTCACCATTGCAGAGGCAAATGACCGCGGCGAAGTCCCGATCGAAGCCTTTGAGAAAGCGTTGGAACGCGACACTAAGGCCATTGTCACACTGCACGCCTCGAACGTCGCCGGTACAATTCTTCCGGCACAAGCTATCGGGCAGCTTTGCAAAGAGCGCGATATCGTATTCGTTCTCGACACGGCGCAGTCTGCTGGTAGTGTCGAAATCGACATGGAAGCGATGAATATCGATCTGCTCGCCTTTACCGGACATAAGGGTTTGCGTGGACCGCAGGGAATCGGCGGCTTTGCAATCACGAAAGAGTTGATCGATTCGATGGAACCTCTGACGGTCGGAGGGACGGGAAGTCGTTCGAACAGCTTCATACAGCCAGAATTCATGCCTGACAAATATGAAAGTGGAACAATGAATATACCCGGCATCATCGGTCTGAGAACAGCGCTTATCTATTTGGAGAAACAAGGTCTCAGCGAGATTCATAATGTAAAGATGTCTTTGACGAAACGTTTTCTCGACGGTCTTTCAACGATAAAAGGAGTCCGTGCTGTCGGTATGCCCGGCGTTGAAGGCCGCACAAGCGTCGTATCGATTACAGCAGTCGAGCGTGACAATGCCGAAATTGCGTTTGAGCTGGAGCGCGATTGGAATATCATGACGCGCGTCGGTCTCCACTGTGCTCCTATCGCACATCAGAGTCTCAAGACGTTCCCCCAAGGAACCGTTCGCTTTTCATTCGGCGCAACAAACACAGAAGAAGAGATCGATACGGCGCTAGAGGCTCTGGCAGTGTTAACTTCATAAATACCACCTAACGATGTCTCTATTTTATTCGGAAAAGGTAGCAATATTTGACTGTGTAAGTGGCAAATACGAGCTTATAGCTGGAAATAGGTGATTCTTCAAAAATAAATGCTAGAGGCAGTCTTGTTCTTGCTTCAAATAAGCAGTTTTAAGATAGCCCTTTTTGACATAAATATTGACGATGAGGTGTCGCTCAACGAGCCCACTTAAAAAACTGGATCTAACGTATAGATGACATGTTCATGTCACACAATTGTAATATTTACTACCTAAAAAAAGTTATTAACACACCAAAAATGAATAATTCACAAGTTATCAACAGTTTTTGTTGAAAAAGACACTAAATTCAATCCTTACGGTTGAAAGCAAAAACGAGATAAATGGCAGGAAGTCAGGGCTCTCTAAATGGGAAGATTTTTATTAACAAACTTATCAACAATTCACACTTTGCAAGTCACAAATTGTTGACTTTTTTAGGGGCTAAAAAACGGCTAAAACGCCTGTATTTTCGGTATTTTTTGCTTTTCTGATGTCATAATTTCTGTTAGGATGTTCAATACCCGCTCAGCGGATTGATGGATGCGAACTTCTATTTTTGGAGGAGAAGGTATAAAAGTGAGAACGCAAATGAGCGCTGAATCGATATGGACAACCCTTTGTAACAAGACATTATGCAAAGAGGTCAGCCCGCTGACTTACAATACTTGGTTTGTTAGTGCGAAACCTTATTTTTCTGGAGAGCGTGCGTTCGGGCTGGCCGTACTCAACGATTTTGCAAAGGAATATATAGAACAACATCGACCACTGATCGAGAACGCTCTTAGAGACTATACGCGTGTCCATTATGCGTTAGAAATCGCCGTGCGCCCTGACGGTACTATTCCTTCTGTTGAAGAGCAGAAATTATCTTTTTTTGAGGCAAACGGTAACGGCAATGGAACATTCAAAGCCGGTCAGCTGAATCCTAATTATTCCTTCTCTTCTTTTATCGTAGGGCCGGGGAACAGCTTCGCTCATGCAGCTTCAGTCGCAGTCGCATCGATGGAAAGTCCTCATGATTACAATCCTCTCTTTCTCTATGGTGGATCCGGATTAGGTAAGACTCACCTTATGCACGCGATCGGCAACCAAGTACGCCGCGAATTCCCACATAAGCGCGTCATATACGTTCAAACAGAGCAATTCGTCAACGAGTTCATCACATGTATTCAGAAGAACGAATTTGACGAATTCCGTAACCACTACCGTCTGGCAGACATGCTTCTCATAGATGATATTCAATTCATCGAATCGAAAGAACGTATGCAAGTCGAGTTCTTCTATACATTTAATGCGTTATTTGAGTCAGGAAAAAATATCGTCTTTACATGTGATCGCCCGCCTCAGAACCTCACATCGCTCGTCGAGCGTTTGAGAACACGTTTTATCAGCGGGTTAACCATTGATATTACACCACCTGATTACGAGACGCGTATCGCCATTCTCAAAAATCTTGCAAAAACACAAGGCGTTGACATTTCTCTCGACATTCTTGAATACATTGCAGACAATATCACAACGAACGTACGAGAAATTGAAGGAGCATTCAAAACGGTTTGTGCTCTACAGCTGATCGGCGTTGAGATGACACTTAACGCTGCCAAGCAGGCTCTCCAAAATGTTATTCAGCCTGGAGCTGTCAAAGAACTCGATTTCCCTCTCATCATGGAAATCGTAGCACACTATTACGGTGTCACAGTCGATGACTTGAAGTCGCGTCAGCGAAGTCAAGATATCGTCGTACCTAGGCAGATTGCAATGTACCTTTGTCGAAAGAAGCTCAATAAGACGTTCAAAGAGATCGGCATAGCCTTTGGTGGCAAGAATCATGCCACAGTTCTACACGCCTGTGATAAAATTACGGAAGGTATAGAACAAAATGTTAAGCTTGCCGAAACAATTAAAAATTTAGAGACACGTTTACAGTAATAAACAAAGTTATAATCATTTGTTAATAACTCACTGTGGGCGGCGTGTTGATAAAAAGTGAATAACTCACAGCCGTTGATAACTTCACTTTTTTAACAAACAGATAACAGATGTCTAACAAATGAGTAACACGGTGTAACGTCGTCATCTACGGGGTGCAAACGAGTTTTTAACAGAATTGACACCATTAAGAAGAAGATAGATGAATTATCATAGGTAGCTGCAGGGAAGAAACAGGAGGCACAATATGAAACTTATATGTTCGAGAAATCATCTGATGGAAGCCATATCAACTGTTCAGAGAGTTGTTGCGACACGATCAACCGACAGACTTCTAGATGGCATACTGCTTGTGGCGAATCAGGAACTTGTTTTGACTGGTTATGACAGTGAAACAGGAATAGAATTTCGAATGGATGCTGATATTTCAAGAAAAGGTGATATTGTTGTCCCTGCAAAGTTTTTATCAGAAGTTGTGAGAAAGCTTCCTGACAATTTCGTTTATCTTGAAGTGCAGGATAATAACATCCTTTTTATTGAAAGCGGTAATAGCATTTTCCGTCTGCGCGGATTTTCAGCAGAACAATATCCTGAGATCCGATTCATTGAAGATGAGTCGAGAATAGTTGTCAAACAGAAAACTCTCAGAGACATGATTAACCAGACGATTTTTGCTGTCAGTTCAGATCAGAGTCGACCGATTTTGATGGGACTCAATATGATTTGTGAGCGTGAGTCTCTAACATTGGTTGCGCTCGACGGATTTCGTCTCGCTGTACGCCACGAATCAGTTCCTGGTCTGGATGTCAACGTCAATATCATCATTCCGGCGAAAGCAATGACAGAGATTGCTAGAATCATGTCAGATGGTGACGAAGAAGTCGTTATTTCACCATCTCATAATTACATCATTTTTAATAAAGGAAATGTCAAAGTTGTGACGCGCCTGATCAAGGGTGAATTTTTAAATTATAAGAGTATCATTCCTCGTGATGCCGACACGAGTTTGATTATACCACCGGAAGTGCTCCTCGCTGCGATCGAGCGCGCATCGATTATGATTGAGACTGATGACAGACGATTCCCCGTGACGATTAAAATGCCTGATCACGATACGATGGTCGTTGAATCTAGAACAGATATAGGTGAAGCTAAAGAAGATATACCGATTGCGCTCGCAGGTGATCGTGTAGAAATCGACTTTAACCCGCGCTTTTTCATTGAAGTGCTCCGCCAGATTGAAGATGAACGTATTATGTTGACATTTAGTGGTAGTCTCGGACCGTGCTCGGTCAAGCCGGAGACTGGAGATAAGTTTTTCTATATGATATTGCCCTTGAGAAGATAAGATCTCAAGATGTCGGCTTATGCGCCTTTGCTCAATCGAATTAATTAACTTTAGAAATTACGATCGCCTTCGGCTCGATGTCCCCGGTGGTACGCACGTGTTTTATGGTGCAAACGCACAGGGAAAGACAAATCTTTTGGAGGCGATCTACTTGTGTACTTGTGCACGATCTCATCGCACCGGACGTGATGAGGAGCTTGTAAAACATGGATGTGACTTTTACCGTGTGAGCATTCATTTCATCACTGACCGCGGTTTGAGAGAATCTGTTGCACTTGAGTATAAGCTTGCTTCGTCGCGCGGAAGCAAACCTACTCGGACTATTTATTACAACGATTTGGAAGTCTCACGCCTTTCCGATATGATGGGACTCTTTCACGCTATTATTTTTGCGCCGGAAGATTTGCAGATCGTCAAGGGTGGGCCGAGTGAACGGCGCCGTTTCTTGGATGTTTTGATTTCAAGGACAGATAGAGGCTATTTTCGTCGTTTGCAAGACTTTTGGCGTGTGATCGGACAGCGAAACCGTCTGCTTAAGAACTTAAAAGCAAGAGGTGTACTCAACGTGAACGACACGATTGATCGTATTTCTGATTGTCGGACGGTATTTGATCAGGAGAATGGTGATTTGTCCACTGAAGAAATGATTTTCCCAGATCCGCGAGCGCAACTTGATATCTGGGATGAGCAACTCGCTTCAATCGTCTCAGAGATATTGAAAAAGCGACTTGAGATCACAGAAAAACTCTCAGAATATGCATCGCTTTCATTGCGTCATTTAACCTCATCACAGGAACAGCTTGATATTCACTATAAGGGTATCAGTGGACTTGATAAGGATATGAGTCGTGAGACGATAGAACAGTTATATCTAGAGCGTCTTAGGCGAAGTAGAGACGACGAAATCTTTCGTGGGAGTACATCGAGTGGGCCACATCGAGACGATCTTCTCTTCACTCTTAATGGCGTAGATGCCCGCCTCTATTCATCGCAAGGACAACAGCGCTCGATCGTCCTTTCTCTAAAAATTGCGGAGCTTATGTTATTGACGAAGACAACAGGCGAAACGCCAATTTTACTGTTAGATGATGTCATGTCTGAACTCGATCACTCGCGCCGTACACGGCTTATGGAAGTGATCCAAGAGCACCAAGTCTTTTTGACGTGTACCGACACGGCCCAAGTCTTTCCCACGGCTAATCTGGATGTTGGGGATGAAGAAAGTGGAGATAAAGATCAACAAAGTAAACGATCAAAAAGTAAACGATCAAAACGAGTTCGATGGTCTGACCATGTCTTCTATTACGAAGTCTTCGAAGGATCGGTTAAGCCGGAAGGACAAAGACCAGCTGAAAATTAATTAGATTATTATTAACATAAATTGCTAGCCTAAAAGCTGACGGAAAGAGAGTCATATCATGAAAAAAAGACATATTGTCATCAGTGGTCATCGCGGTGTTGGTAAGTCAACATTGATTGAGAAGCTCTTGTATGACCTAGAGGTGCCTGTGAGGGGATTTTTTACACGAAGTACACCGAGAGATGAAAAAGGGTACCATTCGATCCATATATTCAGACCGACTGATCGCAAGCAAAACAGAAGCAAGATCAACCATATAGGCGATTGTGACGGTAAGAATCGAACGATCAATCTCCATGTTTTTGAAACCGTTGGTGTTGAGTATTTGCGAGAAGGGCTCGACGATGCTGCCACTTCTGTTATCGTGATGGACGAGCTCGGTTTTATGGAGACAGAGGCTATGACATTTTGTGAGACGGCCTTATCTTGTTTCGACAGTGACCGGCATGTTTTGGCGTCGGTTAAGGCTAGGCCACGCACTGATTTTTTGGATGCTGTGCGTTCACACCCCGAGGTCGATGTTTTTGACATTACAGTTGAGAACAGAGACGAGCTATATGAGCAATTAAGACTACTGATCCAACTCTGGAATAATGAGTTTCATATGTCTCCTTGAACTCTGCCGATTATTCTAATATTTATGTGGTTTTAAATAGTTGTTAAATGTCCAATAGTAACCGCTGAAAGTAAATAATAATAACGCTATGGTGTGTCTCCCCGAGAGATCCTGAGTGACATCAAGTGACGTAAAATCAAGCATTTCGCGTCTTTTTGTGGTATAATTTATTGGGCTGATGGAACACTTAATCGTGATGAGAATAGGAGCAATATGTACATCCACATAGGAGCAGATGTCTCCATTCCTGCACATTGGATCATTGGCATATTTGATCTAGAAAAGGTCACACCATCGAGTGATACGGTTGCGTTTCTCGCGCAAGCTGAAGAGATGAATCGTTTGGACTGGATGACAGAGGATGTCCCTCGTTCTCTAATCCTCACATCGGGTAGAATTTTCCTCTCCCCCGTTTCTACTGCGACTTTGCGCGCAAGGTGTGCCGGGGCAGGGTTTATTTCGAAAGGACATTATGAGTACAGAAAAAGATAAAACAAATATACGTTCGGGAATAGAAAATGAAGGATTAAAGGAATTGTTGCGTCGTGCAAAAGAGGATGCGACGAATAAGGTAAAAGCGTCCGATTCCGCTGATCAACTGATTAATCTTGCCGATAATGTGCATGCGCTTACGGATGATTTTTCCGAAGATGAGTCGTCTGTCACTGTGATAGAAGAGCAAGGTTTTGATACGACGGCGAATGGCTCATATGAAGAGAGCGATATCCAAGTATTGGAAGGTCTGGAAGCCGTCAGATTGCGTCCTAGCATGTATATTGGCGATACGACGTCAAGGGGTATGCATCACTTAATCTACGAAATTGTTGCTAACTCAGTTGATGAGGCGCTTGCAGGTCGCTGTGACTCGATTATTGTCACCGTTCAGTCTGACAACTCTGTTCGTGTTGAAGATAACGGTATTGGTATCCCTGTCGGTATCCATCCGACAGTTGGGATACCGACGGTAGAGGTCGTTCATACGATCCTCCACGCCGGTGGTAAATTTGGTGGTGACGCGTACAGTTTTTCCGGTGGTCTGCACGGTGTTGGTGCCTCTGTTGTCAATGCTCTCTCAGAATGGATGGAAGTCATTGTCAATCGTGATGGATTTTCTCATTTCATTCGCTTTGAAAGAGGCGAAACGGTGATTCCTTTGACGGTTACTGGCGAGACGGATAAAACAGGCACAATTACGACGTTTAAACCTGATCCCGAGATTTTCAGTGAGACAGAGATTGACTTTCCTTTGATGGTGACGCGATATCGTGAAATGGCTTTCCTGAACCGCGAAGCTGCTTTCACATTGATCGATGAGCGAGAGACACCAACAGTTATGAAAAAATTGCACTACTCTGGTGGGATTATCTCCTTTGTCGAGTATCTTAATCGAAATAAAACAGTTCTCAACAAGACGCCTGTATATTTTTCCGGTGAGCAAGATGGCGTGTTCGTCGAAGTCGCTATTCAATATAATGACTCTTACAATGAGAACGTCTACTCCTATGCTAACAATATTGCGACGATAGAGGGCGGTTCCCACTTGACAGGCTTTCGATCAGCACTGACAAAAACAGTCAATGACTACGCGCGCAAGTACAACATATTAAAAGAAAAAGACAAAAATCTCCAAGGCGAAGACATCCGTGAAGGTATGTGTGCCATTATCAGTGTCAAGTTGAAGCACCCGCAATTTGAAGGCCAAACGAAAACGAAACTTGGAAACCCTGAAGTACGTACGGTCGTGGAGTCAACCGTCAACGAGCGCTTGCTAGTATTCCTAGAAGAGAATCCTCAAGACGCCCGCACCATCGTTAGTAAAGGAGTGTCTGCTTCGCAGGCTCGCGAGGCGGCGCGAAAAGCGCGTGAAATGACACGTCGTAAGAGCGCGCTAGACAGCAACGCACTGCCCGGCAAGCTCGCCGATTGTCAGGAAAAAGATCCGACTTTCTGCGAGTTGTTCATCGTTGAGGGAGATTCTGCTGGTGGAACGGCGAAAAATGGTCGTGAGCGCAAGTATCAGGCAATTTTGCCACTATGGGGTAAAATGCTTAATGTAGAAAAGTCGCGGATCGATAAGGTACTCGATAATGAGAAACTCATGCCGATTGTGATGGCTTTGGGTGCCGGTATCGGTAATGATTTTGATTTATCGAAACTTCGATACCACAAGATTATTTTGATGGCAGATGCTGATGTTGATGGTTCTCATATACGGACGCTTTTGCTAACGTTCTTTTTCCGATACATGCGCCCACTTGTCGATGAAGGTCATGTGTACATCGCCTGCCCACCACTTTATCGCGTTTATCAAGACAAGGCTAGCCATTATGCGTACGATGAGTTCGACGTTGACCTCATCAAAGAGAGAACAGGCTGGGCAAATCCGAAAATGCAACGATTCAAGGGTCTTGGAGAAATGAATGCCGATCAATTGTGGGATACGACGATGAACCCCGAGACGCGAAAGCTATTACAGGTGACGGTAAGTGACGCACAGGCGGCTGATGAAACGTTTACACTCTTGATGGGAGATCGTGTTGAGCCAAGGCGTGAGTTTATTCGCGCTAACGCTAAGTTGGCGACGCTCGATAATTGATTGTGACGATTTGACTGCGATAAAACGCCGTCGGACAGATATAAAGGCTCACAAATGTTTCACGTGAAACATTGTGAGCCTTTAACCATGATGAAGTAGCTTTTCAAAAATGCTCTTGAAGAGAAAAGCTCTGCGAGAGCGTGACTCGATTAAACTAAGATAGAATATTGAGCTTGATGCAGAATAGAAAGACGAAAAAAGCAATCTGTCTACATAATGAGGAAGGATATACGATGAGACTATTCATAGCAATTAATTTCAACGAAAAGACACGAGCTAAACTAGCGACCATACAGCGAAATATAAGATCACAAGCACCTCGCGGTCGATTTCCCAATCCTGCGAACTTTCATCTAACGCTCGTTTTTCTAGGAGAATGTGACGATGAACAGCTCAAGGCAGCACAGGGTGTCCTTTCATCGACACTTTTCACTCCGTTTGAACTGTCATTTGAACGTGTTGGATGTTTTAGGAGACGTGGTGGAGATCTCTGGTGGGCAGGTATTGCTCTTACACGTGAACTGCAACAAATCCAAGCCGACCTCTCAAGCAGATTGCAGGCTGCCGGCTTTGTCTTAGATTCACGTCCCTTTCAACCTCACGTAACGCTTGCGCGACAAATCAATCAATCAGTTGATATCCCTGCTCCATTCCCTTTTAGTGAAACGGTTCGCTCCATCGAATTAATGGAATCAACACGCATCAACGGGCGTCTAACGTATAAGCCACTCTTTGGCATTGTAAGTCAATAACATCTTTTCTTTTTCAAGTCTTTTTGAGTCATTCATGCATTTCACGTGAACGATTCACGAGTAATTACAGCGAATCATTGGTAGAATGTCGATAAAGTGATATGCACGAAATAGACACACCTCTTATCAATTGTTTGTTACGCTTGTCACTGCGAGCTTTGAAGGGCGAAGGGGATTAACTCATGATCGAACGAGTATCATTTGAGAATGATTATAACACTGGATGCCATCCACGTATCCTAGAGGCATTATTACAGACAAATACTGAACGAACCTCTGGATATGGTCTTGATAAGTATTGCGTTGAGGCCAGTTTTCTGATTAAGAAGGCATGCCATGCGCCGGAGGCCGATGTCCATTTCCTCGTAGGCGGGACGCAAGTCAACTTAATCGTTATTGCCGGCATTCTGAAGCCATGGCAGGGAGTTATCGCAGCAGAAACAGGGCATATCAACGTACATGAAGCCGGAGCGATTGAGGCGACAGGTCACAAAATACTTGTCGTCGAATCTCAAGATGGCCTGTTGACAGCAGAAGCGATCGACCGATACTGTCATTCGTATCACGACGACCCAACAGCGGAACACATGGTGCAGCCAGGTATGATCTATATCTCTCAGACGACAGAGCTTGGCACAGTCTACCACCTAAGAGAACTACAGAAGATCAGGCAAGTGGCCGATCGTTGGGGGTTGACACTGTTCGTAGATGGTGCGCGACTTGCCTCAGCTTTAGCAATCGAAGAGTCCCAGATTGATCTGCCTGTCCTTGCGGAGCTCACCGACGTTTTCTCGATCGGCGGGACTAAGTGCGGAGCCCTCTTTGGAGAGGCTGTCGTCATCATAAATGACAGCCTGAAAAAAGACTTTAGATCACTTATAAAGCAAAAGGGTGGCCTGCTCGCCAAAGGGCGATTGCTAGGTATTCAATTCAGAGAACTTTTCCGTGATCAGCTTTACATGGAGATCGGTCAACACGAAAATGACATGGCGGCAGTATTAGCTTCAAGATTTTCAGCGTGCGGCTTTGAGTTTTATGCACCGCCTTTGAGTAATCAACTATTTGTCATAATGGATGAGCGGGAGGAAGCGTCTTTTCTAGAACGTGCCGTGTTTGAGCGGATCACTGTACTGGAAGATGGTCGCCGTGTTTGTCGGTTCGTTACGTCTTTTTCGACAGAGATGACTGAAATTGACACCTTGTTCACAAAATAAGGAACATGCGTTCGTGTTATACATGATACAATTAACAAGTTATCAGATATGGATGTTGTCCTGTGGGATCGATTTTCAGAAAGGGTCAAAACACTTTTAGTAAGAGGGATATCATGGGTATTGCGATTGCGGTCGCCAACCAAAAAGGTGGTGTTGGGAAAACGACGACGTGCATCAACTTAGCAGCTGCTTTGGCGGAACAAAAGAAGCGCGTTCTCCTCATCGACATGGACCCTCAAGGCAATTCGACGTCAGGATTTGGTATCGAAAAGAAAGAGCTTTCCCTTACAGTCTATGACCTGCTAGTCGGTAAGGTGAACGATGCCGGACAAGCGCTTATTCATGCGCGGCCTCGACTCGATCTTCTCCCTGCCAATATCGATCTTGTCGGTGCAGAATTGGAACTCGTCAATATGCATCCGCGTGAACATCAGCTAAGGATACTTATCTCCCCACTTCGTGACCGATATGATTACATCGTGATCGACTGTCCTCCTTCGCTCGGGCTATTGACAGTGAATGCACTTACGGCGGCTGATGCCGTCTTGATCCCCGTTCAAGCAGAGTATTACGCTCTAGAGGGGCTTATGCTTCTTATGACAACACTAGGGCTTGTGCGCAAATCATCAAACCCCAATTTGCGACTCGCGGGTGTCTTCATCACGATGTTTGATACGAGGACACAACTTTCAAAGCAGGTGCGAGATGAGGTCGAATGGTATTTTCGTAACGATTTTCTCAAAACAGTCATCCCGCGAAATGTGCGTTTAAGTGAGGCGCCAAGTCATGGGGCTACCATCTTTGAATACGATAAACGGTCAAAAGGTGCGAGCAGTTACCGCCTTTTGGCTCGTGAGCTAACGAAGCGTCTCGAGAGTCAGGCATGGATCAACGGAAAGCTCGGCCAAATATGAAGCGACAATCGCCGGAATAAACGATCAAAACGAGCTATTCAGTTTTCAGAAGAGACGTACGTATGGAATAGATCGGAGAAAAAGTGAATGAACGACGAATCAACACGGACAAAACTAAAGCGCGGCTTAGGTAAGGGGCTCGGCGCCCTTTTTGAGGCGGTGCCCGAAGAAGAACACGGGACAGAATCCGATCGGATTATCGAGCTGAGCATTAACAGAATAGAGCCGAATCGTGAACAGCCGCGCCAAGACTTTGATGAGGAGCGCCTTGATGAATTGACAGAATCTATCCGAGATCAAGGCGTTATCTCGCCTTTAATCGTGATGCCGACGTCGTCACCTGACCGGTACATGATCGTGGCGGGTGAGCGGCGATGGCGCGCCGCTCGCGCTGCCGGACTTCACACAGTACCCGTCATCATTCGCGACTTGACAGAAGCGGAGGCGCAGCGACAAGCTTTGATTGACAACGTCGTCCGAGAAGACTTGAATGCTATTGAAGAGGCCTTCGCGTTTGATCAGTTGATTAAACAGTACGATATGACACAGGAGAGCCTCGCAAGGGCGATCGGGAAGAGCCGTTCGGCCATTACAAATACGCTGAGGCTACTCAATCTTCCCGAAAATATCCGCGATATGGTCAGGCAGGGAGAACTATCGTCAGGACATGCGCGCGCATTGCTTGCACTTTCCGACGCAAGCGCGCAAAGTGATGCTGCAGCTATTGTTCTTGCCAAACAGCTAAGTGTTCGCGACACGGAGCGTCTCGTTAAAGAGATTAATGCGCCGTCCTCTGCTCCCGTGCAACGCACGCCAGCAGATGAACGCAAAGACCTCCATATTCGTACTGTGGAGGAGCAGCTACGCCGATCGCTCGGCACGAAAGTGACGATTCAGGATAAAAAGACAGGGCGGGGGAACATTGTCATTTGCTATCACTCGGCCGACGAGTTAGAGCGGCTTCTCGAACTCTTGATACGTTAACAACCTTTGGCACAGACCATCGCGAATCAACCACAGATTAATCCGAGTTGAGCTGTGAGCGGAATCCTAAATGTGAGTTCGAAAAAGTACACATCGTCGACCATGATTACTGTACATATCACGCGAGGTGTTGTTTCACATCTCGACAACGCAGGAGATAAAAAAAGACTAGACATCCGTTTCGTCTCCTACCATAACATAAAACCTTGACGGCACAGGAGAAAAGTTTCATGTGGAATCAATTGAAAAGGCGAATGGCAAAACGCCAAGAGAGGACACTGCTAGAGCAAAGACAGCGAACGACAGAACGAAAGCAGCGATTATTAGCATTCGTCCTTCCTGCGTTCGCGTTCTACATCGGGTTTACGGCACATGGCCTATGGCCGATCGGGAATCGCCACCTTTTGGCGTATGATCTTTATCACCAGTACGCACCATTTCTTCTGGAACTAAAACGCAAAATACTTTCGGGAGATTCGCTATTCTTTTCTTGGGCGGGCGGTTTAGGTGTCAATTTCTATGGATTGTTTACATACTACCTCGCCAGCCCACTGAACTTGCTCACGATTCTCTTTCCAGATCAGTATATCGCGGAAGCCGTCATGGTTCTGACTGTTCTTAAAATCGGATTTTCCGGTCTATTCTTTCGCGAGTTCTTAAGCGGGGCATTTCGCAAAAACGATCCTCTCGCTTCGATCTTCGGAGCTTTTTATGCATTGTCGGCGTGGGTGTATGCTTATAGCTGGAACATTATGTGGCTTGATTCGCTCGTTTGGCTCCCTCTAGCAGCACTTGGGCTGGTGCAGCTCGTGCGCGACGGGAAGGCGAGGCTTTTCGTTTTCAGCTTGACGCTCATGCTGATGACGAATTACTATACCGCTTTTTTCGGATGTGTCTTCTTGTTCTTTTACTATTTTGTGTTGCGCGTACAGTTCAAGCGGCCGCGTTCTCAACGCAATATAAAATCGAACCCCTATGAGCCGCTGATCGCCTTCGGAAAATTTGCTGGATTCGCTGTCCTGTCGGCAGTTCTCGCAGGTGTTGTGTTGTGGCCAACAGCGAAAGCGCTGTCGATCACTTCTGCCGCGAACGATGCTTTCCCACAAGGGTTTACGTTCACGCAGGCATTTCTAGATACGCTCGGACGGATGACACCGCTTCGCAATCCGGATATTATGTCGGGGCTACCAAATATCTACGCTGGTATATCTGTGCTCCTTTTATTACCAGCGTTCTTCGCAGACAAAAAACGGCCAAAGGCGGTGCGTTTTGCTTACGGTGTGTTGCTAGGATTATTATTTTTCTCTTTCCAATCTCGTACGCTAAGCTTCCTGTGGCACGGCGCACATTACCCGAACTCGCTCGATTTTCGCTATGCTTTCGTGTTTGTCTTTCTCGTACTCGCGATGGCGTATCAGGCGGTAGGAGATGAGCTCTCACAGAAAGTAAAAACGATCACCATTGCTGTCGCGCTTGTATTTGTGCTGCTCCTCGTTGAGCAGAAACATCAGCAAAATGATACGATCTCCCATTGGCGAATCATCACTGTCCTCGTCTTTTCAGTCTGTTACTTGATGATTTTTTCTGAGATGAGAAAACCAGATCTTCATCTCCGAGACGTCAGGGGCAATAGGAGCGGAGGGCAACCGAAGTCAATGTCACCCTTGCAACAGGGAATCCAGTACGTATTATTTACGAAGAAGGCGCAGCGCAGCCGAAATAAGGGATCTAATTGTACAAAAGAAGAAGGTAGCGGTCTCTTTAGACAGACATCGAATGTATTGTTACAGGAGCCAATGCAGGACGTTTCACAATATACCGTATGGGATAAGTTTTGGCATCGCAGAAAAATTAGGCATAGGACACTTCCCTCCCTCGACAAACCAACTCGACTTAGGAAAGTTCACTATCAGCGCGTACTCGTTCTCCTTTTCGCTTTTATGTTAACAGAAGTGTTGTTCCATGCGATTACGAGTGCTGCGCTCTATCAGCAGGTCGCACCGCTTGGCGATCGTCAACACTACACATGCAATCCGTATGCGACGGAAGTGTACGAGCAGGTCGCGGCACTGAAGCGTGAATACAAAGGGCGTCCTTGGCGCGCCGAAATTCTTCCGGACACGTGTGTCAACGATCCCTTTTTGTTCGGAACGAATGGGCTTTCTCTCTTTGCTTCAACATTCCAAGAGTCCCCGATCGCCTATTTTTCTGACTTAGGCTACCCGACAAACGGTGTCAACAGCATGCAATATAAAGAATCGACGATTGTCATGGATAGCCTCTTGTCGATCAATCACCTGATCGTCAACAACGATCGGATTTTTGACGATCAATCGCGGACACTTATCGCGATAGGCGATGAGACGAAGGTGTACGAAAATCAAGATGTGTTGCCCTTCGGCTTTTTTGCATTGTCTGATGCTAGGTACCTCGATGGTGACATTCTGCCGGAGGATCATCTCGATGTTCAAAGCCAGCTACTCTACGCGCTCGGCGGCGAACCAGACGTGTTTATTAAAGAGCCGTTTGTGCCTTGGGGGCGTGAAGGCTGTTTTGTCGAACCATCGTACGATCCGTATTCATTCCGTGTCGTACGCGAGGAAGGAGATACCGATTGGGCATTTCTCGTATACGATGTCCCTATAGATGGTATCTATTACATCTCTTGGGAGGACGTCTCTGCAGGTATCACATACAGTAACGGCTTTATCGGTGATGAAGAGTTTTTTCAGTTAGGCAGCAGTAAACGCGGGATCGGAGACGTGGGGTTCTTGGAAGCAGGGACACAACTGCATTTCCGTGTCAGCATGAGTTCTGATCAGCCGATCGACGGTGAGTTCCGCGCCTGTGTGAGTAGGCTTGACGAATACGCGTGGGAGGTATCGCGCGACAGGCTCGCATCGTACCCGCTCAAGCTCGATTCATTTAAATCCGGTTCGTTTGAGGGGACGATTACAGCTCCGGAAGACGGTTATCTCTTCCTCCCGACGACTGTCAACCCTGGATGGACCTTTAAGGTTGATGGTCAAGTGACTGAATCGGAATCGATTCACGATTGCTTTATCCTTGTGCCGCTCAGCGCTGGCGAACATTCAATCTCGGCACATTTCGTCCCCACAGGTTTTACAACGGGCGTTTTAATGACAGTTATAGGACTTATCTCGATGACTGCCTTTGCCATTATGAAGCGCTATAAGGCAAAGGCCGAACAGAGAAAAAAAGCGTCTGCTACTTAGCAGTTCGCCTTTTACTTATGAAGTGTCAGCATACGGTAAGTAAAACAACCTGCGGCAATGCTGTATTATAAGAAGTAATCGATAGACGACCTCTTCACAAATGTATGTGAAAACAGGAGAGTGCTTATGGAAACAGTTGTTAAATATCGTTTTGACAAAGAAATGGTTTCTTTCGTCAAAAAACTTGATATCAAAACGTCGATGTTCGGCTATGACAAAAATGATGTCTACAGCAAATTCAAAGATTTGCTGATTAAAGCGCGCAGTGTGTGTGAAGAGCTTGTACTCGAGGAGCATCGAGCTGTCGAACAAATGAAATTAGAGCTGATCGAAGCAGCAAAAGATCCGGAAGAATTGGACAAACTTCTCGCAAAATGGAAACGTGAAGCGCCCTTCTCAGAAACAAAGATTGACGAAGACGAGCCGGCCAGCCTAGAGGATCCTGTAGGTGGGCGTGAAGGAGAAAGCGTGGACGCGGGCTTTATAGAAGATCTCTCGGACGAAATAGAGATCATACCCGTGGAATTGACTGACTCGGAGCAATCGATTGATATTGCTGCCACGGCAAGCGAAGCGGATGCCATTGCCGTCTCTTCGCATGACGATATCTCTGCCGTTTACATATCGAGTGTTGTGGTAGCAGCTGACAACGATGAAGAAGACAAGATACGAGATGATATGCAGGAGGCTTATCAATCACTTTTGTCGGAACATGAAACACTCATCGAGAAGCTGTCAGAGATGGAATCACAACTCAGCGAGCTTCAAGTACAACTTAGTTATTATGAAGAGCGCGAAGAGGAGCTTAATCGCACGGCAGACATTCTTCGTGAAGCACGTCTTGAAGGCGAGGCGATTGTCCACTCTGCCCGTACACGTGCTGAACAGGAGATTTTCCTGTTCAGAGCTAAACGACGCGACGAGGAGAAAGCTTTCAAGGAAGTTCTAAAGGGCATGGAGGCGCGTCGAGAAAACCTCATCGAAGTATGCGCGCTTTACCAGAGCTATATAGACGAGGGCCGTGGGCTCCTCGATCAGCTGCAAGAATACGCCTCGCGGTTCACCCGCCCGATGTTTCTTGAAAGCGACAATCTGCCAATGCAAGTGGAAGACATGTCTTCTATCGATTCGGAGTAAAGTGACTGCCTCAGACTGAGAAGTGTTCGACGAAGAACGCGCGTAGTATAAGCATACCCTGCGCCATTGATTCAGATTTCAGAACGTCCGATGCGTGCATGAATTAAACAAAACATAACAACATCTTTCACATTGAATAACACGATATTTCTATGATGAGGTTGTTTGTAAAACGATGGCTTTAATGTTGTTTTTTTAGTGCACAAGATTATTGATAGTGCGAAGAGTTCGATATTGATCCGCAGGAGGTAATAACACGGTCGTGAATGTTTGTGCGATGAGACAAGTGGTCAAACGCTACAAAGAAGTTGTCGCGTTGAATCATTTTAATTTTGAGATAAAAGAAGGTGAGATTGTTGGACTTCTCGGACCAAATGGATCGGGAAAATCGACGGCAATCAATTGTCTTTTAGGGCTTCTCGCTTTCGATGAGGGAGAGGTGGAGGTTTTCGGGCGTCGTGTCTCTCCCGATGATATGGATATGAAACGACGGATCGGTTTTGTACCGCAAGATCTCTCCTTTTTTGCAGAATTGTCGGTGATCGATAACATTAGTTATTTTGCAGGACTGTACGAACAAAACAATGCAAAACGAGATGCGATGGTTCGCGATGCGATCGCGTTCGTCGGGCTTGAAAAATACGTTAAGTTTGCTGCTAAGAAGTTGTCAGGGGGCCTGAAGCGTCGTCTCAACATCGCTTGCGGCATCGCCCATCGCCCCGAATTTGTTATGTTTGACGAACCAACCGTCGCCGTCGACGCGCAGAGTCGTAACTTCATCCTCGAAGGAATCAAAGAGATGAATCGAAATGGCTCGACGGTTCTTTATACGACGCACTATCTAGAAGAAGCACAGGAGCTATGTGATCGCATTGTCATTATGGACGAAGGCCGAAATTTGGCGTCAGGAACACTGGAAGAGCTGATTGACCTCGTCGATCCTACAGAAGCCGTTCACCTCGTTCTCACAGATCCCACGGAAGCCGTGTTACGGATGATTGCGAAGATTCCTGGTGTCGTCAATGTTTCAGAAGAGAACGGAAAAACTGTTATTTTACTAACGCCGCCGGGTCACCGCCTTTCTATGCTCCTTGAAGAACTCAAAAAAAATGAGATATATTACTCGTCACTTTATAGTGAACTCCCGACATTAAATGATGTCTTCCTGAAACTGACGGGGAAAGCGTTGAGGGACTAGCGCGTGAAACGGTTTTTCTCTCATTTGGCGCTCAACATCAAGATGACTCTTAAAGACAAAGGTTCCCTGTTCTGGAGTTTTATCTACCCCATCTTATTGTTGACTCTCATGGCAGTCGCCTTTTCCGGTCTCCAGACAGAGCGGAAACGCATCGCCGTCGCTGTAGAGCCGGGTCATCCGTTTGCCAGCGTTTTACACCAGCTCGACGACATTCTTGACATCAAAGATATTGGCGGTGATGAGGCGCTAGAATCACTGCGTGAGAAGGATATTGACGGAATCTATCGGGCTGACAGCGTGCTTCTCGTTCGCGGTAAAGGTATGAATGAGACGATTTTGCATGAGATAGGATCAGAGTTAAAGAAAGTGAGCTCGGTCTATGCTACGGGTCACTTTCTCGATTTTACTGAGCAATATGTCGAACGAGGTGATCAGGAACAGGGTATGCTGTACGTGACATTGAGTTCAACACTCGGGATGTTTGCATTGTACGGATATTTCGCCGGCATTAACATCGTTCACCACATTCAAGCGAACTTGTCGCCTCTTGCTGCGCGTCTCTCGACAACGCCTATCTCGCGTGTTTCTTATGTAAGTGCAGGTATCGTTTCAGGTGTGACGACGAACTCGCTGAACACGATTGCTTTTGTACTCTATCTGAAGTGGGTATGGAAAGTCGATTACCTTGCTGATCCGGGGAGGACGCTGCTCCTCATACTGGCTGCGAGTGTTTTTGGCATTTCAATTGGTCTGTTTATCAGCGCGTCAAATCGTTGGCCTATCAAGGCAAAAGTTCCGCTCGGTATCGCGGTCATGCTCCTTTTAAGTGCCGCATCAGGGATGATGGGGCCGCCGATGCGCCTTTTTATCGAAAATAATCTTCCTTGGCTCAATCGGTACAACCCTATCAACATGGTCAGTCGTACGCTCTATCGTCTCAATGTACTTGGTTCAACGACGGAGTTCACAGAGAACGTCCTGATTCTCTTCGTTGCGGGCCTAGTCCTTTGTGTCGCCTCGCTTCTGTTCATGCGAAAACGGCAATTTAAGAGCTTATGAGGTCGCGTGATGAAGTGTACTGCTAAGGAACATAGCGAGGTGACAATAGTCCTCTTAGACGTTGCCTCTGATCATGACGCGCTTCCGGCAAGGGACACGTATCGAAATGACGGAAGTCATACGGTGAGATGTTAACATGACAGTACTTAAGACATACATGAAATTGCTTGTGAAGAACGGCGTCTCTGTTCTGCCGTTATTCGTCATTTTTATGGTCTTGTCCGTTCTAATTGGGCAAGGTTTTGGGAGCGACACGACTCAAGTGTTTCAGGCAACAAAAATGGATGTCGCCATATCCTCTCCTTCAAATAATTCTCAGGCGGATGACTTTGCGGCGTGGCTAGAGAGTCAAGGTCACAATGTGACGTATAGATCATTGACGAAAGCCGAAGCGCGCGAAGAGATATTCTTAGAACGTATACAAGCCGCCTATCTGTTTTCCGACACGGCGACGGATGCACCGGTCGTTCTTACCGATCAAAAGTCGGGCGCAGGCTATTATGCAGCTACGATGGCGGAGTCATTTTTCCGGTTCCGCGACGCTTACCGTTTAGACGATGGCTCGATCGATCGTTCCTCCCTTTTTGAGACGCTTGCACTAGAGATGGAGGTTAAGATAGATGTTCCGGAAGGCGTAGATGGGTCGGCAGGAGGAATCAATTCTGTCGTTAGCTCAATGTCGGGAGCGGCATACGTCATATTAGCCATATCGCTAAGTGTTCTTCCGCTCATCAATGAAGCCTTCACACGTCCAGGTGTCTTTGAGCGCTCGATCACTGCTCCCTATAAAGTGAGCAAGCGAGTTTTTGAGATGTATTTAGGGTCGGGGATCGTTGTGTTTGGCGCCGCAGCCATTCTTTTCGGTTTCTCACTGATCACAATTCATCGCCACGTCACGGCGGGACAGTTAGGTCGTGTCGCCGTGAACTACTTGGCATTCGTGCTCTGCGCTTTGGCAATCAGCAATATTGTCGCAAATCTGACACGCAACCGTGCTGCCATTTCAGCGATCAGCACTGTTTTTTCACTCGGTCTTTCATTTATTTCTGGCGCGTTTGTCCCGCAGGAACTCGTCAGCGAATCTGTTCTCAAGATCTCTAAAGCTTTCCCGATGTTCTACTTTATCCGCGCGAATCGTAATTCTCTCGCTTGGGAAGATATGGTGCCCGATATTTTGTCGCAAATTGCTTTTTTTGCGGTGTACGTCTTGATCGCCATTGTATTGCAGCGTTTTGCCGGTCGCGCGCGCAAGACAATGAAAACAGCAACATCGTTGTCGAGCGACATCGGTGTCTGAGACATGTTGTGCCACCGCATATAAACTGAGACCGACATCGGTGCATGAACAAGACAAGTTACTACACATAACGCGATGTAGATTCAGGCGCCTGACCCGGTACTGCACTCCACTAACGTGTTAACACGGCCAACGACACTAACTGGTAGCGATTTCTGTGCGCGTCTGCGTAAATGGGAGAGAGTATTTGCTAAAATAAGGAGACTACTTGTAGTGTTGCGCCTTACTTTAGAGTGTGGAGATATTCCTTAATGACTCAACAGATTGTATATCACGAAATAGTCTACCGAAGCTCGGATTATGATCAGACGATACGTTTAAGGCACGAAGTTCTGCGTGCGCCTTGGGGCAAATCAATCGCCGAAGATGACCTGTCCGGTGAGATAGATGATTTCATCTATGGCGCCTTTGATGGAGCGAGGCTCGTAGGCATGGCGACACTGCAAAATTATAGGGAGTCACTGATGAGACTGCGCTACATGGCAGTCAATTCGGCATATCGCGGCATGGGAATTGGCACCCACATCGCGCGCGTTTTAGAGGAGAAAGCGCGTGATGATGGCAAGGCAGGGATTTTCCTGACGGCTCGGATGAGTGTCGTCCCTTTCTATGAAAAGCTCGGTTATTGTATTAGCGGTGAACCGTTTGTCCCTGCCCACATCGCCATTGAACACGTCGGTATGACACTCCTTTTTTAAACTGAGAAAGTAGATGAGCGTCGCCCTCTCCTGCGAAAAGCTTAATTACTATCTATTTCATTAATGTGTTTTTCTAGCAATTCTTCCTCATATTGATTTATATGTTTGCTAAAATGAGAACACTTGTTGTTCTTTAGCAGGTAAAATAGACTTCAAGACATTAGTCTCGCTTACGTCGGAGCGTGAAAGGAGAGGGTGAGTATGTCTTTAGGTGACTTAAATGTGTCTTCAGGTGACTTACAGGAGATGCTGATCGCCACGGCGGTCATCGGTATGTTTCTATTTATCGGGGCTTTTTTGAGAGCGAAGGTGCCGCTTTTACGTAATTTAATGCTTCCGGCATCGGTCATAGGTGGGACGCTTGGATTGCTGCTCGGCCCTGGGATCTGGGGTACCAGTGCGCCTCTTCCATTCCCGGAAGGCTGGATGACGTTTTGGTCGGCGTTGCCTGTTGTATTGATTGTCCCCATCTTTGCGGCAGCTCCTCTCGGCATGTTTATGGATCCTTCTGGTAAAAAGCGCCGTTTCGGTGAGATGCTCCCCATTGTTCTGCTGATGACAGGCATCTTTTCGCTCGGCGGATCCATCCAGTACATCACCGGTTTTGGAGTTAACCTCGCGATTACCGCGATCCGACCGGAGACTGGTTTGTATCGTACGTTCGGGCGTGAGCTGGGAGTTGGCTTTGCCGGAGGTCACGGTACTGCGGCTCAACTTGGAAGCATCCTCCAAGACTTTGGGCATCCTTGGTGGCAGACGGCACAAGGCGTCGCGCTTACAACGGCAACAGTTGGGCTTATCGGCGGGATGTTTTTTGGCATCATCCTGATCAATCGCGCGACGAGACGTGGTGAGACACATTATCTCGGTGGTAAGGGCAAGCTACCTCGAGAAATGCTGCAGGGTTATACAAAAGAAGTCGATCAACAGAAGAGCCTCGGTCGCGAGACGATGTATAGTAGTTCCATCGAGACATTCACAATCCATATTGGCATCTTATTCCTCGCATCAGGCTTAGCATACTTGCTCCATCGGCAACTGCGTGTGTGGGTGCCCGATCTATTTATACCTGTCTGGTTTTACGCATTGCTGATCATGTATGTTCTCAATTTCATCATGCTCAAGCTGAAACTCCATTGGATCATCGATACAAAAGTTAAATCTCGCATTACCGGAACGCTTTCCGACTTCGCCATCACGGCAGCGATGATGACCATGCCGATCAAGACGATCTCACAATTTGTCGTTCCCATTACCATCATGTGTGTGATTGGCTTTATCGTCACGTATTTCTTCACGTTTCCGCTTTTCAGGAAAGCATTCAAAGACAATTTTGCCTTCGAGCGTGCGATCATGTCGTGGGGTGTCAACACAGGTGTGATGATGACCGGTATGACGTTGCTGCGCGTTTGTGATCCTGATTATGAGTCGCCCGTCATAAGTGACTTCTCAATGGGCTTTGCGTTAATGAGCATCTTCTCTCTTGTGATAAGCCCGATTGATTATTATTTTCTCAAGAATAGTTCGACATCCACGAACTTTTTCTGGAATATAGTTGTCTTTGTTTTCTATGCGGCAGTGGCAGCCATCGGCTATGCTTTGCTCATAAGAAACAGGAAGAAGGCGCAAAACTAAATCAGGTGTGTCTTGCCGACCGCCGCAATCGTGCGTACAAGCTAACGATGCATACAGTTTTGCACCTTGGAGAACGCGAAAGGAATGGTTTAACAAGTGAAAATTGACGTCCATGTCCACATCACACCTCCTGACATCATCAAGGATTGGGAAAAATACGCAGTTAATGAGCCTTATTTTAAGATGCTCTCCGAAAGTCCCGTCAATAAGTTTGCAACAGCTGAGCAGGCCGTCGAGGCGTTGGAGGCGGACGGTTTCGATATGGGCGTTGCTTTCGGTTTCGGATTTCAGGACATGGGGCTCTGTCGCTATGTCAATGACTATGTCATCGAAAAGACGCGCGAATTCCCCAATCACCTAATCGGTTTTGCTGTTGTGTTACCTCAACACCCTGACATGGAACGCGAACTGATTCGCTGCTACGAGCGCGGACTTCGCGGTGTCGGCGAAATCTTCCCCGAAGGGCAAGCATTTGCTCTTGAATCTTCCAAGGTGATGTCATCTTTTGCCTCCACTTGCACAGAACTTGATATCCCCGTTTTGCTTCACCTTAACGAACCGGTTGGACATTACTATGCCGGCAAGACGAAGACGACGCTTTGGCAAGCAGAGCAGTTCGCACATCATTTCCCGGAGCTTGACATTATCTACGCTCATTGGGGCGGGGGACTCTTTTTCTACGAACTGATGCGAGCAGTCTCCCGCACGCTTAAAAATGTCTATTATGACACGGCCGCTTCGATCTTTCTCTACGGTTACAAAGTCTACAACGTCGTCAAAACACTCGGTCTCACGGACAAGATTCTGTTCGGGAGCGACTACCCGCTCTTGCCGCTCAATCGGTATTTTCGCGATCTCGATCGTAGCGAGCTGACTGAAGAAGAGAAAGGTGCCATTCTAGGTGGCAACGCCATGCGCCTCCTGAAAATGGGGGAATAAAGGAGCCCCGCTCGACTATCTTCTCAAACCGATTACCGAATCAGATGTTCGGACGCTCCTTGATAAGGCTTTGAAGGAATTAGACCGACAGAAGCCTGTATGGATCATCGAGACGGAAAGCGAACTCTTTGAGGTTCGGATCGACCACGTCTCACATATCGAGGCAGAGATCCACCAGACGATTCTTACGACGCGGCGCGGCGTGTACACAACGTGCCAAACGCTTGCAACATGGCGTGAATGCATTGAAAGCGCAGGGGTTGACCGATTGTTTATTTCGCCGCATCGCAGCTTCATCATTAACTTAATGTGGGTGCTGCGACTTGACCGCAAGACGGTTCGTATGGCGAACGGTAAAGAGATCCCGTTGGCGCGCGGTCGCTTTGCCGAGGTGTCGCAGGCGTGGCTCGCCAGCCGTCGAACAGGCCGGGAATAGAGAGTTGTATCTTCCTTCCTAGGCGAGCCACATAAAAGCCAGCGTCGTGCCGAGCTGGAATAGTCGTGGTACGCTCCTGTGGGCGAACCAAAGAATAACCAGACTTCGCACCGTGCAGAAAAGATTGTAGTGGCGACGTCTCGGTCGCAGAAACGCAGACACCACGGCTTGGGCATGAAGCGCGTGAGCCATAGCATCGACAAATACGACGGTTTTCTCAATCTCCAAAACGAGCCGGGAGTTTTCGCAACAAAAGTCAGCATCCCTTTGTAATTGCCATCACGGCGAAAGGCGGTATTTCTGCACAGAAGCTCTCGTTAGAGAAGTCAGCATCCAAACAGGCATTTATATCTTCATCACTTTATTAATCAATCTCACAGCTTCCTTTACGCCGTTTTTTTCTTTGATTTTTGTAGACAGTAGTTCCACGTTCTTTTTCTTTTCCTCAAATGTACTTTGCATATCTAGTAATGCATCGCATATTGAATCTTCACTTAAATCTTTAGACTTTAGAGGTTTTGTAGCAACATCAATATTGTACAGTTGCATAGCAAATCCCGTTTGGTCCAAAACATGTGGTACTGGAATAGACGGAATGCCATAAATCATTGTGGCTGCTGTAGTTCCAAATCCACAATGATGAATAACAAATAAACATTGCTTGAAAAGAAAACTGTGCGGAACACTGCCGCATGAAATCATTGTTTTTGGCAACTCATAGTTCTGAAATGTCTTCTGAAATCCTTGGATAATGGCACGATACCCCAATTTTCTAAAAGCACTCACAAACATATCCAATTTATCTTTTTCAGACTCTCCTTCAAATGCCATGGCGCCGAGAGATAGAAGAATTGGTTTGTCTCCATTTGCAAGAAAGGCAGCCAACTTTTCGTCAGGTCTATATTTTTCTTCATCCTCATACCAATAACCAGTCAAAATATGCTGTTCTTCCCAGTATGGATTTCTCTCTAAAACATGTTTGCTAATCGGTATTAAATTCAGCTTACGAGACATAATCTCATCAGAAGATTGAATCGGTTTCAATCCATATACTTTCCTAATTTTGTTATATGGTTTTGCCACTTGTTTTCCTATGATTTTGCCAATCAATTTATTCCAAAAGGTTTGAGGCTTAAGTTTTTCAGCAATCATCTCTTTCTGCAATGTCACATTAACCGTAGGAATTCCTAATACTTCTGCCTCTGTTGCGCCCATTTGGCTATGGCTTACAATAATTAAATCTTTGCCTTTACATACTTCATAAATCTCATGTGTTGAATGTTGAATCATTTTGAAAACAAATTTCATCATCCTAAGCATGCTTAATGCAGAATTCGACGTTCTTCCTCGAATAATGGCTGCTTCTTTTTCTATGTCAATATCGGGCCCAATAGGCTCAAAATGAATACTGGAATCCTCAACTAAATGTCTCCAGCAGGGGTGTGAGCCAAGAGTTACATCGTATCCGTTTCTAATAAGTTCTTTAGATAAAATGATATATGGCTGAATATCGCCTCTCGTACCCATCGTAAACATCGCAACCTTTTTCATTATCTGCTCCTATATTATTTGTAAAATAATCGTAGATTCAAATTGATTTGCGTCGACATCTGCACTTTTTGCTATTTACAATAATAACTAACAATTATGCCTTGGTGGAAGTATTGAACCCTTACTGCATTTTTCCCTCGCAGCATAAATTACACCATCCCCCCTGAGGATAGGTCACGACGATGGCGTTAAGGCAGCTTAGGCCATACCAAAACACCAGCCCACCGAGGGACAGGTCACGAATACGGTTCTGTTTGTGGCAGTTTTCAAACTAATAAAAGCCTGAGAAATCAAGCTTTTATTCAAGGAGCACATGTTTGACATCCGAGGTATTACAGTTTCTCGGTATGACAAACCGGAATAAGTAAGTTTTTCACCGAATGATCTTCAGTCTGGAGAGCTCTTGAACGTGATCGCGTAGACTTTATTGATCTGCATCGGATAAGTCTCGGCAACATTGCCATCGTAATAGACGACAACTTCATCACCGACACTGAACTGGGTTAAGCTGTCTTTGTTTTCTACATTCAGTGATACCCAATATTCACCAGTTTCGTTTTCAATCAAAATGGATTTGTCGCTGCTTTCTTTGACGGTGCCTGCAATGCTAGGTTCATTTTTGATAATGTAGTCCAAGCTTCTGTTATTGCAACCGAACAAACCTGATACACAGACCAAGGCCAGAAGTAACACAAGTAATTTTTTCATCCGGATACCCTCCTCTGTCAAACTCTCATTAATCTCTGGTAAGGATCCATAATCAATACCTTCATTAATAGCATCATAGTCTCGCCTAGCATCCGCTATTTATTTTCATGATTGTCTAACATTATAAACTCAATATGTTTATCTTTCCAGTCGGCAATATAATTTGCAGTTCTATTGAAGTGCCAAAACCTATTCGTTACCATCCTTTTCGCGGGAAAAAATATGCGCCTTTATACGCTCAGCACACTCTTCAAATCGAAGATGGAGAGCAAGAGTGAAGAATCTCTACGTATCGTTCATTCCCGGGGCTATTTCCCAAAGTAATCATCCACATCCGAACATGCCCGAAGTCATTTCTCTATGTAGTCACCCATACCCGAACATGCCCGAAGTCATTTCCCTATGTAATCGTGCATGCTCGAATTAGTTTCCCAGTGTAATTCCTCATTCCTGAAGTTATTCCCCAATATAATCGTTCATACCCGAAGTCTAAAAAAGAAGATCGCGGTAACCGTTAGGCAGTTTAGGCTCTCAACGTGCAATGGCAGTCAATTTGTCGATATCAGAAAGCGTTTGGGCAAGCATTTTCTGTAAAAAGGCGATTGTTAGGAAACTTGTTGTATCAAGCAAATATCTGATTGAGTAACAAATGCTGCGAAATTCTTCGTCACGAAAGGAGTGGGCACGAGCGTAATAATGCTATTGATATTTTTGCAACAAGGGTAGAGCATCTGCATTGACGGCAATATGTTTGATACCAGCCGATACCGATCGCTAGGATAATAGAAGTCGCAACTGACTAGGATTGACGTTGTTCTATCAAGGCTTTATAGAGGGTATAGGGCGGACTTGGTGGAGTGGGACAGTAAACCTTTCAGCCGACCCGCGAAAAGTTAGTGCAGTCGTCAATATATCGACCCTAGAACCCATTTTTTATATGTAGTATAATCAAATAAAGTCTGAGTGAAGATTCCTGTCAAAAACTAAATATATAAGCATGGAGGAAAAGTAATGGATTTTGATGCGATTAAGAAGGCAGCAGAAGGCTACAAAGACGACATGGTGAAATTCTTGAGGGATATGATTAGGATCCCCTCAGAATCTTGCGATGAAGAAGGCGTCATTAAGCGTATCGAAGAAGAGCTTATCAAGCTAGGTTATGAGAATGTTGAGATCGACGGTCTCGGCAATGTAATTGGCTGGTTGGGTGAAGGCGATAAAATTATCGCGATCGATTCTCACATTGACACAGTCGGTATCGGCAACATCAATAACTGGACGCACGACCCCTACGAGGGCTATGAGACAGACACCATCATCTATGGTCGCGGTGCTTCCGATCAAGAGGGCGGGATGGCATCTGCCGCTTATGGCGGTAAGATCATGAAAGATCTTGGACTCATCCCTGAAGGTTATAAGATCATGGTTGTGGGCACCGTCCAAGAAGAAGACTGTGACGGCATGTGCTGGCAGTATATCGCGAACAAATACTTCCCCTCGGTTGAGGTGGCCAAAGAAAAGATCGCGTTTGTTATCTCAACTGAGCCAACGGACGGCGGCATTTACCGCGGACACCGCGGACGTATGGAGATCCGTGTTGATGTCAAAGGCATCTCAAGCCACGGTTCAGCCCCCGAGCGCGGTGACAATGCCATTTACAAGATGGCCGACATTCTGCAGGATGTTCGTGCCCTGAACGAAAATCCCGCGGACGACTCTGTGGAGATCAAGGGTCTCGTTAAGATGCTCGATCCGAAATACAACCCCGAACACTACGAGGACGCAAGGTTCTTGGGTCGCGGAACCTGTACAGTTTCCCAGATCTTCTTTACGTCACCTTCACGTTGCGCTGTCGCCGACTCTTGTGCGATCTCGATTGACCGCAGAATGACCGCCGGTGAAACATACAAGACGTGCCTAAAAGAGATCGAGGATCTCCCCAACGTTAAAAAGTACGGTGATGACGTCAAAGTTAGCATGTACTGGTATGACCGTCCTTCGTGGACAGGAGAAGTCTATGAGACAGAGTGCTTCTTCCCCACATGGATCAACAAGGAAACAGCACCGCATGTTAAGGCGCTTGTCGATGCGCACCATGCACTTTTCGGCGAGGAGCGTCTCTACGCTGACGAGATTGCGAAGTCAAAACGTGCAGGCCGTCCGCTGACAGACAAGTGGACCTTCTCCACGAACGGTGTCTCGATCCAAGGTCGCTACGGAATCCCCTGCGTCGGATTTGGTCCTGGTGCCGAATCACAGGCTCACGCGCCGAACGAAATCACATGGAAGCAGGACCTTGTTGTCAATGCCGCCCTGTACGCTGCCGTTCCCATGCTCTACGACCCGACTGAGCTAACTGGCGAAGAAGCTACAGAATTCCGTCAGGAGCTGACAGGTCACGACATCAAGTAAGTCGATCAATTCACTTTCAGCGTGTCGTCGGCAAGATTTATCGAGAAGACGCACAAAGTGTATTGATCAACACATGTATAATACAGACAGCTCTGCTGTAACTCAAAAAGTAGTTGCAGTAGAGCTGTTTTTCATGAACAGAATATGTGAGTATAGGCTTGACTGATATGTTGCTAGACTCTGTTATGTAGCATAGCAAGGGCTGTTTTTCTTTTGCACTTTGAGTGAATTGTGGTAGATTTTTTTACCTTTCTAGTCACTCGGCTTCTATCAGGTTTTGGAACATCTTATGCGGTGTGCCACAATAACTGTCGAGTTTCCATGCATGATAATGAAAAAAAAGTATAGAATTAATCCCTACCATGTGTCCCCTATGCAGTCGCTAGGATATGCTGCCAACATGTGCTACGTCAAACGTTTGATCTGCCCTAAGAGAGGGCTAAAAATCAAAAATTCTGCTGTCCTCTCATCCATAATAGACGAAAAGCATGTACCAATAACAACTATTAATCTATCTCTACAACAAGTAGTCTGCAAAATGATATAGAGCTGGCGATCCTCCAGTATGAAGAAAAAGCACTTTATCCGATTTCTTGAAATGACCTTTGCGAATAAGATTGATTAGTCCCGCCATTGCCTTTCCAGTATAGACGGGATCGAGCAAGATCGCCTCGCAACGTGCAAGCAAATGGACAGCTTCTCTCATGCCTTCTGTAGGAAGAGAATAGCCGGATCCGATATAGTCATCGAAAACGATGATGTCGTCGTTCTCAATTACGATTTTCCTCTCCGGAAACAATTCATTATTTACCTTTTGGGCCAATTGCGCGATGCGCTTTACATGCTTGTCGCGCGAATAGTTGACGCTGATGCCGATGACTCGTGTTTGGACATGTAAGCTACGGAGTCCCATTAATAGCCCTGTGTGTGTCCCGCAGCTTCCTGTAGGAGTGATAGCGTGCGTGAACTCAATGTTAAGATCGTTGGCCTGCTCAACAATTTCTTCTGCGCATACGATGTACCCAAGGCAACCAATGGCGTTTGAACCGCCCATCGGGATGACATACGGCTTATAGCCTTCAGCTTGTAGTGTCTTCGCATGCAGATGCATAGTATCATTCAGGTCGCAGGCTCCGGGAACAACGATCATGTCTAGAGGGTTCAGTAGCTTGTAAAGGAAATTATTGCCCCCGGCGTCTTCTCGGTAGCTGCCGGGAACCGTCTCCGACAGCACCAGAACGGCATGCATGCCCTCTTTTTTCGCAGCCGATAGGGTCAACCGACAATGGTTCGATTGTGGCGCACCGCACGTGATCAGTGTGTCGGCTCCCTGGCGCTGAGCGTCCGCCACGAGAAACTCCAGCTTCCTCGTTTTATTACCGCCACCAGCTAAGCCGAGAAGGTCATCGTGCTTGAGATAGATTTCCGGTCCGCCTAAAATATCCGTAAGGTTCGCAAGATACTCAATCGGTGTTTTGCCCTGCGTGTAATGTTTTCGGTCAAACTTTGATAGACTCATCCCGTTCCCCTACTATTGCACTCATAAATGATCAGACTGTAGTCATAACGACACAGTCGGCGCAATTACGCACCGAACCGTTTTATCAAGTCCAGATATCTCTCGGCCATTCGACACACCGAGGCGATTTCTATTTTCTCATCGATCTGGTGTGCTTCCTTGTCGTCTCCGGGGCCCCAGATGACGAAAGGAATACCGAGCGTCGGTGTAATTCTCCCGGCATCCGTGTAAAAACGAGGCCCGCCTAAGGTCGGATCTGCACCACACGATTCGCAGACTTGCTGCACTAGTGTAATGAACGGATCATCTTCAGGTGTCGCATTTGCTTCATTTCGGTTCAGCACGGTCAGTTCAACTAAAAGACGAGGCTCTTTGCTCTGAAGCTTTTCAGCAATCGTTTGCGCGAGATATATACTGTCGCTGGTTGGCTGGCCCGGTAGCAACCGGATATCAAGTTCGAGGTTCGCTTTTCCTGGGATCACATTGGTCATAAAACCACCGTGCAGCTGAGTAAGAGAGACGCTCGCATGACCCAACAATGGGTCGTATTCTCCTGGATCAAATGCTTGAGAAAATGCCTGATAAAACTCAATAGCCGCATCCAAGGCATTTACCGCAAAGTCTGGATCCGATGCGTGCGCCTGCATGCCGACAAAAGAGGCTCCGATCCATAATGCGCCTCTTTCGCGTATAGCGATGCGCTCGTTCGTCGGTTCGCAAAAAACACCTGCTTCAATTGCGCGCACCTTTTCAGATGACAACATGCTCCACGCTCCCGTACCGTCCTGTTCTTCATCTGCTGTAAAGCCAAGCAGCATAGGCTTGGGAGGGATCGTCCCTGATTCAAGCAGGCAGAGCGCAGCCTCAATCATCGCGACATTGCCGCCCTTCATGTCGGCTGTTCCTCTGCCATACATGATTCCTTCTACTACCTTGGCACTGAGAGGAGGGTATGTCCACGACGATTCATCGCCAAAGGCGACCGTATCAAGATGTCCAAAGAATCCCATGCCACCAGAATCGGTTGCACCAGGAATGCGGATAATCAGCGAGCTTCTTCCCTGGCCGTGATCGATCCGTTCTTTATCAACATCAAACGGGGAAAAGATATCTTCAATATAATCGACAAGAACTCCTTCGCGCCCCTCCGGTTGTCTCGTATCGGTTTGGACCATTTCCCGAAGCATCAATTCGCAGCGATCTATTTGCGGTTGTTTTGACATTATTGCTCCTCCATAATTTTTTCTAGCGAGCCCATTATAAGGGTCTTGAGTTGTCTTTGTGAATTATACTTCTCAACAGCTCTTTATTATACCTGCTACGAGCAAGTGCAACATATTGTTAGTCAGAAAACCATCTTGTCAATAACAAGTCAGAAAAGGGCTCAATGCGGTATGCGCAGATTGTAACAGGATGAGGAACTCATACTTCGAATTATTGTAAGTACAAAGGAGTGAAGAAGGCGTACGGTTCCCATAGTTTTGTCAGATTTCTTTTCTGCGAACAAATTTACAAATAAAATTGAATAATTGCACATAGTCCAAATGAAACAACTAAGGCTTGAATAGTATTGGCTGCAGGTTAAGTGTTAACGTGCAGTTTTGCAGATTATTTTGAAAAATTGCATATATCTGGGCTGTGGCAAGGCAGCATTGTGCGAAATTGATTAAAATACGGGAAAGTGTGGCAATTTTTCAAAACTAGTTGAATTTTTGCACAGCTCATTTTATGTTGACAATTAGAGTGGTGGTGAGTGTGGTGTGATTGAGACATGTGGGTGAATGAAAGCATAATGGTGCCAGAATCTGCGAGTGCTGTGATGCGCTTGTTGGAAGATGCAGGTTTTGAGTGTTTTGTCGTCGGCGGATTTCTTCGCGATTCGTTTCTCGGGCGTCCTACGTCTGATGTCGATCTTGCGACATCGGCGACCCCGGAAGATGTAATGCGCAGTCTTCCGCAGCATTCGGTTATTCCAACAGGTCTGAAGCATGGGACAGTGACGGTGTTGACGGAGGACGATCCCGTTGAGGTCACGACCTTTCGTGAGGATGGTTTCTATTCGGATTATCGCCGTCCTGACAAGGTTCGTTTCGCGAAGACGATTGAAGAGGATCTCAGCCGTCGTGATTTTACGATCAATGCACTTGCGTGGAATGAAAGGCGAGGTTTAATTGATCCTTGGGGTGGACGGTCTGATTTGCAAAGAGGGGTGATAAGGACTGTCGGCGATGCCCAGCAACGTTTTCATGAAGATGCTCTACGTATTATAAGAGGATTGAGGTTGAGTGCAGAGCTTTCTTTTTTCATTGAGGACAAGACGAGCGAGGCAATGCGTCAAAACAAGCAATTGCTGCAGTTTATTGCTCCTGAGCGATTACAAATTGAACTCAATCGATTGCTTGTTGGGGAAAATGCGTTGTTGGTCTTGCAGAAATATGTCGATATTTTGATGGTTGTAATACCAGAGCTATCACTTCTTGCGGGTTCTTCATTTGCAAGGCACGATGAGCAGAGTGAATTTGGATTATGTGAACGTGTAGCTTTCGATGTTCCTTCGTTGCTCGATGTCGCGCTACTTAGGATGTCGCACGTGTGCGATGACAATGCGCTACTGAGGATGTCATATGTAGGCGATGAAGTGGCGTTGCACCAGAAACGTATTTGTCACGACGACGCCTATGAGTGTTCATGCTCGGGTGAAGAAGTCGCGTTGCAGCGGCGACATGATTTTTGCTCCGATGCAATCCAGTTTTGCACGAGCACGGATATTGCATTGCGCCTTGCGGCACTATTCTGTGATCTTGATGATGCGATGGAGGTTTTAGAGAGACTCCGTTACGATTGTGCGACGAGGGATCGTGTGGAAAAACTTATCAAGTTTCAAACTGAGGATCTGACCCCGGAGACGCGCTCAGTTTGGCGTGCGTTTAACTTTTACGGTCAGGAAGCTTTTCTTGATGGCTTGAGGCTCCGCATTGCAGGCGAGCGGGCTCTTTACGAGTGCAAAAGATTTGTTTTAGATTCTGTCGCAACCGATGCCACCCCAAATCATTGTGATGTTGCCAATGCGTCTCAAAGGTCTTGTGCTATCGTCAAAATGCCTCAGCGACCTCGAGATATTCCCAACTTGTTCCAAGGTCCTTGTGTGTCGGACAACACAATCCTTTGCTCTTGTGTTTTGGCCGATGTGACAAATGAATCCTGTGGAACAAGTCCTTCTCTTACTGATGAAATATTTTGCGGATCGGCGAAGACTGCCGCGATTGCCCGGATTGCAAACGATCTGATTCGAGAAGGAAAAATATTGACGTTAAAGGATTTAGTCGTTGATGGTCACGATCTTCTGGAGCGAGGCTACAAAGGCAGAGTAGTCGGGCAAATCCTGGAACGCCTTCTGGAAAAAATATGCGTCGATGAATTACCAAATACACGCGAGAGCTTACTCGCTTTTGTCGATGGTTTACATGACGAGTTGATGGACTCCCCTTAAATCTCGGAGATATATGAGTCTTTAGTTTGATGGAGGAGATGAGTTTGGGAGAACTTCTGCCATAGGGTTGCGTGGAGGTTACTGAAGATACGCTTGATGGTGGTCCGCCGCCATACATGATGGGCGTCGTACGCTGTCAGGTGTAGGCTTAGGCACGGGGATAATCTGCCAGTAATGTGCGACGAGAGACATATATCTCAACATCAGTATTTCTCACATTCTTCTTGCTACTCACGACGGGTAGTTGGCGGCTTGTTGGGAATGCGTTGAGGATGGGGTGCCGGACTCGGAGAAGAGTCTTTCGGTTAGACAAGCGAGGAAGTGGCTGAAGGGTTACCTTTTAGTCATGCGTTGAGGATGGATCTGCTATCTCAAGAGAGCCTGACTGTGAGGAGTTCTAGAAATAATGAATCGTATTATCGCTAAGAACTGCTATCATCGGCAGGTTCTTGGATAATTAGAAGCGATGCTAGCATAGTCGAATTTGCGGCGTGTGGGTTACTGGCGCCGGAAGGACAGCGCAGTATCGTGCTCGTCTTTGATCGTTAGCATATCTCCTTCAATCGAGTAGTGCATACGAAGCACGTCGGAACCACCCTCAACTTTGTCGAGGGTGAGTCGGAGATCTCCATTCGGACTTGCTTGATAGCTCAACGCTATATGCTCTTCCTTCAGGCGAATAAACATTTCGATGTCCTCGTTTATCAGTGTAGCAGTGCCTGGAAGAAGATTGAGGGTACCATTTTCCTTGAATTCAAAAGTCATTCCTACCGTGAACGAAGGATCTTCTGATTCAACCAATGTCCAAGATCCGATGATTGGACTTCTGTTCGCACATGCTGCAAACAAGCAAGCGAGACTAATCAATGTCGCAATGATGACGAGTAAGAGGGTGTAGCGGGTTCTATGCTTCATCTATCTGATCCTTTTTACAAAGATGCGTTAAAACATTATGAACTATTATAAGATATTTGGGAAATCCTTTTGTCGGGTTACCGTGGTACTTCGAAGTAGAGGTGCATTGCAGTATTTTTGTGGAGACTTTGCCATGATGTCCTATTAAGATTTCTGTGTGACTTATATAATTGTTTATCCTGAAAAAGAATCTCATGGTGTAGTCTTTTTCTTTTCATTCTACAGCAGAAACTCCATACAGTCTGGTACTCTATCTGCCGCTATATGGCTTGTTATACCGTGTAACGTTCGGTTCAATTTTAGGCGAAGAAAAGTCAACGTTATTGACATATGCCAGAAACAGTCTTATAGTGTAGCTGGGAACAAAGTTGTGTCTTCGTGCATAGAACGGAGTGGATAAAACGGCTGCACAGCGTCGGACACGTCAGGAATGATTCTTATGCTGGCGCGCAGAACGGGGTGGGTAAGTGTCATGAAAAGCTTGCCGGTATGTCTATGACGAGGAAGCTTACTGGTATATTCACAGCGAAGAGCGACTCGTGGTAGGTTTGGTGGATTTGATTTGATGTGGGTTGCCAGTATACCTAATGGCGAGAGGAAGTGGTGGCATGTTTTTGGCAAAGAGGCTTGACGGTATGCCCACATAGAAGGATCTGTTTGCTCCTCATCATGGAGCTTCGCCAATATGCCAGCTATTTACGGGGGTAGATTGGCGGTGTGTTAATCATTAGATTTGTTTACGAACTAAGCTAGATAGGAGTTGGTCATAGATGGCACGACCTAGGAAAAGGAGAAGAGTCTGTGGACTACCCGAGGTCAATAGATTTGGACCTCTCGATTTATCGTCAGGTGTGAAAGAAAACATCATTATGACAGTCGATGAATTCGAAACGATTCGCCTGATTGATCTTGAGGGACTCACGCAGGAAGAATGCGCAGAACAGATGCATGTTGCCCGCAGTACTGTTCAGGGTATATACATCGAGGCAAGAAAAAAACTGGCTGAGGCATTGGTGCACGGAAAGGTTCTCTCAATTGAAGGAGGTACGTACCTCCTTTGTGACGGTTCAGGCAATGGTTGCGGTCGAGGATGTCGTCTCCGGCATGGTCGCGGGCAGGGCTGTGGCAGAGGTCGAGGAGTGCAGTAGCTACTGTAAGAAATGAGTACAAACGAAAATTGGAGGAATGACATGAAAATAGCGATACCTACAGATAGTCAATCGATGGAATCAACAGTATGTGCCTCGTTTGGGCGCGCGCCGTATTTTTTGATATACGATACGGAAACGAAAGATTATGCTTTTGTTGCAAATACTGCTGCATCTGGTACAGGTGGTGCGGGGATCATGGCTGCACAAATTGTCGCGGATCAGAAAGTGAGTGCGTTGCTGACGCCACGATGCGGACAGAACGCAGCCGATGTATTTCAATCAGCCGACATCAAGCTGTATCGGACGAATACAGATTCTGTCAAGGACAATATCGAAGCATTTGTAAAAGGAGAACTTCCTTTGTTAGCCGATTTTCATGCTGGTTTTCATGGAAGGAACCGCGGTGGCAGATAGTATGAAAGTTGCAGTACTGAGCGGCAAGGGAGGCACGGGGAAAACGCTCATATCGGTCAACTTGGCGGCAGTCGCTGGGTTGTCAACCTACATCGATTGCGATGTCGAAGAGCCAAACGGGCATCTTTTCTTTAAACCTGACATTGTTCGTGAAGAGCTTATTACGGTTAAGATCCCGCAAGTCGACAACGAGCGATGTGCCGGCTGTCGGACTTGTGTCCAGTTTTGCAATTATAACGCTCTCGCCTACGTAAATAATAAACTGATTATTTTCGATGACGTCTGCCATTCGTGCGGCGGTTGTGTGCTCGTCTGTCCCGAGTCGGCGCTCTCTGAGATGGATAAGGTAATTGGGAAAATCGAGATCGGCGTCTCGGGCGATGTCAGCGTCTATACAGGGATTTTGAATACGGGAGAGGCGACCGGTATCCCGATCATTAACAGACTGCTGGAAGAAGGGAGTCTCGACGAGAATAAGTCAATATTGATCGATTGCCCTCCTGGCAGTGCCTGCATTGTAATGGAAAGTATCAAGGACGCTGATTATTGTGTCCTTGTTGCCGAGCCCACGCTGTTCGGTGCACACAACCTAAACATGGTATATGAACTAGTCAAGCTTTTCGAAAAGCCTTTTGGCGTCGTGCTCAACAAAGACCTGAATGAAGAGAACCCAGTGGATCAGTTTTGTGCTGACAAGGGTATCGAGATCTTAGGCAGGATTCCTTTCGACCATACGTTGGCGTCATTGAACTCTAATGCCGAAATAGTTGTATACAAAAAAGAAGAATATCGCGAAAAGTTTGTATCACTGTTCGAAACAATCATGGAGAAGATGCAGGGCGAAACGCCTTCCGATGAGCCCAACATCGTATCTCTCATGGCGAAAAGGCAATGCTGTGAAGGTGCTGTGAATAAGCAGCGTGATGTGCAGCGTTGTCCGGAGGAGGCACGTCGCAGTCCTGTTCCCAGCGAGTCGGGCAACGACACCGCGAGCGGGCAGGAGAGAATGTGCGTTGACGCCCTCAGGGATGAGCAGAGCGACGTATCGCCTGGTGAAGAAAGAGGTGCGTCGTGAAGCAGTTATTAATCTTAAGCGGGAAAGGTGGAACGGGCAAGACGACGGTCGCGAGTGCTTTTATTAAGCTAGCTAAGGCGAAGGCCTATGCTGACTGCGATGTGGATGCTCCAAATTTGCATCTTGTCACGGAATGGAACCAAAAACCGGTCAGGCGAGACTATTATGGATTGCCTGTCGCTGAACTAACGGCAGAACTTTGTACGAGCTGTGATCTTTGCAGGCAGCATTGTCGTTTTGCTGCTGTGTCTGCAGGTGATCCCTACTTAGTCGACCCATATGCTTGTGAGGGTTGCGGTGTCTGTGCCTATGTCTGTCCTACGGGAGCAATCGAGATGGTGCCGGCTGTTGCCGGTGATCTGAAACTCTATAGAGATGAAGAAAAGGTGTTCTCTACTGCGCAACTTAAGATGGGAAGCGGGACCTCAGGTCTGCTCGTTACTGAAGTAAAAAATGAGATGAAGACGTTCGCGTGCGATGCCAGTCTTGCTGTTATCGACGGGTCACCCGGAATCGGATGCCCGGTGATCGCCTCGCTTAGCGGTGTTGACATGGTCCTCATCGTCGCAGAACCTTCGATTTCGGGTATTAGTGATATGGAGCGCATCATTCGGACGGCAGAGGGGTTCGATACCAAGATTGCCGTGTGCACGAACAAACACAATATGAATCCGACTATCTCAGAAAAAATTGAGCAGTATTGTGAGGGAGAAGGGTTGCCTTTCATGGGACGGATACCGTTCGATCCTGCAGCCGTAAAGGCAGTCAATGATGCCCAAACGATCGTCGACATCGACTGTCCGTCGGGTGTGGCGGTGACGGAAATCTTTGAGAACACAATGGCACTTCTATTCAACAGAGTCAGTTCGATTGCCGATGGCTAGGCAGGTGTAAACGAGTCGCACGTAATAATAAGACGGATTCATTTTTTTGCTGTGATCTGTGCCTCCTTGCGGATGACCGCAACACATCGGTATTGGATTGCAACATGGTGAACAGACTTGCAAAATCTAGTAGCGATGTACTGCAAATTAAGGTTAAGCATGTGCATTTAAGGGAAAGTCATAAATGACGAGTCAATAGCTGATTCACAAAGGGTGATCGGTAAGCTTAATGAATGTGAGGAAACAATAATGAAAAAAATAGCTGTAGCAAGTGACAATGGAAAGGTGACCGGACATTTCGGCCACTGTGAAGCATTCATCGTATTCCATGCAGATGACAAAAAAATCGTCAAAGTCGAGACGATTGCAAGTCCGGGACACCGCCCAGGTTTTCTGCCGCTTTTTCTTGCGGAGCAAGGCATTGACGTGATCATCAGCGGTGGTATGGGCGGCGGCGCTGTAGACCTGTTCAACGAAAAGAATATCGAGGTGATTATTGGAGCTCAAGGGACGGCCCAAGAGGCTGCCGAGGCATACCTAACAGGCTCTCTCGTGTCAACAGGCTCTGTCTGCCGCGAACACCAACATCACGATGAGTGTGGAGCACATAACGACTAGACTGAAGAAGCAAGCTGCTTCAATGAACAAGGTCAAAAAGGTAGGCTAAGAGGCCACCTTTTTGATGCCTGCAGATAGTGGAAGCAAGTTATTTGTTCCGAAAAATATTCTCATGAAAACAAATTGATACTTACTGACTCCGGAAGCATTTTGCCTTTTCTCGAAAAAGGTGGTGCCCTTGCCTATTGATTGGCCTGTAGCATAAAACAAAGGCTGAGTAATGCAAGTTTGTTTTGTATTAATATGTTATTGAGCCGGAAAGATTAATCTGGCTGATCTTGAGAGCTATTAAGGGCGAGAATGATCAGTTCGCTTACTGACCTCGTCGAAGAAAGCCCACAGTTGCTCGCCCATAGGTGTTACAGGGCGATTCATTAGGCGTGCCAGAACGAGGGAGCTAGTGATTTTCTCTAGTAAGGGTACTATCTTCAGACGATCTCTTTGAATGCTCTGGGCGGGAGTATTCGCCATCAGGCAGATCCCAAGATTTTTTGACACTGATTCTACAATGCTCTCGATATGATTGCTTTGATGGAAAATCTTGGGTTCAAACGCGCCTATATTCCTACAAGCGCGAAGACACAGATCCATTGTGCCTGTCTTTGGTCCAAGCATCAAAAAGGTTTCCTCTTTTAATTGATGGATGGATATTTTTTTCATGGAAGCCAAGGGGTGATCTTTGTTAAGCAAAACTACCATATAGTCTCGGCATAGCTCCAAGGTCTGATACTTAGACTCATCGATAGCCTGCCCCCACAACAGTGCAGCCTCGTACAAGCCCTTGTCAAGTCCGGAGAGAATATCGGGTAATCCCTTTTCGGATAGCCGCAGGTGAACGCACGGGTTGTTCTCACCAAATTCGTGTAACTGATCCAACATGCCGTAATAAAGCGCGACAGGCAGGAAGGTCACACGCAGTTGATTAGTGGTTTTTGCGGTCATATTCTTCATCGACTGCACCATCTCACCATGGGTTGCAAGTATGGTTTTAGCGAATTGAAGACAGCATTCGCCTGCAGGTGTAAGAATAGCCGTGCGTCGACTGCGGTCAAATAATTTTACGCCGAGCTCTTTTTCTAGAGCGATGATTTTTTTTGATATGGATGATTGGGTGGTGAAAAGTATTTCTGCTGCTTCTGTAAACGATTGCGCTTCTGCTGCGACGACAAAATATTCAAAGTTTTTGATCTGCACATTGTCTCCTTAACATTCCAATTTTGAATTAATTATACATAATACTGAATTGTTTCACAAGTTATTCTTGCATATTATTTGTTTATATACAAATAAAAAGGCGTATAAGTGCCTTCCAATCAGCCGTTGTCCGTTTCGCAGAGATGAGAGCAAAACTTAAAAAAGGAGCATCCTCGTTTCGCATTCAGTATTGTGACGGATAAACAAAACAGACAATATTTTGAAAAATGGAGGAGTAAACAATGCCAGAGTCAAAGGAAAGTGTCTACGCAAGAGCAAGATTAGGTGAAAAGGTTGGCTGGGGCAAGCGCCCGGCACTGCTGGTTGTGGACTTCCAGCGCGGATTTACTGAGCCGTCCCCCATGGGAGGTGACATGACCGTGGAGGTAGAAAACACTAAACGACTGGCCGATGCTTGCCGTGAGAAGAACATCAAGTGTTTCTACACGCGTGTCGGTTACAACAAGGACGGATCAGATTTGACAGTCTGGTCACTGAAGGCGCCCGGCCTGCGGGAATACACAAGGGATAGTTGGATGTACGAGTTTGATCCTCGCCTTGGCATCCAAGAGGATGACATCTGCTTTGAGAAACACTGGCCATCATCCTTTATGGGCACTTCCCTCGTACAGATCTTAATTGGTATGAACATTGATACCATTATTCTGTGCGGCTGCACAGTCGGCGGCTGTCTGTATTCTACAGCGATTGACTGCCTGTCCTATGGTTACAAGACTCAGATCGTCACGGATGCATCTGCCGATCGTTCCGAGGAGACTAAGAAGATCTTCATGTGGAACATGGGCATGAAATACGGTGACCTGCTGACCACCGATGAGGCGATTGAGCACATTAACCAAATGGAGCCCATGACTTACTCGATGCTCTACTAAGCATCTCTCGGGGAAGGCGCGATTTGTCTTTTCACTTCAGGAGTTTTTCAGTTTAGCGACCTGAATGGCTGAGGGGGAAGGCGCCCTTCCCCAATTCTTAAAAATATAGGAAAAGTCAGAGATTTTGGGCATAGGCCAGTTTTTTTGTACTTTTCTTTAGAAAGGAGGTCGTTATGGCTATCTTTATCAATACGTTCGTCCTCTTATTCCTGACCGTGGTCATTGGCTATAAGCTTGCATCTATTCGCATTCGGGGTTCCTCGTTAGGTGCTGCTATGGTGCTCTTCACGGGTATCTTGATTAGTTTTCTTGTGGGCACCTACATTAACTCGCTGCCAGATGAATCTACCCTAAAAGCTACAGGTCAGGCGTTGATGGACAACAGCATTGTGCCTAGCAGTGTGCTGAGTGTATTCCTTGTTTTCTTCATCTCCGGGGTTGGCCTCGTCGCCAGCAAGGAGTTGCTTCCGGTACTCAAAAAGTATGGCCTCAAGTTCCTCGCCATGGCTATCATTATCACCACGTTGGGTATGGCTGGTACCTTCGCCATTGGCAAGATATCTGGAAATTATGATACTTTTGAAATGTCCGGTGTATTCTCAGGAGCATTATCTAGCACGCCAGGCATGACAGCAGGTCTTTTGGCTTCCACAGACAAAGCTAAGGATAACTTGGAAAATTACGATACTCTGGACAAAGATACACAGGAAAAAATGGTTGAGATTATCGGAGAGCCGGGAGCGGAGGGTTTTAGCGAAGAGCAGAAGAAGGAGTATGTTGACTATGCCTCAACAGCTACAGGTATCGGTTATACAATTACTTTCCCCTTCGGCAACCTGCTCGTTTTGGTCGCCATCAACCTGATTCCATTGATGTTCCGGATTAACATTCGCAAGGAACGGGAAGAATACGAGCTTGAGATGGCGTCGAGTCATAAACAGGAAAAGTCGGGTGATTCGACAGGAGATGAAAAGGAGGATGCGACTAAGACTTTCTCTGTCACTGCGTATTTCCTAGTTCTGGCTGCCGGATACATGTTAGGTCTGATCAAAATTGGAAGCTTTTCGCTATCTGCCACTGGCGGTGTCTTGATCGCTTCTCTTGTTCTGGGTTCCTTGAAAAAGACCAAGTTCTTTGATTTTGACTTTGATCCCACTGTTCTAAAGTCAATTCGGGAGATCGGTATGGTGGGCACTCTCGGTGCTACTGGCCTGCGCCTTGGATACCCTGTCATCAAAGCTCTGACGGGAACACAGGCGATGCTTGCAGTCTATTCGCTCATTATTGGTCTTTCGGCCATATTTATTGGTTTCCTCATCGGCAGGTACATCTTCAAGATGAACTGGATGATGCTCAGTGGTGCGTTATGTGGCGGCATGACCAATACCTCAGGTTTGGGCATCGCTGTGGATGCGGCAGGCTGTGAATACCCCAGTATCGGTTATGCAGCCAGCTATCCTTTTGCCGTCGTTATGATGGTGATTTACACTGTGATGATTCAAGGTTTTAGCTTCTAGGTACTGGGAGGCTTGCCTGAACCGCAGACTTTACTTATTAAGGAGGAGACATTTTATGAGTGTCAGTGTATTAATTCTTATAGCGATCGTGGTATCGGTGGCTTTGGGATACCTGCTGAAAATCAATACAGGATTGTTCGGCATGATTTTTGCCTATTTATTTGGTGTATTCGCTCTGGGTATGACCCCTGGTGAAGTGACCGGCACCTTCTCCCTGCCCTTATTCTTTACCATTTTCTCTATCATCTTTTTCTATGGCTTTGCTATCAACAACGGTACGCTAGAGCAGATCTCCAGAAGGGTAATCAATGCCTTTGGAAAGTTCCCTTGGGCTCTTCCCTTTATTTGTTATTTCCTGTGCGCCTTCATTTCCGGCATCGGTCCAGGGCCGTGGGCAGTTTTTGCCTTCATGTCGCCCTTGGTGTTCCAGATCGCGAAGGATACGAAAATGCACAGCTTGATTGCGGCAGAAGCGGTTATCGGTGGTGGTGTAGCAGGTGCTCTTACACCCTTTGGCTCTTTGGGGGGAGTAACGAAGAACCTCATCGCAAGTTCTGGTTTCGAAGATAAGGCTGCGGAATACACCAATACCCTTTTGTTGAATACTTTTATTGGCTTTACGGTGATTTTTACAATCGTCTATATCATCTTTAAAGGCTATAAAGTCGGATCCACCAGGGTTGAGGTGGAGCCGTTCACAAAGGTTCAAAAGAAGAACATGTGGTTGATTGTGGCCATGCTGGCTCTATGCATTATTCCTGCAGCCCTGACCAAAGTGTTCCCTGATAGTGCTGCCATCGCCATGATTGCGAAGGCGGCCGATGTAAACTACATCAGTATTATCGGTGCGGTCTTGGCAATTTTCCTAAAGCTGGGTGATGAAAAAGCAGCACTCAATCGGGTACCTTGGGGCACGATCATCATGCTGTGTGGTATGGGTATGTTGGTGGCTGTCGCTGTTAAGGGCGGGGCGGTCGAGTTGCTCTCAGGCCTGATCAGTGACAACATCAGCCCAACAGGTTCTTACGTCCTCTTTACGATCGTGTCGGGCGTTATGAGCATGTTTACCAGTACAGTAGGCGTCGTTATGCCCGCTCTATATCCCGTCATACCCGCCGTAGTGGAAAATATAGGCGCCAGTGCTACGGTACTCCTGTCAGTCATTCTGCTGGGTGCTGCGACAGGCGTTTCCCCCTTGGCTTCCGGCGGTATCGCCCTTGCGGGTATTCAGGATGAGGCGGAAAAATCCAAGGTCTATAACCAGCTCTTCCTACTTTCTTTTATCAGCTTACCTATCATCATCGTGCTGGCTATCAGTGGGATACTGAGGTAGTTCATGGGCTAGGCATCCTAAAGAATCTAGAGAAAAGAGGAGGTGCATATGCGCCTCCCTTTTTTCTGGACTTTTTTGCTTATTGCTTTGATGCGTTCTCTCAGATAACAGTACTCTCTTACGGCATGTTGACTGCTGTGAAGGACAAAAGTCTCGGGTTAAAAACCACGCTGTATTCTCATGAAATGAGAGTATTCTAATCCTTGTAAGAAGCAAGATCGTCTTGTTCCACCATGGTAATGGAGATCTTTCGGTTCGAAATGAAATATATTTTGTCACATATCTGTAATGTTGAACCACAATATGTAGTAGTATTATGAAGCTCAACACACAATATGAAGTGTGTATATCGGAAAAAATCTACGCGTGCAGGCGATCGTATTTTACTGGAAGAAAGAGGGAAGGTGTTGGTATGGGAGTGTTAGCTTCTGTTATTAAACGTCACTTTACAAAGGAAATAGAAGAGAAAAAATGTTCCGTTTTTGATCTTTTTGAGTGGAAAAAATGTGATGTGCTGCTGAAGGATCACAAATCGGGGCGGGTACTTACCGATATGAGGGATCTCGAATTTCCTGCCCATTACTCACAAACGGCCTGCGACATCATCGCATCAAGGTACTTTCGAAAGGCCGGCGTTCCGGGCGGGCAGGGATATGAAACGTCCATGCGCCAAGTTGCGGACCGAATGGTTTCATTCTGGGTAAAGGCGCTCGCTGACGAGGGGATGATCGACGAAGAAGATTCAGATGTCCTTTATGATGAGCTCGTTTTTGCTATCTTGGCACAGATGTTTGCGCCGAACTCTCCTCAGTGGTTCAATACGGGACTTAAACTCAAGTACGGCATTTCCGGAGGAATGAATGAGCTCTTCTACTACGATGAAGAGAAGGGCAAGGTCGTCATGTCAGAGGATGATTACACGCGCACACAAGCGTCGGCATGCTTTATCCTTTCCATTGCCGACCAATTGCTGGGGCCTCATTCCATTTCGGAAGCCTACGTGTCTGAGACAAAACTGTTTAAGGGAGGCTCAGGGACAGGGACCAATTTTTCTACGATTCGTGCTGAAGGTGAAGCACTTTCTGGGGGCGGTCACTCTTCTGGACTCATGAGTTTCCTGAAAGGGCTCGATCGAAATGCCGGAGCCATCAAGTCGGGCGGAACGACGCGACGCGCGGCGAAGATGGTCTGCCTCGATATTGATCACCCGGAGATCGAGCGCTTCATCACATGGAAGGCACGCGAGGAAGACAAGGTTATCGCACTCGCCAAGATGGGTTACGACGCCGATATCGATGGGGAAGCGTACCAAACTGTGTCAGGTCAAAATTCGAACAATTCAGTTCGGTTTAACGATGATTTTATGCGTAAGGTGGCCGATCTTGATCGCAATCCTCACGCAAAAATCCGGCTCAAGGGCAGACGCGATTCAAGCGTTGATCGCGATGTATACGTCCGCCATTTGTGGGAGATCTTCAATCAATCGGCGTGGCGGTGTGCCGATCCGGCTCCGCAATTTGATGATACATTCAATGCTTGGCACACATGCCCTGCAGGAGAGGACGGTGATGTCGGCGCGAAGCACAACAGGATTAACTCGACGAACCCGTGCGGAGAATACGCGTTCCTCGACGACACGAGTTGCAATTTGGCTTCGATTAATGTGCTGCGCTTCTATGATTATGATTCCGGGACATTCGACATCACAGGGTACAGGCACCTCGTCTCTATTGCTCAGCTTGTTCTGGAGGCGTCGATCTTCGGCGGTCAATTTCCAACGGAGGCGATTGCGCGCAAAACGTGGGGTTTCCGCGCGACTGGCTTGGGGCTTGCGAACCTTGCGTCTGTCTTCATGAGTGCCGGTATTCCCTACGACTCCGACGAAGCGCGTGCGCTCGGTGGTGCTCTATCCGGTATCTTGACGGGGCAAAGCTATGCTGTCTCTGCCTTAATGGCAAAGCAGATCGCACCCTTTAAACACTACGAAAAGAACAAGCCGTATATGCTCCGCGTTATTCGCAACCATAGCCGTGCGGCTGGCGTTAGGAAAGATGAGCCGGAGGAGATCTATTACAGCCTACCGGTCGTCGATCATGCGCTGTTGCGCTCGTCAGGATTTGGCGATCTCGCTGATGCGCTGAACGAATGCTGGGAAAAGGCCGAGGCGTGGGGTGAGTTATACGGCTATCGTAACGCACAAGTCTCCGTCATGGCGCCGACAGGAACGATCTCATTTGCCATGGATTGTGCTGCGACAAGCATTGAACCATTTTTCTCACATGTCGTCTATAAAAAGCTCTCCGGAGGCGGCTACATGACGCTCGCCAATCCTGTCATCGGGCAAGGTCTAAGAAAGCTCGGCTACTCCGCTGACGAGACTCAGGATATCCTCGACTACATCATGCGTGTTGACGACAACGGGATGATTGCCGACGGTAAGATTGAGGGTGCTCCGCATCTTCGCGAAGAGCATCTCGCCGTTTTTGATACGGCGAATCAGTGCGGCTCGGGCGAACGTTTTATTCATTATCTCGGTCACGTTCGCATGGTCGCGGCGATCACACCTCTCATCTCCGGCGCGATTTCGAAGACAGTCAACCTCCCGAACGAGGCGACGGTGCAAGATTTTGCCGATGTTGTTCTCATCTCTTGGATGAAAGGTGTAAAAGGTATAACGCTTTACCGCGATGGCTCTAAGTTCGCGCAGCCCTTAAATCTGCGACTAACAGGCGTCGAGAGCCAAGACGTACCGCTTGAAGAACTTAATTACCATGACTTGCTCCACTACGCCAAGAAAGTTAAGGCTGATCTCGATCAATGCAATGAAAAAATTGAGAGCGGTGATCTCATTCGCGCACGCGTCAAACCGTTCGGCATTCGAAGCGGCGTCACCCATCCGGCGCAAATTGAAGATGTCAAAGTCTACATTACTGTCAATCGAGATGAGGACGACAATATTATGGAACTCTTCATGACGACGGATCGAGAGGGGACGCTGATAACAGGCTTGCTGAACTCTTTGTCGAAGACGATTTCTGTCATGCTCCAGTACGGCATCAAAACAGATGCTATCTCAAAAATGCTCCGAGGGCAGAAATTTGAACCGTACGGTTTCGTTCAACGCCACCCGTACATCAAGTACTGCACTTCCGTGTCAGATCTGATTAGTAAAGTGCTCGACATTGAAGCAGGGGATTACTCGCGCGTCCAAGTTAAACCTGATCTAGACGACGAGTTCCCTTCATGTGAAGATTCGATGGAGCGGACGCAGATTAGCATGGACGAGTTCATCCACGAAAAAGCACGCGAAGCGAGCAAAAATGGCGAACGCCTCTACGACGGATCTGTCTGTACGAATTGCTCCGGCACGAGGCTCGTCCGCAACGGCACCTGCAAGGTATGCCTTGACTGCGGTGAGACGACGGGCTGCTCGTAGTGAAGGCGACTTATCTGTTAAGTGAAGACAAGAGAAGCGTCTCGACATCATGATCAGTATGCATGACATGGCGTGTATCGTTCGCGACGATGAAGTCCTCTATCCGAGAGGCAATATGAGCATTCAATTAGGTGACGATATTGTGATTGTCACAACGCTCACGCGATTTGACGCTGTAAACGACATATTGGAAAACGAGCGTGTGGCGCAATGAACCGCCGGATAGTCTTTTACGTTCTCGGGCGGATTATGATTGTGACGGCCGCCCTCATGATACCCTCTGTTGTTGTGGCGTTGCTTTACGGTGAAGGGTGGACAGGTGTTTATCCGTTTCTTGTGACGATAAGCGTAATGGTGCTCGTTGGCTGGGTGCTCTCTTATCGGCGCCCTGATGATATGACGTATTACATGAAAGAAGGCTTTGCCATTGTTGGGCTGACATGGATCGTGTTGTCGCTTACGGGTGCGTTGCCCTACTATATCAGCGGAAGGATTCCAAAGTTCTACGACGCTTTTTTTGAGACGGCGAGCGGATTTACGACGACAGGGGCATCGATTCTGCCAGACATTGAGGCGCTGCCGCATTCGCTTCTCTTCTGGCGCTCGTTTTCCCTCATGATCGGCGGTATGGGAATTCTCGTTTTCGCACTCGCGGTGATGCCGCGCACGGAATCGAAGGAAGTGTACGTTATGCGCGCCGAAATGCCGGGGCCGACGTTCGGGAAACTACGTAGCAAAGTGCGAAGCACTGCGCGGGTACTCTACGTGATTTACATAGCGATGATGCTTGTTCTTGTTATTTTGCTGCTGGTTGGTGGCATGTCTCTCTTCGACGCCTTTATCCATGCATTCGGAACTGCCGGAACGGGCGGGTTCAGTTCCAAAGCGATGTCCGTCGCGGCATACAACAGCACATATATTGAAGTTGTTCTCGGCATTGCCATGCTTGTATTTGGAACGAACTTTTCACTTATCTATCTTATTTTGAAAGGTCGTGCCAAAGAGGCTTTCAAAAGCGAGGAACTACGATGGTATCTTGCGATCATTGCCGTGGCCGTTGTGGCGATCAGCATCAACCTTCGAAATGTTTACGAAAGCGTCGGCATTCTGTTCCGGGATGTGTTCTTTACGGTCGCCTCCGTCATTACGACAACGGGCTATGCCGTCGTTGACTTTACATACTGGCCATTATTTTCGCGGCTCGTTCTCCTGCTGTTGATGTTTGTCGGCAGTATGGCGTGTTCAACGGCGGGCGGTTTCAAAGTGAGCCGCGTGGCCATCTACTGCAAGATGTTTATTCGGGAGATTCGGTGTAGCATCAATCCGAACCGCGTTTTGCCGCTCCGTTTTGAGGGAAAGCAGCTTTCCAAGCCGATTCTCCGGCAAGTCACGAATTATCTGATTCTCTACGCGGCGCTTTTTACGACATTTACACTCGTTGTTGCCATCGATGTCAACAATTTCGAGTCTGCCTTCAGCGCTGTCGCGGCGACTTTTAACAACATCGGACCGGGGCTCGGGCTCGTCGGTCCTGCTCATAACTATTCGTTTCTTACGCCATTTTCAAAAGTCGTGCTTTCGTTCGCCATGATCATGGGGCGCCTTGAGATCCTGCCGATGATCGTCCTGTTCTCTCCGAGCACATGGCGCAAAGTATAGGATGGAGAATGATGGTAAGGGTCAATGGTAAATGATCTGCGATGTATCTGCGAAGTTCTTCTTGCAAACACTTGGTGAACGGCTAGACTTTTTGTATTATTGAAAGCGGGTAAGAAAATGAACAAGGTAAACGGAGTAGCTACATCATGAAAATAGTCGTCGCTGGCGCGGGAAAAGTTGGAGAAGTGATCTGTCGGGAGCTCTGTTTCGAGGATCATGAGATTACACTGATTGAGTTAAGCGAGAAGCGTCTCGACAACATGATCGGTATGTATGACATCACTGGTGTCCACGGTTCAGGTGCGCTAGTCGATGTTCAGCGCGAGGCTGAAGTTCCGCAGTGTGATATTTTCATTGCTGTTACACCTGACGATGAAACGAATCTTATCGCCGCGATCACAGCAAAAAGCATCGGCGCACGCTATGTCATTGCACGCGTTCGCAGTCCCGAGTATTCAAGGCAGATGTCTTTCTTGCGCGAAACATTTGGAATTTCCGTGATGATCAATCCCGAGCTTGAGGCGGCGCGCGAGGTGATGCGCGGCATGCGCTTCCCTGAGGCGCTCTCCGTTGAATCTTTTGCAGGCGGTCTCGTTAATATCGTTGAATACGTTTTGCCGGAAGGCTCTGAGCTTGCCGGATTGAAATTGTATGAAGTGGGGAGAAAACACGGCGATGTACTCATCTGCATGATCATTCGCGATGATGATATTATCATTCCGCACGGCACGACGACGTTGGAAGTCGGCGATCACCTCTTCGTCACGGGCAGCGATTCGGAGATTCTTCGCTTTATGTCCAACGGTCACAGCCGGAACCGGAGGATCAAGTCGGCACTCGTCATTGGCGGCGGGCGCATTACGCGCTATCTTCTTCCACGATTGGAGCGCTATCACATTCGAAGCAAGGTCATCGAAATGAACGAGGATATCGCAGAACAGCTTGCGGCCGATTTCCCTCGTGTAGAAGTCGTCCTGAACGACGGGACAAGCCAGTCCGTTCTGCATGAGGAGAATGCGGAACATTACGATGCCGTCATCGCGGTGACCGGTGTTGACGAAGAGAATATTCTGATCAATCTCTATGCCGCGCACGTCGGCGTAAGAAAGACGGTGACGAAGGTAAACCGCACCGATCTCCTGACTGTTCTGAAAGATACAGGACTCAAGTCCATCTTAACGCCCTATCGCATCATCGCCAATCAGATTGTGCGGCTTGTTCGTTCGATGGCCAATAGCGAAGGCTCGAACATTGAAGCATTCTACAGTCTCGCTGACGGCAAAGTTGAAATTCTGCAATTTCGCGTAGCCGAGGGCAATCTAGTAAGCGATATCCCGCTTATCGACCTCGATACGAAACAGGGACTTTTGATTGCGTGTATCATTCGAGGCGAAGAGATCATTTATCCAAGAGGAGATACGTGCATTCAATTAGGCGACGAGATTGTTATCGTTACGATACACACGCGATTTGATGACGTGAACGATATCTTGGCGAACGGGCGAGCGACGCGATGAACCGCAGGATTGTCTTCTACGTTCTCGGGCGGATTATGATTGTGACGGCCGCCCTCATGGTACCTTCCGTGATCGTCGCGCTTCTTTATCGCGAAGGTTGGGCGGGTGTTTACCCCTTTCTCGTGACGATAGTCGGAATGGTTCTCGTCGGGTGGGCTCTATCATTTCGCCGCCCGGAAGATATGACCTACTATATGAAAGAAGGTTTTGTCATCGTGGCACTGACATGGATCGTATTGTCGCTGTCAGGTGCGATGCCCTTCTACGTCAGTGGGTGGATTCCGAAGTTCTATGACGCTTTTTTTGAGACTTCGAGCGGTTTTACGACGACGGGGGCATCGATTCTGACGGATGTCGAGGCGCTACCGCATTCACTTTTGTTTTGGCGTTCTTTTACACACATGATTGGCGGCATGGGGATTCTCGTTTTTGTGCTTGCGGTGATGCCGCATACGGATTCGAAGGAAGTGTTTGTTATGCGCGCCGAAATGCCGGGGCCGACGTTCGGGAAGTTGCGTAGCAGAGTCCAAAGCACAGCTCAGATCCTCTACGTGATGTACATCGTGATGACGTTAGTTCTTGTACTGTTGTTGGTGGCAGGCGGCATGCCCCTCTTTGATTCTTTTATCCACGCGTTCGGCGCTGCCGGAACGGGAGGGTTCAGTTCGAAAGCATTATCCGTCGGGGCGTATAACAGCGCGTATATTGAGATCGTTCTTGGCATTGCTATGCTTGTATTCGGAACGAACTTTACGCTTTATTATCTCATTCTAAGCAAACGCGCCAAGCAGGCGGCGAAGAGTGAGGAGTTACGATGGTATATCGCCATCGTCATCCTTGCCATTGTGGGCATCTGCATTAACCAGCGAAATCTCTACGATAATGTCGGCACGCTGTTGCGCGATTCCTTTTTTACGGTCTCTTCCATTATCTCGACGACAGGCTATGCGACGGTCGACTTTACGCATTGGCCGCCTTTCTCGCGTCTCATTCTTCTTTTATTGATGTTTGTCGGCAGTATGGCTGGTTCGACGGCAGGCGGTCTCAAAGTGAGCCGTGTGGCCATTTATTTCAAAACGTTTATTCGGGAGATCCGGCGCAGTATCAATCCGAATCGTGCCCTACCGCTCCGCTTCGAGGGCAAACAGCTCTCAAAACCGATCCTCCAGCAAATCACGCACTACCTGATTGTCTATGCTACCGTGTTCACAACGATTACGCTTGTCGTTGCCATTGATGCCCATGATTTCGAGTCATCTTTCAGTGCCGTCGCTGCGACCTTTAACAACATCGGCCCGGGGCTCGGACTCGTTGGCCCGGCGCACAACTTCTCCTTTTTTTCGCCATTTTCAAAGGTTATTCTTTCGATAGGCATGATTATGGGGCGTCTCGAGATCCTGCCGATGATCGTTCTCTTTGCGCCGAGCTCTTGGCGAAAAGTGTAGAATACTGTTTCGGGGATTGATTATATGAGACGTAGACTACTAAAAAGTTTGCGCGAGTATAAAATATACGCCCTTCTTTCACCATTGCTTTCAGGGCTTGAAGCATCACTCGATATCATCGTGCCAACATTTATGGCATATCTGATCGATTATGGGATCAACCGACAGGACATGGATGCCGTTTTGAAGTATGGCCTGCTCCTTGTCGTCAGCGCAGTTACATCTATGGTATTCGGTTTTTTGGCGGGAAAAAGTACGGCGATCGCATCGGCCGGTTTCGCAAGAAATCTCCGAAACGATATTTTTCACACGACACAGACATTTTCGTTTTCTAATATTGACAGATTCTCTACCTCAAGTATTATCACGCGACTGACAACAGATGTCGAAAATGTACAGCGTGCGTTCCAGATGACGACACGTATCGGGGCGCGTTCCCCCGTGATGCTCGTCTTTGCACTCTATTTCTCATTCCGGACGAGCGTACGCCTCTCCCTCGTCTTCCTCGGTGCAACCGTGATTCTCGGACTCGGTCTCTACTTTTCCATTCGACACGTCTACCCCGTATTCAAACGTGTTTTCAAGCGCTACGATCATATGAACAGAATCGTCCAAGAAAACTTGCTTGCAATACGTGTCGTCAAAAATTATACGCGCGAGTCGCATGAAAAGCGTCATTTCGCGTCGATATCACAACTTATTTATGAAGATTTCACGACAGCGGGGATCAGAGTCGCCCGTATCTCGCCCCTGATGAATTTCTGTGTCTTTTTGAGCACGACGTTGATCGCATGGCTAGGAGCGAACGAAATCGTTGCCTCAGGCAACAATCCTGCTCTCGGACTGACGACGGGGCAACTTACGAGCCTTATTACCTATACGATGCAAATCCTGATAAGTCTCATGATGTTGTCGAACATTTTTATTTTCTTTCTCGTATCGCGCGCTTCGGTCGAGCGCATCGTCGAGGTGCTCGACGAAACGAGCGACCTTCAAAACGGGCCGGATCCCGTCTATGAAGTACTGGATGGTTCGATCGTTTTTGAAAACGTCAAGTTTGCATACTCAGCCGAATCGGAAAAGCCCGTTCTCTGCGACATAAATCTTTCAATTCCCTCTGGCGCGAGGGTCGGTATTCTCGGCGGCACCGGCTCGTCGAAATCGACGCTCATTCAGCTCATTCCGCGACTCTACGATGTCGTGGAAGGACGCGTCTTGGTTGGAGGCGTCGATGTGCGTGATTACGATCTTGCGTCTCTGCGTGATCAAGTTTCCATCGTCTTGCAGAGAAACCAACTCTTTACGGGGTCGGTTAAGGACAATCTCCGATGGGGCGATGAACATGCGACCGATGAGGAGATGGCGCGTGCGTGCCAACTTGCCCAAGCCGATGACTTTATACGGGCGATGCCTGAAGGCTATGACTCACACATTGAGCGCGGAGGCGCGAACTTATCGGGAGGTCAACGACAACGCCTCTGCATCGCGCGGTCTTTACTGAAAAATCCGAAGATCCTGATCTTTGACGACTCGACGAGCGCCGTCGACACGAAGACGGATCGTCTCATTCGCGAAGGACTACGCGAGGGCATTCCCGACACGACAGTCCTGATCATTTCGCAACGCGTCGCCTCCGTTCGCGATGCTGACATGATCATCGTGATGGACGACGGCACGGTACACGACTGCGGGACGCATGAAGAGTTGTTGAGACGTTCTGAGATTTACTGTGAAGTTTATGAATCTCAGAACAGAGGAGGTGTGCTCAATGCCTCGTAAATCCTCCGACAAACGCGCGAAACAAAGCGGTCACGGGAAACGCCGCATCAACAGCGGGACAATAAGGCGTCTTCTCTCTCACATGGGAACCTACAGGTTCAGGCTCGTCATCGTGTTGTTATGCATTCTCATCAGTGCCTTGTCGCGCGCATCCACGTCTCTTTTCCTGCGAGCCCTGATTGACGACGAGATCCTGCCCATGATCGCACAGGGAAGTCGCGATTTTACCGGTGTCGTTCGCATCGTCGTTGCCATGGCGATCGTGTACGGTATCGGTATTCTCGCCGTTTGGGCTTACGAACGCATCATGGTTACCGTCGAGCAGGGTACCGTACGAAATATCCGCGACAATCTCTTTGCGCACGTTCAGACATTGCCGGTGCGCTACTTCGATACACACGCGCACGGTGACGTCATGAGCCGTTTCACAAGCGATGTGGATACGCTGCGCGCCGCCATTTCACAAAGTCTTCCGGCGATGGTTTCATCGCTGTTATCGACGATGACGGCTTTCGGTACGATGTTGTATCTCAGCCTCAACTTGACTTTATTCGTCGTGTTGTTTGCTGTTTTTCTTTTCATACTCGTCAAGGCGATCGTACGGCGGAGTGCCAAATATTTCATGAGTCAGCAACTCGCAATGGGAGACGTGAACGCCTATGTTGAGGAGATGATTGAGGGGCAGAAAGTCGTCAAGGTCTTTAATTACGAGCAGAAGGCGATCAGGTCGTTTGGCGAAAAGACAGAAGAGCTCTTCAAAAATGCCAGTGAAGCCATCAAATACGGAATGATCACGATGCCCGTCGTCTTAGGCATGGGCTTTCTCCTGTATGTGCTCATCGGCATCATCGGCGGCGCGCTGGGCATATTGGGCATTCCTAACTGGCGCCTGACAGGGTCGGAGGTGATGACAGTTGGCACGATCATCTCGTTTATCACGCTGTCGCGCGGCTTTGTCAATCCGATCGGGCAAATGTCGATGCAGTTTAACATGGTCGTTCAGGCGCTTGCGGGCGCGTCGCGCATTTTCGAAGTGATGGACGAGGAAAGCGAACAAGACTGCGGTGTTGTCACACTCGTACATGCCACGAAAGAAAACGGCGTACTCACGGAGTGCTGCGATCGGACTGACGTCTGGGCGTGGAAAAAACCGCAAGAGGACGGGTCGTTTATCTATAGAGAACTTAAGGGCGACATTCGCTTTTATGATGTGAATTTTTCGTACGTTCCGGGGAAACCGGTTCTGCGAGATATCAATCTTTATGCAAAACCGGGACAGAAAGTGGCACTCGTCGGTGCGACCGGCGCCGGCAAGACGACCATCACGAACTTGCTCAACCGCTTCTATGACATTGATGACGGCGCCATTCATTACGACGGCATCGATATTCGTGAGATTAAGAAAGCCGATCTTCGAAAATCTCTCGGCGTCGTCCTCCAAGAGGTTCATCTCTTCACAGGGACGGTCATGGACAACATCCGCTACGGGAAACTCGACGCGACGGATGAAGAATGCATCAGGGCGGCGAAACTCGTCAATGCTGACGGATTTATCCGCATGCTGCCGCACGGTTACAACACGATGCTGGAAGGCGACGGCAGCGGTCTTTCGCAAGGTCAGAGACAGTTGATATCAATCGCTCGCGCCGCCGTGCTCGACCCACCCGTTATGATCCTCGATGAAGCGACGTCATCGATCGACACGCGGACGGAATCGATCGTTCAGCAAGGCATGGACGCCCTGATGCACGGACGGACGAACTTCACCATCGCTCACCGGCTGTCGACTGTCCGGGACGCCGACGTTATCATGGTCATGGAGGACGGGCGCATCATTGAGCGTGGCACACATGAGCAACTCATCGAAGAGCGTGGGCAATACTATCAGCTGCACATTGGAGCCTTTGAACTCGCGTAGTGTTTCAAACTGTGTGGAGTGCTTCCCTAGAAGAAATAGCCGATAAGATTTCTAAAACTGTCAGAACGGTTCAAAGAGTAAAAGTTTTTTTCTCGGAAATTTATCCGAAACAAGAGTATAAAGCTTTTCTGTGTTATAGCTGGATATTGTGTCCGCCCATACTGGAAAAGCTATCCGAAAAATCAAATATTAAGCAGTTTACTGATAAGTTCTCTATTATTGGGAATTGTCCTGATTCGGAGTAAGCAAAAGAATTTATTTCAGGTTATGGCAAGAACATGGTAATTCCTGAAAATGCAAGTTCTCTTCAAAAGTTGGTATTCGAACATCCTGAACTGCTGGGTTTTACGTGTGGAATTATTTGGACATAGATTCTAGTCTGTTGTACCGGAGATTGCCGATACTCCTGATGTCAGACAAATGCTAGACTCAGGAAAGCTTGATTTTACAGGGTTTTACAGGTTTGAAAATGAACAAAAACAGCGTTTTATTTTAGACCCCGCCACAGGCTCCGACTACCTGTTCATCGATGTTTCGAAAGGGATATGGTCACCTTGCTCTTATGGGGTAAAATGGGTTCAAAGGAGGTGTGCCCATGGTTCCTTTGATGGCGTACTCATTGGTGGAAGTGAACATCGTCTCAACGCTGCTGCGCATGGCTCTTGCCGTGGCATGCGGCGGGCTGTTGGGCTTCGATCGTGGGCGGAAGAAGCGACCTGCCGGCTTTCGCACGTACATCGTCGTGTGTCTCGGATCGACGCTCGTTATGCTCGTTAACCAGTACGTTTTTCAAATCTTCGATATGTCGGACCCGACGCGTATGGCGGCGCAAGTGATCAGCGGCATCGGTTTTCTCGGCGCAGGAACGATTATCGTGACGTCGCACAACCAAGTCAAAGGTTTGACGACGGCCGCCGGGCTATGGGCATCCGCAGCTATCGGGTTGGCGCTCGGTATCGGTTTTTATTACGGGGCGCTGATCGCGACAGCTTTTATCTTTATCGTGATGAACGCCTTCGGGTACGTCAATTCTTTTCTCTACAAGCGCTCAGGAATTGCCGAATTTTTTATCGAGATGGACGTTGTTTCCAGCGTCGGCAAGCTGTTGGCGCATCTGAACGAAAAAGATGTTAACGTCAAAGATTTCGATCTTTTCAAGTCGCAGTCGAATGCGTCGACGTTTGCTGTACACATGACGGTTAAGTGCCATAAGGATTGCTCGATTGATGATCTGATGAAATGGATTTTAGAGCTTGACGGAGTCGTCTTTGTTGAAGAAATCTGACGCATTGAGAAACGGGAACGAAGCGCGTGACAACGCCTGCCGCATAACACCCAAGACGCCTATGTTCGCGACGGCTGTTATTCTCGCTGGCGGTGCGAGCCGTCGCATGGGGTTTGACAAACAGACGCTGACGCTTGGCGACCGTCCTCTGATTGAGCGGACAGTCGAACAACTCGGCGTGCTGTTCGACGACATCGTAATCGTCACCGACCGACCGCAGCTTTATCGTGATTATAACGTTCGCGTTATGGCGGACGTGTTCTCTGAAAGCGGCCCAATGGCGGGTATCCATGCCGGTCTGCTCCAAGCGAAAAGCCGCTTCGTCTACGTGATCGGCTGTGACATGCCATATCCCGACCGCGATTACATCAATCTAATGCTGCGCATGCTCGAGAATACCAAGTCGGACTCGGTTGTTGGATGCATGATGCAGCGCGATGACGGGCGCCTTGAACCGCTCAACGCCTTCTACAGTACAGAGCTTGCAGAGGACATGGCAAAGTCGCTCGATGACGGCGAACGATCATTGCAGTTTTTCTGTCGTCATCAACCATTTCTGTGGATCACAGAAGAAGAAGGGCGTGCCATCTCGCCTGAGCTGCGCATGTTTCGTAATATCAATGACTTTGCCGATCTGCTCGATGTACGAGGATGTTCGGCGCTGTCCATGCCGGATCGCTCTGCGCACGTGCGGCCTGTTCGTATATCGCGCGTCACCTGGTCGGGCGAAGCGCGTTGCGAAGACTACGTCGTTCAGGAAGGATGTCTCTCTCTCGTTGTCAACGGTGAAGAGGTGTCGGAAATCCATGCGCTTCCGGAACGATGGCGTGATCTCGCCGTCGGATGGCTGTATGCACGGGGACTAATCAGTACTGCTGATGACGTACGATCGTTTCAGGTTGAGCCAATTGCTGGTAGAGCGGATGCTTTCGAGGCAAGGATTGTTCTCGGACAGATCGAACGCTCCATCGAGCATCAACCCATTGACCACTGCTCCTCATATGCAGTATTGACTGCGAGCGCAAACTCGATGACTGAAACGACCGTTGTCCGCGACCCTTCGTATATGGTGCCATACGGAACACCACCTTTTTCCCTTGATGTCGTTGGAAAGATTATGGGGCATCTTGATGGTGAAACATCGCTTTTTCGTGAGACGGGCGGGACGCACAGTATGATCATGTTCAATCTTGAAAATTATGATGTAACAGACGTCTGCGAGGACACATCACGCCACGCATGTCTTGATAAACTGATTGGCCATGCGCTTCTCGAGCGACGCGATCTTTTGCATGAGGGCTTGGCAACGAGTTGTCGCGTGACGACAACGATCATGCAGAAGATAGTCCGAGCAGGTATCCCTGTCGTCATATCACGCACCGCGACGACGACTGCCGCTGTTCAGTTGGCTCGCAAGGCAGGAATCACGATGATTTGTTTCGCGCGCGGGCGGCGATACAATCTCATGACGTAGGGCGTAGAAGTTTTAACGCTTAATCGTGTATCATAAAGAGTAGTGTCTGAACGATAACAGTACTAAACTGTACAATATGATGAACGTACGAACGCGAATGTTCGCTAGGAGGTCACATGATTCGCATCACGATAGACGGGATTCCGCTCGAGCTTGAGAAGCCAATCAATTTGCTTGAAGCGGCTAAGCTCGTCGGCATCAATATTCCGAACCTCTGTTACAGCCCTGAATTGACGCCGTACGGCGGGTGTCGTCTTTGTCTTGTAGAAATTGAGGGACGCAGGATGCCAGTCGCCTCATGTTCGCGATTGGCGGAAGATGGCATGGTCGTACGGACGAATACGCCACAGATTCGTGAGATCCGACGGGAATTGTTGAATCTTCTCATCAGCAACCACCCGATGGACTGTCTGACGTGCGAGAAGGTCGGGACATGCGATTTACAACGTCTCTGCTATGAGTACGGCGTCACGACACCTTCCTATCCTTACGATCCGCCGGACATCCCTCTCGACGACCAGAATCCCATTATGGTGCGCGACCAGTCGAAGTGTATCAAGTGCGGCAAGTGCGTCCGCGTCTGTCGCGAGATTCAGGTTTCAAATGTGCTCGAACACGTCGGGCGCGGTTTTTCCTCGACGGTGACAACGGCTGGCGATCGTCCCATCTCACGTGATTTCTGTCGCATGTGCGGTCAGTGCGTTGCGATTTGTCCGACAGGTGCGCTTACAAACAAAGAATTTGCCGGATATCGCCCGTGGGAGCTGAAGAAAGTGCGCACGACGTGTCCGTTCTGCGGGACAGGTTGTACGTTTGATCTCAATGTCGACGTCAAAAACAACCGTGTTGTCGGTGTCACGGCATGTGAAGACGCGCCGATTAACGGCACACAGCTCTGTGTGAAGGGTCGTTTCCACACTGATTTCATCAGTTCAGAGGAACGGCTGACGACGCCTCTCATCAAAAAAGATGGAGAGTTCGTCCCTGCGTCGTGGAACGAAGCGATTAACTTGATCGCAACGCGTTTCGGAGAGATCAAGGCAAAGCATGGAGCAAACGCTTTTTCTGGACTCTCATCGGCACGATGTACGAACGAAGATAACTATACATTTCAGAAATTTATGCGCGCGGTGATCGGCACGAACAACGTCGATCACTGCGCACGGACCTGACACGCCCCTACCGTTGCAGGTCTTGCAACAACGCTTGGCAGCGGAGCCATGACAAACTCCGTAAACGAAGTCCTTGATGCCGAACTGCTCTTTGTTATCGGTTCTAACACGACGGAAGCGCATCCGATCATCGGGAACAAAATGAAACAAGCCGTCCGCAATGGAACGAAGCTCATTGTCGTTGATCCGCGTACGACAGAGTTGGCTACGATGGCTGATCTCCACCTGCCTCTCCGTTCAGGAAGTGATGCCGCATTGATCAATGGGCTGATGCACATCATTCTCCGCGAAGGCTGGGAAGATCGCGAATACATTGAGACGCGAACGGAAGGGTTCGAGGCTGTCGAAGAGCTCGTCAAAAAGTACACACCGGAGGTCGTCTCCGCCATTACCGATCTTCCCGAAGAAGACCTTTTCGAGGCCGCTAAACTCTATGCGAGCCACCGCAAAGCAGGCATTTTCTATACGCTCGGCATCACAGAGCACACATCGGGCACGTCGAATGTCATGAACTTGGCGAATCTTGCCCTGATCACCGGCCACGTCGGCATTGAGAGCGCAGGAATTAATCCGCTCCGCGGGCAAAACAACGTGCAGGGTGCCTGTGACATGGGTGCGCTCCCCGACGTCTATCCCGGCTATCAGAAAGTCACCGATCCGGCTTCCATCGCCCGTTTTTCCGAGGCATGGGGTGTTCCTGTGAGCGATAAGCTTGGACTGCGCATTCCTGAGATGCTCGATGCCGCCGTGGCGGGAGACATGAAGGTCATGTACGTCATGGGAGAAGACCCCGTGCTCACCGATCCTGATGCCAATCACGTCAAAAAGGCGTTTGAGTCGATGGAATTCGTCGTCGTCCAAGAGATCTTTATGTCGGAGACAGCAAAACTTGCCGACGTTGTCCTCCCCGCTGCCTGTTATGCTGAGAAAGAAGGAACCTTCACTGCTTCAGAGCGCCGTGTTCAGCGTGTGCGCAAAGCCGTGAATCCGCCGGGGCAGGCGAAACAAGATTGGGAGATCATCGTCGCGATCGCAGAAAAAATGGGCGCCGAAGGGTTCGATTTCCTCAATTCTGAAGAAGTTTTTGAGGAGATGCGCAGCTTGACACCTCAGTATGCCGGCATGACATATGATCGTTTGGAAAATGAACGTGGGTTACAATGGCCATGTCCCACGCTGACGCATCCCGGGACAAAATATCTCCACAAGGGTGTTTTCCCGCGCGGAAAAGCGACGATGGTTCCCGTCGAATACAAAGGACCTGCTGAACACGTCTGTGATGAGTACCCGATTCTGCTGATCACGGGACGTAAGCTCGGTCACTACAACGTGACGACGCGCTATTCGGCACTTCTCGATTCGATCAACCCGTTCGAAGAAGCCGAGATCAATCCGCGCGAAGCGGAAGCACTGGAACTTGTAGAGCACGATACGATTCGTGTGACAAGTCGTCGCGGAAGCATCGTGACGCGCGTGCAGATCACGGATCGCGTCAAGCCGGGCAGCATGTTCATGACCTTCCACTATAGAGAGTCACCCGTTAACGAATTGACACAGTCGGCCTTCGACCCGATCACGCTGACGGGAGAATACAAAGTCTCCGCCGTCAAGATTGAAAAAGTCGAGTGGAAAGACGAGCAATACGAGGACGAAATACATCGCTTCAAACGTCTGGAGCTCTTGACACATTAAAAATCGTACGATAGAAAAAGGAAAGAATATTTTTTAACACTAGATGAAAAAAGGGCTGTCTCACAAATGGGGCAGCTCCTTTTTTAATGGCAGCGCTTAAGGAAATTTGTTTTTTCACAATCCACCTCCTTACAACACGAGAAAATGAGCAAAAACACTGAACATGCGAAATTGTCCAGCAATCGAACCTTCAGCAGGACTTAAAATCCAAAAAATCGATACTAACTGAAAAATTGCACACCGGAGCGCCGGGCGCCGGACAATGAGTCCGAAAATTCGAGATTAACTGAAAAATTGCATACTGGAGCACTGGATACCAGATGCTGAGTCCAAAAATTCGAAATTAATTGAAAAACTGTACACCTGTTTTGAGCGTATAATTCAAGAATTTATTATTAATTGAAAAACTGCGCACCGGCGTCAGACATAAATTTAAAAAATCAACTTTACTTGAAAAATTGCACATAAATCCCGGGTGTTCGGATAAATGGCGTCACGCAAACGGAAGGTTATCTTGTTCTCGCTCTTTATGAGCGGTTTTGAGATAACCCCTTTAGCTTTTGTGCGAGGTTCAATTCTATGAAAGCCTTTCCTTGACCAATCCGTTCTCACTCTAGGAAAAGCGGTATGCGTTCTTCCGGGGTTTGATTTGATGACACGCATGTTCCCGTTTTCCCACACAATCGCAGCCTGATTGTCGATCGCAATCGCATCGGTTATTTGACCAATATAGAAGTCATCAAAACCTCTTCGGCTTTCCTCATCAAAATGGGGGCAGTGTAAGTAAGGGATAATGCCGAGGCCCTTAACCCATTTGTGCTTAGGATTTTCTACTCCTGCGATAAACCAACAGATGGAACCCGCACTTAGGCCGGCAAGGATTTTGTTATCCTGATAAGCCTCCAAGTGATATTGATCGACACGGCATTCTCGCCATACCGTCATCATGTGTTCGGTGTTTCCACCGCCCACGTAGATGATGTCAGCCTTTGCGATCTTGCTCTTTGCTTCTTCCGAAGTTGCTGTTTCTCCACATAAAGGCAAAGAATCGACCGTGCAGCCAAGACCGCGTGCAATTTGTTTATCGTCTCTATGTACGGTTGTGCATCTCTGCTGGCAGTTGGTATGAACAGAAAATTAGGATTCTCTTTTTTGAGGAAGCTACAATGTATCGATCAAGGGTATATGTTTCATTGTAAAGAACTTCGCCGCCGCCAATTGCGATGATCTTGGGATATTTTTCCTCTCTGCGGTGAGGTAGCTTAAAAACGGCTCATGAACTACGAGCTCGGGACTGCCTTTTACGCCAAATTCAGATGGATTGTGGTCAAAAATTCCACTGAAACCACAAAGTGTTGATGCTAGCTGTTTTCATAGCATGTAATATGAAAGAAAGAGGGTGTCTAAGTCACTTAATCAAGTTGTGAGATACCCTCTTTTCCATTTTTCCATATCCTTCCAATCAAAAAGAAGGTGCCTCTTTGCTATGCTACCCCCAAACCCATAATTTCCAAGATGGGGATTATCGTTTAACATGCTTATTCCAAAGTCTCGAGCTGTTCCCTATCGAGTCCCGTAGACTTTTGAACGATCTCCATGTCGACACCGTTTTGCAGCAAAGCTCTGGCAATCTTGATCGTGGTTTCTTCTCTGCCTTCCACTCTACCTTCTTCCATGCCTTCCATTTTTCCGCTCTCAAATTTCTCCTGCATGATTGAGTAGTGATCCATCTCAGCGATGTGTTCGCGGATGTAGATCTCTCGTTCACTCGGAGTGTAAAAGACAGATTTCACTTTCTCATTACATTCGCTCATAAGTTCATCTCCCTCCGATAGTACATTGCGCACTGCTTGGCTGTTCGTCCTGATGAACAGCAACCAACGTTCAAGTTCACTGATTTCACTTTGTAATAGATCTTTCGTTTCTTCAGGTAATCTCGTAAGGTCAAAGAAATGTAATTCCAAGACATCCGATAAGATGGAGCCGTCCTCCTCGCGTATCGTGTACGTAGACTGCAGTTTCTCATTCAAGCGGAAGGTTTCGTTCGACAAGTGTATGCCGATGCACTTGCTAAGCCTATTATAGCTATTTCCTGCTAGGGATGTCTCCTGATACATGAACGACCAATAATAGATAGCTCGCTCGGGATAAAAAGGATGCCAGTGATTTTGCATCTCGATGTTAACTCTCTTGCCATCTTTCAATTTGATGTGGATGTCTAGAATGCCTCTTTTATCTCTTATGTTGCGGAACGGAAGATGCGGATCCGATATGGTCAAATCGATCACATCTTCCTTGCGAATGCCTGTTGTTAGGTGGATGAGATGAGCGACAGCGCTTTTGCTGTCTTCCGATCCGAAAATCTTCTTGAAGAGATAGTCGTTGCGGATACTTACGGGGATACCATCCAAGGTTGGATAGTCCACAGTGGGTGACGAGTTGTTCTTCTTCATGCTAATTTCCTCTTTCAGAATATTAGCCAGTGAAAATCAACTCAAATCAACTCAAATAAAAATGGCTTGACTTAATTGTAGCATGATGGAAATCGCGTTCGCAAAAGGTCAGCCGCGGCGTTTAAAGTCCATCCGCTGACCTTCGGCGGCCGAGATTTCCACATGACATACGGTAGCTTGTTTCGCTGTCACAGAAGATAATAGAGAACGGATTGTTTGGAGCTGAATTAGAGTGAGGGCAGTTTAAGTAGGAGATGATTTCAAGACCATACCTTACGTGGAGGTTCCAGCTTTTTATTACTATTTTCCAAGATACAATGCCTGAACATCTTTATTGCTTGCCAAGATTAATGAAGTCCCTTCTAGCCCGATCGTTCCTGTTTCCAAACATATCACTGCTTTTGAGAGCCGGGCAAGGTAAAGAATAAGCTCAGGCACGGGAAAAACCAATACTTAATATTTGACGTCAACATACAAGGTATGCAACTAGACGAAGCTAAGATCGAGAGCCAAGCTCGCTTTGACGGATATTATGCCACGTTGACCAATGATAAAGAGTGCACGACCGCAGAGGCCTGTGCGATGTTAGGGCAAATCGAAGAAAGTTTATGTGTGCTTAAGATTGATTTGAGAGGCAGACCTGTTAAAGAACATTAAACTTCTGTAAAATGCTTAATATCGGCATTACAGGTGTTTTATGCAAACACAAGTCATATACTCAGGAAGAATTACATGATCAGAATAACAAGACACAACTGCTGACACTTACCGAAAAGCAAAAGGAGATCTAAGCGCTAAAAGTTAAACTGGGCTAAAAGCATCGCTTCGTAGTCATTGGAAGCAACCGTATACTCTAAAACTACGGGAAAATAGGTTCAAAGGTTTTTAGGGATCAGCGTCCTAATGACGTAAACAAGGTGGCTCAAAAAGAGATGTGCTGTTTATTCGGATAGACTTCACATAATACTGAGAATTATGATCGAATCATATCCCCAAACAAACTCTAGACAGCACCTAATCGGTTGCACATGGGATACAATATACGCCTGTCACTTATTCAAAACCATCTGTGAGCCATGAATCATGATAAATGTCAAGCCTATTATCTTCAAAAAAGCAAAACCGTCCCTCCGTGGTCACGGACGGCCTTGCAGGTTTCCAGGCTTTAACTGTCAGCCATCTCTTGATCTGTGGTAGAAAAGAGACGGCTGACAGTATGTAATCATTTATATTCGTTCAGATCATTAATTTCCAAGGAATACACTTCATCATCACCATATAAAGACAGCTCAAGCAACAAAGGGGCATTCATATCATCGATTGAGACAGCGTCTTGTACTCCTATGATTTGTTCGCCAGGCTTGACTGACGTAAGTATTTTTGTGAGGTCAACTTGCAAAGATAGCACAAACTCCTCAGTCTCAACGCCGTTTTGAAATGCTTTAAAGCGAACAGTGAATATAGGCCTTGTCTCATCTTTGTCTTTGCCCTCTGTGTTGGTAAAGTCGTATGTTATCCTAAGTGCATCCTTCTCTACCAAAGTGCTAACGACTTTCAGCTCCGTGATCACAACCTCGAAGCGACCAATTTGTATTGGTTTGCCGATGACAATCGTATGGTCGTCCACTTCTGAACTAGGTTTCTCGGTCGGCACTTCAGTTGGTTTCTCTGTAGGATCTCCCACTGGTTCTGTCTTTGGTTCTAGTTTTGAATCTTCCGCTTCTCGGCTTGATTCCGACGGCCTAGGATCGTTGAGATCACCTGGTTTGTTGCAAGCAACTAAAGAAAAAACTATGATCGCAATCAGCAAAAAAACGAAAACTTTGTTACTTTTCATTTTTAATCCTCCGGCTGCATCTAGCCTACTTGTATTTCTTAATGGTAATTCTATCAGTTATCACCATTGATGCGGTGAGCTGGTTAAAATGGAAGTCTCTGCCGCCGAAGTTCATTCTCGCTCTAAAAAGTCCGGGTGGGAATCAATTGGCGGCATTCATGCGGTCGGGTAGCGTTCTATCGCTTCTTTGAGGAACGCGTCGCCCTCGAAATAGTTGATACGCATGGCGGCGCGGACGCGCCTGACGGTCTGATCTGCTTTACGGCTTGCGATCTTCGTCGATTCTTCGAGATAGCTGATGACTTCGGGGAGGCGAGATTCCCAGTAGCGGCGGCGCTCGCGGATTGGCGTAAGCATGTCTTCCAGCACATTTATAAGGAACCGCTTGACCTTGACATCACCTAGACCGCCGCGGCGGTAATGCGCTTTCATAGCGTCGAGATTCTCGTATTCGGGCAGGAAGCGCGCGAAATGTTCAGTCTTCGAGAAAGCGTCTAGGTAGGTGAAAACAGGGTTCCCTTCGACGGTGCCCGGATCTTCCACGCGCAAGTGATTTGGATCGGTGAACATCGACATGACCTTTTTTCGCACTTCTTCCGGCAGATCAGTCAGGTAGATGCAGTTACCGAGAGATTTGCTCATTTTGGCGGAGCCGTCAAGCCCTGGAAGGCGCATGCCGGCTTCCGTTTCCGGCAACAAAGCTTTTGGCATAACGAGCGTCTCGCCGTAGACGGCATTGAACTTGTGTACGATCTCGACACACTGCTCAAGCATGGGGAGCTGATCCTCGCCGACCGGCACGACGGTCGCGTCAAAAGCCGTGATGTCGGCTGCTTGGCTGATCGGGTAATTGAAAAAGCCGACGGGGATACTTGACTCAAAGCCTCTCATTTTGATTTCCGTCTTGACGGTCGGGTTGCGCTGAAGGCGAGCGACTGTGACGAGGTTTGTGTAGTAAAAGCAGAGCTCAGTGAGAGCAGGGACACCCGATTGGATAAAAAGTGCTGTCTTTTCAGGGTCAAGTCCAGCAGAGAGGTTGTCGAGCGCGACTTCAAGGACATTTTCCCGTATCTTTTCAGGATTCTCTGCATTGTCGGTCAGTGCTTGGGCATCGGCGATCATGATGTAAATCTCATCGAAAGTGCCTGAATTTTGGAGTTCAACACGCCTGCGCAACGATCCGACGTAGTGGCCGAGATGGAGTCGCCCTGTTGGACGATCTCCGGTAAGAATAATATTCATAAGCGTTTACAAGAATCCTTCCTGTTTGATTTAAATGACTGTTAGCGGCAATTGAGTACCAGCGATGCTTTATCTCACAGATTAACACATTTGTCTGATATGTAGATGCAAGAGTTGGCAATCATGCGATTTCGGACTCAACCTGATCAGCTCGTCCGATGACGGTTAGCTAAGATCTATGAACACTTGCGTTGTAAGCGTAACAACGTCCTTTTGTTCGATACCACGTCACAAGAATCAATAATCGTGTGATTTCGGACTCAACCTGATCAACTCACCCGATGTCGGCTCGTAAGAGTCTACGGTTATACGTTTTGAAGTGCTTATTTTAATTGTTCGTCCGATGTTGCATCGCAAGACCCTATAAAACAGAACATTGCGGACTAAGCGTGACCAAATCGGACACGATCATTATGTTGCAAAAGTCTGTGACCTCGCGCTTCACGAACTCGGCTTTACTGATTCGTTACGAATCTTTAGAGCTTGCGCCGGGTCATCCGTTATCAGGGTGTCAATGCCCTGCCGGATCGCATATCGCATAACGCGAGGTGAATTCACTGTCCACAAGCGGACAGCGATGTTGTGACGCCTACACCGTGAGACAAATCCAGGCACAAACATATTGAGGAAATGCGGATGAAGTCCATCAAGCCCATACTCCAAAGCTGCGCTCAATGCGCGGTTAGGCCATCTCTTGAAAAGAAATGCACAAGAGAGATCAGGCGCAAGCCGTTTCATCTCGACGACGCTATCAAAATTAAACGAAGAGACGATAACGCGATCGCGGAGTCTATATTGGTCAATTGCGTAAAGGATTTCCGACTCAATAAGCGGATAAGGAAAGACGCTGTTTTTGATCTCAATATTGACTGTAAGCGACGTCCAAGCAAACCAGCTTAAGAATTCCTCTAACGAGGGGAATCTCACCTCCGGCGATCCCGGGAACGAGTATCCCGCATTCAGCTCAGATAGCTGGCGCCAAGTCATATCCTTTATGTTGATATCTATACCTGCCAGACGCCCCAAGTTTTCATCGTGGCAGATGACAAGCTTACCGTCCACAGTTCTCTGAAGATCAAGCTCAATTCCGTCCGCTCCAAGATCACATGCTGCGCGGAAAGCCGGCATCGTGTTTTCGGGGAATTGCAGTCGTGCGCCGCGATGCGCGAAGATGGTAGGTTTTATTGTTGGTTCTGTCCTACATGTCCTCAAGCGTTGACAACCCTTCTTTTTTAGTATCGCTCATATCCGCAACTCTACACTTTCATAAGATTGGATCACTCTTTCTTATCAGTGTTGATCGCATCTGTGCGCTACATGTTTTCAAGTGCAGACAATCCTTCCTGATCGGGCTCTTTCTCGTCCGCAACTTCTCCGTGCTTGACGAACGATGTGCAAAGGAGAGCAAGGCCAAAACAGATGACCGCGTAGATGAATAACGTATTGTAGTTGTCGGTTATGTCACGTATCCACCCAAAGAGAATAGGGCTGATGATCGACGCGGAAAACGAGAAGAAATAGTAGTAGCCCGTGAAGCGTCCGATCTTATCATGCGATGCGAGCTCAACGACCATAGGGAGCGAATTGATGTTGACGCACGCCCAGCCGATGCCTGCACACGCCAGGAGTGCAATGACGACGATCTGTTTGATCATGACCGATGACACACTCAAGACATCGACACCGAACGCCGTCAGGATAGGATTGATGAAGACCATCGGCATAAGGAAGAGCAAGAGTAACACGAGCCCTGTGACGATCGTCTTCTTGCGCCCGCGCTTGCTTGCGATCACGCCTGCGGGGAGTGCAAAGGCGACAAACGTCAAAGAGAACGAGGTCAGCATCATCGTTGCCGTTCCTTCACCAACGTGTAGCATATTCGTCGCAAAGAGTGTAAAAAAAGTCTCGATGGCGTTGTACGCGCAGAACCAGAAAAAGATTGCCCCCAAAAGCAGGAAAAGACTGCGTCGTTCAGCGGCTGTCAGTTTACGATCGACACCGCCCATGTCTTTAATTTCCTTAGCATCTTCTTGATCTTTTAAGTAGGTTGCAGCAAACTCCTTTGACGTAAGGCGCCTTGTCAGAGATTCGCGCTGGGCACGCCGCCACATGTCAGCGACAGGTTCGCGGACGAACAAAAGCAAACAGACGAGAGCGGCAACCATGACAACAGAGCCCATGCCAAAAGGGAGTCTACTCGTTTCGTCTCTTTTTGCAAGGTAACCACCAACGAGAAAGGCGATGATGCTGCCGATTCCGCCCATCAAGTTGATGAGACCGTTCGCCTTGCTGCGTAAGAGGCGCGGTGTGACGTCAGGCATGAGCGCGATGACGGGCGAGCGCCAGAACGACATAATTAAATTGAAACAGATGATGAATCCCATCATGAGCCAAAGTGTTTTAGCCCACGGAATCAAAAAGAAAAAGAGAGCTGAGAGCGGGATACCGACGATAATCCATGGCATCCGTCGCCCATACCGTGTGAACGTTCTGTCACTCAATGTTCCGACCACCGGTTGAAAAATGATGCCGAATACATTATCGATTGTCATGATAGCGCCGATGATTGTCGTGGAGAGCAGGAAGCGCTTCTCAAGAAGGATGGGCACTAAACTGTTATACAGGCTCCAAGCCAAAGAGCTTGCTAAAAAGCCAAAGCCCAATAGTAGCGTTTTCTTATAATCAAGTTTTCTAGCTGATTTTGACATGTACACCTCCACATATTACGTCTTCAACAATGATCTGCTACAAGACACCGATACGTCCTTCCGTATCTTCCTTGATTCTGTCGTGAGCAGTCGCATGGCTTCGTTACGGCGCACCTGTTTCCATACAACTCTCAGTGAGCAACCTAAAACTTGATCACTACATGGTGGCTCTCTCAACGAATCATCGTCGAGAAGGAAAGTAGGACGCGACCGAAAACGTTGACATCTTGAGCTCATTGTACCAAATGAAATGAGAGGGCATGACAGCGGCAGGGATTCTTTGCTGTTTCATGTAAGATCTCTGTAAAGAGGTCATTCAAGCCTCATTAACACTGTACTACCGGGGTGCTTCTGCACTCTAAGTGCTCACAGGGACACATGCAAAGAAGTTGCAGAGCCACGGAACGACTCGGCTTTCATCCATTGATTGCTGATGAATTTGCGAATGATAGGAGCTAATAGCTGGACAGATAGCTGATGAATGGACGTCGTCTCTGCGAGATTGCCCTTGTATCGCTTTCAGTCTAAGCAGGTAGTTGATGAAAGGATGTCATTGTTGCGGGACCGCCCTAGCGTCGTTTGCTGTCTTGGTAGGTAGCTGATGAATGGACGTCGTCGCCGCGAGATCGCAACGATGTGGGTTGTTGTCTAGGAGGGGTTCAGTTAGCGGATCAGTCAGATAATTTCGACGTTCCATTCCCGAATTTCGCCGTCGCTGTGGTCTTCAATCGTTTTGAGGATGGACTGTTCAAGTTCGCACCCGCCAGCTTCCGTCAAGATAACGCCTGCGATACCGAGGCAAAGTGTTTGCTGGGCATCTTGGCAGTCAATTTCCTTGACGGAGATACGATGGCGACGTGTCAGCCGGTCGATTAAGCTGTACCTGACTTTGCGCTTGTCTTTGAGTGATGTGCTCCACGACAAGTGGATCACAACTTCTATCACAAGTACATGCATGGAATTTTTCTCTCATTCCTCGTCTTGATCTCACGGGCGGCAAAGGTGCGCCGGTCTCCTTTTCCGTCTTGAGCACTGCTGTATGCGAAGCGCTTGTTAAACGGTCTTCGCAACAGTGTGCGTCTCGAGTTTATATTCCACGGTGACAAGGGAGGCGATCTCACCGGAATCAACGATACGCCCTTCGATAAACAGCCGATTATTGTGCTCAACGTCGGGGATAACGTAAAAAATTAGACGCTCAAACAACCTAGCTTCGTTCATAAATTGGACGTGTAGTTTGTGAACGACAAGCTCCTCTATTAACGGATCTATAGAAAGATAAGAAGCTGCGGCATCAATGGCAAGCCTCACATAATGTGAGCTGTGTAAATGCGTATTCGTATCGAGGTCACCGAGCTGTACTTGGTAGCGCATAACTTCACGTTCTTCAGGATTGTCGAGAACAGATTTCAGTCGCGGGATGTTATCCATGTTTCCGACGGCAGAATCGTTCACCTTCGCCATTTTTTCAAGATCGACGACAGATTTCGGTCGTAACGGTCTATGCTCATCAAGTGTACACAAGATCCATTCAGATGACGCCGCCCCGAAATAGTTGGACTCATCGATGGAATTTCGGTAGAAGCGGTTTTCACGGAACAATCGGATACCGTGTGTTCCTCTAGGCCACGTGTCGACAACAAATGTTTCCTCTGCAGTTGGAAGCTCGCCCGTAAAAGAAAACGTGTTTGAGAGGAGTATCCAGCAGAAACCGCGTGCGCGAAGGTCTTCCGCTTTGCTGTCAAATCGACCACAGCTGTGGTCGTCACTGTCCTGTGCGAGATCCATCAAACGGTGAAGATGCACATGACAGTGCGGATTGCAGTCCTGAAAAAGAATTCTGTAACGCGCGATCGTGTGTCCATTGTCTAAGTGAGTTATTTGCTCATGTGATTGCATAACTGGCTATTGTCCTTTCGGATATGTGTTTTCGTCTCATATTTGCAAGCGTTGCAGCTTAAATGCAAAGCCGAACGCGGCTTCAGTCTAGCATCAGAATACGAAGCAATTATGACGAGAAAAAGCTTTTTCGTCACATTAATAGATTGCTCACATTTGAGTGCGATAATATCATCTATGTAATGAGCTCATCTGAGCTGGCGCTGACCTTACGAGTCGTCAACGGAGACTGACGTATCGTGTAGCTTACTAAATGACAAAGCTAGGAGAGCGCAAGGGGCTGGAGAGTTCTTCCGTACGAGGAGGTAGAAGAGATGTTTGACATAGAAAAATTTGCGGATGAGTTAAGAAAAAATCCGGGTTACCGGACTATTTTCAAACAAATGACCCATTATACTGAAGAAGATGCCATTGAAATGTACACCCCAGAAGGTGTTGTGAAGATAACATATCCCGAAATGCTCGGAATGGTTGACGAGACGGCGCGACGCGTATCAGCCTTTTTCGAGACGAATGAGATGAAGCGCGTCGTCGAAGCAAAGACGCGAACACTCAATCCAGATGATCCCGGTAGGCGCGGATGGGTCGGCCTAAAAATACAAAACAGTCCGAATTTTGCATGCCTCTTCTGGGGTGTGATGGCTTCGGGGCATCCCGTTGTCCTGATCGATTCGCGTGCGTCAGATCCTTTGACCGACATGCTTGCAAAAGAAACAGGCATCGTCGTGCTGATTGCGGATGAAGCTCCCAAACGTGAAACACCTTATCCAATTGTGACGGCTAATCGTTTCGTTCCCGATTGGCGCGATCCTCAAACAGTGCAGACATACGCTAGAAAAGAGGGAGACGTGACGCGCGAAAGGGCGGAAGATCGTCCCGGCTGGGCAGGTCATATTACCCTTTGCACGAGCGGTACGACTGGACTATCGCGCTGCTACGTGCACGATGATAACGGAATTACTGAGCAGTATATGTGTCTGATCCCTTTGTCTCAAGAGACAGACCGTTGGGTACGTACGGGTGTCCGAGAAAAAACGCTCGCTTTCATCCCATGGCATCACGTTTTTGGATTTATCGTCTGTTTCATTTTTCCGCAGATCATGGGTAATACGATGGTGATTCCGGCGAAGCCGTCACCAGAGGCTATTGTACAGGCTTGTCAGGGAAGTGGCGTGACGCAGCTCGTCGCGATACCTGCCGTGTGGAACGGTATCGCACGGATCGTCAAAAAACGTTTCGTCGAAGCGACGGGCAAATCGGAAGAAGAGTTCGATGCCATGATTGACCTTTCTCTTTCCTACCAGAGGGCAGGTGTTGACTTGCCCCCCATGGTCGCAGGCATTCTTAGCGTGATTCGCAGTCAATTATTTGGTGACACACTTTATCTCGGTGTCAGCGGCGGGGGATATATTTTGCCTGAGTCGCTCCGCACAATCAATGGTCTCGGATATTATCTCGTCAATGGTTACGGCATGACAGAGATCGGTATTTTCTCCGTGGTAAACAGTGAGGATGTTGAGATCCGCCTTGACGGGAATGTCGGACGTCCTTTCTATCCCGGTTCGTTGCAGATTGATCTCTTGGATGGAGTATCAGAAGAAGAGGATACAGACGGACACGGAGAACTGCTCGTTCGCAATGACGTTGTATTTGTCGGCACGCTGAAAGGCGGGCGTTTCTTCAAGCGCGATCACAGAGAGTGGTTCCGGACAGGCGATATTGGCCGATACCAGAACGGTTACACTTATTTGGATGGTCGCGTGAAAGATATTATCCTGAAAGCCGACGGCGAAAACATTTACCCCGATGAGCTGGAGGGATCATATGAAACGATTCCCGGTGTGCAACGCCTTGTTATCTTTGGCTTGTCTGACGGGCATTATGATGAGATAGCCCTCATGATCGAGCCGGTTTCCGGTGCCGATCCAAGTACGTTCGCAGAAATGGTCGCTGATATCAATGCCACGGTACCGATGAGCCAACAAATTCAGCGCTTATTTGTATCGGAAAAGCCCCTTGAGCTCTCCGCTTCGGCAAAAGTACGGAGAGGTCCTGTCGCCGAGGCTGTTGCAAATGGTGAATGGCCACTGCAGGAATACCCTCTTAATCCTCAGCAAGTTATTGTTGACGAAGAGATGCCGACAGAAATTGAAAAGCAAGTCTCTACTTATTTCATTCCGGAGCTCGCGGCAGATCCCGCTTTCTTTGAAGTGCGCAAATCAGTGCAGGAAATGGTTGCTGAAGTGCTGACGATCCCTATCGAAAAAGTTAAACCGTCGTCATGGTTCGCCCAAGATCTTGGCGGTGATAGCCTGCAGAGCATTTCGTTGCTCACGTATGCGGAAGAAAAATATGCTTTGACAATTGATGAGCGACTTTTTAACCGTGACCTGACAGTCAACGATATCGCGGCACTCGTCTACAGAAGAATAGGCGGCGAGTTCGCAGATGAGTCGCGCACCATTGATAGCGCATACGGCGAGAGGCCCGTTCAACGTATTAAATCCTTTGAAGAGACTCCGGAGTTTAAAGCTTTTATGGCGCGCCGTGAGTCGCTCGCATCAGCCATCGAAGCATTCGGGAATCCGTATTTTGTCGCACAAGACTCTTCGCTTCGTGATGTTTCTTACATTGGCGACAGGAAAATGATCAATTTCGCCTCTTACAATTACGTTGGCATGTCAGGCGATCCAGAAGTGAATGAGGCTGCAATTGAGGCCGTAAAACAGTACGGGACTTCTGCCAGTGGAAGCCGTCTGTTGGCAGGTGAGAAAACGATCCATCAGAAATTAGAGAAAAAGCTCGCAAACTGGAAGGGAACAGAGGACGCCATCGCGCTTGTAGGTGGACACTCTACGAACGTCACCTTCATAGGCAACTTCTGTTCGGAGCAAGACCTTATCTTATACGATGTCCTGATTCATAATTCGATTACAGAGGGTATCCGTATGTCGCTTGCTGATGCGAGACCGTTCCCGCACAACGACGTCCGTTCCCTCGAAAACATTCTCGAGAGCCGTCGTGATCGCTACGAGAAAGTTTTGATCGTTATTGAAGGTGCATACAGTATGGACGGTGATGTCGCTCCTATTCCCGAGTTCGTCCGAATTAAGAAACAATATGATTGCTTTCTGATGGTCGACGAGGCACATTCGATGTTAGTCCTCGGTAAGACAGGACGCGGAGTAGATGAGCATTTCGGCATTGATCCGAAAGAGATTGATATCCACATGGGCACGCTGTCGAAAGGGTTCGGAACGTGTGGCGGCTATCTGGCAGGCAACCATAACCTGATCGAGTACCTCCGTTATAATTTGCCAGGCTTCGTCTTTTCTGTCGGCATCAGCCCACCGCTCGCTGCCGCCGTTGTGAAAGCGATTGAGATCATGGAGAGGGACAACAGTCGTGTTGAAAGATTGCACCGGAATATCGCTACCTTTATGCGCGAAGCGAAGCGCTACGATTTTGATACGTGTCTTGCTGGCGAAACAGCCATTACGCCCATCTTAATCGGATCCGATGAACTTGCCTTTATGCTTTCAAAACAACTTGAAGAAGACGGTATCATTGTTCCTCCTGCCGTCTTCCCGGCCGTGGCACGCGGACAGGCGAGACTGCGTTTCTGCTTGACAAGTGAACACACGGAGGAGCAAATTGTATATGCCCTTGAGTGTCTCCACAAGAGACTGGAACCACTGCTAGGCATGTTAAAATAAGTCGTACGTATGCACACTAAAAGTTACTGAGAGGATAGCGGATGCGGTACTGTCAATTATATTCAGTGCCAAGGATTCACACGCACTTTGTGCTTTGAAGTGTGATGCAAGGAATGAAGCGATACCCTCAACGGCCTCGATCTATTGTCATAGGTGCTTATGGGAGGAGTAAAAATGTTGTCACGGTACTACAATCCGGATAGACTTTAAGGTACAAGGAATGGAGTATTAGCGTGAGAAGAGAAGCAACATACACTATTTACTGGTTCTTTTCGCTTGCTCCGTTTCTGACTGCCGTTCCGCTTTTCTTTCTCATGCCAGAAAAGGTGCCTGCCCGCATATTGGCGCTCACAATGATTGAGCGCCACGGGACGAGGTGGGAAGTCTTTCTCATTCCACTGAGCTGGTTGATTGTCTCTGTCGTCATCGACGTCATTTTTCGCATGATTGAACGATCTTCGGGCTCTGTGTTACCTATGCGGATGGCCGTGACGCGCATTTTAATGGCTATTATTTTCTGTACTCTTGCGATTTATATGGAACTGATTCTTTATCGTGCTGCGATGATCTATATTTAGCGACCTATCTTCAAAATCAGCGCGCGACACTGCCATTCCTCGATCAATTTTGAGAAAGTCTGCACTCTAGACGCCCCGTGTTGCTACAATCTGGGCGTCATTTCATAATCTCCAAAGAATAAAACTGAGCTTCCTTTTGGGGTTACAAGTGGCGGCGGGGACGCGGGGGCAGGCAAAGAACCGCTGATGTTGAATTGTTTCTTGCCATACCTGATCGTGCATACGGTGGCTAAGACCGTTGTTATATTATCTGAAAAAGCGGGAGTCTCACCTGATCACGGGCTGCCGAGGGGTTCAACGCCTTGGCCGTCGCGTCATCCAGTTCGTCTCAACGGACCGCGGGCGGCTGAGGGATTGGAGAGGGAGCTTTGCCGAGTTAACAACTTAATGACACACCCATTTGAGAGCTGTAGTATCATGGATTTATCGAAAAAGAGGGAAAGGTTGTCTATGTTCAGCGATACATTATTTGAATACAAACGATATTTTATTGACGGTGCGGAAAGTGAGTTGCGCGCTCAGCATAATACAGGAAGGCGTGTCTCTTTTTTAGATGGTCAGATGATCGGTAATGTTCGCCAAGATTACAAAGGTGTGAGTGCGCGTGTTCGACGCGGTGGTCTTTACGGCTTCTCTTCAAAGGGTGACTACACGCGACGCTCCGTGGAAAGCGTATTAAAGGAAGCGTCGAACAATGCACTTTTTCTCGAACAACACGTCAGCCCGACCAAAGGTCGACTTTCGCCAGTGCCGATTGGCACGGTGACGCGAGAGGAGTCCGTCAACGATGTGGAGCAGTCTTTTTATATCGAGCTCTGCCGTTCGATGGACGCGTACATCGTTGCTCATTGCCCGAACATTATCAGTCGACGAGTCAGCGCCTTTAGCGATTCGGTTGAGAAGGTCATCACTGTTTCGAACGGATATGATGCGCACATGGTCACACCGCGCAGCTACATCAGTGTCATGTTGACAGCCGAGTCAGCGACGGGCACTCCCGTTGACGTGATGGCAGCGGTCGGTGGTTTTGGCACAATCGACAATCATTTCGTTGATCTTAATGAGGCGAAAGCGAAGGTTGACAAGCTATACGAGCAACTGCAGCAAAAGTGTGAAGGCATCTATGCGAAGGCGGGCGAGGCCACGTGTATTCTATCAGGTCATATGGCGGGCATGCTTGCCCATGAAGCCGTAGGTCATACGGTGGAAGCCGATCTTGTTCAGAGCGGGTCAGTGTCGGCGTACTTGCTCGGCAAACAGGTAGCCTCCGAGAAAGTCTCGATGGTCGATTATGCGCATACTGTCTTCGGCGAGCCTGCGCCTCTTCCAGTCTATGTCGACGATGAGGGAGTGAAGGCGGAAGACGCCGTGTTGATTCAAGACGGCATCTTAACGGAGTATATGAACAATCGCCAGTCAGCCGATCTTTACAGTATGACGCCTCGCGGCAACGCACGTGCGTGGCTATTCTCCGATGAGCCTCTCATCCGTATGCGCAATACGGCGATTGTGCCGGGAGACGATAAGCTCGAGGATATGATCGCTTCGGTAGACGACGGCTATTACTTAGTTGATTCCGGCAATGGACAAGCCGATATGACGGGAGAATTCATGTTCGGCGTGACGATCGGATATGAAATCAAAAAGGGAAAGCTCGGGCGTGCCATACTCGATACAACCATTTCGGGTGTTGCCTTTGAGATGCTGAAAACGGTCGATATGGTCTCCGATGAGTTGGAGTGGGTGAGCGCCGGTTTTTGTGGAAAGAAGCAACCGATGGCAGTAGGTCTCGGTGGCCCGCATATCCGCTGCAGGTTGACGATGGGAGGCAAAGCGTAATGTGTCGAGTAAAACACTTGTTTATGGATCGGCATTTCTCCCGTTCGCCACAATCTGCCAGAGTGATAGCGGGAAAGCAGTTTATGTACCTAAATGTACCAGATAGACAAAAGAGGGGAGTCATTGTATGAGATCGATGGAAAAACTAGCTCAATTTGGTTTATCTGAGCTGCAAGAGGGCCGTGCTGATCAGGCCGTCTGCTCTGTGTCTCGCTCTGTGATGCGTGAATTGACGGCAGAGTGGGGTGAGTTTAGCTTATATCGAACGATTTTTGACGATTCCGTCGGCTTTATGGCGACAATCGGTGGAAGGCGTGGAGTTCTGTCACAGAATTCCGTCGACGAAGATGCCATTCGAGAGGGAGCTTCCAATTGTTTAAAGTCGGCAGGAGCTGCAGATCCTGACGAGGCGTGGCAGCTCGCTCCACCAGTGCCGGAGCAGAACTTCGAGTCTGGGCCGCTCACATGTGACGAAGAAAAGTTGTTTGAACGATGTGAGGAGCTTTTGGCAGATATCCGCGCGCGTTTTCCTCTCATAAGCGTCGGGTCACTCGTGGCAACGCATGTTCTAAGGGAGGGTGTGAGCCTCTTTTCTACAGGGAGTCGATTTTTCTCACGGCGCGGCGCCTACTCTGTCAGCCTGTTATTCAACGCGACGGAACAAGAAGCGACATCATCGTTCTTTTCGACATCGGTGGAAATACTCGATCTTGAGACTCCCTTTATTGAGCTCGGGAGTTTCGAGGCTGACCTTGCCTCCATTTCAAGACAAGTTTTTACGAAGCCGATGGACGACAAGTTTACAGGGACGGTGTTGCTGACACCAGATTGTTTCGGCGATCTGCTCGCAACGTGCATCGGGACATACGCATCGGACGGCGTTATTCTAGACGGCACAAGCCTTTGGCTTGAAAAGATCGATCAACAAGTTGCGAGCGATAAACTGAGCCTGAAACTTGCCCCGTTACATCCTGATGTCGTCGCAGGGCAACGCTTCACGTCGGAAGGCTATATCGCAGAAGATTACGACATGATCGAGCAGGGCATTCTGAGACAGTTCCGTCTCAGCGATTATGCCGCCCGCAAAACAGGCTATAAGAGGTCGCCTAATTCTTCTCTCGGCAGTTTCATTGTAGAACCTGGCGAGGAGCTGCTAGAGACGATGATTCGAGGTATTGATCGTGGACTCTTCGTCGCGCGGTTATCGGCAGGATCGCCCAGTGCATCGGGTGATTTCTCTGGTGTTGCGAAGAACTGTTTTCTGATTGAAAAGGGCGAAATTAAAGAGGCGTTGAGTGAGACAATGATCAATGGAAATTTGGCAGAATTTCTTATGAACATTAAATCGCTCTCGAAAGAAATCGTAAAAGATGGTAGTTCCGTGTTGCCTTGGGTTACAATTGAAAGTGTCGGGATCGCAGGGAAGTAAAGCGGACGTAAAGGTGACATCGACTTCTATATCTGTTTACTTTGATGTTCGAACACGTACGAAAAGAGATCAGCAGGCGGCATATGTGCTTACTTGTCTTTAAGATTAGGACACTTACGGGGAACAAGGTTACTAGCAGAGTAATATGTGCCAGTTCATCTTTGAGGATTGAAAGTACGCAGGGATTACGGGAATCAGTAGGTGCTAAAGGAGTTGCGATATGCTTGATAACGTAGAAAAAAAGGCGGGCAAGACGCCTAGGAGAGTGTTTTGGGAGTTGATGCTGATCGGTGTCGTTTTATTTATTGCAGGCATCTTTACCCTCGTGTATCCGCTGGTGACACTCAAGTTCATCTTGATTATTTTAGGGATTGTCTCCATCATCAGCAGCGTCGGTTTTCTCATGCGCTTTTTGCGAATTAAAGATGATGCGGGATGGGCGAGTTCTTTTGTGCTCGTATTGGCAGGACTCCTGTTCATATTTGGTATCATTCTTATCATTAAACCGGATGAAACATGGAATCTCCTGATCTATTTAGTCGGTTTGTGGTTTGCTGCCTATGCCGTCTATTCGATCATCGCTTCGGTGAAGATTAAGGCTTTCAGCCAAGAGATGTTCGTCGTTACATTAGTGCTCGGCTTGTTGCTGCTTATCACCGGTGTTTTGTTGATTTTATCACCATCGATCGGCATTACGTTCGTCGGTACGTTGATCGGAATCGCTCTCGTCATCAACGGCTTAGAGTTTAGCATTCTCGCGATTGTAGACAAGCTGAACGATCGACAAAAGAGGGAATGACATTTCCTGCGAGTGAAGCCATGCTGCGTGTTGCGTCAAAGATCTAAGCTTTTCTGAATGATTGCGGCACGCTCTTCAGGCACGGCATGCTGATTGGCGTGCTATAGTATTAAAAGACTGAATGGATGGGAGGAAGATTTTACCATGTCAGATAAAAAGAGAGTTTTTACATTGCCAACACGCCAACTGATTGATGCCGACAGGCGCGACGGTTGTGGCGAATGCCAGACGTCTTGCCAATCGGCCTGTAAAACGTCGTGCGGTGTCGCTAATCAAGTGTGTGAGCAAGAGCGCGAATAAGCGTATTCTGAGTGTGACAAAGAGTTTAAGGGACAGCGTGCACGTTTAGAGAGATTTGCGTACTGAACGCTTGCGGATAGTCGGATGGTACATCAGTATAAACTGAACGGCTTCAACATCGTGTTGGATGTCGATAGCGGTAGCATTCATCTCGTAGACGATCTCGTCTACGAGATTATTATGTTGTTCGAAAAAGCTGATCGAGATGGTATCATTCGCGCTCTATCGGATCGTTTTGATTCTGACGACATTCGTTCAGCGCTTGATGAAGTACAAGAGCTCGTCAAACAACAAAAATTGTTTTCACAAGCAGATCACGCGGCGCGACTTTTTGAAGGACGCGAGTACGCGGTAGGCGCGGTGTCGCGGACAACGAAAGAGCGAGGCGCGGTTGAGAAGCGACGGACAGCTAAAGAGGAGTGTTCGACAGCAGACGGACGTCTCGACGCGCATGTCAATACGTCGAAGTATCATTGCTGGAATGAGAATGTCATCAAGGCGCTCTGCCTCAATGTCGCCCATACGTGTAATCTAGACTGCTCCTATTGTTTTGCCGGACAGGGCAAGTACAAAGGAGAGCAGGCGCTGATGGTGGTTGAAACGGGAAGAAAGGCGATCGACTTTCTTATCGAACATTCGGGATCACGACGAAACTTGGAAGTTGATTTTTTCGGTGGCGAACCGCTCCTCAACTGGCAGATGGTCAAAGACGTTGTTGCTTACGCGCGTTCCATCGAAGAGCAATACGGCAAGCGCTTTCGTTTTACGCTGACGACGAACGGCGTGCTCATCGACGATGACGTGATCGACTTTACAAATAAGGAGATGCACAATGTCGTCTTAAGTTTAGACGGCCGTCCTCATGTGCACGATCGCTTCCGTGTCGATATTGGTGGGAATGGCAGTTATGCCCGTGTCGTTCCGAAGTTTCTTGAGCTCGTTCGCAGGCGTGATCAAGGCACGTATTACGTCAGAGGTACGTACACACATCTCAATGTCGATTTTCTGAACGATATCCTCCACATGCTCGACCTCGGGTTTCGCGAAATCAGCATGGAACCTGTCGTGTGCCGACCTGAGGAGCCATATGCGCTGACGGATGAGGACATGCCGATCATCATGCGGCAGTACGAAGAGCTTGCAGAGGAAATACTGCGCCGCGAGCGTGAGGGGGACCCCTTTCAGTTTTACCATTTCATGATTGATCTCGAACACGGACCCTGCATTTACAAGCGGATCATAGGCTGCGGCGCGGGAACAGAATATCTTGCCGTCACGCCTTCGGGTGATCTCTACCCCTGTCATCAGCTCGTCGACGATCCGTCTTTTCGAATTGGGAATCTCGAGGACGGCGTGACGGAGCATGACCTTCAGGACGCGTTTCGAACGTGCAATGTCTTCGCCCGTGAAGCGTGTCGTGCTTGCTGGGCGAAACTCTATTGCGCCGGCGGCTGTGCCGCGAACGCTTTCCACATGTCGGGCAGCCTTTTAGGAACGGATGCCTTCGGGTGTGAACTTTTCAAAAAGCGTATCGAATGCGCCATCATGATAAAAGTCGCCAAGGCAGTTGCCTCGGCGACATGATTAGATGACCTGTTTGTTGCTCTAATAGTCTTAGAGACTTTTCTACCTGCGTAAGCGATGAGCTTACTGTGTCCCAACACGTTAATCACGACTCTTGAAGCTTTCACTATCTACCCAAGGTTTATATTCTGCCACAAACACAGAAAATTGCATGAAGCTGCTCTGAGCGAAATGCTTAGTCCGCTAAGGTGGTCAAAAAAGACGCTTTGAGTAGAAAATCCCAGCCCAAAGTGTAAATTTTGTCCACAAACCGCCTGTAATCGTCCGAATCTGGTCAAAAATGACGTTTGTGGTAAGGGGCCCGTGCTCAAAGCGTAAATTTTGTCCGCAAGCCGCCTGAAATCGCCCGAATCTGGTCAAAAATGACGTTTTGGGCAAGGACCCGTTACCCAAAGTGTAAATTTTGTCCACAAACCGCCTGTAATCGCCCGAATCTGGTTAAAAAAGACGCTTTAGGTAAGGACCCCGTGCTCAAGGTGTAAATGTTGTCCATTAGCCGCTTAACAACTTGCGAATCGGGTCAATAAGTCGGACTTGCAGCAAGAAATCGCTACTCAAATCCAAAAAACCGGCCAGAATCCATCGTATAAATCCACGAGACCAAGCGATTAAAAGTTTTCGTACAAGGCGACCTAATAGTGCGGTACCACGGCGGCCCAGCCGTGTATGTCATCGACGGTCTGACGTTGAATGCCGGTGAGTATATCGTAGAACATCTGTGCAACAGGGCCGATCTCGCTGTTGTTGATGATGATTGATTTACCCATATATTCGAGTTCGCCAACAGGTGAGATGACGGCAGCCGTGCCCGTTCCGAATGCTTCTGTGAGGCGCCCTTCAGCGTGTGCTTCGTACAGCTCACGAACAGCGATACGGCGCTCTTCAACGATCATGTCGCGCTCTTTTGCGAGCGTAATGACGGAGTCGCGCGTTATGCCGGGCAAGATGGTGTCACCGAGTTCCGCCGTGACGAGTTTGCCATCGATGACGAACATCATGTTCATGGCACCGACTTCCTCGACGTATTTTTGCTCGCGCCCGTCAAGCCAGAGAACTTGGTCAAACCCTTCGTCCATTGCCTCTTTCGTAGCCTTAAAACTGGCGGTATAGTTACCGCCTGTCTTCGCGCGCCCCATACCGCCTTTGACGGCGCGGACGTAACGCTGTTCGATACGGATACGGACTGGTTTCATACCATTTTTATAGTACGATCCTGACGGAGCGCAGATGACAAAGTAGATGAAGCGATCGGCAGAATTTGCGCCGAGGCTGTTCCCGTCGGCGATCATCGTCGGACGGATGTAGAGCGACGTTCCTTCACTATTCGGTACCCAGTCGCGATCGAGGTCGATTAAACGTAAAATAGCCTCCACCTGAAAATCTTCGTCGAGGGCGGGCATGCAGGTGCGGTCAGCGCTGCGATTCATGCGACGCGCATTATCGATAAGGCGGAAAGAACCGACTTCTCCGTTCGCCAATCTGTAGGCTTTTGTTCCCTCGAATATTTCCTGTCCGTAATGGAAAACAGGGGATGCCGGGTCGAGGCATAAGGGGCCGTACGGGACGATGCGCGCATCGTGCCATCCTATGCCATTGTCGTATTCGACAATAAACATGTGGTCGGTAAAAATACGCGCAAAGCCGAGTTTGCTCTCGTCAGTCGGTTTGGCTTTTGGGTTGTCAGTTCTTGTAATCTTGATGTCCATTGTTTGTCCTTTCTTCAATCAATCTTGCGCTGGCCTTGTGTGTTGTACGTTTCTTCCATGCGTGATTGATCGCGGGTCGTTCTGAGTCGGAATAGGCTTGCGGCGCCCCCTCACGCTGCACGCCCCCTCGGTGTTTATTATTCTCTCACAGGCGTACGCAGGCTGCGCCTCGCTGGAGGGCAACTTCGTTTAGCTCGACGAGGTGAGCTTTTTTGCCCGTAAAGATATTGCGCAACATGTCTACGACGGTCTCAAACGCTAAATATTTTGTCGCCTCAATGTAGGCGCCAAGCATGGCCATGTTGGCGACGCGCATGTTGCCGAGCTCCGATGCGATTTCGAGTGATGGGACGTACACAGCTTGAACGTCGTCGCGTTGGACTTTGCGTTCAACGATCGACTCGTTGACAAGGATTAAGCCACCTGGCTTAACGGAAGGCTCGAACTTATCAAGCGATGGCAGATTCATGGCGATAAGCTCACTCGGTTCGAGGACGATCGGCGAGATAATCTCTGTATCGGCAATGACGACACTGCAGTTTGCCGTTCCACCCCGCATCTCTGGCCCATATGAGGGAAGCCAGCTGACATTCAGCCCTTGCGCCATCGCGGCTTCCGACATCGTCGTGCCGATCGCCATGACGCCTTGACCGCCGAAGCCTGCGACGATGATTTCATGATAAGCCATCTCATGCCTCCTCTATTGTGATGTCTTTATAGACGCCGAGCGGGAAGACGGGGATCATATTCTCGTTGAGCCATTCGAGGGCCTTAACGGGCGTCAGTCCCCAGTTTGTAGGACACGTTGACAAGACTTCAATCATGGTAAACCCGCGTCCCTCAAGTTGCATTTCAAACGCCTTTTTTATAGCGCGTTTTGCCCTCATGACGTTCGCTGGTGAGGTAACGGTGACGCGCTCGATATAAGCTGAACCTTCGAGCGTTGCGAGCATCTCCGACATACGGATTGGCGAACCGGCGTGGCTCTTGTCGCGACCGAGAGGAGCTGTGGTGGCGCGCTGTCCGACGAGTGTCGTCGGCGCCATCTGACCGCCGGTCATGCCGTAAATGGCGTTGTTGACGAAGATGGTTGTGATGTTCTCACCGCGCATCGCCGCATGTGTGACTTCCGCTGTACCGATCGCAGCGAGGTCACCGTCTCCTTGATACGTGAAGACGACCTTATCCGGCAGTACGCGCTTGATGCCGGTTGCGACAGCTGGAGCGCGACCGTGTGCCGCTTCCTGCATATCGCAGTTAAAGTAGTCGTAGGCGAAAACGGAACATCCGACCGGCGCAACACCTATCGTCTTCCCGAGAATGCCAAGCTCTTCGAGCGTTTCAGCGACGAGCCTATGGATGATGCCATGGGTGCAGCCCGGGCAATAGTGAGTTTCAATATCGACGAGACCTTTCGATTTCTGATAGACGATAGCCATAGTCTTACCTCCCCAAAGCTTTCAACGCGGCATCTGCCACTTCGCGAGGTGTTGGGACAACGCCACCCGCACGCCCGATGAAGGAAACAGGTTTAATACCGTTGACGCCGATGCGCACATCGTCGATCATCTGTCCCATGCTCATTTCAACGGTCACAAGCGCCTTGACGCTTTCCTGTGCGGCGACCTTATGGAGTGCTTCATAAGGGTATGGCCAGACGGTAATCGGGCGGAAGACACCGGCTCTTATACCCTCCTTTTCGAGAAGGCCTGCAGCGGCACGTGCTAGACGTGCCGGAGTGCCATAGGCGACGAAGATGATTTCGGCGCCGTCCACGTCATTTGTCTCATAACGCTGTTCGTTTTCAATGACGCGACGGTATTTTTCCTCCAGACGGTGGTTGTGGACATTGCACGCTTCCGAATCGATAAAAAGAGAATTGATGATGTTCGGTGCGCGCTTCTCGTTTGTGCCGGTTGTTGACCACGGTTTTTCAGGCAGATCATCTGGAGACAGAGCCGGTTTTTTCCATTCGATCGGCTCCATCATCTGGCCGATCATGCCGTCGAGAAGCATCATGACGGGCATGCGGTAATGGTCGGCCAATTCAAAGGCCTCCTGCATCAAGTCGACGACTTCCTGAATATTCGCTGGCGCAAATACGATCAAACGATAGTCACCGTTGCCCCCGCCGCGCGTCGCTTGGTAATAGTCGCCTTGAGCAGGCTGAATTGTTCCGAGTCCGGGACCTCCGCGCATGACGTTGACGATGACTCCCGGAAGCTCCGCGCCGCACATGTAGGAGATGCCCTCCTGTTTTAAGCTGACGCCGGGCGACGATGAGGATGTCATCACGCGTGCGCCCGCTCCCGCGGCTCCGTAGACCATGTTGATCGCGGCGATTTCTGATTCAGATTGTAGGAAGATGCCTCCTACCTTCGGCATGTGAAGAGACATATATTCAGGAATTTCGCTCTGTGGTGTGATCGGGTAACCGAAATAGCATCGACATCCGGCGCGAATGGCCGCTTCTGCGATCGCTTCGTTGCCCTTCCAAAGTTCTTTTGCCATACTGACACCCCCTTCTATGCACGTTCTACGGTGATAATGGAGTCGGGGCACATGCGCGCACAGCTGGCGCACCCGATGCATTTGTCCATTTCCTTAACCGTGGCGGGGTGATACCCTTTGCGGTTCGTGATACTCTCATCGAGAAATATGATTTTTTTCGGACAAACCGAGATACAAAGACCACAACCTTTGCACCAGTCCTGCCGAAATGTTACTCTTCCCTTTGCCATGCGAGTCATCCACCTCCTTTATTGTCACTCAATTCCCATGGTTTTGTCATATACCGGTCTATCGGGAAAAAAGAGCCTTCTAGCCTGCCTTTCAATTCTACTCCAAATTTACGCTCACCAACGGTATAAATAAGCGGCAGGTTAACAGCCTTTGCGACATTCGCTGCGAATGCATCACCGCACAAAATGACATCTGCCGTTGTCTCATCGCCTAGATGTGTGTTGTTGACGATTCCCGTTATGCGCTGCTTGCTCATCGCCTCAGTCATCCACAGGTAATGGCTGACCTTGTCGATTGTCGCATTTTCTACGCGATTTTTGTTGATCACAAACCAAAAATCAAAATCGATCTGGTCGAGCTGTGGCTGATAAACGCCGAGAAGGCGTGCTCCCACAGGGTCGCCTCCGAGGTCGATGATGCTCTGCTGCTGTCGATTCACAAAAATTGACATAATGTCGGGAGGAAGAGACGGAATGTCAGCTTTTCCGAAGTTTGACGTCACGAAAACAGTAACCCCCTCACGCTCGAGTTCACGGCTCCGCTCATACGATCGAAAGTAGGGGTTGATGATATCGAGATCGGCAAGCGCTGTCTTACGGCCGTCGCGCGCCATGGCAAAGGCGAGGTTAACGGCAAATTCCGTCTTCCCCGTCCCAAAATGTCCAGAGACGATCGTGATTTGTTTATCAGGCAGTTTCAAGCCGTCACTCCTTTTCGTAGATATGTATCGGCTCGTGTCCCGCTAACGCTTCACGAACGGCGTCCCCTAGCGCTGATAGTTCATCTTCTCCGGGATACACATGAACTGGAGCGATAAAATCAATGCGATCAACGATCCATTCGACGAACTGTTCGCTGTTGGCGAGACCTCCGGTGAGCAAAATGGCTTCGACGTCGCCTTTGAGAACTGCTGCGGCACTGCCGATCTCTTTAGCTATTTGGTAGGCCATCGCCTCGTAAATAAGGCCTGCTTTCTCGTCGCCAGCATTCATTCTGTGTTCAACCTCACGAGCGTCATTCGTCCCGAAATATGAGGTTAGACCGCCTCCCCCGACGAGTGCTTTTTTCAGTTCTCTCTCGGAATATTGACCTGAATAACAGAGCTCGATAAGCGCAAAGATTGGAAGACCTCCGGAGCGTTCCGGCGAGAAAGGACCATCACCCGACAGCGCGTTGTTGACGTCAATTACTTTTCCCTTTCGGTGCGCGCCGACGGAGATGCCTCCGCCCATGTGTGCGATGATCAAGTTACAGTCTTGAGGCGATCTGCCCGATTCACGACAAAAACGTCGTGCGACAGCCTTCTGGTTCAAAGCGTGAAAGATTGAAATTCTTTCAATCGTATGCCAGCCGGAGACACGTGCCACGGGCTCCAATTCGTCGACGATGACGGGATCGGCGATGTATGCTTTGAGCCCGTAATTGATCGCAATGTTGTGAGCAAGGATGCCACCAAGATTACTTGAATGCCATCCGTACCGGCACGTCATCATGTCGTCGATCATGTCGTCGTTGACCTCGTAGACACCTCCGTCCAGCGGGTGCAAGAGACCGCCACGCCCGACGATCGCATCCATCGAATCGAAATCAATATTCTCTTCGTTTAAGATGTCGAGGATGAGCTTCTGTCTGACAGGCAGCTGACTTTCAAGGTCCTGCAAGTGCTCCATTTCAGCGCCATGGCGGATTGTTTTCGTGAAAGTGAGTTCACCGTTCTCGTGAATGCCAACCTTTGTCGATGTTGAACCCGGATTGATGATGAGTAATCGTGTCATCGCTATCTATCCTGCTTTGTGATGTTAAAACTCTACCCTCTATCGTTGCATTTCGTATCTACGCCATGCCTCCTTTGCCGTGTACGTTATCTCTCAGCTTCGCGCCGTTCTTGTTCGGCGGCAAGGAAAAGGGCAAGCGTGATGGAGTTAAGTTTCGTTTCTTTTGTATCGCTTCTCGATGGCATAATGACAGGTGCTTTTGCCCCAAGAGCAATACCGGCTCCGGGGAACTCACACAAGAAAGCAAATGCTTTGTACAGCATATTCCCCGCTTCGATGTTGGGCATGAGCAAGATGTCCGCATGACCTGCAACCGGATCTGTGATGCCTTTGTGACGTGCCGCATCTTGGAAAAGCGCATTATCGAGTGCGAAAGGGCCGCCTACGCGGCACCCTGTCAGCTCGCCATCCCTATTCATCTGGACAAGTGCTTCCGCATCGACGGTCGCTTGCATAGCAGGATTGACCTTCTCAAGAGCACAGACGCACGCGACCTGAGGCTCGTCGATACCGAGCAGATGCGCGGCGTTAACGGCGTTCTCGATGATGAGTTTTTTCGTTTTGAGATCGGGAGCGATACAGATCGCCGTGTCAGTCATGATCAGGGGACGGTTAAATCTTGAGACAAAAAAAAGACCAATATACGACATCAAGTCTTTGTCTCGTATTCCCGTTTCGCGATTTAATATCGCCTTGAGTACATAGGCGGTACCGACAAGTCCTTTCATGATGGCATCAGCATATCCTTGCCGTATCAATCGAACAGCCAAGTTACATGCTGCAACGTCGTCCACTTCATCGATGATTTCGTATTGTTCAGTTCTGACCCCGCAACGATTGCCGATTTCGATAATGTCCTTGCGTCGACCGATGAGGATCGGATCGACGATCCCTAAAGTCGCCGCCTTGTCAACGGAGAGTAGTACATTTTCATCCTGAGCGGCGACGACTGCCATGCGTCGCCGCCCCGAATCAAGAATTTTCTCAATCAGTAAATCGAAATACTGCATCGTAGATCCTTTCCGGATTGGTCGCTTCTAGGCCTAGTCGTCCTCTTGACACCTTTCCACCTCATTGACTGTGACGTAATCACATCGGTGGTTGCCGAGCACGGCCTCTGCCAAACAACGTGACCAATATATTCTCTGACCCTTGCACATCACTCGTTATACAATCATTCACCGTATGATGAATATAGGTCGATTATGATTTCAGTGTACTCTATTATGGAACGAGAGGTCAAACTGAATAGGTGTGCTGAGGCATGGCTCGTCATATAAAAAGGAGTCGAATTGTCCTTCGACTCCCTTTCATCCATTTACTATCTTGTGATACTCGTCGTATCTAATCTCTTTGTTTCGATGTCATCTTCTTGCGAGAGACGATCAACAAGGCTCCTGCCGACAAGAGCGCTACTCCCCGCCATAAGACGATTCCACGGCTTTCTCCCGTCGCCGGCAGTGGAGTGGGTTGATCAGCTTTATCAACCTTTGGGAGAGGTGTGGGGTTATCGCCGGTACCCGGAGGATTCTTGGGTGTTGCGCCCTCACTCGGAGGAATATCGGGTGTTTCGCCAGTTTCCGCAAGCGGAGGAAAGTAAAAAACAACGTGCAAGTAGTCTGGATAATAATGGATGTCGGCCTCTTCTTCATTTACATTAGCAGTCAAAACAGTATGATGTACAAGGGCATAATCTGCCGTGGCATCTATAGCCATTTCAATTGCGTACTGCTTCCCAGCCTCAAAAGTCGCGCCTGACTCTAGAGGAGATAAGGTACTGTTTTCAGCATCAAACTCGCACCAAAATGATTCTCCGCTAACGAGCACGACACCTTCAGTTGCACAATTAATACCATCTACAGTCGGCAATGCGCCTACCGCAGGCGGGGTTACCCCGGTAATGTCTACATGGTCGATCATTGTTAACGGAGTTTCAGGTTTCCAGAGTGCCTTCACTTCGATGTCTTTGGTGACCTTGATACTTTCGCTGGGCTGCTTTTCGGAGCCGTTCACTTCCCACGCTTTGAATGTCATCCCTGTCGGAGCTGTAAACTCACTCGCGGGCAAGACGTAGTCGGAATTAGGTTCGACGGGGATGTTGATCGGCGCATCAAGGCCGCCATTATTTGGATTGAGCGTAACATTGAAGAGAACCTGTTTGTATCTTAAACCGATGCTTACCTTCATGTATTTATCAGGAAATGTCTTAGCTTTTACATCATAGTGATAAATAATGTCGTTTAGTTTTTCAGACGGATGAATTTTTAAGATGCCGGTGTTCTTGTCATAACTCGCGCTTTCCGGAAGGGCGCTTTCGTCGAGAGCCAGTACTTGTACAATCCGTGAGATGTCGACGTCATGAATGCCGGATAGGTCAAACTCATAAAAGCCATCGCGATATGTGCTGTTTAACTCTACGTCGGTAGGTTGCGTACCCAAATCAAGTCTTTCCAAGTTAACGTTCTTCTCTAGATCAAGAGCTGTGAGCTTGTTACCAAAGGCCTTTAAATGCGTCAGTTTCGTATTGTGGCTAACGTCGAGAGAGCGAAGATTGTTTGCTTGGCACGAAAGTACTTCCAGATTAGTACATTTGCTAAGATCAAGAGACTCGAGCTCGTTATCTTCGCAGAATATTTCCTTCAGCGTGTCGCTGTTCGGCAGCGTCAGAGAGCGGACGCCGGATTTTCTAAACTCTAAAAACAGCAATTGGTTATTGTTCGTAAGATTGAGAGAGGTAAGTCTCCTATTGTTATTACACATTAATACTCCCAAGGCACTGCAACCGCTTACATCAAGTTCGTAAAGCTCTCCGCAATTTTCACAAACCAATGTCTCCAAGTCAGGAAGCATACTCACGTCAAGGCTGGCTCCGTCTCCGGCGAGCGGATTATTTTGGGCATTAAGGGTTATTAGCTTGCTAAAGTGTTCAATGCCTTTGAAATTCTTGATCCCTTTTCTATCGCACCACAGGCCTCCTACATTATCTCGCTCAGCCTGCGACAATACGTTATCCATAATTCCGTCGGTATTCCCGTCGGCATTTTTTACGTATTCCCTAAAATTAACATCCGGGAAATTTATTGCGTTGATCTCCACATCATAGGGCGCCGCTGTGACGGGTACGGACTGATAGACCTGCACGACAAACGATGCCAATAGGGCTAATACGATCAGCATGGCTGTTCTTTGGGCTTTTCTCTTCATTGTTTATAATCTCCTTGATTCTTTGAGCCGGCTCTCTGCCGGCACGGCCGCTGTGTGTTATGCCTTACGGCTTAGTCTCTGAGATGCAAATCGGTGGGTTCAATATACCATAAAGAAATGCTTAGTAACCAAAAAGAATTGTAAAATATTGATGAGCTGAGAAATATAGCTTGTATAAAGAGTTGAATGTTGTGTATATTAAATGTGGATTTTAAGCTTGAATACCAAAGTAAATCGGATCGCAAGACGTTCAGGGTGCTGTTTGCGTCGGCATTCTGCGGTGCCATAACGGCTGATATAATGAATGCGCGATACATTCACCAAGGAGAGGCGAGATGATGAATAATCCGTGGAGACTGTACGACGCCCTGATCGAGGGCGTCGATCCCTCATGGACAGTAGACTACTATTCGCAAGGCGCGACATGGTGTGAAGTCTTTTCCGGCGACCATTCGGGGATCGCCATGTGTATGCACGAACGCGGACCTGGCTCACAGTTTTCCGAACCCGTCGAAGGGATGTTGTTGCGGGACATGGCGGCGATGGTCAAATCATGGAATTTTCTCGAGGCATCGCTCGGAACGGCGGCGCTGAACTGCTACTACAACACCGTCGACAAAGTGAACAGGCTCGGTGGTTTTCGCGGGTTGGAGATCGGTACGGGCGCCATCGATTTAGAGAAACGCAAACAGCTGAACGCTTTTATCGCTTTTCAAGACGAAATCGCCGGCAAGAAGGTCGCCGTCATCGGTCACTTTCCTCACATTGAGCGCAAGATCGGCGGCATTTCCGACTTGATTGTCATCGAGCGCCGCCCTCAAAGAGGCGATTACCCCGATCCCGCCTCTGAGTACATTCTCCGAGATCAAGATTACGTCTTTATCACGGGCTCTACCTTGACGAATAAAACGCTTCCGCGGTTGCTTGAAGTTACGGGTGACCACTGCAAAGTGAGTCTCGTCGGCCCTTCCGCCTGCATGGCGCCTGTTTTCTTTGACATGGGTGTTGACAATATTTCAGGTTATTGCGCCACCGATCAAAAGCTTATCGATCAGGCGATCCGCCGCGGCGACGTGATGGCGATCTATGATGCGGGCTACATGGTAAGCATTGATCGTCCGTCATAAAATCGTTCCCGTCGTTTCAGGAAAGCCGGTCTCTAAACCACATCAATGACAATTTTAAGAAAATAATCATCGTCAAAGACGCCCCGAAGCATTGGCGGACGGAGACAGGTATTTTAGTCCTCGGTGTGTTTGAGTTTCTTCTCAATCAAGACAGCCTTGATTGCTGAACGCGCTCTATTGAAAAAGAGTGACAGAACTGAAGAAAGTTTTCAATAGAGAGTACGTGTCAGTCGCGTTGTTCTGCTGTCATCTATGCAAGACGAAGAGAAGTAAGAAGGGTGCAATGGGTTCAAGCCCATGCCACAACATTCAGGGCTTGACTAGATGCGCGACGGAACAGTGCTGGTAACACGGAATTTACGTGTTATCAGCAAAGAGCACTTTGTAAGCCGTTTATCCTTGTTAAAGCCTTAGACCGCACCTGTTACAGAATGACGCTCGTGCTTTCATGGTCTTTCCACACCTAGGGCACGCCTTGGCGTCGGGCTGCACTCCTTGTTTTGATGCTATTCCCGAATCCGGCGCCATCTCCACGTCGAGCTTTTGCCTTGGCGGCGGCTCTGACACGAATGCTGATCCTGATGATGGTGAAGGCTCAATCTCCACCTTCAGGACTGGCTCTGGTAACGGCACAAACTCCGGTGTCATTTCCGGTTCTAGTGTCAGTATCTGTATCGTTTGTTGTCCCAGCTTCATCTCCGGCTCAGGTACCGACACCAGCTTACCTGCATCATTCTCAGCGAACGAGTGACCGCATCTGTTACAGAATGACGCACGCACTCTTATTGCATTTCCACACCTAGGACATATTTTCCTCTCGGGTTGCGCTTCCCGATCCGGTAGTGGTGGCGCAGGTTCTGGCACGAATACTGGTTCCCATGATAGCGAATGCTCTGGAGCAATTGCCACTTGTGGTTCTGGTGTCGTATCAACGTTTAGAACCTGCTCCTTCGTCGTAGGTAACCCCAGCTTCAACTCTGGATCAGTTGCCGGTGAAGGCGTCCCTGCATCGCTTTCTTTGATCGGATGACTCTTTAGAATGGAGAACGCACGCGCGCCCATCATATTCCTATTCTCCGGTTGTGCTTCTTGCTCCGATGCCTGCACAGGGCCAAGCACAGATTCCGGTACCATCTCTAGCGTCCGTTTCATTGCTGGCTCGGGTGGCACTGTCTGTTTTCCTGTATCATTTTTTGTAATCGGGTTGTCTCTCTTTAAATAGAAGAACGCACGCGCGCCCATCATATTCCCATTCTCGGGATACGCCATCGTCTCAGACTGCTCCTCTTGTACGGGTGCCTGTACCTCTTCCAGCGTTGGCTCTGATAACGGATCCGATGCCAATGTTATATTGAGTTCGATTGTCGGTTCCTGCCCCATTGCTTGTTCCAGTTTCGTTTCTGGTCTGGATGTCGATGTCGGTGTGCCTGCGTCGTATTCTGCGAACGAGTTGCCACACCTGTTGCAGAATAATGCACTCGCCCTCATGATCCTTCCGCACACGGGACATATCTTTGTTTCAGGTTGCGTTGCCCGATTTGGTGCCGACGCGTGTTTGCGCGCCAACGCTGGTACAGGTTCAGGTGCGAATTCAGGTTCCGGTACCGGCTCAGACTCTGGAGCCACATCTGCTCTTGGTTCTGGTGCCAGCGCAGGTTCGGGCGCCTGTTTAAGCTCTGGGACAACTTTTGCTTTTGGCCCTGATGCCAGTTCCGGCGCCACATCTGCCTTTTGTTCTGCTTCTGCTTCTAGCACATTTTCCAGTTGAGGTGCTGCTTCCGATTCGTTTGTCGATGTCGGCGTTCTGGAGTCGTGCTCTGAGAGCGCGTCATCGCCGATGTCACTGTCTCTTTCTTCGGTTGTGGGCAAAGGAGAGCTGCCATTCGTTGAATCAACCACCGTTAGAGATGAAGCAAAGGCATTTTGCAGTCTAATATTTTCCCTGATTAAGAGGACGATATACGTTATCGCTGATGTGACAGCAAGTAAGAGAATCGCATAATAATAAAGAGCAAATAAGACCAAAATCCCCTTGCTGCCCAACATATAGCTAATGGTTGAGTAACCCGCTATTTTTCGCTGCAGAATGAGCGAGGCTGTAAACAAGATGAGACTAAGAACTTGACGTCGAAAATAGAGAATAAAAGCAATGACGTTGACGAGGACAAATATCACCAGGAGAACTTCCGTCAACACGTCATGTGGGCGATTGCGCAACCAATAATAGTAACTAGTTTGCTTAGTGTAGGCAGTAACAAAATAGTCTGCCACAGGAAAAAGTGCTCCGAAAAACGTCAACAGCGACAGATGCAGTAACGGCGACAAGAAAGCCGGTCGTTTCGGTTCTCGAAATTTTGCGTAGACGGATGAGCCGTGGTACGGAAAATACGGGCGCTTAACGAATAGTAGATAGCTCATAAATAAGATATGCGCAATCATTGCAAGAATGAGAATGCTCCGATCCATGCTTGTGACTGGCCATAGTACGGTAGGATCATTGTGATAGGCGATCATCAGAAAGGTGTTGCCGGCAACAAAAACGTAAAAATGCAACCAAATTCCTGCTTTACGTGATGACCAAATCTGACCAAGAGCGATCATGTTGAATACCACAAAGATGGCATGGAGCAAATAGACCTCTTCATTAGATACGAGAGGATTTGCTGATCGCACAAGCGAACGAATGAGATCGAGAGTGTAGCTTATAATACTAATCCATAGCCACGCCTTAAGTCCTGTCGTATAGTGAAAGCTCTGGATGCGACGCTCCTCCACGGCTTTAAACCCAGGGAATAAGTCAAATGCTGCTATTTTGTCTCGTTTAGTACCCATAATGACCTCACTGTTCATGTTAAAAGTTAATGTCGTGTTTCACGTTCGTTTTGTTTTTTACCGTAATGCTACATCGCTGTACTGCAATGAATCGTCACTGACAATTAACCAGTCTTGCTGCAACATGCTACAGCAGCAGTAAGAGGAGATAACGGCAGGGACAGTAGTAGGAAAAGCTATGTTTCCTATGCCTATAAGCGAGCATCTCTTATGGGTAGCATGATAAACTAGGATTATGTATCAAACAAGCAGTGAAGCGATTTGCAAAAGTTGAGTGTATCTAATAATACCGCTAGCCTGTTAAGACGAGACAAGAGGTCATGCCGACAAGTGAACTTCATGATCGGAAAAGCTTGTTTGCCGTGTGAAATCGCTACTTTTGTGCGCAGGATTAGGGTAGTAGTAAGGGGTTGAAGATGCGTTGCAAGGTTTGTCGCCGTAAAATACCGACACATGCCCATTTCTGCCGATATTGCGGGACTGTGGTGGATGGTAAGAATGAAAACGTGCAGAGTGTCACAGAGAGTGCTCGTTCTGACTCGCACGTTTTATCTACACCTGAGAATCATCGTGACAATGAACACCACACCAATGCAACACCGCAAGTGACAAAGAGGGGGAGGAAGCGATCCTACGTTTTTGTCTCAATCATCGTTCTCGTTTTACTTACCGTTTCTGTTGCTTTGTACGCACTGCTGGGAGGCTTGCTTTTTTCACGGCGCGAACAAGTGACGGAGGTAGACCGCTCTCTTCTCCACAGTGGTATCGTGCTGCCGGAAGTAGATGATTTTCCTTCTCACAGTGGCATCAAACTGCCCCATGAGAGCAGCTCGCCAGAGCATACGCAGGCAGTTGATGTAAAGGTTCCTCCTTCAACTGCTCTGCCCACAACGACTCCGGCGCCGATTGTTGCTAAAGCGCTCGATCTTACTGTCAAACAGGTTGACGTTACAAGCTTTCCTGTGATTCGTCTGTATATGGATATACGTGATGAGTTCGGTGTAATACCGAAGGACTTGAGCGGAGGGATGTTTTTCCTGTCGGAAAAGCGTGCGCATGATCCGGACTATATCAAAAGAAGCATCAAGCGTGTTGTGCAGCTCGATGAACAGGAACAGATTAATATTCACCTCGTCGCAGATGTTAGTGGCAGTATGATGGGGACTCCTATCTACGATGCCATTTCTGTGATGAGGAGATTTCTTGATCATGTGCAGTTCGGCATTGGTGACATGATGCAATTAACAGCTTTTAATTCTCAAGTTACGGAGATCCAGCCGTTTACAAAAGATAAGGCTGCTTTGCAATATGCCCTTAATGATCTCGATGCATGGGGTGATACAGCCCTTTTCGATGCTCTGTATTTTGCGATCCACCACACGGCACTTCAGGAAGGCGCAAAATGTATCATCGCCTTTACTGATGGTGAGGATAATGCCAGCTCGGTCAGTTTCGAGACAGTCATTGAGGACAGCAAGCACTTTGGTATACCGATTTTTATTATCGGTGTCGACATGGACGAAAGTTACGAGCTGTCTGTTTTAGAGAATATCTGCACGCAAACGGGCGGCAGTTATCATTCCATCAAAGAGATCGATGCGCTCGAAAGTATCTACAACCACGTTTACCGTGCTCAGAAAGAACAATATCTCGTTGAATATACGACTGAGTCGGATAAAGGGAAAATGAGTGACCAGTTCGATGTCCAAATTTGCCTTCAGACTCCTGCCTATACAGGAGAAGTAGATTTGAGTTTTGAGCCTCATCTTCTTTTAGACGTTGATGAGTCATACGCCGCTCAGGACGATATTGAGATGATACTCTCTTCTTATCTAAAGGGATTTGTCTCGGCGATGCGGACGAATAGGTTCTCTGATTTGAGCTGGACCATGATAAAAGATAGTCCGATCTACATTGAGCAGAAGCGGTTTACACAAAAGGATATAGACGAAGAGCTTATCTCGTACGAGATTCTTGAGAAAAAGATTAAAGGAGATCAGTGCACTCTCCTCGTCCGTGAGAATTATTATATTCAATCAAAGCGCACAGCGCTTCACATGATGACTCAGATCGCACACTATCGATTGTTCAAAACGGCAGACGGTTGGCGCTTTCACTCGTTTGTCGAACCGGTTATAGTTGTTCAAAAGATTTACCAGTGACTAAATCATAGAGCCGATAACGATCTCTTTGGAGTAGGTGCTGTCAAACAGCAGTTGTCTTGAAGGAAGCAGTCAGCGATACAGCACAGCATACTGAGGTACAATAATTGTGCTGATTTCTTCTAATGGCTTGTGGTCAAAATTTACGCTTTGAGCACGGGCCCTTACCCAAAACGTCATTTTTGGCCAGATTCGAGCGTTTACAGGCGGCATATGGACAAAATTTACGCTTTGAGCACGGGGTCCTTACCCAAAACGTCATTTTTGGCCAGATTCGAGCGATTACAGGCGGTTTGCGGACAAAATTTACGCTTTGAGCACGGGCCCCTTACCCTAAACGTCATTTTTGGCCAGATTCGAGCGTTTACAGGCGGCATGTGGACAAAATTTACGCTTTGAGCACGGGCTCCTTACCCAAAACGTCATTTTTGACCAGATCCGGGCGTTTTCAAGCTGGTTGTGGACAAATTTTCCACTTTGAGCACGGGGTCCTTACCCAAAACGTCATTTTTGACCAGATCCGGGCGTTTTCAAGCCGGTTGTGGACAAATTTCCCACTTTGAGCACGGAATCATTACTCAAAACGTCATTTCTGACCATTTTAGCACGCTAAGCGTTTTGATCTAGGCCAACACCGTGCAACTCTAGATTGACTGCAGTCAAGTTTTTTGCCTTGAGGCAAATCGTTTTAATTAAGACAACACCACTTAACTGCATTTTATTGATTTTATAGCTTGCCGGCGGATGACCGGCAAGCCTCTACTTTAAGCGGGAATGTTTCGAGCTAATGAGCTCGTCGGCCTAGTTCCAGTACCGGTAGTTCCATTTTACTGTGAGTGATTATAGCCTCTTTTCCACGGCATCGAGTTGGTCGAACAGCTCTTTCGGCATTTTCGGTCCGTAACCTTCGAAATGGCTACGAATCGCCTCAAGTTCACGTTGCCACTCGTCGCGGTTCACGGTTGTGAGAGCTTCGAGGTCTTCCGTCGGCAGATCTAAACCATCGAGATAGAGATCCTCTACGTTAGGCAGGTATCCGATGGCTGTTTCTTGTGCGCCAATGACTCCGTCGCAGCGTTCGACGACCCATTTCAGGACGCGGCTGTTTTCACCGAATCCAGGCCATAGGAAGTGCCCGTCTGCACCTTTTCTGAACCAGTTGACGGCAAAGATTTTTGGCAGTTTATCTGGATCGCCTTTTCTGCCGATTTCGAGCCAATGGTTAAGATAATCGCCGACATGGTAACCAATAAAAGGTAACATGGCGAACGGGTCACGGCGAACTTGTCCGATTTTGTCGGAGATAACGGCTGCCGTAATCTCTGAGCCCATAACGGCTCCTAGGAATACACCGTGTTCCCAGTTAAAGCTCTGGTAGACGAGCGGGATGGTTGATGGGCGTCGCCCTCCGACGAGAATCGCATCGATCGGCACGCCGGCGGGGTCATCCCAATTCGGTGCGATGGAAGGGCAGTTTGTCGCAGGCGCGGTAAATCGCGCGTTGGGGTGTGCGGCTTTTCCGTCTGATGCAGGACTCCAATCATTCCCATGCCAATCGATAAGATGTTCAGGTGCAGGCTCATCGATCCCTTCCCACCACACGTCGCCGTCATCTTTTAGAGCGACATTCGTGAAGATCGTATTGTGCTTGATTGATTCCATCGCGTTCGGATTCGATTCGAAAGAGGTGCCTGGCGCAACACCAAAGAAACCAGCCTCCGGATTGATCGCATACAGTCGTCCGTCCTCTCCAAAGCACATCCACGCAATGTCGTCACCAACTGTCTCGACTGTCCAGCCGGGCACGGTCGGTTGCAGCATGGCTAAATTCGTCTTGCCGCAAGCGGAGGGGAAGGCGCCACAGACGTAATAAACTTTCCCTTCGGGAGATGTCAGCTTGAGGATCAACATATGCTCGGCGAGCCACCCCTCGTCACGGGCGAGCACGGAGGCGATGCGAAGTGCAAAGCACTTCTTGCCGAGGAGCGCGTTGCCGCCATAGCCCGAACCGTATGACCATATCTCGCGCGTCTCGGGGAAGTGGCTGATATATTTTTTGTCCATGGGGGCGCACGGCCATGCGACATCCTTTTCGCCCGGCTCGAGAGGGGCGCCAACAGAGTGGAGACACGGGACGAATTCGCCGTCCTCGCCGAGTAGATCGAGCACCTCTTTGCCCATTCGTGTCATGATACGCATATTCGCCACGACGTAGGAGCTATCCGTCAATTCTATTCCGATTTTTGCTGCTGGTGAGCCGAGCGGTCCCATGCTGAACGGTATGACGTACATTGTCCGTCCATGCATCGCACCACGGTAGAGTTCGCGCATCGTCTCTCTCAGCTCGGTCGGGTCGATCCAATTGTTGGTCGGGCCAGCGTCATCTTCACTTTCGGAAGCAATAAAAGTACGACCTTCGACACGGGCAACGTCAGACGGGTCACTACGGAACAGATAACACCCAGGGCGTTTCTCACAATTTAAACGGACGGCGGCGCCATTTGCGACGTTTTCTTCTAAAAGTCGTTCGTTTTCCTCTTCTGAACCGTCACACCAATGAATTGAGTCCGGTTCAAGTAAAGCGGCCATCTCTTCAACCCACTCCAATAGTTTCTTATGCTTTACCATTGATTACCTCACTTATAATTTGTTAAAAATCTTTTCGATACGATGATGTGCCTTGCGTATGACCGGGATACAATAAACAGCCGATCCAGTCGCTACGCTTTGATTGTTCTTCAGTGTAACACGATGGATGGCGATCTGTGAAAGTGCGTTTGTACGAATTACATATCGCAGCTACAGGCTGTCTCGTGATATGATGACTTAGAGATTAGGAAGACTGAGAGGGTGTTTAGGAGTTCCCGCTTTACTAGATCTTGGGTAGACTGCCTAGGCGTTAGAAAAAGCTTCTTTGTCAAGTCCTAAGAAGAATAACTGGGTATCAAGAAGCGTTCGCTTTGCGGGATCTCAGTCGTCAGATAATCGAAAAATGATTGTAGGTCATACTTCGTATGCAATGAAAGGAAAATATATGGTTTCAGATCGTATCAGGAGGATGTCTCCGTCACAGACACTAGAGCTCAACGCCAAGGTTGCCGAATTGCGCGCAGAAGGGAAGAGCATTATTGCGCTCAACAGTGGTGAACCTGACTTCAATACGCCTCCGCCAGTGATCGAGGCAGCGCATCGCGCGATGCTAGAGGGAAAGACAAAGTACACGCCGACACCGGGTATCTTGCCCCTACGAGAAGCGATTGCGCGCAAGCTCTCAAAAGATAATCACATTGAGTACAACCCGAACGAAATCATCGTCTCGATCGGTGCCAAGTTTGTACTTGCTGCTGCGTTTCAAGTCTTATGCAACCCGGGCGATGAAGTGATCATTCCTACACCGTGCTGGGTGAGCTATGTGGAGATGGTCAAACTGGCAGAAGGTGTTCCCGTTCTCGTCCCAGTTGCCGATGACAATAGGCTAGACGTCGATGAGCTGGAGCGTGCAATTACACCGAAAACGCGTATCATTTTGATCAATTCGCCTAATAATCCGACGGGGGCTGTCTACACGGAGGAGAGTCTTCGCCGTGTTGCGGAGCTCGCTGTCGAGCATGACTGCTTCATCATTACAGATGAAGTTTACGAGAAGCTCATTTATGGGACGACGCCTCACGTCAGTATTGCAGCTTTCTCGCCGGAAGTCTGGGAGCGAACACTGACAGTTAACGCTCTTTCCAAAGCTTACGCCATGACGGGTTGGCGTATCGGCTATGCTGCCGGACCGCGGGATATCATAAAGGGCATATCAGCGATCCAGAGTCACACGACCTCCAATAGCACGTCATTCGTTCAATGGGCGTCGATCACAGCCCTAGACGAGTGTGATGAATACGTCGAGTTTATGCGCAAAGCCTTCGAAGAGAGGCGCAATTATATGTTTGAGCGCGTGAGTGCAATTCCCGGGTTCAAATGTCCGTTCCCAGAGGGTGCGTTCTACTTGTTTCCAGATGTTTCTGGAACGTTTGGGAAACGCACAGGCGATCGTGTCATCACCGATGCGCCAGCGCTCGCTAACTACCTTCTTGATGAGGCAGGCGTTGCGCTCGTTCCGGGTAACGCTTTCGAAGCGCCCAACGCTATAAGACTCACGTACTCCAATTCGATGGAGAATTTAACCGTGGCGATGGACCGCATCGAAGCTGCGATCAATAAACTTGTTTGATTCACTGATGTCGTCCGATGTCAACCAACTCGACGTGAACGGTAGGGTTAAAATCTGTGCAGGGATCATCACGGAACACTTGTACGCAAATCTGTTCAATATAAAGGATAAAATGGTGGCGTAGACTTCTTAAACAGCAGATGTCTGTCATTTCGTAAGAGAGATGTCCGTATTTTTGCAGGGGAGGATCGTCGTGCGCCGTAATAAGAAAATTAGCTATCTTGAGGGAGACGGGTATTGGCTCCTTAAAGGCTCTCGGCTTCGCCTCTCCGACGGTCCTCACGGCGTTCGCAAAGAAACACCGCGCGGCACGCTTCAGGCGACGTGTTTTCCGACGGGTTCTGCACTTGCCTGTAGTTGGGACGAAAAGCTTATCGAACTTGTGGGGGAATCGCTTGCGACAGAATGTGTTGCCTCCGATGTCAACGTGTTGCTCGGCCCGGGCGTCAATCTACAAAGGCATCCTGCGTGCGGTCGCAACTTTGAGTATTTCGGCGAGGATCCCCTATTGAGTGGCAAAATGGCAGCGGCTTACATACGCGGCGTTCAATCGAAAAATGTGGCAGCGACGCTCAAACATTTTGCGCTCAACTCTCAAGAAATGGATCGCTTTCTAGTGGAAAGTATCGTTGATGAGAGGGCGTTGCGCGAATTCTACCTTATGCCTTTCGAAATCGCGATTCGCGAGTCGAACCCATGGGCCGTGATGACAGCTTACAACCGTTTTGAAGGTCTTAATGCCGGGGAGAATAAGCGACTGCTCGGCATCTTGCGACATGAATGGAAATATGACGGTTGCGTTGTGAGCGACTGGGGCAGCGTTGAAAACCGACTGCTTGGGCTGGAAGCCGGCATGGACCTCGAAATGCCCGGAGGGTCAAGTCCTTCAAGTAGCGAGCTTAAAAAAGCCTATAGAAAAGGTCGACTCGACGAAGAGCTTATCGATCGAGCGCTTGCGAACATTGCAAAACTTGCAGAACGTACCGGCGCTATAAAACGATCATCGCACCTCGGTCATTATCATGTCGCTGTAGAAGTCGCCTGTGAATGCATGGTGTTGCTGAAAAATGAAGGTGATCTCTTGCCGGTTTCCTCGACAGAACGAGTTCTTTTGGCTGGAGCAATCGACGAAGCGCAAATCCAAGGTCTCGGATCATCGAGGGTAGAGCCATTGGTTACCAATACGCCGTTAAGACAATGGCGAGACAGTGATTATCCCTACACGATTGACTGTCTCTGTGCGGAAGATGTAGAACTGCTGGAGGGAGAAGGCGAGGCTGTCAGAGGTCAACAGGACGGCCAAGTTCGATGTTCTCATGACTTGTCCGCGAGTGAAAACGAGCAGCGGCATGGCGCGCGTGTCTGTCTCTACTTTGCGAAATTACCGCCAGATGCAGAGGGATACGATCGCCTCTCGCGCGAGCTTTCGCTCGAAGATAAGTTGGCGATAGATCGTCTGAATGACGCAGGGTATGCAATCGTTCTTGTTTTGCAGACAGGAGCTCCGATCGCACTTGGAGATGTACAGACTGATGCCATTCTCTTGATGAATTATGCCGGAGAAGGCGCCTATGAGGCACTCCAATCGCTCGTCTACGGTCGACACAGCCCCTCGGGGAGGCTTTGCGCAACGTGGCCTTTTAAATGGGCAGACGTCGCATCGGACTCCTATTATCCAGCCAATGATTTTCTGGCTCAATATCGTGAGAGTGTTTTTGTTGGTTACCGCTATTACACAACGTTTGGCAAGTCTGTCGCGTTCCCCTTCGGATATGGGCTCACTTATGGGAAGTTTCAGTATGAGAAGATCGATGCCGAGTTGAAGGGTGAGAATGTTTTCTTGACAGTTCGTGTGACAAACATTGGAACACGCAGAGCAAAAGAAGTGGTGCAAGCGTACGTCTCTTTTCCGGAGAGCTCTGTGTTGCGACCTTTTTGCGAATTGAAAGCGTGGGCAAAAGTCGAGCTGAATCCGGGCGAATGCCGCGATGTCGTACTCAAAATACCGTACGATCGCCTCAAGACATATACTGCTCAGGGGGAGAAAATATTCGAACGTGGTTTGTACTATTTTCTCTGTGGATCTGATTGTTGCAACATGCCTTTGATCGCGTCGTTGGAGCTTCGCGGCGAACGAGGAAGCGATCGCGTGGTTGTTGTACCGGAAGACCTTACGGTTGAGGACTTGAGGCAACGCCATCTTATGTTTTCAGGTCTCGACGAGTCCTCGAATATTCCCGCCATTTACAGGACGATGGATCGTCCCGTCTCGTTGGAGGAGTTTGAACAGCTCCTCGGACGCAAGGTGCCGCAATCGGTCGGTTTACGGGGTGTCCACGCTCCGCTTTACGCTATACGCGGACCTCTCAGGCCATTATTCTTGAAGATCGCATCGAAAAGAGCCGATGCGATGCCCGGCGATCGAGACATGAACCGTCGCGCCGTTCTCAGCATGCCTTTGCGAGCACTCGCTCGTTTAAGCGAAGGATTACTATCTCCCCGACTGCTGAAACTCATCGTCTTTTTTGGCCTCCGCGGACCATATCGGGCGAAAAGAAAAAGAAGGATGGAGGCTTAAATAGCATGTTTGATGTGGCAATTATCGGGGCAGGTGTCGTCGGCTGTGCTGTAGCCTATGAGCTTTCTCAATATAAGCTTCGCGCCGCGCTGATTGAGAAAGAAAATGATGTCGCGATGGGGGCGTCGCGCGCAAACACAGCGATTATTCACGGAGGCTATGATCCCGCGACTCACACATTGATGGGGAGATTGAATGTCGAAGGCATGCGACGTTGCTTCGAGCTTTGCGAGGAGCTCGATGTCGAACACAAGAAAACAGGTTCATGGGTTGTTGCCTTTGATGCGACACAGCGCACGACACTCGAGATGCTTTTAGAGCAGGGCGTTGCCAATGGGTGTGAAGGGCTTAAGATACTTGAGGGCGATATCGTCCGATCGCGCGAGCCGAACTTGTCGGACGACATCGTGGCGGCGCTTTGGATCCCGGAATCAGGCGTTCTCAATCCTTGGGAGTTTACGCTAGCGATGGCAGAAGTCGCTGTCCGAAACGGTGTCACCTTTATGCCTAACACGAAAGTCTGTGGTCTGACTTGGCGGCAGGATCACTATGAGATCAAATCGCATACAATACGTTCTGCACTGAATATGAGCGAGGACAGTTCGTTTCAGCAAGAATATCATAGAGAGACCGACATCATTGCAATCCGCGCCCATTACGTTATCAATGCCGCAGGAGTGGGAAGCGACTTGATCCACAACATGGTAGCACCACCCGCTTTTGAGATTGTACCGACACGTGGCGAGTATTTTCTGCTTGACGGAACGGCGGTAGACCATCTTGTTGGCTCTGTTGTGTTCCCTTGTCCTACACGTGCAGGAAAAGGAGTTACCGTCTCACCGACCGTTCATGGTGACTTTCTGATCGGGCCGAACTCGGAAGTTGTCGCTGATCGAGAGGATACAGCCGTAACGGGTGGCGCTCTTAGGGACATCGCTCAAAAAGCCCATCGTGTTGTACCCAGTCTCAATGTTAGGACGAGCATCAGGAATTTTGCTGGTGTTCGTGCGAACAGCACGTATGGAGATTTCTTCATTGAAAAATCGGCGACTAACTTTATAGACCTTGCTGCGATCAAGTCGCCAGGGCTGACATGTGCACCGGCAATCGCGCGAGTTGCGAGAGAGATGCTGCAAAAAGACGGACTTCTCAAGGAGAAGCGGGATGATTGGCGTGGCGGACGCCGTATCATCCGCTTTAAGGAGATTCCAGAGGAGGAACGTGACGCTTTCGTACGTGAGAACCCGCTTTACGGGAGGGTGATTTGTCGGTGTGAGACGATCACAGAAGGTGAGATTATCGCATCAATGAAGCGTGAGATTCCCCCCGTGTCAATTGATGGCATCAAGCGACGTACAGGAACGGGGATGGGGCGGTGTCAGGGCGGATTCTGCGGACCGCGCGTTATGGAGATTCTGGCACGCGAATCTGGGCGTGATCCCTTATCCATAGAAGAAGACGGGTGTGGGAGCACTATTTTGATTGGCAGGACAAAAGATCCAAGGTCTCGAGAAGTCTCGAGCGAATAGCAATTAGCACTTGAGTCACGCGTAGAATGGTTGAAAACAAACCACGGTTCCGTGCATGTAAGAGAATGGTGCTCTTCCCGTGGACGCAACGCCCTGCCCGTCTGAACGGCCCCGTGCATGTAAGGGAATGGTGCTCTTCCGGGTGATCGTAGGGCAAGCGGGGAACACGGCTCCGTACATATAAGGGAATGGTAGATATTGAAAAATGCACGATGAATACGAACTGATTGTCATAGGCGGAGGGCCTGCCGGTCTCGGGGCGGCCCTAAGTGCCCGCGAACACGGCCTAGAACGAATCCTCGTTGTTGAGCGCGATGTGCAACTCGGCGGTATCCTGAACCAGTGTATTCACAATGGATTCGGGCTCCATTATTTTGGCGAGGAATTGACGGGTCCCGAATATGCTGCAAGGCTTATCGATCGACTCAACGGTCAGGCGATTGATGTTCTCTGCGATGCGATGGTGCTTGAGATAATTCCCGGCGAAAACGGTCATACTTTGCGCCTTATGAGTGCTGATTGCGGTTATCGCACAGTCGGAAGTCAGGCAATTATTCTCGCCATGGGGTGCCGTGAACGGACACGCGGTGCGATTCAAATACCTGGAACGCGTGCAGCAGGTATTTTCACAGCCGGTACAGCCCAGCGCTATGTCAACATCGAAGGTTACATGGTCGGAAGGCGTATCATCATCCTAGGATCTGGAGATATCGGCCTTATTATGGCGCGACGCATGGTTCTTGAAGGGGCAACAGTCGTCGCTTGCGTGGAGATTATGCCTTATCCGGGAGGGTTGACAAGGAATATCGTCCAATGCCTCCAAGACTTCGATATTCCTCTTTATCTTTCGCACACCATCACAAGGATTGAAGGCAAGCAGCGTGTCGAGAAAGTGATTGTGCAGGAGGTGGACGATCGTTTTCATCCGATCGACGGAACGGATATAGCATTTGATGTCGATACCGTCTTGCTGTCTGTTGGCCTGATTCCAGAGAACGAGTTAAGCCGTGCTGCTGGTGTAGAAATAGATTCAAAGACATCAGGTCCGATCGTCTATGAGAACGGCGAGACGAGCGTTCCCGGTATTTTTGCCTGCGGCAATGTGCTTCATGTCCACGATCTTGTCGATTTCGTCACGACGGAAAGCGAAGGTGCCGGTAAGGCCGCAGCCGAATACGTTCTCAGGCGTATTGACGTTCTTGAAAAGAGGATATATGAGAAAGTATCGCATGATGATGTTAATCTGCAGTCTCCGAGCTATGATGACCCTCAAAAGGTTGCGTGTGAGGCAGAGCATGCGAGAGCATCGCACGACGATGTTGAACGATCGGCTTTGATTGATGACCTTTCTAAAAAATTGGTGCAAGGGAGATCTTATTGTCTTTCAATTGTCAGAGATGAGACTATTTCGTATACGGTGCCACAGAGGATTAGAGTTCAGCGCGTCGATAAGCAAGTCAGTGTGTTTTTCCGAGTTAAAAACCCACAAAAGATGCCAAAGTGCATTGTCTTTCGTGACGGAGAGCGTATCGTGGCATCATTCCGTCGACCGTATATGATGCCAGGAGAGATGGAACGCGTTACCTTGACAAGGGAACAACTCGATGACGTGTGCGGAAATGAATTGCTGATTTCGGTAGAAGAGATACGTTAACGTGATTCATGAGAGAACCTAGAACAAAGAATGTATTTGCATTGTTTAGAGCGGCAATTTCTCTGACGGTACTTGCAAAGAAGACATTTTCATGACTGACAATAAGGTGGTCTTTAAAGGATCGGAAGAATCTGAAAGATGAAGATAAGTTTTGGAAAATCTGTTTGTATCATGTCGTGCAGAGGAATGAGAGAGCTTGAAAAACAGAGATGTCTTAGCATTTTTACATGAATTGTCCTGTGCGGAGGTTAGAAAGTTTACATGAAAGAGTACGTCTGCATTATTTGCCCGCGAGGTTGTCATCTCGCTGTCGATGAGGAGAACGACTATGCCGTGACAGGTAACGGCTGTCTACGAGGGGCGGCATACGGACGCGAAGAAGCCATGCACCCTACACGTATTGTGACGTCTTCTGTTCGTGTACGAAGTCGCATTCATCCGCGCTGTCCTGTCAAGACAGATAAGGCAATTGCTAAGTCAGATATTATGAAAGCGATGCTCCTGCTCGATGATGTCGAGCTTTCCCCGCCCGTGCGCCGAGGCGATGTCGTCATTGCGTCCTTGTTCGGCGGTGAGGCGAACTTCATTGCGACGCGCGATATTGATGAGTAGTTCTCTTTATTGTTGAGGAGGTGACGAGATGCCACGCTATGTGATGGCGTTTGATGCTGGGACGACGAGCAACCGATGTATCCTTTTCGAGGAGAAAGGAATCGTGTGCTCCGTCGCGCAAAAGGAATTTCGACAAATATTCCCTAAACCCGGTTGGGTCGAGCACGATGCGAACGAGATCTGGTCGACCCAGATGAGCGTCGCCGCCGAGGCGATGAAACAGGTGAATGCAAAGGCGAAAGACATCGCGGCGATCGGCATCACGAACCAACGCGAGACGACGATCCTGTGGGATCGTAAGACGGGTGAGCCGATCCACCATGCAATTGTCTGGCAATGTCGGCGGACGTCGGAGATTTGCGATCGTCTAAAAGAAGAGGGGTTGACATCGATGATTCGGGAGAAGACGGGACTCGTCATCGACGCGTATTTTAGTGCGACGAAAATCATGTGGCTCCTTGATCATGTCTCAGGAGCGCGTGAAAAAGCGCGCCGCGGCGATATTCTCTTCGGGACGGTGGAGACGTGGCTTATCTGGAAACTCACGCGCGGAAAAGTGCATGTGACTGACTACTCTAACGCCTCGCGCACGATGCTCTTTAATATCCAAACGCTCTCATGGGATGAGGATATCTTGCGAACACTCGATATACCGCGAGAAATACTGCCAACGATACTCCCGTCAAGTCACATTTTCGGGATGACAGATAAATCTTTTTTTGGTGAACCCATTCCGATAGCAGGTGCTGCAGGAGATCAACAGGCGGCACTGTTTGGTGAAGCGTGTTTTTCTGCGGGAGAAGCAAAGAATACGTACGGTACAGGTTGTTTTCTTCTGATGAACACTGGTGAATCACCTGTTTTCAGTCAGAATGGGCTTGTGACGACGGTTGCATGGGGCATCAATGATCGAGTGTACTACGCTTTGGAAGGATCTATTTTCGTTGCGGGTGCTGCTGTCCAATGGCTTCGCGATGAACTGGGCATCATCAATACAGCCGAGGAGTCAGAGACTGTGGCGTTGCAGGTTGAAGATACTAATGGTTGCTACATCGTGCCCGCATTTACAGGACTCGGCGCGCCTTATTGGGATCAGGATGCTCGGGGCTGCATTGTCGGACTTACACGCGGAGTCAATGCCAAACACCTTGTTCGTGCCGTGCTTGAATCGATCGCTTACCAGACAGCAGATGTTTTGGCGGTGATGCAGGAGGATTCGGGACTTGCTCTGACGGCGCTGAAAGCGGACGGAGGCGCAGCAAAGAATAATTTTCTGATGCAGTTTCAGGCTGATATCATCGATGTCGCCGTACACCGCCCGGCTTGTGTTGAGACGACAGCGCTCGGTGCCGCATATCTTGCCGGTTTAGCAGTCGGTTTTTGGGATAGTATTGAGACGTTGAAGTCTCATTGGAAGATAGACCGTATTTTTGAACCGTGGATGCCGGATGACGTGCGCCGGGAAAAATTGAGTGCTTGGAACAAGGCTGTTGCTCGGGCTCTGAACTGGTCGTAGGTGATTGTATAATGATAGAAAAATGGGATTATTTATTTGCCAACAAAGTCATGTGATTCAGCTAGAAAAGGAAGTGTGCTATGGATCATCAAGAACTAAAACATCTAATCAGTGTTGCAGCAGGACGTGAGCCTGCCGATCTCGTCATTAAAAATGTGAAAATTGTGGACGTTGGTGCCGGCATTATCCGCGAAGGAGATATCGCGATCGTCGATGGGTTGATCGCAGGCACAGGAACGTATACAGGAAAAGAAGAGATTGATGCGACTGGGCTTTATGCTCTTCCCGGGCTCATCGACAGCCATATCCACATTGAGTCCGCTTACGTAACACCGGAGGAGATCAGTCGTCTTCTTGTGCCCTATGGGACGTCGACAATTATTGCCGACCCGCATGAGATCGTGAATGTCGCAGGGCTTAAAGGACTTGAGTATATGCTAGATGCGGCGGCGGAGGTAGCGCTCCGTATCGAATACATGTTGCCGTCATGTGTGCCGTCGACACCTTTTGAACATGCTGGAGCTGTCATCGAGGCGAAAGATATGGAAGCGCCACTCGCCGACGATCGCATCTTGGGACTTGCAGAATTTATGAATTGCCCGGGCGTTATTTACTGTGATGACAGTGTGATTGACAAAATCATTGCCGGTAAAAAATCAGGAAAGCCGATCGATGGTCACAGTCCTGGATTGACCGGACGAGATCTATGTGCGTATGCATCTGCGGGTATCCTCGCCGACCACGAGTGTTCAACGGCGGAAGAGATGAAAGAAAGGCTGTCGAACGGAATGTATATTATGATGCGTCAGGGGTCAGCGTGCCACAATCTGGAAGCTTTGTTGCCGGTCGTGACTCCGCTGAACAGTAGGCGCTGTCTTCTCTGTTCCGACGATCGCCAGCCGAAGACGATTTTGACGGAAGGTCACTTAGATGACCATCTGCGCCGCTGTGTACGTTTCGGCCTCGATCCGATAACGGCCGTTCAGATGGCGACGCTCAACGCGGCGGAAGCATTTGGTCTCAACGATCGCGGAGCGATCTTCCCCGGCCGTCGCGCCGATATCAACCTCGTAAATAACCTTGAGGACTTCCGTTCGAAGCGTGTCTTCATTGGCGGTGTGGAGGTTGCCCGCGATGGTGAGTACTTGCTCGAGGTGAAACGAGCCGATTATACGCCTGTCAAGAGCAGTATGCATGTGAAAGATTTTTCGATCGATAAGTTGAAGCTCAACTTAAAGAGCAACCGCGTCCATGTGATTGACATACTTCCTGGAGGCGTCGTCACAGGAAAGGGTATCGCCACAGTGACAGTCGATGAAAATGGTGATTTTGTCTATGATCCTGCTCAGGATATCGTCAAGATTGCTGTAGTTGAGCGACATCAGGAAACGGGCAATGTCGCTGTCGCGCTTCTGCGCGGCTACGGGATCAAACAAGGCGCTGTCGCCCTCTCGATCGCGCACGACTCGCACAACATCATCGTTGCCGGGACGAATGACGCCGACATGGCATTCGCAGTCGAGGAATTGATCTCTTTAGGTGGCGGCGTTGTACTCGTCAAAGACGCAGAAGTGTTGACGTCGCTTCCGTTGCCAGTCGGAGGCATCATGAGTGATCAATCGGGTGAATGGGTGATGCAGAAGCTGATCGACATCCATGACATCGCTTGGCAAGAGCTCGGCGTTGAGGGCGACGTGGAGCCGGTGATGACGCTTTGCTTTATGTCGTTGCCCGTCATACCGGAACTCAAGTTAACAGATATGGGACTCTTCGACGTCACCGCCTTCGACTTTATCTCACTAGAGGCCGACGAAGCGTAGCACCCATTTGAGGCGGGCGCACTTATGACGATCTCGCTTTAACAATCAACATCCAAAAAGGGGAGGATGCAAAGTCCTCCCCTTTTACGTCAGGCCATCTGTCCGAACACCCAGCTGCAATGTGCAATTTTTCAATTAATATCGATTTTCTGAACTTTACACTTAATGTCAATGTGCAATTTTTCATATAAAGTCGATTTTTTGTATTTTATACTCAACTACAATGTTCAGTTTTGCAATTAATATCGAATTTTTGTATTAGGTATCAGTCGGCCTCTCCGGACCGCTCAACACCGGTGTACAGTTTTTCAATTAATATCGAATTTCTGTATTAGGTATCAGCCGGCCTCTCCGGACCGCTCAGCGCCGGTGTACAGTTTTTCATTTAATATCGAATTTCTGTACTAGGCATCAGCCGGTTATTCCGGACTGCTCAACACCGGTGTACAGTTTTTCAATTAATAACGAATTTCTGTATTAGGTATCAGTCGGCCTCTCCGGACCGCACAGTGCCGGTGTGCAGTTTTTCAATTAATAACGAATTTCAGTACTAGGTATCCGCCGGTTTTTCCGGACCGCTCAGCGCCGGTGTACAGTTTTTCAATTAATATCGAATTTCAGTACTAGGTATCCGCCGGTTTTTCTGGACCGCTCAACTCCGGTGTGCAATTTTTCAATTAATATCGAATTTCTGTATTAGGTATCAGCCGGCCTCTCCGGACCGCACAGTGCCGGTGTGCAGTTTTTCAATTAATATCGAATTTTTGAATTATTTCAACAAAACCCAGTGGAAAAGGCTCCTGATACTGTAGTAACTGTTTGATCTGCGATGTTGATTTGCGAACAATTAACTTGAAATGACTGACACGTTCTCTGGCGGGAATAATTTGCTTGTTTCATATATAATCAATGTGCTTTTTGGACCATGTGTTGTTGCCAGTCATCATGCCGGGGCATGAGTCTTTGTGTTATGCTCTTTTCAGTTGAAGACATGCTAGGTGTTTTGCCTGCTTATACGCAAACTCATTGTCAGTACGTTGATGTGAGTAGAGGGGTATGATCGAAAATGAAAAGAAAAATTGCACGGTACGCCTGTATCGGGCTGACCGTTATGATTGTTTTTAGCTTGTTTGCCCTTACTGCCTGTGGTGAAAAACAGGAGAGTGAACCATCGGAGAGCCCCCAGGGGACGGTCGACAGCAAACAGACAACAGAAGGGAGTACGACACAGATGTCATCTTTACCTGTGAGTGGCTTTGTAAAAACAGAAGAAAAGACAAATTTTGTGGAAATCGTGATGGATAGTAGGAACTCAATCGTGATCGAGCTACGACCTGATCAGGCGCCTTTGACGGTCGCGAATTTTCAAAAGCTCGTGAACGCGAAATTTTATGACGGATTGATTTTTCATCGTATCATCCAAGGATTCATGATCCAAGGAGGAGATCCGGCTGGAACGGGGATGGGCGGCTCAAACGAGACGGTCAAAGGGGAGTTCAGCAGGAACGGTATTGATAATCAACTGCTGCACAAAAGGGGTGTCGTCTCAATGGCGCGAACAAATGATCCAGACTCAGCAAGCTCACAGTTTTTTATCTGTGACGCCACGAGCCCACACCTTGACGGCTCTTACGCCGCTTTCGGCTCGGTCGTGTTCGGGATGGAAGAAGTCGATCGCATCGCTGCCTTGAAAGTTGATGCACACGATCGCCCACTCAATCCGCCGGTGATGGTGAGCGTCCATTTTGTGACACCAGTTGAAGAGTGAGGGGGACAGATTATGAAGTTACGAAACGCGTGGCCCTATATCCGAGGTGCATGGCGTGCGGCGAGGAAGCAGGCTACCCGTTCCGATCGGTCACATCTTGATCTTTTCATCGATATGATGCGGTGTAAGTTCAAGTACGGGAGCACAGTCAGCAATTACTTGATGTTTAACTTTACGAAGTATACTGACCCTGCTTTTCGCGATCAATACATTTACATTAAAGATTGGATCAGGCTCGTCAATGCGCTGAACCCGCCGCGATCGACGCTGGATTACGTCCAAGACAAGGTCGTCGCCTACAAACGATACAGAAAGTATTTTTTCAGAGACATGCTGATTGTGGCGGAATCAAGCGATGAAGAAATACGCTCTTTCTTGGAAGATAAGGGGACCGTCTTTGCGAAAGATGCGATGGGCTACGCAGGTGTTGGCATTGAGAAGATTGCATACGATGCGCGTACCATCAATGAGACGGTTGCGCGCATTCGAGAACAATATGATCTGCTCGAAGAGTTGATCGTGCAACACCCCCTGCTCGACACTGTTTCGCCAAGCGCCGTCGCCAGCTTCCGTTTTACTTTTTTGAAAGATAAAGGGAGAATCATGATGCTCCCCCTTTCTGTTCGCATCGCACTTTTTGATGACGTCGACATCATCAAAGTGGGGCAAAGTTCATCGTGCGTTGCCGTCGATGAGGAGGGGCGCTTCATCTCCCAAGCTGTTATCAACGATTCAGTCTTCGATCTCGATTTTGAGACTCGATACGACGTTCATCCAATGACGGGTGTCGCGATTTCTGACGGGAGTTTCCAAGTTCCGTACTTCAAAGAAATGGTCAACATGATGATGGAGATTATGGAAGGCGAAGATGAGTACGGTCATATGGGATGGGATGTGGCCGTCTCGGAGACAGGACCTTGTGTTATTGAAGCCAATCCGTGGGGAAGCTACGACTTCTATCAGTACTATGACCATGTCAAGCGCGTCAACCAAGGTATCAGGCCGACAATTGAAGCGTTTCTGGGCTGTAAAATCGATGATTTGCCAAAGAAGGCAGACCGACAATAAGGGAAACGAAAAGACGCCTAGCTCTAATCGTTGATCTGTCATTTATGTGCGACCAATTAGATTAAAACAAATAGCAAAAAAGGCTATAATGCCCGTAATGCCTTAAGAAGGACACGATAGAGCGAAAGCTCCCGCGTGTCATTGTAATGGACGTGATTGATACGCTTAAAGCTTAAGGCTTGATGAAAATCATCACCCAGCACCAGTACGGCCATTTATTCAAACTATAGCAGCCGACACCAACCTCCGTATACTCCTGATGCAACAAGTTGCGCTTATGTACGGGAGAGTTGTACCAGCCGGTGACGGCCGCTTCCGGCGATGGGCGATTCCCTCCCCACGCGATAATTTCCACAGACCGTGTGTAAGGTATGGTGATGGTTGTTCTGAACGATGTTCCGTTAGGTCGCGTGTGAGATTGCTTGATGGCGACCTCAGTGGCGCGAAGCTCTGCTGAACTCGTCAACGACGCATTCAGAGTCAGCGCGTGGAGACCTCTTTCTGCCCGTTTCTCATTCGCAAGCGTGAGAAGTTGGATCGCCAGATCGGGACGATTCGTTCCATTGACCGTCTTTGTTGTTGTCGGTTTGGGTGTCGTCGTTTCTGTCGAATGAGGCGTTGTTGTCGGTGTAGTCGTCGTCTTTGTGGTTGTTGTCACCTTTTTAGTGGTTGTTGGTTTAGGTGTCATCTTCTTGGTGGTTGTTGTTCTTTTAGTTGTCGTTTTTTTCGTTGTTGTTACTTTTTTGGTGGTTGTCGGTTTAGTTGTCGTTTTTTTCGTTGTTGTCACCTTTTTAGTGGTTGTTGTTTTTTTAGTTGTCGTCTTCTTGGTGGATGTCGTCGTTTTTCTCGTTGTTGTCTTTTTTTGTGCTGTCGTCGATTTTCTTGTCATCGTCTTTTTTTGTGCCGTTGTCTTTGTGGTCGTTGTTGTTTTGTTCGTCGATGATCTTTGTTTTGTCGTTTTCGGTTTCGTCGATGTCGCTTTTGTTGTCGAGGTCGACTTCTTAGTTGAAGTCGTTGTACTCGCCTCTGTTGTCGCCTCAGTTGTCGTTGCGGATGAGGTATCACTCGTCCTCTCTGTTGTGTATGGCGTTGTCATGACCGACGACGGGGAGGAAGGAGTTGTCTGGTTGAGATGGGGCAAATCGCGATCAATCATCGGCAGGTCGTCATGATTGAGCTCAGAGAAATTTTCCTCAAGGTGCGGAATCGTGAGGGGATCAAAGGTTACTTGGAGTGGTTTTTGGCAACTCGAAATAACGGCGACCGACATGACGGCGGCGAGACACGCATATACAATTATGTTTTTCCGTTTTATCATGTCATTCCTATCGATCAATTCATTTGATTCAGCATCGCGACCCTGAAATCATCGAGATGCAAATATCGCCGGAATCTTCAGACCGGACGTTGTGTATCATGTGCACTAATAATACTACGTGTGAAGGCGTGTCCGTTCAAGTAGGTGATACGTGACGGTTTTGTGACACTTTTGTCATTAAGACGTATTCTCTACCTTCAAATTACATCCTGTTTGACGCTCTTTCGCCTCGGACTTATAATGTCTCTAGTTTTCGGAGCTAGAGGTCATCGTGACTTCGAATTCCGGGTGAGCAGGAGGTTCCAATGAGTCTGCGTCGACTTTTTAAGATTGATTGGAAAAAGGTTTTCGGTTCTGCGAGAGCGATGGCGAAGCGAAGCGGTCGCACCACTCTTGGCATTTTTTTTGATCTGATCGATTGTTACTATAAGCGAGGGGCGACATGGCTTAATTACCTATGTTTCGGGTTTGATTTTCAGCGAGACCCAGCTATTCGCGATACGTTTATAGCGGAATATAAAGACAATGCTATTCTGTTTCGTTGTAACGCACCCGAGATCTCACGTATCATCAAAGATAAAGGTCTTTTTAATGAAGAATACCGCGAGTTTCTCGGTCGAGATTTTATTGACTTGAGGAAAACAGATCGCGAGGACTATGAGGCGTTTGTCTCTAGATTTGATCATGTATTTGCTAAGCCAGCACGTGGATTGGGCGGTGTCGGTATTGAGAAGTTGACGCGGGAACAGGCCTCGGGGCAATACGACCGACTCGTCCGTGAGGGAAAGGTCGTGATTGAGGAGGAGGCGCAACAACATAGCGAACTGAGTGCAATTAACGCCAATTCTGTCAATACGTTGCGCGTTTGCACCTGCATCAACGAGCGTGGCGAAGTTACTGTGATCTACATGGTTCTTCGTGTTGGCCGACAGGGTTCCTTTATCGACAACTTGAGCGCTGGGGGGTTGTACACGAGGTTATCGGACGATGGACGCATTACTCATCCTTGCTACAGTGCGAAGGAGAGGTATGGGGCAGTTTATACGCATCACCCCGATACGAACCTTCCTTTCGTAGGTATTCAGATTCCCATGATCGATGAAGTTAAAGAACTCGTCACGCGGGCAGCGTTGAAAAATCCCGGGGCGCGCTATGTCGGATGGGATGTTGCAATAACTCCTGATGGCCCCATTATCATCGAGGGGAATGACCGTCCCGGCTGCGATCTCGCGCAGACTTATGTGCATACAAAAATCGGTATTGTCGACGCTTGTGAAAAAGGGCTTTCAGTTAAATTGAGGTAGCGAAGAAACGCTACTTAATTTCATTCGGAGAACGGTTGAAGACCACATCGTGTCGAAAGGTGTCTATTGTTATCGACGCTATTTTCTCCAATACGACGGGTGCACGTCGCCCGGCTTCAAGTTGACGAGCTGGCTGACGGTGACGAGTTTGATGCCGCGCTCCGCTAGCACAGGAAGCGCGCGGATGACACCGTCTACCGTCGTCTTATGTATGTCATGGAGCAATATCGTTCTGCCAGGTTTTGCGTTGTCGAGAATACCCCTGCAGACGTAGTCAGCATTTCTGTACTTCCAGTCTACGGGGCCATTCGACCAGAGCACAAGAGCGAGGCCCTCTTGTTTTGCCAGTCCGGTGATGCGTCGGTTGAATGCGCCGTACGGAGGGCGCATAAGCTTTGGATTCTTCCCTGTGATTGCGGCGATGGCACTGTTTGTCTTTCTGATCTGGCTTTTCACATTTGCATCTGATAGTTTGCGCAAGTCGGGATGACTGAAAGAATGGTTCGCAACTTCGTGCCCTTCATTAACCATGCGCTTGATGAGAGCGCCATTACTGGCCACTCTGTTGCCAACTACGAAAAATGTCGCTTTTGCATTGTATTTTTTGAGTGCATTGAGAAGGCGCGCCGTATGTGCTCCAGGGCCATCATCAAAGGTGATCGCAACGGCGCCTTTAACCTTAGGTTGCGCCGCGGAAGGCTTTGTCGTTTTAGACGCCTTCGTCTTTTTTGCTGTCGTCCGAGTTTTGGTGACGGAAGGTTTTGTTGCGGTTGGCTTAGTTGTTTTAGACACCTTAGTGGTTTTAGACACCTTCGTTGTCTTTTTTGCCGTTGTCTTAGATTTAGAGGCTGACGACCGCGTTGTCGTGGGAGCCGACGAGGTACTGCTCTCCTGCTGGTCTTCCGTTGTCGTTTCAGGGGTCGTCATGGACGCTTCGGTGGTGGGCGTCACGGAAGTATGGCTCGTAGACAAACTTGCCGTCTCCTGGGAACCTTCTGTTGTCGTGTGGCTTGCTTCACTGGAGCCACCACTAACTGTTTCATGTGGATGTTGATCCGATGACGACATATAGATGCCTGCAATGACGAGAGCGATGCAGGCTACCGCTACCATAACAGTCGCAAGGCGTTTCATTTGAGGTGTTTTCATGGCAACTCCCAATCGTAATGGTGGTTATGAGGTTGGCAATGTCCTTAATATGATTCTGCGCATTGAAGGAATCATTGCTGGCAATTCGATTGTTGCACAGACAATAAAATAAGTCAAAGCACATTTGACATTGAGCAATCGGAGCGTAGACGTCATATAAGTTACCTAGCGATTGTGGTGTTGTGTTACGCTTAAACTACTGTGCAATACCGACACGTTCAGTTGGCCAAGCAGGAAAGGAGCCTTGTATGAAGCGCATCATGTTAAGAGTGAAGCTAGCCCTCTAATCGGTTATTACATGTGATGCATGATGGGCGATCATCCTGAGAGCAATTAGAAAAAGAGAAAGAGAAAGAGGAACTGCAGTGCCGATGTAAAGTCGGCGTAAATCGGAGGGAAACATGATTACAACAAAACGAATAAGACTGTGTGCGTTGGTGCTCGTCATTTTGTTGCTCGCCACTTCGTGTTCGTCAGCGGGTGAAGACACAACAAAGGGTACGACAACGCCGGATACTGTGCAAAGTGTGCCGACAACGACACCAGATGATCTAGTACCACCGAGTGATCCCACGCCATCTGATTCGCCGCGTACACTCCTTAAGCTTGCAGGACTGAAAGGCCCGACGAGCATGGGGCTTGCGCCGCTCATTATCGATGCACAGGAGGGAATGGAAGCGTTTGATCTATCATTTGCACTCGTCGCTTCGCCTGAAGAGATCGTTCCCATGATAGTACGTGGTGATGTCGATCTTGCCGCTGTACCGTCCAACTTGGCGTCCGTTCTCTACAACAAGACAGAAGGCAAGATTGCCGTCATTGCAATCAACACGCTGGGCGTCCTCCATATTGTGGAGAGAGGAGAGACGATCAATACGTTGAAAGATCTTGTCGGCAAGACGATTTATGCGTCCGGCAAAGGAGCTGTCCCGGAGTATGTACTGCGCCTTTTGCTGGAGAAAAATGATATCAACCCAGACGAGGACGTTGAGCTCAAATGGGAAAGTGATCATTCTGCTGTCGTTGCGCAGATTGCAAAAGAGGAAGGTTCCGTCGCCCTCTTGCCACAGCCATTTGTTACCGTGGCTCAGCAGCAAGTGACAGATCTGCGGTCCGCGATCGATCTGAATACGGAATGGGGACACGTGATCAAAGATGCAGGTCTGGTAATGGGTGTGCTTGTTGCGAGCAAAGAGATCATCGACAAGGATCCTGAAGCCATCGAGGCTTTTATCAACTGTTATGAAACGAGTATACAATTCGTCAATGATAACCTTGATGAAGCGTCCGCTATGATTGAGAAGCTCGATATCTTCAAAGGTGCCATCGCGAAAAAAGCGATACCTTTTTGTCATATCCGCTTTTTTGCCGGCGAAGAAATGCAGAGACAATTATCGGGATTTTTAGAGCTCTTGATGGAGGCGAATCCTCAGTCTGTCGGTGGCAAACTGCCAGGTGATGATTTCTATTTCGGTGGAAAGTAAAAAACGAAAAACACTGTATGCAATTGGAGGGGCGCTGCTCTTAGTTCTGCTGTGGCAGCTCCTCTCCGTCTTAGGTGGAACGGGATTTTTATTACCTTCCCCTTGTCGCGTTCTCAGCACAGCGTTTAAGATGTTTGCACGCAAGGAGAGCTGGACGACTGTTGCGTACTCTACATCTGGTATCTTGCTCAGCGTCTTAGTGGCTACTAGTGCCGCGATTCTGCTGGCTTGGAGTGCAGCGCATGCCGAAAGGCTTCGTTTTCTTATGGTTCCCATCGTTCAGGTGATGAAAGTTGTTCCGATCGTATCGTTCATATTGATTGCGATGTTTTTCATGGGCGGTCGAACGCTCACATCGTTTATCTCAGGGCTCGTCGTATTTCCTATGATTTACAATCACTTGCTCAGTGCCTTTCTGAACGTCGATCAGGGGCTCTTGGAGATGGCACGAATATTTTCGCTGAGAAAACGAGATGTGGTGCGGTATGTTGTCATTCCTCAGTCGCGCGAAGAATTTCTTGCCGCTTCTAGTGTTGCGATCGGGATGGCGTGGAAAGCGGGTGTCGCTGCGGAGGTTCTTGCTTTTTCAAAAAACACGATCGGGCGTCGGATCTACGATGCAAAACTCTATCTTGATATGGAGCACCTGTTGGCGTGGACCGTTGTGCTCGTCATAGCGGCATTTATCGTTGAAAAAACGCTGATCGCGCTTTACCGTCTCATGCTCGAGCGAATAGGTGCGATATTGCCTAAGTCGCCTGTCACATTCCAAGGCGAAAAATCAACTGAAGCATGCTCTTCCTCTGCGGAAAGCGACGGCATGTGTGCTGTACAATGTGCCGGAAGACAGACCAGTGTTATTTCGATCAACAATTTGCAGAAAAAGTTTGATCAGTCGCTCGTGTTTGAAAATTTCAGTGCCGACTTGAAACTCGACCGCCCCGTTCTGCTCCTTGGTGCTTCAGGTTCAGGTAAGACGACTCTGCTCCGTCTCATCGCGGGACTTGAAAAGCAGGATGGTGGTACGATTAGCGGGGTGCCAAAGCGCGGCGTATTTGTCTTCCAAGACAATCGCCTGCTACCGCAGCTGTCAGCGAGAGATAATATTCGAGTTGTATTGCCAGACTACCGCGACGATGTTGCTGACCAACTTCTCGCAAAGCTCGACCTGACTTCGGTGAAAAACCAGCCTGCATCGACCCTTTCCGGTGGTGAGCAGCGCCGCCTTGCTTTGGCACGAGCACTGGCTCCCGAGTCCGATATTTTGTATCTCGATGAAGCATTCCGCGAGCTCGACGAAAAAAGCGAGGCAAAAGCGATTGAGCTCGTCCGTCAGGTCGCTCAAGAAAAACCGATGCTCCTTGCTTCGCACGATCACGACCTCATTGAGCGCCTCAATGCACGTGTCGTGATGATCGCGAAATAAATACACCACGCATGATGTCTGTACGTTTGCTTAACGCTAAAGGGACTGTCTCAAAACAGCTAATCGACAACGAGACAGCCCCTAAAAATGATCAACCGTTTTCTTGTGCTGCCAAGTTAGCGCGACACTCCAGCTATGAGCAGGACATGATTGCAACAGAATGAATCGCTACTTTTCCTTTATGTTTCCGCGGTTGAATGCTTCGATTAAGTCTCTCAGCTCTTTAATTCTTGCTGAGATCTCTTTACCTAAATCGGTGTGTTTTTCCTGTAGACGGTGTTTCATCGGTTGGACAATTAAAATGCGCGGCGTGTAGCTTCCCATGTCGCTTTCAATCGTTTCAAAGTCGTGGTGCTCAGCGAGGGCGAGATGGTGGGAGTTAAAAATCAGCGTGTAGCCGTTGATGCCTGTGCGCTTCTGGTATGCTTTTGCGAGTCCGCCGTCGATGACAAAGAGCTTACCATTTGCCTTAACGGGACTTTCACCTTCTTTTGCTTTGACCGGGACGTGACCGTTGATAATGCGTGCTATCTCCGGATCTAATCCGAAATTTTCGAGGATCATCTTGCATGTATCTTCGTGAGCAGAATGCTCAAAATAAGGATTGTAGACTTCCTTGCGTAACGTCTTATCTTCAACGAAGAAATTCTCGAATGTCGACATTTGGCTTTTCCCGAATAGCGGCGAGAGCGATCCGCACCACAGGTAAAGCATGTAGTCGCGCGCCCGTATACGCTCCGGCGAGTCCTCCGGCTGAAAATAAGCGTCATGAATAACGGCATTAAGTTCGTCGAAAAGTTCACGTCCGTAATATTTTTTCCCTGTGACTGGTACCTCTTGGAACGAGCCGTCCTCTTTTAAAGGAACGCAACCGTGGAACAAGAGGTTCTTGTTGACGTTGAGATAAGTCGATCCGTTGGAATAGAGGAAGCGGATGTGACGGTGGAGCGGTTCACTATGTCTGAACGACGCCTCGAGATTGCGTACGAGCTCTTCCTCTTCTTCTGATAGGCGCAGGGGATCGTCGGGATCGACGGTCGGGAAGTTCGTATCGAGCAGAGGATATTCGACGCCATCGTGTACATAGACGCCGCGCTCGAAGTTGACTTTTTTAAGAACGTTGCGATGATCCATATTCCACCGCGGGTATCGATCGATCAGTTGTCCCTCAAGTTTGAACTGAATGACAGAAATTGCCTTGTGCATTTTCGCAGAGTGATGGTCGTCAATAAATCCGAACTCCGGCGTATCAAATTGACGTGTCTTGAAACGCTCGCAGGGGTCGTCGGCGTAAACTTTAGCTGCAAAGGTAGAGAGCGGTCTTAAGTTTATACCGTAGCCCTCTTCCATGAAATCAAACGTATTGTAACCGATGCCGATGCGGATAACGTGCGCCATACAGGCTGTGTTACCGGCAGCGGCTCCCATCCAGACGATGTCGTGATTGCCCCACTGAATATCGACATCGGGGAAATCGATAAGCTCCTCCATGATGCGATGAGGTCCAGGTCCGCGATCGTAGATATCACCGATAACGTGTAAGGTGTTGACAGAAATGTTCTGAATCATTTCACACAAAGCACCGATAAAGGAAAAGGCTGTCTCTTCTTCGATAATGGAACGGATGATACTGTTAAGATAGTTCTTTTTGCTCTCTTCGTACGACGAGAAAAGAAGTTCCGTGATGATGATTTCAAATTCTTTCGGGATTTTTGAAGAGATTGAGTGCCATGAGTATTTGACACTGATGTATTTACTCAGATTAATGAGGCGGTAGATGGTAATTGCGAGCCAATCATCCGTGATGCGCCCTGATTCCTTGAGGATTGATAAGACACGTTTCGGATCGTAAACGAGGTTGGCTAATTGGTTTTGTGCATCTTGTGTCAGTTCATATTCATAGAGTTCAGATATCTTTTTGCGGATATTGCCCGACGCGCTTCGCAGCAAGTGGATAAAGCCTACGTCCTCACCATGAATGTCGCTGAAGAAGTATTCTGTTCCTTTTGGAAGCTCATTAATGGCACGTAAGCGTATGATCTCCGCTCTCGCCGATGACGCGTTCGGGAATTGTTTGGCTAGCAAGTTAAGATATTTCAAATCGCTCATATTTTTCTCCTATTCCATCGTGTGGTTGTGGTACCTCTATTATAGGCTGAAAGTGTAGTAAAATAGGTGGCGTTGCCATTTAACAAAGATATTACGGTATCTTAGCGAAAACAACCGGTGTAATGCGACATGATCAGTATGTGGATCCTCAAGTGAGAACATCTTGTGCCGAAGAATAAGAGAAAGAAGAGATTTTGCGGATGAAATTGATCTTGGCGAGTCGATCGCCGCGAAGACAAGAATTACTGGCGATGACAGGTTTTCCGTTTGAGGTTGCACCTTCTTCGTGTGATGAAGACGAAGTGTTGCACCAGTGGCAGCACACCGACCCCGTTCTCAATGAGTGCAGCCTCGTCGAGAGACTCGCGTTCGCCAAGGCGCAGGCCTCTCTGCGAGAATATCCAGACTGCCTGATCTTGGCAGCCGATACGATTGTCTCGCTCGACGGTCGTCTGTTCGGCAAGCCGAAAGATAAAGATGACGCGCGAAAGATGCTCTGTACACTCTCAGGCAAGACGCATACGGTCGATACGGGTGTCGCCCTCCTTACGGCGTTGTCAGCTGATGTGTTCTCGAGCGTCTCGCACGTCACGTTTCACCCCCTTACGCCTGTCACAGAGTCTCTGATCGATCGCTACGTTGCTACGGGATTACCGCTTGACAAGGCCGGGGCATACGGTATTCAAGAGCTCGGAGGATTATTGATTTCACGAATTGAGGGCGATTTTTTCTCCGTCATGGGGCTTCCGATCTCTGAGGTCTATCAGCGACTCACGGCATTCGATATCAACTAATAATCAATTTCCTAGGATTTTGCCTGCGATGTTTGCTAATTTTTGAGCTGCAACGACAGTCCTCAGTGTTCGACATTTATATTTAAGAAATGTGTCACACTGCAGTTAATCGACACATGCCAGCCTTTTGTATGGCGTACAAGTGCCTTTCTGTGTTTAACACTTTTCGGTGTCGTACGTTGACTGTAGCTGAGCTGTTATGTTTATGGAGCTTACAGGTGGTTCTTGGCATTTTGTGCATTGACGAACTGAAAAACTGTGTGATGAAATGACTGTGTCTGAGTTGGTGCAAATTTGCTATTTTGTGAGACCATAACTGCGGTAACTACGAAAAATCTGATGACGGAGTCTGCCAGTACATGCTCGTTGTCTATAAGGACGATGATGTCGTAAGAAATTGAGAGCGACGTCGAGGCGATGCAAAAGTTGGAAAACGATAAACAGCAGAAACGAAGCATCACAATGGGTGACGTGCTCAGGAAGCGCAAGCGCGGATTTATCGTGTATTTGATCGGCGCGTTGTTGCCGATCTGCCAGCAACTGATACAACAGATGATGTTCAGCTATGCTTTCGGTATCATCGATGCGACCACCCGAAAAGAAACGCTCACAAGGATTGCCATTCTGTTCGTCGGACTTGTGTTACCTTCGTTCTTCCATTACGTATCACGCCGTATGCGAATCGGCTTTATGCGTGACATTCTGCTCGATATTCGCAAGCTCGGTTTTCGTCGCATCATCGGTCTTCCCGTGCGCGTATTCTCGCGCCAATCGCGAGATGTCTACCTCTCTAATCTTGTTAACGACATCAACATTATTGAGAATGATTTTTTTGTCTCCTTCCTTAATGTTATCTTTAACGGCGGCGTGGCCTTTTTCGGCTTTCTGATTCTTCTGGTCGTCGATCGCCTTTTTGCCTTTATTGTCCTCGCGTTGACGATTGCCATGGGTCTGCTTGGCAGGCTGTTCGCAGGGAGGCTCGTCAAGCTCAAGGCAAGAGAGTCGGAGGCGAACAAGGATTTTTCACAGAAAATGTCAAATGTATTCAGCGGCTTGGAGATTCTTAAACTTAATCAAGTAGAGGATCGCTTTCAGGATCAGTCGAACGCGTTTATCGCGGCGCTCGAACGAGTGAAGATTCGTTTTAACATCTTTGACCGATTTCAGAGCGGAACGATGGATACGCTTGGATATGCCTGTACGGTTCTCTCTTTCTTTTATGTCGGTATTCGCATTGCGCACGGACAACTCGATTTGGTTCGCGGCATGCTGATCGCAATGATCACGCAAAGCTGTCTTTTCAGCATTGTTAGGATTTTCCCTCACCGCAACAAATTGCTGGCGTCGCGGAGCATCTTTGACAAAGTTGTCAACGGTGATCCGGATGAGAAACAAGAGCTTGAGACAGGGGATCAGCCGTTCTCCTTCAATCGCTCGCTCGACGTTGAGGGACTTTCGTTCTCATATGGCAATCAAAGCGTTCTGCGTAACGTCACTTTTTCTGTTAATCTCGGTGAGAAGATCCTGCTGAAAGGCGCTTCAGGTTCCGGCAAGACAACGCTGTTAAACCTTCTGGCAGGTGTTTACACCGACTACAGAGGTGAGATTCGTTACGACGGAACGGAGTTGCGCTCGATTCGTCCCGCCTTGCTGCACAATCAGATTGCGGAGATTTATCAGGATGTCTTCCTGTTTGAAGATACACTTCGCCAAAACATAACACTTTATGAAGACTATACGGACGAAGAAGTGCGCGATGCCGTTGAAAAGGCGGGACTATCCGAACTCGTCGCTCGATTGCCGGACGGGCTCGACACGATGCTCGAGGAAAACGGCAAGAACTTGTCGGGCGGTGAACGCCAGCGCGTGTCCATCGCTCGTGCCGTGATCAGGGGCGCGACGCTGATTTTGGCTGATGAGGCGACATCGAATCTCGACGAGAGTCTGGGGCGCCATGTCGAGGAGACGCTGCTGTCGCTTGACGCAACGGTGATTGCTATATCGCATCGGTATTACGAGGGCGTTACGGAGGGATATGATTCCGTACTCGAGCTCAAATCGGGAAATGTCATGACGTGGCACGTCGATGACTATTTCACGGAGGTCGTCTGATGGCGAAAAGAAAAGAAAAAACACCGCGCCAACCATTTCCTCCGGAGCTGAAGCGGACGATTCGCAGAGCACTTTTGATGCTCCTTCCCACCGCCGTTCCTGTTGCGGTCGGCGAGGCGCTTAATGTCTATCTGGCGATCTTGACGCAACGCCTTCTCGATGCGTCGTTGTCGGGACAGTCCGGCCATATTGCGAGAATTGTCGCTCCGTTCTTTATCGGGTTGGCGCTCTTTATTCCGGTCGATCTTTTGTCGTCCTTTATGCGCGGATGTTACATACGGCGCGCCAATACGCTGATGAAACAGCGCTACGTTCAGCGCGTTTTTGCGAAGAACATCAGTGAATTCCAAAGTGAGAACCGCGCACTTTATCTCTCAAACATCACAAATGATATGAATACCGTGGAGCAACGTTACTTCGCCTCCCTCTACACTATTTTGGCAGCATCAGTCACTTTTTTTGGCGGCATCTTCATACTCTCAATGACAAAATCGTGGATTCCCGTCGTCGCAGCGGCGATCGGAGTCCTTTTGATCTTCTTCGGTATGCGCTCTGGCCGTTCACTTGAAAAAGATGAAGGAGAGCGTTCTGGCTTTTTAACGAAATACACGGTGTTCATCAGGGAGTTTTTGTCGGCGTTCCGTATTGTCAAAAGCCATAATCTCGAGGATAGAATCGAAAAAGATTTCAATCGCAGGAGCACCGACGTGCAGTGGAAGCGGTATAAGCTCGATAAAAAGGAGACAGTTATACAGACTCGACAAAGTGCCATGTTCGGCTTATTCATCGCTGCTTTACTGACGTTGGCGATGCTCGCTGTTCGGAGGGGCGGAATCACGACAGGCGGTATCCTCCTGTCCATCAATGGATTTGGCATGATCATGGGGTCATTGAGTCAAATGGCAGAATCGTTTCCCGCTGTTGCTTCTGTTCGCCCAGTCTTCTTAAGCATGGAAGAGAATCTTGAGAACAAAGATTTGAGCGTCGAAAAGGAAGAGTTTGACGGCTTTGACAATGAACTCGTCTTTGACTCTGTCTCATTCGCTTACGGCGACAACCAGGTGCTGCAGGATGCGCATTTTTCACTGCACAAAGGCGGAAAATATCTCATGATCGGACCCTCCGGCGGAGGCAAGTCGACGATTCTTCGACTAGTACGCAAGTACTACAATCCTGATCGAGGTGCCGTTCTTGTCGATGGCGTGAATCTGGTCGATATCCGGCGTGAATCGTATTATCGCCATATCGCGAACGTCGAACAGCAAGTTTTCCTGTTTGAGGATACGCTGCGAAACAATCTGACACTCTATAAGGACTACAGTGACGAGGAAATCATGCGCGCGATCGAGGGGGCGGGGCTGTCGGACTATCTCGCTGGCCTGCCTAACGGACTTGAGCACGTCATTGTCGACAACGGGAAGAATCTCTCCGGCGGCGAGCGGGCTCGCGTGGCGATCGCCCGAGGATTGATCACCCGCGCTGACCTGCTGTTGCTCGACGAGGCATTTGCAAGTCTAGACGAACGGGTCGCGCGCAGCATCGAAAAGACACTCTTGTCGCTGGATGGTGTGACGGTTCTCTCTGTAAGTCATGTCCTTTTTCCCGACACGATGCCGCTCTACGATGCTGTTCTCGAAGTCAAGCGTGGGCAGGTGACGGAACTTGCGCAGTCATCTAACTAGAGAAAGAGAACGACTTGCAACCTTCCCTTTCCCCGACATGATGCCGATCTGTGATACCGTTAGTGAAGCATGGTGTAGTGCAAAGGGTGGCGCGGTTTCTTGTAACTCTTGGGGCGACAGAATGTCCACAGACACAAATATCGACCATGTGCAAGCCGTTAGCTTCCGATGATTGATGAACAGCACAAGGCAGCAGTTTACAAGCTCGTCAAAAAGTGGTCTTGTTGCTGTCCGTAGCCACACTGTCTTCATTTAATTCATGATATAGTTTGAACTGGGGGTGAGCCAATTCCAGAGCACACTCTCAAACCCGATCGATTAGAAATGAGACGAATCATGGAAACAAAAGTTACGACGATTTACGACTACAAAAACATCGAGATACCGAAGTCTCTCATTGAGTTGAAGCTTCCTCCGATTGATGCCTTCATTGAGGAGCAGTGTCGTGCACTTGCTGAGAAACACAGCAAGCTGGAACTGCCAGAAGGTCAAGCGCATGTACTCACGGACGAGATGGTTCAAGCTGAGGAGTTGTCCGGCGTCACCACTGTGGAGGAGTATAAGGACGCCCTGCGTCGCGAAATTCCTCTCACAATCAAATCACAGCAGTCGAGCATGATCGTTTCTGATTTTCTTGTGCCCCAGCTCGTGCAACGCAGTACCTTTGAAATTAACGACGAAGAGGCAACGCGGGAAAGTAAGCATCGACTCGATCTATTTGAGAAAAAAGCAAAAGAACAAGGACTATCCCTAGAAGAATACGGACAAAAGGAATTCGGTGTACCGACGATGGACGAAGGAGAAGTTCGCCAATACGTTCTCTATCTCGGAAGATCCTCCTTTCTGTTTCGCGTCCTCGCGCAAGAATACTTGAAACAAAAAGGCATGACCCTAGATGTCGTTTCATATGTCGAATATGTAAAGAGCGTTGCTGAAGCCACGGGCATGGAAGAAGACAATGTCCGTGAGCTCATTCCGATCCACATCTATATGAATGAAGTGCCGACCGTTTCAATGCTCGATGAAATGGCTGCGTGGGTATATCCGCAGATAACGTTTGTTGAATAGTGCAACGAGCGTTCTTTGCCCCGATTGCCGGGACGGTGATAGAAGACAAGAAAAAATCAAGACTAAACCCGAAGATGCTTCTTGCAAAAGCATCTTCGGGTTTCTTACTTGAAGGCTTAAGCCTGTTGCGCACGAGCAACGTGCGCAACAATAAACCACCCGCTGTGCGGGTGGAGGGGAATAAGCTTTAGCTTCAAGAAGCAAAACCTCCGTGGTACACTAGGCAAGCTACCACGCAAGCCATAGTACAAAGGAGGTTTTGACCCATGCAGGGTTCCCAAAGTTTATCACACACGAAGTGGGAGTGTAAGTACCATATCGTCTTCGCTCCGAAGTACCGCCGCCAAGTCATCTACGGCAAGCTGCGTCGAGATATCAGTCAGATACTGGTCGAGTTGTGCAGGCGCAAGGGGATAGAGATCTTAGCGGGAGAAGCCTGTATCGACCATATCCATATGCTAGTGAAGATTCCACCGAAATATAGTGTATCGGAGATTATGGGGTATCTAAAAGGAAAAAGTAGCCTGATCATCTTCGATCGTCATGCAAACCTAAAGTATAAATACGGTAACCGTCACTTCTGGTGTCGCGGTTACTATGTGAGTACTGTAGGGAAGAATGAAAAGAAAATAACGGAATACATAGCCAATCAGCTCGCGGAAGACAAACTAC